>NZ_CP021425.1:5382500-5982500 GCF_002162375.1 Oleiphilus messinensis | reverse complement strand
CTGTTTATGGCCTCTGATGAGCATAATTCCCGGGAAAACGTTACAGGCTACCGCCACAAGGATTAAGCCTAGCTGTAACATTGCACTTGTACCGGTCGTTAACTGTGATCCCAGTAATTTTCCCAGCGAACCGATGAGAAATACAAATGCTGAAATACCGATCAACTGACCGAGAATGAAGCTCGAAGTGCCCGGAGCAAAGAGGATAACTCGATTGCCCGACTTCACCTCTGATACGATTTTCTCTAACTCTGGCAGGGCCGCAGCCCCGCCTTTCGTTGCGCCTGATTCAGGTCGCATAATTGTGTTATTTACTCCCGCCCCTCAACACATTCCGCTTTGTCGGGATTGGTTTTACAGCGTACTTTCAGCATGAGTCGGAGTGCTTTGGGGTCGTAGACGCCTTCTTCTTTCAGGCTGATGCGGACTTCTCTGAGCAAGTTGTCGTAGCCTGCGACTTCATCTCTGGTGGGGCGCATCCAGTGTTGCGGGTTGATTTCCGCTTCGGCGTTGGAGACCATTTTGTGGGCTTCGTCGTATATGCTTGCCGTGTAATCTCGTGCATTCTGGCCGAAGTCTTCCGGGAACTTGTCTTTTTGAATGATGATTTGGAAGGTGAACTGAGCAAGTTTGTAGTCAAACACGCCACCGCTGGTGCCGATGCCTTTGTAGAGTTCCAAGGGGGTGTAGGCGATAGCAGGAGCATAGGCGGCATCAACGCTGCCATTATTGAACTTTCCGGCGAAGCTGGAAGACGTGGCACCCACCACGGATGCTCCGACGTGGCGAACCATGGTTAACGACGCGTGGTCATAGTCCAGGGTCGCAATTTTTTTGCCCTGCAGCTTTTCGACCGAGTTAACGGTGCGGTCCCGTAAAAATAGATAAACCGCTCCGGCAGGGAGTATACCGGCGACTTCGTACTTGCCGCTGGTCAGCAGTTTGGCCGCTTTGCTCTGGTTCAAGGTTTCAAGAACCATTTTCATTTCTTCATCACTGGTGATGGCCCCTAATGCTTCCAGGGAGCCGGTAAAGCGATTGAATTCTCTTGCCCGGGTGCTGGTCAACAGTGCTGCGTCGCACTGTCCTGCTTTCAGGTCTTCTGCTGCAATCTTCTCATCCGTATAGGCTGCAAGCTCCAGGTTCACACCCCACTTGAGTGCCGAAGGTTTGGACGATTTCATCACGTTGAACATCGGCCCATTAGCGCCGACCGGGTCGAAAATGCAGAATTTACGTTCCAGAACGTCTGCATTCACTGAGCTGGTTGCCAGCGTGGCTGCGCCAAAGAGGTTGATTATTGTATTTATTTTCTTCATTTGGATGTATTCCCTTATTTATTTTTTCGATGTGGATTTGTGGTTGCTCGAAGTTTACTGCATGTAAAACCCTGTTTTCTGTACTCCGGTCAGGAAGTTTGTCAGTCGCTTCCGGTTGTTTCGGAGCTTTTTTTGTCGTGCTGATTGGGCGAGATGCCGGTGTCTGGCTCTGCTGCTGCCATTGTTGGCTAATTGTACCAATATCCCGGTTGATTTCTCTTATTAATGTGTACACTTGTGAACTGGTTTTATCATGAACCTTGCGAACCAGCTTCGAGGGATAACGAATCGGGGGGATGCACTCGAGAATACCGAAGGTGATTTTGCTAATGATCCGGTGAATCATCTCCACTGTCGATGTGCCTTTATCGATTGTGCATTCCGCCAGTTGCTGCTTTTCCATGCGCACCTGTTTTCGGAATTGTTCCCGATTTTCCCGGGCGGTGGGCCGCTTTTGTGTCTGCAGTTGCCTGGCATGCTTTTGCAGGTCAACAATTCGAATTGCCGCGTGGCTGTATATCGCACCACAAGCCAATATCAGCATTACAGATAACCATTCACTCGCTAATAGCCACATACTCTGCACCTCACCGGTAAAGCAATTGGACTTTGTGTTCCACGCCTTCTTTATCCAGCTCGATTCTCATATTCTCGACAACCTGTTCGTAGACTTTTTCCTGGATTAATGAAGGGGCGATTTTGGCGATATAAGGGGCGAGCTTAGACTCTCGTTCGGCAAGGCTGAAGGCGTTGGTGACTTCAACCGTTATAAAGGGTTTGATGTTTTTTGCGACTGTTCCGGGATTATTTGCGTGGGGAGTTGTTTCGGAGTCATTGGCCGTGTCCTTCAGCCAGTCCTGAGATGCCATGAAATAGTGGTTTTCAATTCGGCTTACTGTTTTCAGTAACCACATTGCGACACCGAGCAATATCACTAATACTACATTCATCACGATAACGCTCATGAGATTTACCTTTGTTGGTTGTTTATGTGTACAAATGTACACTTTAATTTATTTTCAGTCAACAAGTGTGCACTCAGTTGGCGGTTCATTGTGTTATATCGATTAGCCGTTAAGGAAAACAGAGGGAAAGCAAGATGTCAGGAGTGAGGAAACCAGGTCTGTACCGACAAGGCAGTTTAATTACATCCCGGTTACTGCGCAGACTGGGTTTAGCGATGTGTGTTACTGCACTGGGAGCATGTAATGACAGCTCCAGTGACGCGCCGATCACTGAGCCGGATGTATCGTTCAACGAATGGCAAGCGCTGAACTTGCCGGAAGGTGATATCGCCGAGTTGAAGTGGATCGCTCAAGGTCGTTTTGATCAGAATAAATTAAATATTGTGCTTCGGAATGCCGAGAATGAATACCAGTTGTTCTCCTCATTCGATGCCGGAAATCAGTGGAATGGGGTAGCTGGGCCGGATCTGAGCAGTGGCCGGATCGACAAGGTGTATGCGGATCCAGCTGAGAGCGCCCATTGGTATCTTACGGTCTGTAACGCCTGGCCGGATTTGGGCGGTGGTATTTATCGCACTGACAATGAAGGTCAGAGTTGGGAAAAAGTTGCAGTGATTGAAGCCGAGGGGGAACAGGATATAAGTGCCTGCCCGTCGCTTTTCTTTGGTGTGAATGCCGAATCCTACTTTGTTGCAGACCGTTCTTATCACTCAAATTGGGTGAGCTATTCGGCGGATAAAGGTGAATCCTGGAGCCGGGTGGACTCCGGAGGTTATTCGACATGGGATTTTCCGATAATCAATCCATTCAATGCCAATGAATTCTATGTGTTGGATCAAAATCACGTCAGGGTTATGGCCCTGGCAACGGATCAAAATGAGACCACTCAGGAAATCGGGTCATTTGAATTTCCGCAAAGGGAGGTTTTTGTCGATACTGCGGTTGTAACAATCCTGGCTGACGGTGTCCTTGTGATGGCGGAAAAAACGAGACTGTTGATGAATGATTCCAAGTCCAATGCGAACTGGAAAACGCTGACTTTGCCGGGTGATGCGAATGAAGTATTTGCCCTCACGTCCTGGCAGGGAGACGCAGCAACGGGGTTGGTTATCGCTACGGATAACGGCGTCTGGATTTCATTCAGTCGAGGGGCGCGCTGGCAGCGGCTGGGGGACAGCGAATTGGCAATGAGGCAGTTCTGGGTTATGGGCTCACGAATATACGCCCTGTCTCAGAGTGCAAATGCCGTGTTCTATATTGATAGGCTCGAATAAGCCACTTTCTTTTTTGTTCTCTGTACTTTTTGTACAAGGTTAACCGTTTTTCCCGGTGTTGAGCGCTGGATAAGGTGCCAATAACGTGACCTTTATCCAGCGTAATTCAGGCCGGTTGTATTAGTAGGCGGCCAAACCGTTGATTCTTGGGGCAGCGGCAGTCACAGACTGGATGTTTTTAAGGCTGCCGTTGCCGCGGATGCGGAACGCCACAATTTCTTCAGTTGCCGGGCTGATGGCATAGAGGTGGCGGCCATTTCGGCTCATTGCCATATCCAGTGGATTGGTGCCTTCACCGGTGTTCCCGGTTACGCCATCAAGATCCAGCAAATTCAGAGAACCATCTCGTTCGATACGGAAACCGGAAATTGAGCTGGAACGGGTATTGGTCGTGTAGGCAAAGCGGCCATTCGGCGTGGTGATCAACCAGCATGCAGCTGATTCGGTTGTGGGCACCGCACCGCTGATGATCTCCAATTGCCCGGTTTCAAGAATGTTGTAAGACGATACAGAGCTGGCATTGTCTGCGCCACCTGCGGCTTCCGAGACAACCAGGTGACCTCGGCGGTCAAAATCAAATCCAAATGGCGTGGTACCGACAGATGGGCTGATAACCGCTTCACCGGGTATCCCGTTGTCATCCAGCCAGAATACATCGATCAAATTGGTTGCGCGTTCCGTGACAACTAAAGCATCACCCCAGGGGCTGACTTGAATTTGAGCTGCAGACGTTTCGGTGCCACTGAGTGAACGAATGGCTTCGGCCATTGGCGTCAGTTTGCCGTCGTGGTCAAAGGTAAAACCGTTGATACTGTCGCTGCCGGTATTCAGAACATAGAGTCGATCCTGAAATACGCTTAAACTGATCGGGCGTTCACCGCCGGAAGGTACCTTATCGACCAATTTCAAACCATGTTTATGGACCGAAAATGTGGTTATTTCATTGCTGCCGGCATTCACCACAAACAAAAAATCATTGTCCTTGCTCAGCGCCAGTGCGCCCTGATTTCCAAGCCCGCCGCTGGTGCCAACCCCGTCCGTTGCAAAGGCATCCAAAAACTGTAATTTGCCATTGCCATGTCGGCTGAACATGAGCACTTCGTTGCCTTCGCTGTCGTTGGTTTGGGTGAACACCGCCCCCACTGCAAACTTGTGCCAGATTGAAAGCAGGCTTGAAGAGAGGTTGTCGTTGGCGGTTGTGATGCTCGCGAACGCCATAAGCGGGATTAATGCTGCACAGCGCAGCAATTGCGTAAACTTCATTTGAGTAATCCTGTTTTTGTTCATGTTGTTAATCTTTATTGTTGGAACATTACCGAAGCTTTTATGTAGCAGTGTCGGAACACGGCTCAGTATGTGTCTGAGTTGTTGTGCAAGCCTCCGTAAACCAAGACAAAAGCGTAAAAAAAACATCACAGGAATATCCGCTTGAGGATGTTAACCCCGACTTAACCTCGCTTTCCGTAGTCTTTGGCCACGAACAGGAAAACGAGGGTAAACGATAATGAATTATGGATCGAAACAAGCCCGTTCGAGCGGGATAAGGTGGCCAAAAAAAGGTGCATTCTGGGTATTGATGAGTTGTATTTCCATGGCCCAGGCTGAAGAGCATGCAGATGCGGAGGATGTTGCAATTTCAGGTTATCTGTATTTGCTGTTGGGCGGCAGTGAGACAAAATCACTCACTGAAGTATCGGATCACAGGACACCCATACAATCTCTAAATCAGGCGGCAAAGGCGGAGCGCACTGAAGTCGCTGCATTGTTTTGGGAGGTAAGCTATTTCTTCAACAAGGATCAAACGGCTGTTTATCTGGGATCGATTCCCGGGTTAATCTCTGATCGCTCAAGTTATTTCGGGATCGGCATCAAGCAGCGTTTTGAAAACGGAACGGATGTTAATGTAGGACTCATTCCGCCATTGTCTTTGTTCAACAGGCAGGTCTGGCAGGATCCTTACCAGCTTAAGCGCAAGCGTCAGAAAACGGATTTGGAGACCGCGGGCGTCAGGCTGGCGGTTGAAACGCTCATGGGCAGTCCCTGGTCATTTTACTATGGATATACCCATGAAAAGGTCTCGCAGGAACGGTCGGGCGAGTCCGCGCTCGAGCCTCTGGAGCGTTCGGCACGGGCAGCGCTGAAGCGTTCGGGGGATCAGCACAGTGTTGAGGTTGATTATGTTGTCCCGTTGAGCGAATCGTTCTTCATTGTTCCCCGTCTCCAGTTCATCAGGGCCAATGCCCAGGGGAAAGCATTCCGTTATGATCGAGCCGGTTCTGCGGTGACGCTGTTATATCAGCAGGACACATTGGAGTTTGATGTCACGGTGAATTACAGTGTGGCGCGGTTTGAGGAACGTCATCCGGTTTTCAATCGGGTCAGAAAGGATGAAGGTGTTTCCGTGCAATCCGAATTGGCCTTTATTGAACCATTTGGCTGGAAATCGGTGCGAGTCAGCGGGCTATTCCAGTTGTACGCGAAGCATTCGAACATCCGGTTCTATAACGAAGAATCCATTCTGGCGGGCATCGGATTGTCCTATTTTTATTAGGCTTGCTTCGAACCCTGATATTGACCTGGGAAACTGGAAAAATCGAGATCAATAAAATGAAATTTCTTGTAGCTGTGATGATCGTCATGGTGGTTAATTTGATTGGTCTGTCGGGGCGATCTGCTCAGGCAGATCAGCACCGGCTCGCCCATGACGAGGGGACTACTCCTGATACATTGATGCAGGATGAGTTGCTGACCTTCCATCACGGTCAGCATCAGTTAATGGGGCATTATCTGGCCCCTGTCAGAGACTTGCCGCCGAAAGCGGTACTGTTATTTGTGCATGGTGATGGTGCTTTCACTTATGATGCGGAAGGTTATTATGACGTTTTCTGGGATCGTTTGCGCCGCCAGGGCTATGGGGTTTTCAGTTGGGACAAGCCCGGCGTCGGGGAGTCCTCAGGCAACTGGTTACAACAGTCGATGCAAGATCGACAAGGCGAAGTGCGTGCCGCAATCAGGGCAGTAAAACAACGTTACCTGATTCCGGAGTCCCGTATCGGCTTGATTGGCTTCAGCCAGGCCGGATGGGTGATTCCGGCCTTGGCGAGTGGCGATAGCAACATCGGCTTTGCTATCGGAATCGGTTTTGCCGCCAATTGGATTCAGCAGGGGCAATACTACACGCGAAAACGGCTGGCGTTTGAAGGGGCGAGTGCGGCTGAAATCGAGCAAGCACTGGCGGGTTTTGCCGCAGAAGTCGAATTGTTTGAAAAAGCGCCCGAGTATGCTGTGTATCGGCAATATAAAGGCGCTCAGGCAATGAATGAAGCGCGCTACGGGTTTGTACTCCGTAATTATCGGGCGGATGCCAGTGCAGACTATCAGCGTATTGAAGTGCCTGTGTTGCTACTTTGGGGTGATCAGGACGCCAATGTTGATGCCCGTGCGGAGTACCAACGCTGGCAGACCCGAAAATCCAGTCCAGTCACCCCACGCCTGATCCCCAATGCGACCCATGGGCTGTTGAAGGCAAATCGTTTTCAGGGGCAGACATTCGGGCTGTGGAGCTGGCTAAAGCTGATGTGGTGGCAGCAGGATGCGCTGGCACCCGAGGTGATGCCGGTCATTCTGGATTTTCTGGAGCACCAGACCCGTTAGGGCGTATTCAACTATCGTATTTGGCTGGAAACTGGATTTCAGCAAGCCGTCCTCCAGAAATGTTCTCGGTGTGATGTTGCCACCCCATCCGCGCCGAGATCTGATCCACCAGCGCCAGTCCCAGACCATATCCGTATTCTGCTGCAGATGTGATATCCAGATCGCCTTGGTTACTGTTGCAAATTTGAACCCTTACGCCTTGAATAAGTGCACAATCCCCTGCAACAGGAACCGTTTCAACCTTGATCGAAATGAAGCCTTGTTCGGTATATTGCATGGCGTTTCGGATCAGGTTGCTGATAGCAATGCGGCAAGGTGTTGGCGCAATCTCAATTCGGGTTGGGCTGAGTTGCAATTGTAACTCAACGGTTTTGTTCAGTAGCAGATATTGATTGTCATTCACAATTTCCTGAATGAGTTCATCAATGGCGACCGAATGCGGCTCCACGGGCTCGGGACGTTCCCGGCTCAGCCAGAGCAGGGTTTCTGTCAGATCCCGCATGGTCTGACCGGCGCGTTCAATTCGCGCAATGGGTTGTTCTGTTTTCTCGGGGAAAGGCGTTGCTTTGCGGATATGTTTTAACAGCGTGATGTTACTGGTGACGACCGAAATGGGGGTGCGCAGCTCATGGCTGGCGTTACGCAGAAACTGCTGTTCCCGGGTCACCATGCCGCGGATGCGTTGCAGTGCATGATAGAGTTCAGCCGCAACCGCATTCAGCTCCTGATAGGTGAACTGGTTTGGCGGCTGGTGTAAATCATCCAGTTTGAGCTGGGTGGCCCACCGTTCCAGTTTTCGAATCGGCTTGATCAATTGGTGAGTCATATAGATCACGGCCAGCATGGCAAGTGCGACGGAAATTGCCATGACAGGCCAGAGGGTATTGATGGTTTGTAGCACGAAAAATTCCGTAGCTTCGTTCAGATCGTTCTGATCATACTGTGAAAGGAGATACAGACGTTTGCCATCATGGAGGTCGTAGGGAAATAGAAAGTAGACGCGCTCGGCTTCCTCGTGATAGAGCAGCGTTTTATTCTGATGTTCCGTTACCGGAAAATGGCGGCGAACGAAATCTGGCAAGGTCTCAAATTCAAGAGTTGCAGTGATATGTTCGGTGTTTGGCAGTGGTGTGGAAGAGGATGATTGATATTGTGCGGCGTACCCAATGCTGATTTTTTCCAGTTGCCATAGCTCCGCAGAGTCCATGCCCTTGGACATAAACCAGAAGGCAACCAGTGAGTACCCTGCTGAAATAATCAACAGAAGAGTACAGGTGTAGATCATTACAAAGCGGCGAATACTTTTGCCGAGCATTAATTTGAGTCCTTGAGTCTGAAACCAAAACCCGGAACGGTTTCTACAAGCCCGGTCTCGAATCCCTTATCAAGCTGTTGACGCAGATTGTGCAGATGTACTTTCAGGCTGTTACTGTCGGGAAGATTATCTCCCCAAAGTGCTGCTTCCAGTTCCTGCCGACTGACCACCGCCGGGAAATGACGCATCAGCGTTTCCAGAAGACGCCAACTGCTTGGGGATATCTTCAATAGTGTACCGGCACGCAACACTTCCTTTCTGTCCAGATCCATCTCCAGCGTTGCTGCGAGCAACTTTCGTACTTGCCCGCTTCGACGCTTGGCAAGCGCCCGGACACGTACCAAAACCTCATCCAGATCAAAGGGTTTAACCAGATAATCATCCGTTCCTGCATGAAAGCCAGCGAGTTTGTCATCCAGGGTGTCTCGAGCGGTGAGCATTAACACGGGGGTGTCCTGACCGGACTGGCGCAAGCGCTCACAGAGTGTCAAACCATTCATTCTGGGCAGATTCAAATCCAGTAGAATAACTCCATAGGTATTCTGTTGCGCCAACGTTAACCCGGATTGACCATTGGCGGCATGGTCACAGTTAATCCCCTCCATTTCAAGGAACTGAAGCAGTGTATTCGCAAGATCAATATCATCTTCGACCAGCAGTACCGGTAACGTCATATACTGTCAGCGCCTCGACGGTCGGGGAGAAAGTCTTCCTGTATTGCCAGGAGTATCGGTATCAGGATCAAGGTGATTGTGGTCGCAAATAAAATGCCATAGGCCAGCGATACCGCGGTCGGAATGAGAAACTGGGCCTGTTCTGAGGTTTCCCTCAAGAGAGGCAACAAGCCGACAAATGTCGTGAGTGATGTCAATAAAATAGCTCTCAATCGATTGTGCCCTGCTTCCAGAAGTGCGCTGATAATCGGCTTATGCTGCGCTCTTGATTCATTATAGCGAACCACCAGTAACAGGCTGTCGTTCACGACAATGCCGCTTAATGCGAGTATGCCAAACAAGGATAGCAGGCTTACCGGAAGACCCTGAATCCAGTGGCCGACAATCGCTCCCATAATCCCGAAGGGTATAGCGGCCATAATCAGCAGGGGTTGGCTGTAGGATTTCAGCGGCACCGCCAATAAAATATAAATCAGAAGCAAAGACAGACCGAATATCTTGATCAGCGATGCGGATGCCTCCGCATCCTCTTTGGCCTCTCCGGCAAGTTGGATATGTAGCCCCGGGTGTGCCGCTAACAGGGCAGGAAAAGTATGGTCTTCCAGAATTTTAATAATAGCACTGGGGGAGGTGATTTGTTTATCAACGTTTGCCACGATAAAGTTAGCCCGTTGATTATCTATCCGGGTGATATAGCTGTTGCCGTAACTTTCGGAAATGGTTGCCACCACTGACAGAGGAACAAAACGGGCATCGGGAAGCCTGATCCGCATCTCACTGAGTGTGGTGATATCACCGCGTAATCTCTCGGGGTAGCGCACCCAGACTTTGACCTCGTGACTTCCTCGTTGGAACTGTTGCACCTCAATACCGTGATAGGCGTATTGAATCTGTTTTGCCAAATCGGCCTGGGTCAAACCCAGCGTGCGTCCGACCGGAGATAGGGTCAGTTGAATTTGCGGAATACCCGGCTTGAGATTGTCCTGAATATCGGTCACGCCAGGTAACGTTTGCAGGTGATTTTTGATGGCTTCTCCTGCTGTACGTAAAGTTTCTGTGGAGTCTGCCAGAAGTTCGATTCGCAGATCTTCCGCGCCCACCCAACTGCTGACAAATTTCAGGATATCTGTAGCTTCGAGACTGCCAACGGCGGCGCGCCAGCGTTGGGTAATTTCTTCTGTACTGATTGGGCGTTCAGAACGGGGGCTGAGTTCAACCGTCACTTCACCGATCAAGTCGTTTTGCAGATAGGCCTGGCGTTTGACGATCACAGGCTGGTCGAGATTATACGCTTCCATGATGGCCTGATTGACCCGCACTATTGCCTGCTCGATATGATCGGTATGTTGTTCTGCCAGGCCATACCCCGCCCCGTCTTCCAGCATAAAATAACCCGAGATGGTATCGCCGGGTACATCCGGAAAAAATACATAGCGCACGGTACCGCTGGAAAGCAGCGCAATACTGCCTAACCAGAACACGATGAAGGTCAGCAGGGTAATATAGCGATACCTGAGCGCCTGTTTGAGTGCCGGCAAATAAAGCCAACGGGTGAATACCTCGAGGCCTTGTGATACCCCTGTTTGCACGGTTTTCCAGATATTCCGGTGTCTCGCAACGGTGCCAGGCGACTTTTCCGGGTGAGCGGCAGGTGCGAGGTGGGCGGGAAGAATCAGCTTGGACTCCAGTAATGAAAAGCTCAGGCAGACCACCACAATAACGGCAAACTGCGCAAATATTTTACCCATTTCTCCGGCCACCAGACCCAGTGGCCAAAATGCGGCCACGGTTGTCAGTATGCCAAACAGGGTTGGGGTCGCAACCCGTTTAACGCCTTGAATGGTGCTTTGGCGGTGCGCGCCATAGCGTTGGTGGTGAGTATGGACACTTTCACCGACCACCACGGCATCATCAACCACCAGACCGAGGGCGATGATCAGTCCGAAGCTGGTTAATTCGTTCAGGGAAAGGTCGAGCAGCGTGTCGTTCATCAGAATAAAGGTGCCCGCGAAACAAACCGGCAGTCCCATCGCAACCCAAAATGCAATCCGTAAATTCAGGAATAAAGCGAGCACAAGAAAAACCAGTGCCATCCCGGTCACCCCGTTTTCAATCATCAGGGATAAGCGGCTCTGGATGAATTTGCTTTGGTCATACCAGCTCTCAATCTGCACATCCATGGGTAATCGACCGCTGGCGCGAATGGTCTGAATGGTCTGGTGTGCCTGTTCCGTGATGGCGTTAATGTCCGAGCGATTATCCATGATAATCTGCAAGCCGACAGACGGTTGCCCGGAAAAGCGCATCCAATGCCGTGTGCGCTGGGTATAACTGTCGCGAATATGCGCGACGTCGCCAAGCACAAGCTCCCCGCCATCGGGGGTGTTGAGCAGTGGTATGTGGGCGAAATCAAGCTCTTGCTGCCGTTGTTGATTCGCACTCAGGGTCACGGTGCTTTGCGGATTGCGAATCTCCCCGGCAACTTCAGTGACCGAGTTAGCGGAAATGGCTTCCGCCACGTCCGGCAACGAAAGATTAAAGGCCTGCAGTTGCTGCTCGTCAACGGTGACCTCTATTTCCGGTTTGCGCAAACCATGCACTGCGACTTTCTGAATGGCGGGCTGGCGCAATAATGCCTGACGAATCTCTCGGGCAAGTGTAGCCAAAGTCGTCTCATCGGCAGGGCCAAAAAGCTGAACCCACAGTGCATGTTCGTGCCATTGCGCGGCGGAGACGATGGGCTTTTCAGCCCGGCTTGGAAAGGTGGCGATGGCATCGACACGGTTTTTGACCGCAGTGAGCAGCTCGGACAACGGGTAGTCACCCTGCTTTTCAATGGTCACTGTACTCCCCTGTGCTGTCGATTCGGAGATGATTTGTTTCACACCGATAAGGCCTTGCAGGGCATCTTCAATTTTCATTGCAATACCCTTTTCCGCCTGGGCCGCAGAACCACTCTCGAACGTCACCGAGACCGTGATATATTTGGGGGGCAGAGGAGGAAAACCTTCCTGGCGCAGGGCGTTTGCGGTAACAAGCCCGACGATCAGAATAAACGCCATCAGCAAATTGGCGGCGACCGGATTGTTCACAAACCAGTCGATGAGTCCTGACTTTTCTCCTTCACTCATATTTGCGCCTCATTGGCCTGGACCTGAGTGTTCACGAGGTAATGGCTCAGGGGATGTCTGAGTATCCGCCAGGCCCGTTTATGGTCTTGTTCCGGCAGCCGGATATAGACATCCCCCTGTTTTTGAAACACCGGAGTCGCGGCAATCCGTTGTAAGCGATTGTCGTCATCCAGATACCAGACGAAGCCATTTCGTGTCAGGGCACTGGCGGGAAGTTTGTACAACCCGGGCAGTTCCAGCCCGGAAATACGGGCCTCCAGGAAACGGCCGGGCAGGAGTACCGGGGTTTGTTCATACGGCGCATCAACGGTAATGATGAGCGCCCGTTGCCGGGTTGTGACGTCGATATGATTTTCTACCCGGCTGATATAACCTGACCACTGGGGCGGGGAATTTAACAGGCTCAGTTCCACTGGCCACTGAAGCTGGATCAAGTCCTGCTCGGCAGGGAGTAATTGCCATTGTTGTTCGGATAACAGAACACGCATTTCGAATTGATCACGACCGTAAATTGAAACCAGTGGATCGCCCTGTTGAACATAGCGACCCGGTGCGACATAACGGTTGATGATCACCCCGGAGAACGGTGCTTTAACCTCGGTGTTCGCCAGATTTCGACGGGCCAGAGCGAGCAGTGATTCTGAGCGGGCGAGTCGCTGTTGGGCAACATTGAAGTGAGGCGTGCGCCAAACCAGCGGTGAATCCGGTTGCTTTCCGGGCTGCATGTGCGCCCACTCTTGTTTGGCTTGCTTGACCGCTCTGCGCTCTTCCGCCAGATTGAGTTCGGCGTAGGCCAACTCCAGTTGCGCTGCGGACACCGCATCGAGGTAGGCCTGGTTATCGATGGTGATCAGCGTGTCTTCTTTGGCCACCTGCTGTCCGGTAATCCCATTCACAATTTCGCTTATTTCACCTTCGACTTGCGCGGTGATCTCGACTTGATAACGCGGTAGGGTTTGCCCGCGCACGATGACTTCTGTGCTATACGTCTGAGCCGAAACGGTCGTCACCTCAACCACCGGCAGCGAGGGCGGGGATGCAGAAACCTGTGTTGCAGAAACCTGTATTGCAGAAACCTGTGTTGCTTCAGTGCTCTCCGCCGGTGTGAAAATGAAGTCCACAAGGCACACCATCACGCCAATCAATGCAAGAATCACAAGCCCGGTTTTACGCCGGGCAAACACTGTTTTGAGATTCATTGCTTGTCCCCTGGTCGTCTTAGTGCGACAGCACCAACCCTTCTGAAAGGTAAACGGGTTATGTAATCTTGCTCGTTTTCGTACATATCAGGGCCTCTTGTTTTGCCTGGTTACGTGTTCATCGATCGCTGAATTCTTGAACATTACGCAAACGGGAGTTAAAGATGGGTTAACAAAAGTGAGGTCGGAATGGTCTGTGCTGTCTATGGGGGGGCAATCTGTTAACTTTTTTGAGGTGGTGCAGAACGTTTTATCGCTATACTCAGTTAATTGATTAACACGCTGAAATTGAACTGATCTGCAGTAGGGGCTCCGAGCTATGAAATCACCCGCCAAGCGTATTTACCAAACCATTGAAAGTATACCTGCCGAAATTGCCCCGTTATTCGGGCAGCAGGCTGCTCAGCGGGCGCAGATCGCGATCATGAAATGGTTTAATGATGGCAAGTCCAACATGACTAATGTCGGCAACGCCATTTCACTGGGGAGTTCGAGCCATAGCGGGCTGTTTAAAAAGTTTTCAGGCGACAAGGCCTTTCGCAACAAGCTTCGCTTGTATCTTTTGTTTGAGGCTACCTATGGGCGCAAGTCCATCAGTGAAGTGAAAAAACTGCGCGATGCCTATATGAAAAACAGTTATGGCAATGAAAATGTTATTAACCTGGCGCTAAAGCGTCCCATGCAGGTGTTGGGGTCGTTCAGTTTCGCGGGTTCGTACAAGACTGTTAAGTTTGGCGGCTATGAGTTTTCAGATGAGCAGTTGAAAAAGATCGAGTACGGCTATAACGATGCCAAGGCGTTACTGGGCGTGGTTGCGGGGGCACTTAACAGCCCGTCAGAAAAAGTGTTAGGTGCTGTTGAGTATTGGTTTGGTGCACGGGATAACAATACCGTCACAACGCTGAAGAACAACATTCAGCTGCTGAGTAAGACCATGACCAATCGCACCATCAAGTTCAAGCCCTCGTCGAAAAAAGGCACGTTAAGTGCCTCACTCTACGCAGAAACCAGTGGTAACTTCTGTAACAGTTACCCGGATATGGATGTGTCCATTGGCTTGGGGGGCAGTTTCTTCAATGACGGTGCCTGTGGACGCTATCCCAAACTGGCCTCCTATGAAAAAGCCAAAGGGGACTTGAGCAGCACTGTGTCGCACATGGCAAAGCGTTCCGGCATTACCAGTGGCTACTTCCAGGATTCCCGCAAGGCCTACCATACCAAGCAAATCAAGAGTAAATCGAAAACGATCAACAGCGATTCCGTGGCCTCTTTTGGTGGCACGGTCATTCATGAATTGACCCACGCCAAGTTGAATACCGACGACAACAATGTCAGCGTTTTGCAGAATTATAATATCGGCACGAATAACGATATTGTCCGGGTCTATGCAGAGCATGATCAACTGGTCTACGGACATTATTTATGCCGAACGCTGGCGCAAGCGGATACCGCAACGGCATTGGATAATGCGGATAACTACCGCCTGTTTTGTGAAACGTTTTACGCCAAAATATAGCGCTCTCCACTGGTTAGTAATGGGTTAAACCTGAAGTGTAATTGCCCTGTGACCGCTTAGACTACAGGGCTGTTCATCCGTTCAGGTTTGTTCATCTGTTCAGAGCGATGACTTCAAGCCAAAACGTCTTCTTTCACTTTTTTGGCTTTTTCGTTGAGTTTTGCGGCTTGTTCGGCGGCTTTTTCAACCAGGGTTTTGGTCGCCTCGGCGGCCTGGTCGATGGTTTCTTTCACTTTGTCTTCCGTGGTCGGTTCCTTTTCGATTTTGGCGATAACCGCAGCGAGTTTTTCGCCGGACTTGATATTGAATTCGCGCAAGCTATTGCAGGCCTTGGCAATAGATGAGTTGTGTTGCTGATACCACTTGCTGCAGAAGGACGCAGATTTCTCGGTCAGTGAGAAATAAGTGCGTTCGGATGTGCTGATGGCGTTGTTGATGCTGTCCTGAACCTGTTGTTGCAATGAACTGAGCTTACCCATGGTTTAGTCCTTAACGTGTTGGATTGTTCGAGTCAGTTAATCCTAGCCCTCGCTTCTAGAATAAAAAAACTATAACGCTTCAGAATGAATAAACGAAAACGCCGCGGAATTGTTCGTGACACAAATTTGACCAAAAGTGAACATATGATGTACAACAACGAAAACGCTAAGTGTTTTGCCATGGACTGTTTTCATGGATTGATGTCATGGAGTGAAGGTGACCAATGAAAAAGAATCAGTATTTTGCGCTTTGTTTAGTGGGAATGGTTGGCAGTACCCAGGCCAGCTCTGTTTTTCTTGATCGGGATTTTGATCTTGATGATTATGTTGTGGCAAGCCATTCCAATGGTGGCGACACCACGGTAATCGTGTCGAACAGTTCCCCCGGGAATCCGGGGACGTCCATCGGCCACATGACGTTAGTCTCGGCCAATAACCCGAATCACAGCTCGAGAAACTATTTTATCAACTCCCATTTTTCGTGGGATCCGGCCACGCAGGGCAACATCAACACCATTAGCGCGTCCATGGATCGCTGGGTCGCGGTCGAGGGCGGTACGCTGGGGTCCTGGGGGCGCACCTCCTCATTCAGCAGGCGGGTAACTACTACCAGTATCGCCATATGATCACCCCCGTTGAGGAAAATGCCTGGCACCGTGCGAAAATGCAGAGTTTAACGGAATCGGATTTCAGCCTGGTGATCGACCTTGAAACGGCGGAAATGAATGCAAATTTCCATCCGGATTTTTCCGGTGCTGAAATGCAATTCGGTTATGTGACCGGGTGGCGGCATTCCGGTAATGCTGCCGTCCTGATTGATAATCGGGTTGATAACCTGCGAATCTCGATCAGCCATGATGCGGCAGCAGAGAGCACCTTGAACCTGGTCAAGACCCTGGCGACAGAGGCACAAAGCGCATACGGGGTAGCTTATGCGGAGATGACAAACACGCTCTGGCTGCAGGACCATGAGAATGATCAACTGATTCAGGTGACTCCGGAAGGGGCTGTGCTGTCCAGTATTGAATTACCGAGCAGTAGTGTTTCAAGCCATTTGGATATCAGTGTTGCCCCTGAAGCCTTGCAGTTGGGTCGGGCGGAGATCGACGCCGGATCAATACTGGTATTCGAAGGGGAAGGCGGCATTACGATAATGTACGGATTTGACCCGGTGACCGGTAACCAAGTTTCACGCCAGACCACCTCGTTTGGCGAGGGTTTTGTGGTCGGTGGGGCTTACCATCCAGAGCGGGGCTCGTTTTTTCTGCTGCAAAATAACGAAGCGGTGTCGAGCGATGCCAATGTGATTGCGGAAATCAGCGCGTCCGACGGGAGTATATTGAACCGCATCGCGCTTGCTTCTGTGGCCACTGATTTCGACGTGGTATCCGGTGACCTGGAGGTGGGCAGCAACGGTAATTTATATGTACTCAGCAGTGCCGAAGCGGCGATGCTGGAACTGACCCTGACTGGGTCACTGGTGCAGGAAATTGCGTTACCGGTAACGAATGTGGCCTTCAGTGGCCTGGCGCTGGATACCGAAGCGGGCGATGTCTGGACCATCAACACCGCTGGCATATTGCAACGGTTCACGGATGGACAATCGACACCCGGTGCGACGGAGTCCGTGGCATTTTTAGGGGCCGGTAATCTTTATACCAGCCAGGCCGATACAATGGTTTATGGTAACGCGGAACAGGAAACCTTATTGGTCTCCTGTAACCCCACGATTACGGTGGATGCCAATGTGGAGCGTATTGAACTGCCGGGTGCGTTGGCTGATTACCAGTTTTCAGTTCAGGGTACCCGTATCCAGATCACCAGTACCGAGGCCGGAACACTGTCGTTTCTGGGGTTAAATCAACCGGTTGAGCTCGTATTTGCCGATGGCGCGGCGAGTCTTCAGTTGTCGGGGTTGAGTATTGCAACCCTGAATACCCAATTTTTAAGTTCGTTTGCAGCGACGATTACAACCGGGCTGGATGCGGCGGATGTTTCGAAAACAGCCTCGTCAGAGGGATGTGAGAACTAATGGCCAGTGGTTATTGATGACAGGCTCAAACTTGTTAAAAGTCTAACAACAGGAGATCAACATTCGTCATCGACGAATGTTGATCTTATCCGGATTAGGCTCTACATCTTGAAACCGATCAGGGTGATGTCATCCTGCACTTCGTTATCGGAACGGTATTGCTCAAACTCAACAATAACGCTTTCTTTCTGTTTTGCAGAGTTGTGATTATGGTGTTTGAGCAAGGTCTCCCGTAAACGTCGATTCCCGTACATTCTTCTTTTTTCGCCGCCCAACTGATCGGTTATGCCATCGGTATACAGATAAAACACGGTGCCTTTCCGGGCTTTGACTTCATGGTTATTGAAGTCGTGTTCAACGTCGGAGCGGCGGTAGCCGAGACTTTCCCTGTCCCCCTTGATGCTGTGTATCTCGCCATCGTGAATATAGGTCAGGGGTAAATTGGCCCCGGCAAATTTAACGGTTTTTTCTGCTTCATCAATGACACACACCGCCGCGTCCATGCCATCGTCGGAACTGGCGTGATCCGTATCTTGTTGCAGCGACTTTTTCACAATCCGGTTCAGTTTAGCGAGAATCTCAGCGGGATCATGACAGTGCTCGTCAACGGTAATTCGGCGCAAGCCGGATGACGCCAGCATGGTCATAAACGCACCCGGCACACCATGACCGGTACAGTCTATTACGGCCACAATGACTTTGTTGTCCAGTTTGTCGATGTAGTAGATATCGCCACCCACAATATCCCGGGGCTTTAACAGTTAACGAAATACTTGACTAAACCTACTCATATACAGTAGCTTGTACAGTATTGTTTTCTCATGGATGGAGGTGATGATCATGGCTGAATTTCTATCGATAGGCGCTGCCGCTTTTCTTCTGGGTGTGGCCGTTTCCACCCTTCGTCGCTGGGAAAAAGAATCACGATTTTTCTCAGATTTCCGTACGCCTGGTGGCCATCGTCGTTACGCGCTTGATAAACTTTTAGCCTTTTGCGGTCAGTCGACTGCTAATGAGCAACGCAGAACAATCTGTTATGCACGCGTCTCTTCTCATGATCAGAAAAAAGATTTGCAAACGCAAATTGCTCGCTTGCAAAAGCATGCCAGAGAGGCTGGCTATGAAGCCGTCGAAACCATTGATGATCTTGGCTCAGGATTAAACTATAAAAAACGGGGATTAAAGCGATTAATTAAGTTGATTTGTCAGCGTAAGGTAAAACGACTGGTTATCGTTCATAAAGATCGCTTACTCCGATTTGGGGCTGAATTGTTATTTGCGCTTTGCCAGTTTTACGGTACGGAGGTTGTCATTCTTGAGGAAGTTGAAGAAAACGTTGAACAGCAACTTTGCCATGATGTGTTAGCGTTAATGACGGTCTTCAGTGCGCGATTGCATGGTTCACGTAGTCGTAAAAATCAACGAGCCGTCGCCTAGTGGATACGCTAACGAAAACACTCACCTTTGAAACCCGGCTTAATTTGATTCATGAGCAGGATGCGGCATTGTGCCACTATGCCGAGCTGTGGAATCAAGTGAAGTTTCGTTGGTTTGCTAACTTACAAAAGCCTAAAGCCCAGCAATTGAGTCGTACCCAGTTTATGCATGAAATGGGGATGCCGTTCAGCTATCGGGTGTTTCAAGGCGTCCGGCAAAGCATTAAAGGTTTAATCCAGTCTTACCAAACCAATCGAAACAACCGATTGGTGACGCTGGACGTTAAAATCAAACAGCTGGAGAAAACGCTCAACAAATTAAAGAAGCGCTGTGATCATGTCGCAGAGAAAGGCTGCCCGCAACAGGCAAAACAACTTCGTAACACGCTACGGCAGAAGGAAGTGAAACTGCATCGTTGGCAGCAAAAGCAGGCCGCCTTGGTGGCCGAAAAACAGGCAAATAAAACCCCCATTTGTTTCGGCGGTCGAAAGCTGCTGAAAGAGCGTCAAGCGTTAGAAACGGGTTCGGCCATTGAAGGCTGGAAACAACGCTGGCACGAAGCACGACACCGCGAATTTCTATTGGTGGGTTCTCATGATGAATCCTGGGGCTGTCAAAATGCCCAGCTATCGCCCAGTGAGCAAGATGATGCTTACCAGCTAAAACTCCTGGTACCCCATCAATTACGCGCTACGTTCGGCACGACCATTAACATTGATTGCCTGAAATTCAAGCATGGTAAGGCGGCTATTGCCCAAGCCGTCTGGCAGAATCAGGTTAAAAAACTCGATAAATCAATCAAAGGGCAACCCCTGAGTTTTCGATTTAAGCGAGACAAAAAAGGTTGGCGGTTACTCGTTAGCGTGGAAGTGGCAGGACCAACAGCGCAAGCAGAGTGGATCGATGCTGATCAAGGTGTCATTGGTGTGGATGTCAACCCGGATCACTTAGCGGTCGTCGAGCTGGATCGGAACGGTAACCCACTGCAACACCGAACGTTTGACTTACCTTTGCACTATAAGAATGATGCTCAACGAGCGGCTATTATTGGGGATGCCGTACGAGACCTGATGGACTTTGCCGCACAGCAAGGTAAAGCGGTGGTGATCGAAAAGCTGGATTTTCAGCAAAAGAAACGGCAATACCAAAAGCAGGATCATCCTCAGTATGCCCGCATGTTGAATGCCTTTGCTTACGGTAAGATCAAGGACTTGATTGAAACGCAAAGCATTAAACGCGGCATACGCCTATATCACGTCAATCCGGCTTATACCTCATTATTGGGGCGGATGAAGTATCGCGATCGACACGGTTTTTCAGATCACCACGCGGCCGCGTTAGTGATTGGTCGTCGGCATTATGGCTTTAAAGAAAAGCCGCCAAAACAACTCATTGGTATTAACGCGAAGGGTACCGTTAAGACCGAGCATCCGCCTGTAAGGATGGCGCTCGGGGATTATCAGTATTACAACAAACTTCAGCGTTGGTACCAACCACTCGAAAAATCATTAGATTTTCTGAGTGGCTGGCGTCACTTTCGTCGTGTGAATCGGGTTAGTTACTCCGTCGAGGCTCGCCTTGATGGTAGACCGGGCATGAGTCCCGACTTGATTCAGGAAAGCGTAACCCTGCTTTCCGCGCACCCTGCGCTGTAGGGATAGGCTCGTTTAAACCTTGAGTAGGTTTAAGCAGGTTTATGAAAACGGTTCCCAAACAATAAAACAGTCGCCAAACAGCTGTTGCACCATGGACTGGTTGGGTAGCAGGGAATGCTGGATTTTCTGGGCATAGCGAATACTGCTCAAAATATTCTGATTGGAACGGAACAATTGCTCGTTCTTGACGTTTAGTTCTTTGGTGCGGTCTGCAACTTTGTGCTCCAGTATCCGGTTCGCTTTTTCCTGCTCCACTAACTGCCGTTCAATTTTCAGCGTTCTGTAGCGGGCAATACCCGCGATGATCGCGATGAGTGTTAAACCGTACAAGGTGTAGGCCCACCAAGTCAGCCAGGGGGGCGGGGCGACAAATATCGGCAGGTTAATGCCTTCTTCATTCCAGACCTGATCATTGTTGGAGCCCCGGACTTTGAATGTGTAATTCCCTCCCGGCAGGCTGGTGTAGCTCACAACCCGTCGATGCCCGATGAAATTCCAGTCAGGGTCGAAACCTTCAAGCTTGTAGGCGTATTGGTTGTTTTCCGGATTGGCAAAATCCAGGGCGGAAAACGTCAGGGTGATGGCTTTATCCTGATAAGAGAGGGAGAGTCTGTCTGCCTGTGTGATATCAACCTGCAATGGGCTGTCGTCGCTAGCAGGGGTAACCGCATTGTTCAGAATTTCCAGCTTGGTCAGGACAACATCCGGCACGTGTTGGTTAGTGGTAATCTCGTGGGGTTTGAAGTGGATCATGCCTTGATTGGAACCCAGATAGATGTCACCCGCCTTGCTCCGATAGTACGCCCCGGGCAAAAACTGGTCAGTGGGCAAGCCGTTGCGCGCATTGAAATTCTGCACCGCACCGGAGCTGGGGGTGAACTTGGTAATGCCGTTCTCCTTGCTTAACCAGAGATTGCTGTGATCATCCTCGACAATACCCAGCACCCGGTTTGCTTCGCCATTCAGCGTGAGCGGTGAGGGGGTGAACGTGCCGGAATCCGGACTGAATTGGTATAACCCCTCATCGGTGCCCACCCACAGGCGGTGATCTTCTGCCTGGTAAATTGTCCAGATGGAATTGCTACTCGCTGCAGCTTGATTATTTTTCAACGGCAAGGCAAAGCGTTGGAAGTTACCCTGTTTGGCATCAAAGCGGTTAAGACCTCCGCCTTCTGTACCAATCCAGAGCGTACCCTGTTGATCTTGCAGGAGTGCGGTGATCCGGTCGCTGCCCAGTGTGTTCGGGTCATTTTCCCGGTAGCGAAAAATCTCGTTTTCGTAGGTTTCAGGGTTAAACTTGTTCAGACCGCCCTCTTGCGTCCCAATCCACAATGTATCTTCGGACGTGAGTAGCAAAACACCAATATTTTCATGGCTGAGACTATGTGGCCGACCGGCTTTGGGGTGAAAGTGGCGAAAGCGAATATTTTCAACGTCAAAGTATTCCAACCCTTCGCTGGTGCCCATCCACAGATTTCCCCGTTGGTCCGATTGAATGGATCGCACTCGATCTTTGTGAATACCACCGGAGTCGATATAAAAAATACCCTCGGTGGTTTCTTCCAGCGTAAAATCCTCAGCCTCATACTCAAAACGCTCAAAAGTGCCGGTGCGAGGATCAAAGCGGTTGAACCCCTCGTCCTCCATGCCGACCCAAATGCGTCCGGCATGATCTTCATGAAAGGATAAAACCGAGTCGTAACCTAATGACGCTTCCAGCTCCGGGTGATGTTGTTCGCGGTAGAATGCCTTGGGCTGAAGGTTCAGGCGGCTGATTCCACCGCCCTGGGTGCCAACCCAGAGGATGCCCGAACGATCGATGGTCAGGGAGCGGGTTTTGCTGTGGGCGAGCGAGTCCGCCAGTTGCGGTTCATGGATGAGTGCAGTGAAGGTTTCGTCCGCCGGGTTGTAGCGGGTCAAGCCTTCTGTTGTTGCAATCCAGATATTACCGTTTGCATCTTCCAGAATACTCGTCACCTCGTCCCCGACCAGTTCCGGGCTGTGTCCGTCCTCACCATGGTAGAAGTTACGGATCACACCTGTCTCCGGATTCAGGCGGGACAGGCCACCATCTATGCCGATCCAGATTTGACCTTTTCGGTCTTCATACAATGCCTGAATGGTATTATCGATTATTGTCTTTTTACCTACTGTTTGTTCGTCGTCCTGCTCATCGTGCCTGTAGGTCTTCAGGGTTTGTTCCACCGGGTTCCATTGGTGTAAACCCTCATGGGTACCCACCCACAAATAGCCATCGCTATCGAACAACAGCGCACTGACTTCGGAATCGAGCAGTGCAGGGGCGATGTGCTCGGGAGCAGAAACGGGTGCCAGTTGCTGCTTGTCGGGATTGAACTGGAACAGCCCCTGAGATGACCCAACAAAGAGCCGTTCCTGAGATTCTGCCAGGCTGGTGATGCTCAAGGCGACCGTCGAGTCCGGGGTTGTATCGCGATACGCCGGAATGGTGGAAAACCGGTTTTGTGACCGGTTATACCGGTTCAGACCCCGAGCGGTTCCGACCCAGAGTTGACCGGACTGATCCAGGAAAAGTTGAGTGATATGGTTGCTATTCAACGTCTCTGAAGCGGCGGCGTTGCGACGGTGAATTTGAAACTCGTAGCCGTCGAAACGGTTCAAGCCGTTTTCCGTACCCACCCAAAGGAATCCTTGGGCGTCTTGAAGGGTCGTGGTGACCAGATTGCTGGACAAACCATGGGCTGTTGTAAGGTGCTCAAATTGCAGCGGTGGTGTGGTGTGGCCAAAGCTGGAGAAAAGTAGCAGGAGTAGCCATACTGTTGCCAAATGGACAGGTTGTTTCATTATCTGGATCACTTATCGGTTGCGAATCTCTCAATAGCGTAAAGTATGGTAAAACTTCAGGCATTTGTGGTAATGTTCCGGGGTTTTTTCGCGCTGAAAACGATCTCAACAATCGTATTAACCCATCCCCTGGCGGAGAACGAATGTCGTCTATATCGCTCCATTCGCTTAACCAGAAAATGCAGAACCTCGGTGTGCATTTTTATTATAGCGGCTATATCACCGAACAAATGTTGCTAAGTGTCGGGGAGGCGTTGAAAAAACCGGCCATTTTCGCCCACGCGGATAAAAAAGTCCGGCAAACCGCCTTTGCGCTGTTTGTGGAACAGATTCAGAATATTATGAATTACTCCTTCGAGCGGTGTACCCTCGATGATGGCACTGAGTTCGGCCGTGGTGTGATCGCGATGGGGGAAGAGGGTGACCGGTTTTATATCGATTGCGGAAATCCGGTTGCGATATCGGATGTCGCGCGCATCGACGCCGCATTGCAGGATATTCAGGCTCTGGATCGACCCGAGCTGAAAGCCCAATACCGGTCACGACTCCACGGGGCGATTCCGGATGGCAGTAAAGGCGCGGGGGTTGGCTTGATCGAGATTGCGCTGCGTGCAAAATCGGATTTCAGTTTCGGGTTTGTGGAGCTGGACGAAAAGCGCGCATTTTATAATTTGAAGGTTTATATATAATGCGGTTCCGCAAAGTGTATGGTGCCTGTTTGGGCACGGATTCGTCGAGCTAAGGAAACGATATGGATCAGATAAAAATCAGGGGTTCAGACCGGACACCTGAAATTGATTTTGACTTCGGAAATAACGTTTTCCGAATCTCGGGCGAGTCCTATCCCGAGAATGTGACGGAATTTTATCGTGAGCCCGTTGATAAGCTGCAAGCGCATCTGTTAACCCAATCCACATCGGATATTGAATTGGTGCTGGAGTTTGTCTACTTCAACAGTAGCACCGCACGAATTCTGATGGAGTTGCTGGAATTGATGGATGAAGCCGCAAGTGCCGGTAACCGGGTGGTGATCAAGTGGGTTTATCCGGAAGACGATGATTACATGGCTGAAATTGGCGAAGAATTCCGCGAAGATGTTCGCAAGGCCACCTTCGAGCTGGTGGTAACAGATTAGAATACCGCGTCCTGGTTAGTCGATGCGCCCCAGATGAAACCGGTTTCGCCCGCTTTCCTTGGCCCGGTAGAGTGCTTCATCGGCTGCGCTCAACAGCGCTGAGGGTGATGAGCCCTTGCCCGGTTGATAGACTGCAATGCCCATACTCAGCGTGACATATTCACTGACCTTCGAACCGGCATGGCGAATTTCTGCGGTGCTGATGGCGCGCTGGATCTTTTCTGCCAGATCTACCGCATAGTGGTGGCGACAGTCGGTTAATACAATGGTGAATTCCTCGCCGCCATAGCGCGCAACAAAGTCCGATGAGCGTTTAACCGTTTGCGCCAGCACTTCGCCAACTTGTTTCAGGCACCGATCCCCAGCCTGGTGGCCGTAAGTATCGTTATATAACTTGAAGTAGTCGATATCGACCATGATCATGGCCATGGGCACATCGAGATCCGATGCGCGCTTCCATTCGAATTTCAAAAAATCTTCCAGATATTTCCGGTTATTCAACCCGGTCAGGCCATCAACCCGCGCCATTTCATGGAGTGATATTTGCTGTTTATCACTCACTTTTGTCAGCCGGTCAAACTTGCTCAAGAGTTCTTCATAGTGACTTAGCAACGCGGTCAAATCATGAACCAGAGGATGCCCTTCATGCTCGGTGGTTTCGATAATAGCCCGATACTGTTTGAGTATGCGGTCTTCTTTATTGAATAGCGTGGTCATGGGCCTGCTCTGATATTTCACGTAATTCTTCTTTCTGATGCCGGTGTCACCTTAATGGTATCACGCTCCCGTTAAAGGCAGCATCACTTCCATTCTTTAAAGTGTAGATAAGAAAACCGGATCTGCGTAGATCAGCCGGAGCGGGTTTGTCGGGTAAACAGATCTGCCGGGTAAACAGGTCTTCCGATTAAACAATGTCTCGTGCACTGGCTAGCAAGATTCAATGTTATTCCGAAAATCACAACGCCAGCTCCTGTTTAAACAATGACTATTTGTTCCAGAAATAGCTTAATAGGCTCCGGAAGGCTTGTTTTGGCAGTACTTCCAGTTAGCCTTTTGGAAGGGATTCCGCGCTTGCTTTGGGTGATCCCATCCAGAGTGTTTTCTTGCCTTTGCGCTTGTTATTTACAAGCGTTTTTTTACCCATCCCAGAGCATGATCTGGTTTTCCGAGATGATCTTGACCAATTCAAACAGTAAAACGCTCAATTCCCGTCAAGCATGCAGGCCTGCACCCTGGCTGTGGATTATTTTCAACCTGAGTTTCGGCTTTATATTGGCAGGCGTTGCGGGTAAGAGCGTTGCCGCTGTTCTGTTAAATGCAGAGCTCAAGCGTGTTGAGGTGGGTCAACAGGTCGAAGTGTATGAAGATGCATCCGGCGAATTAACAATATCGGAACTGACCCAGTACTCTATTCCCTGGCAAATTCATACCGACAACGTGGTCAACAAAGGCTATTCGGACTCGGCGTGGTGGATTCGGTTTCAGGTCTATAACGCCGGGCCGGTAACGGATTGGTTATTGCAGATTGCTTATCCGGTTTTGGATGACATTCAGATCTACGAGGTAGTGGATGGCCAGGTGCGCAATCAATGGCAGCTGGGGGATAAGTACCCCTTCGCCGAGCGTAATGTCGAAAATCGCAATTTTGTTGTGCCCTTCCTCCTGCCAGAAAAGGCGCAAGTACAACTTCTGATCCGGGTGCACTCCAGTAGCTCGATCCAGGTGCCGATTTCATTCTGGCAACCGTTAGCGTTCTTTGAGGATGATGCACGAAATAGCTGGTTTCAGGGCGGCTTTTTCGGTGCCTTGATCATCATCGCGGTGTATAACCTGTTGCTGTTTCTCGGCCTGAGAGATGTGGTGTATTTGTTTTATGTGGGTTACGTGATTTGCATGGCGCTGTTCAGTGCCGGTATTGGCGGGTGGGCCTATCAGTACCTGTGGCCGGAGGAGCAGCTCTGGAATGACCGGATACTCTTGTTTGTGCTCACGCTTACGCTGTTTTTTGGGATGGCCTTTTCAGCCCGCTTTGTGGTGCGCTTTCTGAGTCACCGGGTGAACCGGTTGCAGTCGATTGCCATTGCCGTCAGTGCCGTATTGGTTGTCTTGTCATTACTGATTGACTATGCGCAGCTGATTCAGTGGGTGGTGGTGTTCTCTGTTGCGGTCAGTGCCTGGGCCATTTTTCTCGGGGTCGTGGCCTGGTATCGGAAAATCCCGGCAGCCCGCTGGTACACATTGTCGTGGGGTATTCTTGCCTGTGGTGTACTGCTTTTGGGATTGAGCAAATACGGTTTTCTCCCCAGTAACCGGTTTACCAACTCTGCGATTCAGATTGGCATTTTACTGGAGGTGATCCTGCTGTCCTTTGCCCTGGCGGAGCGGATAGCCAATGAGCGGGCACTCCGCTTGCGCGCCCAGCAGCGGGCCCTGGAAATCCAGCGCCTGGCGACGCTGGAGCTGGAAACCCGGGTGGCAGACCGCACGCGGGAGTTGCAGCTGGCGAACGAGAAGCTGCAAACACTGAGTGATACGGATCAGTTAACCCAGCTTGGCAACCGGCGCTATCTGGAGCATTTCATGAGTCGGGAAATTGCCCGGGCCGTGCGCTATAGCCGTGTGATGGCGGTGTTTCTCATTGATATTGACCATTTCAAAACCATTAACGACGAGCAGGGGCATCTGGTCGGGGATGACTGTCTGCAGGAAGTCGCCCTGCGGATCAGCACGGTTGTGCGGGAAACAGATCTGGTGGCCCGTTACGGTGGCGAGGAGTTTTGTGTGGTGCTGCTTGAGCCGGACTCGAAACGGGCCTGCGATGTTGCCGAACGCATCAGACGTGCCATTTCCGATACGGCGATCAACACACGGGGCGGGCCGGTAAATCTTACGGTCAGTATTGGCTGTTGTGTCGGCATACCCCAAGGAGATACCCCCACACAGGCGTATCTGGAAAAAGCGGATACCGAGCTCTACCATTCCAAGCACCAGGGGCGGGATTGTATTCACACGGCATGGCTCGGTGCAGACAATTCTGCGGCCTCAATTACTTGAGTTTTATACTCAGGGGGCTATTTTTTTGCTCGCGGTACTGGCTTGGCGTCAGGCCGAGCCAGAGGCGAAAGGCGCGGGTGAAGTTGGCCGGGTCATTGTAGCCCAGCCGCTGGGCCACGTCTTGAATGGCCAATTCGGGTCTTTCCAGCAGGTTCTGGGCATCCCGTTTCCGGGCATCGTTTAATAACTTCAGAAAACTGGCCCCTTCATTCTGCAAATAGCGACGCAGGGTTCTCGGGCTCATATGCAGCTTGTCTGCAAGTTGATCGAAGCTGGGGTAGCCCTCAGGTGTGAGCACCAGTTCTTTACGGATGCGTCCGGCAAAGCCAGGGTGTTGATTCAGCTGCTGATCCTGTTCACATTGCAGCAATGCCGTTTGCAAGGCGAAGGCGTTTGCCATCATCAATGGCTGATCAAGCAAGGCTGTCGGAAAGGAAATTCGGCAGCCGGATTGAGCGTATCTGACCGTGCCCAGATAGTGCCGTGCTTTCCCGGCATAAACCGGCTCGGCGAAGGTGAATTCGGTGATGGTTTGGCCCTGTACTTCGGGCAGCAAGGCCACGCAGCCCCGGTAAACACTGGTCAACGTTGATTCCAGTACCATGTGATGGTGTCGATGGGGTATCTCCGGCAAAGCCATGATTTCAATATGGCTCAGCTCCGGCGCAATGTTCAGGTTGCAGGCCATGCCCATGCCAAACAGGTTCCAGTACCGTTCACATATTGCCAGTGCCGCACCAAAGGTTGCGCTGGATAGCGTGGCCTGCCCGAGGCTGCCAAAGGCTGTGGGCGGTAACTGCCAGCCCATTTCCAGACCCGGTCCCCGGTCGGCAAATTGCTGGTGAACGGCATCCAGCAGGCGTTGGTATTCTTCCTGAGTCAGCCCCAGGCTGCGAGTCGCCGTATCCGCCGGGAGATCCGACGCACTCAGAAAGTCCTCGATATTGACGCCCCATGACGCGAGAACGGCCAAATAGGTGCGGGAAAACAACGCCGGGTAGCGTACCAAGCGATTACGTGTCTGCTGTTCCGTACTCATCGGGATACCTCTGTGACCCATCACTGCATGGCCAAAAATGACAAGCATACTGTCCAGAAATTATCTCACGGCACCGGCTCGTCTCAAGCACACTTTACGGAGGGTGTGACTGAATTCACCCAATACGTGAATGAACAGGAGGGGTTATGTTGTCGGCCAAAAACGGAAAACCGTTGTATGAACAAATGAGTGCGCTGGAACAGGTTCGCCAGCTTGAAACGGGCGAAACCACTAGTCGGGCGTTACTGGAGCATTACATCCAGACAGTGCAAGACCGGAATCCCGCCGTCAATGCGGTGATTGCGACCCAGCTGGATACCGCCAGAAGGCAGGCGGATGCGGCGGATAAAGCCCGCAAACAGGGTGAATCATTGGGGCCGTTGCAGGGTTTACCCATGACCATCAAAGACTCTTATGAAGTGCCGGGTATGCCCTGCACATCAGGCAATCCGGATTTCAAGGACTATTATCCAACGGGCTCCGCCAAGGCCGTGCAACGCCTGACGGATGCAGGGGCAATTGTTTTCGGTAAAACCAATGTACCGTTGATGACGGCGGATATCCAAACCTATAACCGGGTTTATGGCACCACTTCCAATCCCGTAAACCCGGCTCGCACGGCGGGCGGGTCGTCCGGCGGCGCAGCGGCGGCACTGGCCTTGGGGATGACACCGCTTGAACTGGGCAGTGATATCGGTGGCTCGATCCGTATACCGGCGCACTTCTGTGGTGTGTACGGACACAAATCGACCCACGGTATTATCCCCCTTCGCGGCCATGTTCCCGGCAATCCCGGTGATGTCCGTGAACCCGAGCTGGCCGTTGCCGGGCCAATGGCGCGCCATGCGGAGGATCTATCCTTTATGCTGGATATTATCGCGGACTCATCGAGTACTGCAGATCGAGGCTGGCAATTACGCTTACCCCGGCCCCGCCATGAGCAGCTCAGACAATTCCGGGTATTGATGTGGATTGAAGACGAAGCCTGCCCAATTGAAAATCAGATGAGAGCGGTTTATCAAAAACTGAAAATACAGCTCGAACAGGCCGGGGTAGATGTAACCGTGGGTGCGCCGCTCGGAAAGGGGCTGACCGAATTTTATGCCCCCTACGCGCAGCAATTGAGCAGTAAAATGATGACATTCTCACCCGCGATCCAACGGGGACTGATGCGCGCCGCCGCGCCGTTAATCAAGGGACTCGGTAAAATGGCACCTCTCCCGGCCCATGCCGACAGTTTTTACCGGGGCGCCGGTTTAAGCCACGCCCAATGGTTAAATTCGGTGGAACAGTCCATGCGCCTGCAGGAAGCATTTCAGACGGTGTTCGATCAGTACGATGTTATCCTGGCCCCGCCAACCTTCTGTACGGCCTTCGCCCATGACCATTCCCGGTTTCTGGCCAGCCGAAAAGTGCAGGTGGACGGTATTAACCGACATTATGCCGATCTCTTCATGTGGATCGCCCCGGCTACACTCCTGGGCCTGCCGTCCACCTGCGCCCCGGTCGGCAAAACCGATCAGGGCATGCCCGTAGGCGTACAAATCATCGGCGCACCGTACATGGATAAAACCACCATCCGCTTCGCCGAATGCCTGGCCGCCCAAAGCGCCACAACCACGGCGGCAAACGCCGCCTGAGGGCTAATTCAGGCTCCGACAAGCCTGATCACCATAATAGTTATCCGCATAATTGCAGACGGTGTTGGTCGAAGGCGCACGCCCCACCACACCACTGCAACCGGACTGCGCCTTCGGCCCCTGAGCCCGCTTCAACTGCTGACGGATAGACTTCAGTACTGTTTTCATATGCAAAACTCCTAATCGCGAATCTGTAGTAGCTTTCAAACCTGCTCTAGATTCGCGATTTCGGGGCGGTAAGTACAATTGGAATGGCTGATTGAATGGATTGGTTGTGTCTATTTAGGGCCAATAATTACCGTGTTGCACAGTGCATATACTTCACTTCAAACCGAGCATTCGATTTCATCAATTCGTTGAGCAATTGAGAATACGCTGCGAGGCCAAATCGGTGAACTCTGCTAACGGCCAAAAGCGGACATGGAAAAACCAGCTTTTGACCGAAATAATAAAGTTTCCCATTAATCTTTTGGCTTAGCTTTAACACCCAAGTATCTTTCGACATTTGCGTCGAGCTTTTTATTGTAAAGACTACAACAATAACAGCCGTTATCCTCGTCCACCTGCACTTTCGTGATCGATTTTAAATGACCCCGATAATTCAGATAGCGCGAGCTATTTTTTGGATCGGTAATGTGCAACTTGAATTCTTGAACACCAAGCGAAGCAATGATTCCGTTTAAATCCACTACTGACGGGCCAGAACCCGCAGCAAGGCTTTCCTTATCTACACCATAAACCTTTGCTTCATTCTCTAATTGCGTTTCATCGGCTAAGTATCGCCTGACCTCGGTTTGGTCCAGACCATAGCCCATACAATGCAAACATCCATTTCCTTCTTTAACAACCGCAATCCGGCCCCCAAATGTTCCGTCCACAAACACTTCACTTGCAAGATCAATGTAAGTAACATCATAGGCGATACTCAACTCGTTAAGAATAGAACGTGCACCATCGCTATCGAGGCAGCCAACAACAATATCAGCCCTTTTTATGGCGTCGAATGCATCACGAGACTCCAGCTTGTTTTTAATAAGTTTTATATTCACTTCTGGGTCTATGCCTTTTGCTACGCGCTCGGCAACCATCACTTTGTCAAATCCGGTGCCTTTGTCATCATCGAAATCGCTATGCAAGAACCCCATATAACGATTTCGATTTGTCTCTGAAAAAGTCTCATGCTCAACAACAGCAATATCTCTCACGCCGAGTAAACAAAGTTGCGGTAACACAAATGTTCCCAGCCCGCCGAAACCGACCAGCACTACCTTGGTGGATTGAATTTTTTCTTGGCCTTGTAAGCCAAAAATTGCAATCTGCCTGTTAAATCGTTTATTTGCTGATGACATGCTTACCTCCTAATGTCATACCTGTTGGCTTCAATACCTTTTTATCAACGCGCAATGCCGATAGGCATTCTGGTGAATTAGGGTCTTTCTGCCAAACGAGTGAATCGAAACCACGTGGTGAAACGACAATTGCTGCATAAGGCCTTCCAGGCAGCCTCCACCACATGTGCGGAACAGTTTCTTCGAATCCGTTCATGTCAGCGATAGAGAAAGCAGCAGACCACGGGCTATCAAATGGATGAGAATGCAACTCGATGAGAGCCGTATTCGTTTGGTGCGCCTGTTTGATGATGGAAATCCGACTCTCGTCTGACAACTCGATATAGTCATCGTATTGAGCGATGAAGCCATCTTGCTCGACAAGGAAATAGTCCTGAGCTTTGAGCAACAGAGTCTTATTGTCTTCATGGAATTCGGCAAAAATGAAAGCGGCGGATTCCTGGGTGGCACCTTCGGGTAGAAGGTGGCGCCAGATAACATCATGCTGTTTTTCGGTAAGGTCAATAAAGAATTGCATTATTCACCCTCCAGCAAGCGGTTGCGGAAACTTCTCGCCCAACCCCATAAGTTATCGCCGGTAGTGACGTCTGCTCCAGGACGCCAGTTTTCGACGTCCCATGATGCAAAACGCCAGCTTCCTTCAAATGGCGGGGGATGCTGCGGATTGTTGAGCTTCAAAACCAGATCACCGAATTTAACGCCTGACGGTATATAAAAACCATAAGGCTTTGGAACTGGATGACCAGCAGTGACACTAAACACGACTGAAATCACTTCAGGTGAAAGGGGTGAAGGGAGCGGATAATCTTCGATTTTGAACCAATGAAGATTTTTAACTTCCTTGTATTCCACATGTGCAAAGTTTTTCTGTAAAAGCAGAACTTCTTTTCCGATACGGGAATTCTCATCAAATCCACGCTTGAAACGTTGTTTCTTACAAAAGTTATGTCCGGGCTTTAGCTTGATAACTTCGCCGGATGCTAGTGGACGCTCATTTTGGTCTTTGTCCACTTCCACAGCACCTTGGCTTGCATCCCAGCCACCGAGTTGAATAATTTCTTCTGTTGTAATCGTCTTCTTCGACCACTCAAACACCTTGCCTTCAATGCAAATTGAGTATTTGGCCCCAACCCTGAACTGTTCAATTCCTTCAAGGCTAAGGTTAACTACATCAGAATCCTCAATGAGCTTGTCTTCACCAGATTTGGTTTTCTGCCAAATGCCAACCTCATCCGGCTCATCAACCTCAGTAAGACGCTTAATGGCTCGTCCTGTAATGAAATCTGAGCCCCATTCACGCGGCTTTCCGTTGACTTCCAGCCGATAGAGTACATCTGCTCTGAAAGTACGGAATTTCTCGATTCCAGTTCGTTGCAAATCGACCATTTCCGTAGGACGGATGCTTTCCATGTCTCCATCCTCAAGAAGAAGATAGATAACGAATTCTCCAGGTGGCTGCTTGCCAGCCATCAAAAGTAACTCATTGCCGGAAATCGCGGCTTTGTCAGTCTCATAGACATCGCCATTGATATTTACTTGATACAATACATCTACGTTCATTTTTTAAATCTCCAATAGGTTAACGAACTTACGGAGATCATTATGAACAGTCAGGGGTGTGTGAATTGGTGGGCCAAGGGTGTGAAAATTGGTGTGAATTTCATTTTTTGATGGTTATTTGAGGGTGTAAATGAGAATGGCTCTCACAATTCAAGCCAATAATTTCCTTTTCCATCGCTTTTAATTACTTCCCCCCAAGCTTCGTTAGCTTTGCCCCTGCTTCTGAAAACTTGTAATAGCTTGCTCTGGGTAGAATTAATTTCTGCAAGTACCTCATCTTGGTGCCGAGGGCCGCCTGCATTGCACAAAAACTCAACAGCCTCAGCCTGCTTCTTTGTAAACTGATACTGCTTGCCATTCACCACTAGATTTCTAAAGCCAGCACTAAAGCCATCCTGACTTATACTGCCTCCCATCTTCCCAGCGAGGAGAACAGTATTCAGCTCAAAATCATCCTTATCCCATTTTATAGCTTCATTAAGCCTTCCCAACTGGTTTTGGTTTGGCAGCTCCAAATGATCCGGGAGATTCTGGTCCAAAGCAATTACTAACGCCGGATTAGAGGATTTATGATGTATTTTCAGATAATTTTTAAGCGCATCAAGTACAACGCTACTCTTCATATCCCTGACAACCAGGATGTTAGTGTTTTGCTTTTCAATTCTATGCTGGCCTAGCGCCCAGATTTTACCTTCTAAAATAACCTTCGGAGTATGCCGATCTCCTATGTCTAAAGCGTCCATGACCATACGCAGGAGCCACTCGAAGTTTACTTGATATAGGTTAATATCCTCATCATTAACGGCAACCCAACCATCCGCAGCGGAAAAATACATATTTTTGCCGTCCCGGCGCTGTATATCTGCAAAAAATTCACAGTCTCCGTCGAACACTTCAACGGATTTAAGTATTTTAAAATGAGCGAGAATGCCACTCTTCACCAATTCCTGAAATAAATCGCCAAACTCCTCCTTGGCAAGCTTTTCAATGATAGTTGCCTCCTGTGTCTCACTGATCTTCAGCAATTTTTCTATCGTGGTTCTCTGCACCCCATTGCTCATTATATAATCTCAACCAATTCCCACTTCTCAAGGTATTTGTCGCCTATTAACTTTTCTTTTTGGGACTTGCTCTTTAGATCGCACCCATTTGGTTCTCGGATTTTTACATGTAGTATCTTTCCTCTCCTGCTTTCTTCATCGGGCATAAATCTGATGCTGATTCTTACTTGTTTTAGTTTAAAACCAGATTTTAGTGGGTCATTCTCGCCAAAATATTCCTTTGAAATATCGTAAATACTACGCTCTTCCTTTGTAGCAACATCCAAGGTGACAGTATTGTAGCTATTTGGTTGAGCAACTTTGAGCATCGTGACATCAACTGACTCAATCCCATCATCTGGATCAAAAGATAGCGTTCTCTGCTTTAGCAAGCTTTGAATGGTGTAGCGTTTTAAGGGTATTTTCTCACCATCAATGGGGGATTTTAGAAGTGTCTCTGAAAATATTTTTGGAATTGCTTTTCTGTTTTCCTTGCCTTCAACGACAACCTCGATGTGTCCACTTTCCGGCTCGTAAGTCAATGCAACTTCTTTAACAGGCCGAACAATTTTTGAAACCAGACTCTCATCTTCAAAAGCAAGCTGAGTGCTAGGTAAGTCTTCTCTATAGACCATTATTTGTATGAGTTCTATTTGGTTATCATCACCCTCTGAACGCGTTCTTTCAAATATGTCTATGTGAATTTTTCCGACTGCCCGAAACAGCTCCATTATTCTGTTCTTGAAAGCCAAAACATCAATATCACTTTTACTGACTGATATTTTTTTAGGGCCTATAAATGCGTCCCACATACGCCCGTTTCGGCCTGTGTCTGTATACCAACAGTCCTCAACCTGCCTGAACCGCGAAGAATCCTTTAAAAATAGCCACAGAACTCGATCATGCTCATTCTCTAAGTCATAGTATTCTTGCAGCTCACTATCACCAACGGAATGCTTTAAGATGCTTTGGCCAAGCTCATCCTTTAACGCATTTATTCGTTCCGAATCTGATTTGAGTAGAGCTAATTTTTCGCCTACTGCCGCTTCAGCAATTTGCAATAACGATTTCCTAACAGCGCTTTCGTCGTCATCCCAATCGACTTCCTGCACTAGATCAGTGTTATTGGCCTCGAAATACTTTTGAAGCGATTTCAATGGTGTTTTCTTTATAAACTTTGATATATCAGTATTCATTGAGTTTAACCAATATTCTAAAAACACCTAATTTCCGCTTTGGGTCGATCACAGTCATTAATCTTGGATCCATCAAATATCAACACTCTTAAAACTAGACGTTTGTGATTTTTTGTCTGTAAGCTTTCTCTGGTTCTGTGTGAGCATTGTCTTACATCCGTTCGCTGTACTTCAGGAATAATTTCTGGCGGGGCGTTCTGAATCTGATGAGTATTTTGCGGATTCAGGGGGGCAATATTGATATCAAAGAGAGTATGAGGATGGGCAGAGGGGCTTTTGTGCCCCTTTGGATTTCGATATATGTACCCTTATTCCCCTTCCTCAAACGATCTCAACAACTTCCGCAACAACACTGCCAGTGTTTCCCGTTCTGCCTCGGTATAGACATCGAGTATCTTTGCGCCGTTGATGACATGGGCTTCTACGGCCCGGTTGGCCAGTTCTGCGCCTTTGGGGGTGAGGGAGACGTAGACACCTCGGCGGTCGTTGGGGTCGGCGCTGCGTTTGACCAGTCCTTTTTTCTCCAGTCGGTCGATCCGGTTGGTCATGGCGCCGGAGGTGAGCATCATGGACTGTAGCAGCTGGTTGGGGGTGAGGGTGTAGGGTTTGCCTGAGCGCAGCAGGGTGGCGATCACGTCAAACTCACCGGGATTCAGGCCCAACTCGGCAAATATCTTTTGCAGGGCGGGCGAGATGTGGCCCTGCAGGCGGCCTATGCGGCCCAGTATCGCCATCGGTGAGGCGTCAATATCGGGCCGTTCGAGTTGCCATTGGGTAAGAATGTGATCCACTTTATCTGTTTTCATGAGGTTTCTGTTCACATGAGTAATCGGGAATAAATTGGGGGTGCGCCCTGTTATTGCCGCTCAACTTTGCTGAGCGGCAGTCTTGTTCTGCGTAGCGGATGGTTTCAATTTAGCCTGTGACAGGACAATCGAACATAGGATGGCCAGTGCGCCCAGACTTTGCAAGGGGGTAAAGGTTTCCTGTAGAAAAATATAGCCCAGTATTGCGGCAGAGAGAGGGCTGGCGAATCCGATGAACGAAGTGGTGGTTGGATCCAGTCGCTCGATGCCGCGAAACCACAAGGTATAGGCCAGCAACGCACCGATAATGCTGAGATAGCCGAAGCCCATTAGATTAGTGCCGGTAATGGTATCGGGCAATGGCTCGAACAACAGTGTAATCGGTAACAGGAAGAGACCGCCCGCGGTCAGTTGCCAGCCGGTGAAATTCAGCATACTCACCCCTTCAGGACGTCCCCAGCGTTTGGTCAAGACCACACCGAGCGCCATACTCACTGCACCGGCCAAGCCCGCAATAATTCCGATCAGGTCGAGACTGGCCGTCGGTTTCAATACCAGGAGTGCAATACCGGCAGCGCCCACGCCACAAGCGGCGACTTGTATCTTGCGGATGTTCTCCTGCAGTAACAGAGTGCTGAGCAGCAGGACAACGATAGGTTGGCACGCCATCACCAATGCCGCGACACCGCCGGGGAGGCGATAGGCTGCTTCGAACAGTAAGTAAAAGAAAAGCCCGATGTTCAGGGTGCCAAGTATCGCAGCACGCCCCCACCACATTCCCTTGGGCAGTTTACGACACAGCAGCAACAGCACCAGTCCTGCCGGTAAGGCGCGAATCAATGAGGCCAGTAACGGGCTGTTCGGTGGTAAAAACTCGGTGGTGATCAAATACGTACTGCCCCAAACAATCGGTGCCAGGGCGGTAACCATCATATCTGTCATTCGGATTGCGTGCATGAATCTATTCCTGTTTTAGATATTGCTTCAGGTTAATCTTGTTAAAAACAATATATCTTTATGTAAAGAATATCAATTAAAAGTTTTATTAACGGGTTGAGAATAATCTGGTTTTGACGCTATTGTTCAATAAATACAGTGGTTTATAGCTTGTTTTGTTTGTGTTTTCGGGGTGAGAGTACCATATCTATCCCAAGTTCTTTGTTATTATGTCTTTACATAAAGATATTTGTGTGGCAATTTAAAAAAGCATATGTCTTGACATGAAGATATAAATTTAAACCATCAATCATGGAGCTTGGATATGATAATTACGGTATTGGGTGCAACAGGTAGTGTAGGTCGACGAATCGTGAATGAGGCGGTCGGGCGTGGTCACCAGATCACTGCCGTGTTACGTGATTTGGCTGCGGGTGTGGACATGCCGGAGGGTGTTGAGTTGGTGTCCGGTGACGTTAACAATGTTGACGATGTGCGCCGATTGAGTGAGGGGCAGGATCTGGTGATTGCCGCCATCCGCCCACCAGAGGGGGAAGAAAAAGCGCTGGTCGAGATGACCCGAAATCTGTTGGATGGCGTAATTGCCTCGGGTGTCAGAGTCATTATTTCAGGGGGAGCGGGTGGTTTGTTTTCACCGGACAAGCCGGGTGTGTTGTTGATTGATGATCCCCGCTTTGTTGGCGAGGCATGGCGTGATATTGCCGTGGCCTGTGTGGAACAGTTGCAGTTGTGCAAAAATGAACAACGGGCGGACTGGACTTATGTCTGCCCATCCGCGTATCTGCAGGACGGAGAGCGCACCGGTGTGTTTCGTTTGGGACATGATACCGCGCTGATTGATGCTGACGGGGCATCGAAGATTTCAATACAGGATCTTGCGGTAGCCATCGTCGATGAAGCCGAGCGCCCGCAGTTCCGTCAGCGCCACTTTACGGTGGGTTACTAGGCGCAACAGCTATCCCTAGTCGGTACGATAGCGTTTTGGCTCCATCAGTGCGCTGCAGTTGAACAATCCTGAAATCCAGGGGATTCAAGATCTACTCCTGCAGCTGCCTGAAACAGCGTTTTAATGTGGTTAGTGTTTTGCCGGATTCAGTTGAGTTCGATCAAGTCTAATTTGTGATGAAGTATCAGTGTTTTTTTCAATTGTACGACGTAAACGTTGAATTCGAATTTTCGCTTCTTCTAATGACTTCACTTCATTGGGGAAGGGGTGGCTGGTACGATTATCCATTCGTTTTTTCCTCCTTGTCGATTCTCTTTAATTCTACTTCATCAAACTCACCACTAATTAAGTGTTCTGGTTCTTCATTACTTTCTATATCAGCTGCATGGTCGCGTTGTTGAATTGCCAGTCGAGCTTTTTCCAGTCGTTTTTTGGCTTCTTCCAACTCTTTTGCAATATCCATTATTTATACCCTCCTAATTTCAGGGAGCAGTATGGGCTGAGCGATTTTTTTACCGGCTCTACATATTCGTAACCAAAAGAGCAGTAATAATCACGTACTTCTAAACAGACAACCGTGTACCTTGGGGTATTCGTATGATATATCAGACTACTGAAGCCTGCTGGAAATCAATCGGTTAAGGCTTACACCGGCTTCTGCAGCTTGAATTGCCAGAGATCTGTGTGTTTCGGGGGGGACTCGTACCATAAATTTCCCGCTGTAGTTTTTGAGCGCCAAAGCTTCGGGCACGGGTTCGTTGTTCTCCTGCATATCCTTTACGCACTCTTTAATAAGCGTTCGGATACCTGATAATGCTTTTTCTGGTGACTTTTCAAGCCAGCTTAATCCTTGAAACTCTGCACAGAGTCCAACGTACTCTTGATCTTCTTCAGACCAAGTAACCCGATATGTGTAACGATCTAGATATTTAGCCATTCTCAAACTCCAAACGCTCTATTGCTGCGAGTACCTGCCTGACCTGATACGGCTTTGCCTTTCCTTTGGGTTCTCTCGCATTTTAGCAAGAAGTTCTTCAGTCGTAGTCATTTAAAAATGATATCACTATTGATATCAATTTAAAGTGAGAATACCTTGGATACCGGGAATGCAACTGGGTAGTTTACGGAATCCTGTTGAGTTTTCTGGTAGCCTGATTTTGCAGTTGCCGTATCCGTTCGAAGCTTAGGCCGAGTTGTGTGGCGATTTCGTGGAGGGTGTAGCTTCGGGGGTAGCCGATGCCGTAGCGCATGAGCAGGATTAAACGTTCTCGCTGGGTAAGCGGGCGCATTAGTTGATCCAGTAGGCGTGTTTGTTGTTCGTGTTTCAGGGCGTGTTCGATGGTTGAGCCTTCGTCTTTGATTGAATCGATCAGGCTGGTTTTTCCGTCGGGCATTGGGTTTTGGTCGGTGGATTCGAATGCCTGGGGCAAGCTCAGTAGGTGGTTGACCTGTTCATAATCCAGTCCGGATGCTTTGGCTAATTCTGTTGATCGTGGCGGGCGACCCAGTTGTTGCTGTAAATGGTCGCGCAAGCTGAGCACGCGACCCAGCTGATCCTGCAGGTGAGGGGGCTTGGCAATCGTATGGCGGGTGCGCTGGCTGCGGTATTTGATTGCGCTTTGAATACACCAGACGGCAAAAGTGGAAAACCGGTAGCCCCGCTGGAAGTCAAAACGATCCGCAGCTTTGATTAAGCCCAAGTTGCCATTTTGCACGATATCTTCAAGGCTGCACCCGGTTGCCTTGTAGCGTCGGGCCTGAGCCATGACCAGTCGAAGGTTTTTTTCAATCAGTTGATTGCGAAGCTGCAAGTAATGTTTTAGCGCCCCTGAAAAACGTACCTGTTCTGCCGTGTTATCTGTATTTCGGGAAACGAGTTTGGCAAAGTTTACCAGCTGGTTCCGTGAAATACGCATGCCTTCCAGCATGAACACCAAATTGCCTTGCACTGCCGAATACTCGGGTTGCCTGTTTTTGTTCATGTGATCGAGCACTTTCAGGGTGTCGATCAGTGTGGTCAGAATGCATTCCAGCTTGAGCAAGTCATCTGGTTTGTCCGAAAAGACAATATTGATGTCCTGGCCGTGGTTGTGCAGCAGTTCCGTTAACCAGTGTTCAAGTTCAGCCCATTGATCGGGAGACGAGACGATTTCAGCGAGAAGCATGCGAATGGCGGATTGAATGTTCGTGCCAAATTGCCGTTCCTCTTCTTCACCCATAATTTCAAGCTCACGCAGTTCGCGCATATAGAGATCGATTGCGGGAGCCCCTCCTGAATCAGGAGCCTGTACTGAACCGTGGTTTTCGAGTTTGGATAGGATTGCATTGCCCATGTCAGCCTCTTGTCGTTCGATCTGTTACCAAAGTGCTTACGTGGGAAAATGCGATTTGGTTTACGAAGACAAACAGTCAATTCACTCTGAATAGCGGAGAAATTTGGTTTTGCGAACCTGTACGACCGTACTACTCTTAAATTGATACTCCATTGCAAGTATTACTACGAGTATGAGTATCAAGCTTGATATTCGTTCATGAGGAGGCGGGTTTGGTAACCCCCCCTGGCAGTCTTAGAATCCAATTAGGAAAATCCTTATATGTTGTACAGGCTAAAAACCAAATTGTTCTTTGTAGTATGGGCGATGCTCGCTTGCACGGTTGTTCGAGCGGAAACGCTCAACGTGTTTACCTGGGAAGGTTATGTTTTACCGGATGAAGTTGAAGCGGTAAACAAGCTATTGAAAGAGCAGGGCTATGACTACACCGTGAATGTTGTAAGTCCTTGGGCGGAAGGGCCCGAGCAGATGTTCAAGGTCATCCGCGGCGGCGAGGTTGATATCAGCTTCCTGACGCTTAACTACATCAAAATGCAGGAAGGCAAACTGCTCAAACTGCTGCAACCGATCAATGTGGACTCTCCACGACTGAGTAATTATCAGCACTTGTCCAAATCCCTGACGGGCATCCCGATGGCACTGGATCCACAGGGTAAGCCGGTCTATATCCCCTGGGGTGGCGGTGCATACGGTATCTGGGCGAATATGGATAAATTGTCGGAGGCTGACCTGCCGAAATCTGTAGCGGAATTGTGGGATGCGAAATGGACTGGAAAATTATCCCTCAGCTCGGGACAAATTCAGCCCAACATTGCCCTGGCTTCACTTGCTCTGGGTAAAGCGCCGTTTTTCCTGAATGATATCCGGGATAATCAGCAATTGCGGAGCTATTCCGAACCAAACAGCACGCTGCAGCAGAAGGTGAATGGCCTATACAAACAGGTAGGCAAATTCTGGGATGCAGGTCCGGAGTTCTCCGATGATTTGTCGTTGGTTGCGTCTTATGGTCCGGGTGCATCGGCGCACAATGCCGCAGGCGGTAACTGGAAGCTGGTTGAGTTTTCGGAGGGCAACACCGTCTGGCTGGATACCATCAACTTCCATCGCAATCTTGCAGGTAAAAAGCTGGAGGCTGCCGAGATCTTTGCCAACTACTTTATCGGTAAACAGGTACAGGAGCGTGTTGTAAACGGCTTGGGCATGGTGGCTGCATCCAGTCTGGTGGACGCTAACGAATTGCTGGACAAAAACCCGAACTTTTTCAGCGAGCAAATGTTCTGGCCGCCTTATAACAAGCTGTCGGACAATGTAATGCGCGTGATCTCTGATCGTGCCATGAAACAGTAAACTTAAGGTACGCTGCTTGACTGTATTGTTGCTATCCTTCGTGGCTTAAGCGAGGGATAACAACGGTTTAAAGATTCATGATTTCATTCAAACACCTGTTCTGGTCAAACAGCGACTGGAATGCATTTGGGGGATATTGCAGGGGAATAGTTACCCCGAAGGGGTCGCGTGATATAGCCGGTGGTTTTAACCACCGGCACAGGATGATATCCATTGCTATCGCCCCTTCAGGGCTGGGTGTGGTTGTATATGAACCGGTGGTTGAAACCACCGGCTATATGATGATTCCCCTTCGGGGAAGGTTCGTGCATGGATCTGATTTGTCAGTATTCCATCCATTGCTAGCCGTTTAGGCATGTCATTTTTATGTGAGCGATTTCGGGCCGTTAGTAGCGTTATGTATCTAGCCAGTTTTCAATGCGTAAACCCGCCACTCTACTGAATTCATTGACATTATTTGTGACTAATACCAACCCTAAGCTTCTCGCATGTGCAGCAATCTAAAACGCCTCTCTTTCCTGGTGTTCTGGTTGATCCCTATCATTCATGAAGTCATCAGAAACACCTTCGTCATCAAACCAGTCATCCCAAAGATGCTCTGCTGGGGTAACTAGACGGGCGTTGCCGATTTTAACAATTTCAACTCTTTTTACGGACTCAGGGAAAGCCACATCTTTTGGTAACCTGACAGCTTGTGATTGATTGCTTTTAAATACAGTGGTAGATGTCATATTTCTCTCCACATGGATATACGTAAGGTATATCCATTATGCTCTCAATAAATCTGTGGGTAAACACTGTTTTGAAGTGATCTGTTTTCCCTGTAAGGGAAATGACATATAGCCGGTGGTTTTAACCACCGGCACGGGATGATATCCATTGATACCGCCCCTTCAGGGCTGGGTGTGGTTGTACATGAACCGGTGGTTGAAACCACCGGCTATATTAGGATTCCCCTTCGGGGAAGGTTTGTGCATGGATATGATGTTTAAGATTCAATCTATTATACGCCGCTTAAATTTATCATTATTGTAGGCCTTAAGCGCTCAATCCGGACATCCAGTGGCACAGCTTCAGGCCATGGCTGCGGGTTTTCGGTTTGATGTGTTTTGATATTTTCAATCCGTTTTGTAACTGCCGGGTGGGTCTGGAAGAATTCCTGCCAGGCGGGGTTGTCGTTGTGTTTGGCGAAGGGCATCGTTTACGGCGTTTTTGGAATCAGCGCAGTACCATAGGCCAGTACTTCGATTGAGCCGATTCCGTTACCGGCATTGCCAGAAATCCGGCTGGTTTCGAACTTCAGGTTAATGATCGCATCGGCTCCGGCGCTTTGGGCCTCGGCTTGCATGCGGAGTAGGGCTTCTCGTCGAGCCCGGTCCAGTAGTGACTCATACACGGGAATCCGGCCACCCACCAGTTGGTACAAACCCGCAGCCACAAACTTGAAATAATCCAGAGAGATCACGACATTTCCGCAGACCAGCTCGCCATGGTGTTTGAGATACTCCGGGGGCGGCATACGATCAGATGAGATCACCAGATACCGCAAAGCGGCTTCCCGTTCAAAGATGCTCTGGTAGTGCTTTTTCTCCGCTCGGCGGCCAAAAAAATAGCCTGCAGCGAGCAAACAGAAAAAGAAGGAAATTTGCAACACGGCTTCCATTATTGATCCTCAAGCACGGTTTTCAGGCATGACTCACGATCTATTTGTCTTCGAGTACAACCGCAGTGCCGTACGCCAGAATTTCCGAAGCGCCAGCGGTGATGGACGAAGTCGAAAAGCGCACGTTGATGACTGCATTGGCACCGATGGCCCTGGCTTGTTCTGTCATGCGATCCAGTGCTTCCTGGCGTGACTCGGAGAGCAAATCAGTGTAGGCACTGAGTTCACCGCCAAAAATATTCTTCAATCCGGCCATGATATCTTTTCCAGCGTGTTTGGCCCGAACGGTGCTGCCTTGTACCAATCCGAGGTGTTGCACGGTTTTCTTGCCGGGTATTACTTCAATGTTGCTGATCAATAGCTTGTTCACATAGAAATCCTTTACGAGGTGTGCCTTACCGGATCGGGTTTAAATCGGTTATCGGGGTTACATCAGCGAGCCGTCGCCGAAGGCGGCATTAAAGCTTTCGTAACTGAAAATCATTTGGTCTGCCTCGGCGGGGACACCGGTGAGTTTAATTTCCACCAGTCCGGCATCCGATCCGATGATCAGGTCGATTTCACCATCACTGAGTGACGGGTTGATGATGGTTGGCATGCTGTCATGGGCAAAGTTCAATTGGTCACCGCTTGAGAAGCCGGAAATGGTATAGTTATATTCACCTTCAGCCAGCAGAAACAGATAATCATCCGCTGCAGCATCGAATGCACCACTCCCATTGACATTGATGGTTGTACCCGCATCCGGGAAAAATACACCAAAGTCATCAATTGCGGCACTCACGCTGCCCTCAAATTCGTCCACTGCGGCCAGTATTTCCCGAATGGTCGCAATGTCGTCGGCCGAGTAGTCATACTGGGTCTGTTCGACCCGGGTTGTGAAGGTATTTGCGACCGTGATTTTGTTGGTAATAGTGGACTCGTCTGTCCCTCGCGCACCCTGGGCAATATTCAGCGCGATTGAGGCGAGGGTGGATTGCCCGGACTCGTATTCACCGACCCAAAAGTCCCGACCGGCAGGTTCGGAATCCCGATTGAACAGTTGCACGTAAAGACCATTTACGAGTTCGGTGGCCGTTAACGTGCCAAAATTATCGGTAAATTCCTGGGAGGTGCCAAAGGCAGACAAGGCCGCTGTCAGATCTTCCGACGCGTCGAATTGTTCGGCCCAGAAATTGATCCCGGCTGGATCACCGGGACGCCCGTAGTAGGCCACGTACATCAGCTGACTCAAGTCGATTGAACTTTGTGTTGCCATGATCTTTTCCAATATGCAGTCGATGGGACGATTCGCTCGCGGGGCGCAGGCCTCTGTGCGTACTGGTTATCAGTTTAGTGCGAATACCGGTTCTATGCGAGCATATCAGATTGGGTCAGGTGGGCAATTATCACTTTGGCTAAGGGGCATCGGGATCACGCATCTAAATGGGAGTGACGCTGACTGCAGGTGAAAAGTGTGTCAGGAAAAAAATAGAATCTGCCAAAAATACAAATAGTGTCATTATTTTTGCAGTCTTCTTCAATTTTCAGCAGGTATCGGTGCTATCAATTGGAAAATCGGGCTCGATGAGGCAACTCGAATGGGGTTGGCATTCCCCGATGTTTGTTTGGAATGCTTGGTTTGCGAGCATAAGCGGTATTGGCGCACTGTGATAAGGCATTCCAGACTCGTTTCTAACTGCTGCAAACTGTTGTTAAAAAGTAGTCAAAGAGCGCGTCGTAATGTGTCACAATGATCGTTTATACTGTGTCCCCTCATTCGCGCTACCCGTTTTCACCGGCTTTTGAAGTATTTTTATGTTTTTGTTCAGGTTGAGCTCCAGTCGTGTCATCGTCAGCGTGTTTCTCGCGCCAGGTATCATATCGCTAATGTTGGGGCTCCTCTGGAGCGGAGCGGTTCGGGCTCAGAGCCTGGAGTTTGGAAGCGAGGAACAGGCTTATCTTGCGTCCAAGGGTGAACTCATGATGTGCGTTGATCCGGACTGGATGCCCTATGAACGTATTAATGATCAAGGCGTCCATGAGGGTATTGCGGCAGACTATATGCGTCTGGTCGCAGAGCGGATTGGCATTCCGATTCAACTGGTGCCGAGTGCTTCCTGGGCGGAAACCATGGCGTTTGCCCGAGCCCGGAAATGTGACATTATCTCCATGGCCCGCAAAACCCAGGAACGGCTTGCTCACTTTGACTTTACCCAACCCTACCTGTCCTACCCTTTTGTGATCGCCACCCAGATCGATCAGGGGTTTATCGAAAACTTTGATGCTGCTTCGGATCAGTCCTTTGCCGCCGTGAAAGGCTATGCGGTGACCGAGTACCTTAAAAACCGCTATCCTGATACGCCCCTGGTGGAGGTGCAGGATATTGATGAAGGGATTCATTTGGTTCGTGAAAACATGGTCTTCGGCTATATCGATTCGGCCCTGGCTCTCGGCTATAAAATTAAAGAACGCGGGACGCTGGATATTAAAGTTTCAGGGCAACTAGACTTCAGTTCCTCACCTGCCATAGCGGTTCGCAATGATGAGCCCGTTTTGGTCGGTATTCTGGATCAGGCGCTAGCATCAATCAGCTCAGAGGAGCGGCAAACCCTATACAACGAGTGGGTTTCCATTCGTTTCGAACAGGGAACGGATTACACTCTGCTCGTGCAAATGTCGATTGCAGCGGGATTGATTGTCTTTGTCACGATGTTCTGGAACCACAGACTGATCAGGGCGAACCGGAAAACCCGTCACGCATTGGCGCAGTTACATGAAGCGCAACGTTTGTTGGAAGAGCAGAATTTTCAGCTGCAAAGACTCGCCACCATCGATCCCTTAACCGGGTTGCAAAACCGGTTAAAAATTAATGAATCCATCGAGCATGAACTGCAACGGTTCCGGCGTTTTCATAAACCTTTTTCGGTGATTATGCTGGATCTGGATGATTTCAAAAAAGTAAATGACGAGCACGGCCATCAGGCCGGTGATGACGTGTTGATCGAGTTTTCCGGATTACTCAGCACGCTGACTCGGAGTATTGATTTGATTGGCCGCTGGGGGGGCGAGGAATTTATTATAATCTGTCCGGATACAACCCTGTCTGGGGCGACCTGTCTTGCGGAGAAAATACGTCAGCAGATTGAAGCGCATCGTTTTATGTCGATTGGCCAGAAAACCTGCAGCATGGGGGTCACTGTGGTTAAAGGGGACGATACCATACAAAGTCTGATCGGCAGAGCGGATCAGGCCCTTTATCAGGCGAAAGACAAAGGGCGTAATCGGGTACAGACCGCTTCCGGGCCGGTTGATGTTTCAGCGTAGAATGCCAGCGGCCTTTGCCGCCTTGAGCCAACCGGGGAATTCATTCAACAGCCGGTCATAGAGTTCACTGTCCTGAATCTTTTTAAAATCGTCAATCGGGAAAAAGTCAGCATTGTCCACCACGCGTCCCGGTAGATCATCGAGTTGTTCCAGAATGCCGTAATTCCGTCCCCCGAGTCCAACGTATTGCCAGAAGATCGGGTAATTGGCGGCTTCTTTCAGCAGGGTTTTGATTTCGCCATCTTTGTAGATACCTCCATCGGTAATAAAAATAACATAGGCGGGTAAGTCGCTGTTTTTGTAAGTATCAATAATATCCCGTATAACCGGAGGCTCGTTATTGCCGACCCCGAGGCCCTTGATGATGCTGAACCCGATACCGCCGAACAGGCCTTTTTTCTCCTTTTTGGTCAAATTTTTTACATAGTCATCCAGATTATCCAGCGAGACGTCGTCGTACTTCTTGCACTTATCCGCAAATGCCCAGAGCTCAAGGGCCTGGTCATCATCAAACTGCACTGCCAATGCCGCAATACGATCCAGAACCGCCTGCACGTTCCCGGAACTGAATTGATAGGACATGGAACCGGATGCGTCCAGAACAAAGGCAACTCTCGCCCTGACCTGAGTCAGGTTCTTCTTTTCCAGACTGATTTTAATCGGCTTGGCGAGGCTAATCAGACGGGGTGCTTTGGCTTCAAGGCGTTTTTCCAGATCAATTGCGGGACTTTTATCCGTGCTAGCGGGTGCACCTGCTGCGGCGGAAGCTGACGCGGCATGTGATTGAGCAGGGGATTGAGCAGGGGATTGAGCGGGCGGGGAGGCCGGTGTGTTGGGTTCATCGTCCACATCCACGCCAAAGTGTGTTGCCAACGGTGCCAGGCCGCCGTTGAAGCCTTGCCCCAGAGCCCTGAACTTCCAGTTCCCCTGATGCCGGTACAACTGTCCCAGTATCAATGCTTTTTCCTGCATGCCCTGGGTTGTCGGGGTAAACTCGGCCTCCTCGCCCATGGTGATCTTCAAGGCCTGAGCCACACTGAAACTTTGCTCGGAATGGATAACGATGGTAAAAGCGATTTTAGTGATGTCTTCCGGAATACTACCCAGTTGTAACGCAAAGTTTTGGGTACTGCCGTCTGGGGTTTTTTGCTGTTCCAGTAATTTGACCTGTCCGCCGGGTAATGCAGGCTGGTTGTAAAAGATAAAATCTGCATCGCTACGGACTTTTTCATCTGCCCCCAACAGAAATGCAGAAATATCAATTTGTCCTTCCGGTACGGCAGGTGTTGACCAGAAGATGCTCACCGTGGTTTCCAGTGCATTGAGCGGGGTATTGGCACCCGCTTGTAGTGTTTGCATTTTTTGTGCTCCAGATCAGGCTTGTGTTCGAGGCTCAGGAAATCAGTTCAGGGGTCTCCTCAGACAACCTGAGCCCTCGTTTGATGTAGCCATCCAATTGAATGTTAAATGCCCCGTTGGGGTGTAAGTCTTTTATTCGTAACGGGGTACCCCGTTCGTCTTGAGGTGCTGCGGCCAGGTCGATAACGGTTTCCTTGCACTTTTGGCCCTTGGCGTCCCGCACGATCAGCACTTTCGGTTTCAGCCGGTTTTCATTATTGGATCTCACGATGATGCCGACCTGGCCATCGGTTAATTCCGCAATATGGCCCGTAGGGTAAATGCCTACCAGCTTGATAAATCGTTCGGCCAGTTCATCGTCAAAATGGCTGCCTTTTTCATCGTAGATGATCCGTAACGCCTCCAGAGAGGAGCGGGCTTCTTTGTAGACGCGCACTGAAGTAATGGCATCAAAGGCATCGACAATGGAAACGATTTTGGAAAATTCGGTAATTTGATGGCTGGCCAGTTTGCGGGGATAGCCGGTTCCATCCAGTCGCTCATGGTGTGAATGGGCGACATCGATAGCTTTGGCGGGTACACCTTTCTGGCTGACCAGAATATTCTTGCCGTGAATCGCATGGGATTTCATGATCTCGAATTCTTCCCGGGTAAAGCGGCCCGGTTTATTCAGTACCTCATCCGGGATTTTGGCTTTGCCAATGTCGTGGACAAAACCACAGATACCGAGATCAATGAGTTCCTGTTCGGTCAAGCCCATTTCCCGACCCAATGAAACCGCCAGCACGCAAACACGCAGACAATGTTCTGCCGTGTAGTCGTCTTTGTTTTTGATCAGTGTCAGCCAGCGTAATGCTTCCGGATTTCGCAGAATACTGCTGACGATATCACTTACTGCTTCTTTGACTTCGTTCATATTGAACGACTTGCCCAGCCGTACGGACAGCAGAATATTGCCAACCAGTTGCTTGGCCTCCTGGTAGGCCATTGTGGCTTTTTCCAATTCCCGGTGGGCCGGGATTTTGCTGATGTAGCGTAATTTCTCTGTTTTGACGATCTGTTTGCGGACGCGGCCTTTTGGTAGCGTGATGGTTTTCTCGGTCTCGATGATTTCTTTTTCGGCCTGCACAAATACCGTTTTACAAAGGCTTTGCAGCTCTTGAATATCGGATTGGTCATAGAGGAAAAAACCCTGATAAACAAAGGGGGATTCCTCCCATGGGCAATCGAGTTTTGCGACATACATGCCGATTTCTAAATTTGTTACCGGAATTTCAACGAGTACTTTCGCCATAGATAAACGACCACCTGGAGAATTGTCTCTCTGTAATTATTTTTTGTACTATTGTTTTTAAGATCTCAGTTTTTAGAACGAAACCGTCTGTTAAGGTAAAGCGTCATAAAAGCCTAAGTCTAGTTGAGCTTTCAAGCAAACGAATGCAATAACTTGTAATGTTTTACTGAGCCACATTCATGAAACTCGTCTACACCCATGAAAATCGCCTGATTGTCAGTCATATCCGGAATCAGCTTGCAGAAGCCGGTATAGAAACCGTGTTAAAGAATGAATATCTCGGCGCGGGGGCAGGGGATCTGGCACCCATTGATACCTGGCTGGAAGTCTGGATTGTCCATGATCGTGACGATGCCCGTGCCCGGGAGATTCTGACGCCAACGGCGGGTAGGCCCTCCCATGACTGGATTTGCCCGCAGTGTAATGAAATCAACGACCCGTCTTTTGAGATCTGTTGGCATTGTCAGCATGAGCGCCAGGATCTTGGTTAAACTCAAAATCTGGGGCCAATGACGGCCTCAATACAAACGAGAGAGCGACTGTGCAAACGTTGGAGAGTGAGATCATTGATTGCTGGGAAAAAAACGTCACGCCCTGGACGAAAGTCATTCGGGAAGGGGCCATACCCAGCCGTGTGAATGTAACCAATGCCGCGATTCTAGATGCCATTTCCCGGTTTCAACCCCGGTCAGTTCTGGATATTGGCTGTGGTGAAGGCTGGTTATGCCGGGAATTGCGTCACCGCGGGGTGGAAACCTTAGGTGTTGATGCGGTGCCAGAATTGATTGCCCAGGCTCAACAATTCGGTGCTGGTGCGGGTGACTTTGCGGTATGTCATTACCAGGACTTGCACAACGGCCTCGCACGTTTAAAGCGTGAACGCTTCGAGCTGGCGGTGTGCAACTTCTCGTTATTGGGGGAGTACAGTGTGGAGGCGGTTTTTCAGGCGATTCCGGAATTATTGGTTCCTGATGGTGTCTTTCTGGTGCAGACCCTGCATCCGGTGGTCGCTTCAGGGGGGCAGGGTTATCAGGATGGTTGGCGCACCGGGTCCTGGCAGGGTTTTGGCCCTGAGTTCAAAGACCCGGCACCCTGGTATTTCCGAACGCTCTCATCCTGGTTTGATCTGTTCCGGCGACATCACCTGGAGGTGACCCGGCTCATCGAACCCACAGACGAGTCCGGACAAATTATGTCGGTGATTATCTGCGCTGAATTGTCTGCCTGAACCTGATGAGTGTGTTCTTCCGTGTGTGCTGTTTCCGTGTTGGCGGCAATACATACACCGCTACTCAGTTTCAGAAATGCGCCCAGGGAGACCAGTAACAAGCCACTGGCGGCAATAATACCTACGGGATACCACAGGTTACCCGCCATCTCCAATTGACTGTATTTGATTACCATGATCAGTCCTTCCAGCACCAGCGCGATACAGACCACGCTGACGAAGCGGGTGATGGTTCGTTGTATCAAGGCAAAGATATTGAACCGAACCCGGTTTTGCGTGTATTCCTCTCCGATGCCCATACCCAGTTCATACATGGCCAAAGCAATCACCATGGTATTGATGGTTTTGATAATGGTGGTAATGCTGTCCTGACTGGAAAACCAGTCCTGACTGAATTGCAATACCGCCTGAGCAACCAGAATGAAGGCGAGTGCAATAAAAATGTATGAAAACATGACAGCAATTAAATTGTGGTGAAAACGGGCCATGTAAAAGTTACTCCTTGTTTGACGGATGACCTGAACAGTTTGAGAACCGGAGTTGCAATTTGTGATTCAACTCGAAATAAATTGAGCAAAAACAATGAAGTAAAACATATTTGATGCTGGTTTTAAGTTAAAAAATGATCAGGCCAACCGGTGTTTTGCAGGTGTCACCGGATTTTTGTTGCAGGATTGCAACATTATTACTCGGTGAGCGTGGGTTGTCGGGCCGTTGTTTTGGCTTTCTCAATTCCCGGGTTTGCCAATTTCAAGGTGTGCTACCGGCTCTTCGCGTGATTTCTCAGGTAGCCAACAGGGCTTGCAGGAACCCGTGTTTCAGAACGGCAACCTGTTGGTTATAAAAAATGAACTATCCTGAATGACGAAACTCAGATAACTGATACGAAACTAACCGGGATATCGCTATGATTACTTTTCGCCAAATTTGGTCAGTTTTAATTGCAGGAGTATTTATGATAAGCAGCAGCCAGCTGCACGCCGATGGGGCTGCCGTAAGCTATGTTGTAAATGGGGCAGATTATGATGGTTATTATGTTTCAGCAGGGGATAACGCACCCTTCGTATTGCTGATTCACGACTGGGATGGCTTGACGGATTATGAAGTGAAGCGGGCCCATATGTTGGCAGAGATGGGGTACAGTGTTTTTGCTGCGGATTTGTTCGGAGCCGGTATAAGACCCACAGAAGTGAAAGACAAACGCCAGCATACCGGTGAACTCTACAAGGATCGCGCCAAAATGAGAGCGCTGATGGCAGGCGCACTGGCCAAAGCAAAAAGCCTGGGAGCCAATATTGGCAATGGCGTGGCGGCAGGGTATTGCTTCGGTGGTGCTGCGGTACTGGAAATGGCCCGTAACCAGAGTGCTGCCGATAGCTTTGGCTTGAAAGGCTTCGCGACCTTCCATGGCGGGCTACAAACTCCGGAAGGGCAAAGTTATGCCAACGCCAAAGGCCGGGTACTGGTATTGCACGGCTCCGCGGATACGGCAATTACGATGGATCAGTTCGCGCAATTAACAAATGAACTGGAAGCTGCAGATGTCGATCATGAGATGATCTCTTACGGCGGTGCTCCCCATGCGTTTACCGTATTTGGGTCGGAGCGTTATCGTGAAAGCGCTGATAAAAAGTCCTGGGCGCGTTTCAGTCAGTTTTTAAAAGAGGTCTTGTAAGATCCACCATTACAGGCAGTACGTCTTCCTTTTCTATCCGGCGGGGCTTTCGAATTAGCCCCGTTTCATCCTGCCCGTCATAAAGCGTAACCGTTTTCCTCTGGACAAGTCCGCCTTGAATGGTTTTTAATCAAATAAAGGTCCCCTTCCCGGTGTACATTCATCCTGCCACAAGCGGGTTGATCGCGTAAGGAATACACCCTTCCAAAACGCAATGAGGTGATTATGGGCGAGTCAAAATACAGGGCCAGAGAACCTGATGCTACTGGCGTGATTCATTATTCTTCGGACGACCATCAGGTCTGGCATGATTTAATGGCCAGACAAAGCAAGGCAGTTAAAGATGTTGCCTGCTCGCAATATTTACACGGCTTAACCCTGCTGGATCTACCGCCAGACCAGATTCCGCAACTGGAAGATGTTTCATCGGTGTTAAGGGCACATACGGGCTGGGAAGTGGCTCAAGTACCTGCACTGATCCCATTTGATCGCTTTTTTGATCTTCTGGCCCATAAACAGTTTCCTTGTGCCACCTTTATCCGCACCCGCGAAGATATGGATTACTTGCAGGAGCCTGATCTGTTCCATGAAATCTATGGCCATTGTGCCATGTTGACCAATCCTTTCTTTGCCGAGTTTACCCAAACCTATGGCAGGTTGGGCTATGGGGCGAACAAAGAAGATCGTGTATTCCTGGCGCGATTGTACTGGTTTACGGTGGAATTTGGGCTGCTGCAGACCGCGCGCGGACTCAAGATTTACGGGGGAGGCATCTTATCATCGATTGGCGAAACCGAGTACTGTTTGACCTCGACACCGGAACACCGCGATTTCAATATTATGGATGTTCTTCGCACCCCCTATCGAATTGATATCATGCAGCCCATCTACTACGTCCTGGAGGATATGAAGCAGCTCTTTGATGTTGCCCGGTCCGATATTATGCAGGCCATCAGAACGGCAAAACAGAAAGGTCTTTTCGCCCCGACATTTCCTGCCGCCCCGGCGATGAAACACGTCAGCTAGAAGGCGGAGAGGAGACCGACCATGTTCAATCAGTTGTTGTTTAAAGCGGTTATTGGGGATGTACGCAAGTTTGTCCACATTATCGCCGCAGAGATACGTGCCCAGTGGTGAACGCGTTCACACCCACCATCGCATTTTATCCGTGTGGACGGCCCGCGTATTCAATTGAGAGAGCATTACCATGACCGATATCAGCCACCATAATCCACTGGGAACAGATGGATTCGAATTTGTTGAATTTGGCGCACCGACTCAGGCCGGTGTGGATAGCCTGAAGCCCTTGTTTCAAAAATTGGGTTTCACCGCAATTGCCCGCCATAAGCGCAAAAAAATTACGCTTTACCGGCAGGGGGATATTAATTTCCTGTTGAATGATGAGTCGCCCAGTTACTTCCATCAATTCAGCAAGCTCCATGGCCCCTGCGCCAGTGCCATGGCGTTTCGGGTGAAGGATGCACAAAAGGCGTTTGAATACGCCCTGTCCCGGGGCGCTGCGCCTTTTGACAAGTCTGATGTCCGAGGTGATGAATTACAGTTGCCTGCCATTTACGGTATCGGTGACAGTGTGTTGTATTTTGTTGACCAATACGATGATTTATCCCGCCCGGATGCGGGGCGCTCTGCCTCCGGAGCAGACACAATCTACGACAATGATTTTGAGTACTTTGATCACGTTGATCGGTTCCCCGTGGGTCTGGGTCTGAAAACCCTCGATCATCTCACCCATAATGTGTTTCAAGGGGGGCTGGATGAGTGGGCCCGGTTTTATGAGCGAATTGCAAACTTCCGTGAAATTCGTTTTTTCAATATCGAAGGTAAATTGACGGGGCTGCACAGTCGCGCGATGACGTCGCCCTGCGGCAAGATCCGCATCCCGATCAACGAATCGTCGGATGATCATTCCCAGATTGAAGAGTATCTGCAGTCATACCATGGTGAAGGTATTCAGCATATCGCGTTGTCTACTGAAGATATCTATCAAACGGTTGAAGCCATGCAGGTATCCGGGATCAGTTTTATGGATACGCCCGATACCTATTATGAAAAGGTGGATGCACGGGTTCCTGGTCATGGGGAAAACGTGTCGCTTTTGCAGGCGTTGCGCATATTGGTAGATGGTAATCCACGGAAAAAAGAAGGATTACTGCTGCAGATTTTTACCAACACGGTGATTGGCCCCATCTTTTTCGAAATTATCCAGCGAAAGGGTAATGAAGGCTTCGGTGAGGGGAATTTCCAGGCGCTGTTCGAATCCATCGAGGAAGATCAAATCCGGCGTGGATTGCTGGATCCGAAATTAGCGGCTCGAAATCCGAGCTCGGGAGGCGGTAACCATGCGTAACTGGATTCGTTTTCCTCACCAGGAAGGTAAGGTCTCCCGTCAGGCTCATGCTGACCTGCCGGAGGAGGCACCCTATGAGCGGGAGGCGGGACGTAGTGGCTTTTTCGGGCCTGCCACGCACTTTCACCACCGTCACCCCCCGACCGCCTGGACAAACTGGGATGGGCCACTTCGGCCACGGGCATTTGATCTTAATCGTCTGTCGTTGTGTAAGAGCAGTCCCTTTGATGCACCGCTGGTTTTGCATAACCCCTGTTGCCAGTACCGTATCTGGCAATGTGAAGGGGCGATGCCGCATTTGGTGCGCAATGCTGATGGTGATGATCTGCTGTTTGTGCATCAGGGGCAGGGGGCGCTGTTCTGCGATTATGGCCATTTAACGGTGCATGAAGGCGATTATTTGGTGATCCCCCGGGGTACCCAATGGCGGTTGGAGCCGGAACGCACCATGACGCTGCTACTGATCGAAGCGACTCAGGACAGTTATCAATTACCGGATAAGGGCGTATTGGGTCCCCATGCGATTTTTGATCCAATGATGCTGGATGTTCCGGAAATCAATCCCGAATTTCTGGCTCAGCAGGACGAACGTGAATGGCGGGTGCAGGTGAAAAAACAAAATGCATTGTCATGGATCACCTACCCCTTCAACCCGCTGGACGCCTTGGGCTGGCATGGAGACCTGTCGGTGGTTCGAATTAACTGGCGGGATATTCGGCCTGTTGCCTCCCATCGCTATCATCTGCCACCCTCGGCCCACAGTACCTTTGTTGCTGCCCGATTTGTGGTGTGTACGTTTGTGCCCCGACCCATCGAGTCAGATCCAGGAGCGTTGAAAGTACCGTTTTTTCACAATAACGATGATTTTGACGAAGTCATTTTCTATCATCAGGGAAATTTTTTCAGTCGGGATAATATTGGTCCGGGGATGGTGACATTCCACCCCAGCGGGTTTACCCACGGCCCTCACCCCAAAGCGTTTGCGGCAGGCCAGGCCCATGCCCGAAAAGACACCGACGAGGTTGCCGTGATGGTGGATACCCGTGATCCACTGGAAGTCGGGCCGGATGCGTGTCAGGTCGAATGGGTCGAGTATGCTCAGTCCTGGTCTCAGGCAGAATAACCGAGGAGAAGACCACGATGAAGCTTGCGAGCTTGAAAAATAACACCCGGGATGGCGAGCTGGTGCTCGTATCCCGAGACTTATCCCGCTATGTAACTGCGTCGGATATTGCGCCAACCCTGCAGTATTTGCTGGATCACTGGCAGGATCTTTATCCCTTATTGCAAGCGCGGGAGAACGTTCTGCGTGTTAATGCTGATGGTTCCAACGGGAATACGTGCGATTCTAAAGTTAATACTCGCGATACCAAAGTGAATACAGACATCTCCGTCGCTGATTTTGATCCGCAACGCTGTGCCTCACCGCTGCCTCGTGCCTACCAATGGGCCGATGGCAGCGCCTATGTCAATCATGTCGAATTGGTTCGCAAGGCGCGAGGCGCGACGATGCCGGAGTCATTCTGGAGCGATCCACTGATGTATCAAGGTGGTAGTGACAAGTTTCTTGGGCCCTGTGATCCCATTGTGGCCGCTTCGGAATCCTGGGGAATTGATCTCGAAGCGGAGGTCGCGGTGATTACGGATGAGGTTCCAATGGGAATTGATGCGTCTGCAGCGGGGAAGTTGATTCGACTGGTCTTGCTGGTTAACGATGTATCATTGCGCAGTCTGATACCGGGTGAGTTAGCCAAAGGATTTGGTTTCTTTCAGAGTAAGCCCTCCAGTGCCTTCTCTCCCGTGGCCGTCACACCCGATGAACTGGGTGAATGCTGGGATGGACACAAATTGCATTTACCCCTGTGCTCCTGGGTGAATGACTCACTCCTGGGACAGCCCGATGCTGGCGTGGACATGGTTTTTGACTTTCCCACGCTGATTGCTCATGCTGCCCGAACTCGCCCCCTTGCTGCGGGCACAATTATTGGTTCCGGTACGGTGTCGAATCGGGACCGCTCCGTGGGCTCGAGCTGTCTTGCCGAAGTGCGCATGATTGAAACCATCGAAACCGGCGCACCGATAACGCCGTTTCTGCGTTTCGGGGACCAGATCCGAATTGAAATGCTGGATCCGGATGGCGTTTCAATTTTCGGGGCCATTGTGCAGCGGGTGTTGCAAGCGCCGGGAGAACAGGATTGATAACCAGAATAGTAAAATAGGGATGACTGATATGAGGCAGTACAAGTTATACGATTACTGGCGCTCCAGCGCAGCCTTTCGGGTACGAATCGCACTCAACCTGAAAGGGCTGGATTATGTGCAGGAGAGTGTACATCTTGTCCGTGATGGGGGCGAGCAGCATCAGGCTGCTTTTCATAGCCTTAATCCGCAGGAGCGCGTGCCGGTACTGGAGGTGCTGGAGCCGGGGCGCGGAGACGCTCCACCAGTACTTGTGACACAGTCTTTAACCATCATTGAATATTTAAATGAGCAGTCGCCGGAGCCCTCAATCTATCCTGCGGATCTGTCGTTGAAATCAAAGGTGCATGCTTTTGCCCAGGCGATAGCGTGTGATATCCACCCCTTGAATAACTTAAGTGTATTACAGTATTTGCAGAGCCCGCTGCAAATAAGTGCCGAACAACAGCAAGCCTGGTATGAACACTGGATTGCGACCGGTTTTCGGGCATTGGAGGAAACTCTGCAACCTTTTATCGGCCTGGGATCCTATTGTTTTGGGCCGGATCCGACTCTGGCTGATATCATGTTGGTACCCCAGGCATACAACGCTCACCGGTTTAAATGTAGCATGGAGACTTACCCTCGGATAAACCAAATCTATGAATCCTGTTTGCAGCATGAGGCATTCAGCCGTGCGTTGCCGGAGAACCAGCCAGATGCCCCCGAATAAGGTCGATAGATTGAGGCTGCCGTTATTTGAGGCTCTCCTGTTTCCAGAGTTCCAGATATTTCGCCTCCAGCTTGGTTGGCAGGCCCGCTTCTACAAGTTCGGCAATTTTACGGTTCAGATAAAATCGAAGTTTAGGTGTGTTGCAAACGGATGATTTGGACAGCGCGTAGTACAAACCTTCCGAACTGACCGGCGGGTCGAGATGGCGAACGCCTTTCATCGCGTCCGAGACCTGGGCTATGGCTTTACCTTGATACAACTCATAGAGCCCGTAATCCATCCGCCCCAACCCTACCAGACGAAACACTTGTTCCGCGGTTCGCACGCCCGTAATTTCCAGGTGTTCGGCTGCAAACTGGTCAAATTTTTGCCCGAAGCTGTTGTTGATCAGTGTCACCCCCAGTTTACCTTTGAGATCGGACCACCCGTCGAATTTGAACGCCGTATTCTGTTTTACCCAGATAACACTTGGCATTTCCATAAACGGTGGTTTGACATAATCCATGTAAGTTTGGCGCTCATCGGTGATAAATGCCCCGGTTAACATATCAATGGCTCCGGATCGGGCTTGCTCCTGAGATCGGGACCACGCACCAACATGCAGGGATTTGACTTCAATATGCTCCGGTGCCAAAGCCTCTGAAAGCACCTCCACCGCGATACCGATCAGTTTTTTGGGGTCTTTTTTCGAGCGCCACAGGGCTGGAGGATAGTCCGGGTTGCCGGTGACGCGAAGGGTTTCACAGGGGGTGACGGGTTTTTCCGCATGGGAAATATCGGCGAATAGTACACTGCAGCTTAACAACAGAGTGTGTAGTGCATAGGTTTTCATATTCGCCCCCGGTTAGCAGAATTTAATTGCTCGGAATCTACTAGAATAATAGAGCATTATTTGTACAGATTCATCGAGAGAGAAGGATTGTTTTTCAAGGAATAGGGATGACGAAATGGAATTTGTTAATTCCGTCACAGTGCCTCTCAATTCTGGTATGCTACGGCGTTTGAATATAAAACAGATTCAGAGGACATACTCAACATGAGCGACTTACTGACCTATACAGTGCAGAATAAAGTAGCCACCATTACGTTGCACAACGGCAAAGTGAATGCTTTTTCCCATCAACTGATCGATGACTTCAATGCGGCTCTGGATCAGGCGGAACAAGATCAGGCTGTGGTTGTGATTACTGGACAACCCGGCATATTATCCGGCGGATATGATTTGACCGTGATGAAAGAAAGCATGGAAGCGGCCATGGCTCTGGTTAAAAAAGGGTCAACGCTATCACGCCGTTTACTCTCGTTCCCCACACCGGTGGTGGTGGCCTGTACCGGCCATGCGGTAGCGAAGGGCGCATTTATTCTGTTGTCTGCGGATGTTCGTATTGGCGCGGAAGGGCCATACAAGATTGGCCTGAATGAAGTGGCGATTGGTATGGTGATGCATCATGCCGGTGTTGAATTGGCCCGAGCCCGTTTACCGGATGCCTATTTCAATCGGTCTGTGATCTGTGCGGAGATGTTTGATCCCAAAGGTGCAGTTGCTGCAGGATTCCTCGACAAGGTTGTTCCGGAAGATCAGGTGCTGGCCACCGCAACGGCTTTAGCCCAGCAACTGAGCCAACTGGACATGCGTGCTCACAAGGGCACCAAGCTCAAGGCACGGGAAGCGTTTCTTGCGACTCTTGATCGTGCCATTGAGCTGGATGTGGGTGGTTCGCTTTAAGCTTTTTGCGGGTCAAAAGGTGTTTTCAAAGACCACTTCATCCTGTGGTATGAAACCGCCTCTTGGCCATGCCGATTCCGATGCTGTACCGATGGCAATCAGCATCCCGACGACATGATCCTCAGGCAGCTGAATCAGATCTGCGACCGCATCGGCATCAAACCCGATCATAGGGCAGCTGTCGTAACCCAGATCCTTGGCTGCCAGCATAACAGTTTGACCGATGATGCCGCAGGAGCGAATGGCTTCGTCGCGCTGCAGTTGTTCTTTCCCGCTGTAGAAGTCCGTAAGCATATTGACAATAAATTGTTGCTTGTCGGCATCAACGGTTTGCCAGTACCGTTGCGGGGCTTTTTTCCAGGCATCAACGTCTGCACAAAGCGCCCAGAGTTCACTTGCCTCTGTAACTTGAGCCTGCCCCCAGGCGGCTTCCTGTAGTTTGATCCGGAGTGCCGGGTCCGTCACCCGGATAATCCGGCCATGTTGAATGTTGAACGAGGTCGGGGCCTGTTGCGCCGCATTCAGGAGTTGCTGTACATCCTGTTCCGGCATCGCCTGGTTGGGCTGGAAATGTTTAATTGAGCGACGTTGAGCAATGGCTTCCAAAGTCCGCATTGAGAGTCTCCTGAATCGATTTGCTGTTTGAGTGAAGTTACTTTACTCTTTTCGAAAAGCGTTGGAAGTAGTCATTTATGCAAACTTGTTTTGCATAAACTGCAAAGCTAATGAAAGGGGTAGGCCATGTATGAAGCCATTGTGGTCTGGTTGCAGGTTCTGGAGTCCGGCAGTTTTTCTGCTGCAGGCCGAGTTCTGGGGATGGCACCGTCCAGTATCAGTCGCCAGATTGATAAACTTGAACGTGAATTCAGTGCAACGCTATTGCACCGTACTACTCACACCGTGACGGTAACCGAGGCCGGACAGAAACTGATTCCCCATGGGCAAGCCATGGTGGCGGCCTGGCAACAGGCTCAGGGAGAGTTGTGCCAAGGCCATCAGGAACCCTGCGGACTGTTGCGTATTTCGGTTTTTGAAAGTTTCGGTCACCGTTATATCACGCCGCTGGTACCCGCTTTTTTAACCCGCTACCCGAAAGTGAAAATTGCTCTCGATATCAGCAACCGTATGGTGGACTTGCATCGGGAAAATGTTGATCTTGCGATCCGGACCGGCGTTCTACAGGATTCAAATTTGCGCGCAAGACCGCTGGTGTGCGGCGAGTCAATTGTCGTCGCATCACCTGATTACTTGAAGCGACAAGGTATACCTCAACATCCTGCGGAGCTTAAAGGCCATAATTGTCTCACACTGGACCGGCAACGCCAGACCACTCACTGGTACTTCGCTCAGGAGCGGCATACGTTGAAAGTGCCGGTTGCTGGAAATTTAATGGCCGTAGGCGGTGATCCGCTGTACCGGGCAGCCTGTGAGGGACTCGGCATCACCGCGTTGCTGAGCTGGATGGTCGCCGATGGTTTGCAGGATGGTCGGTTACAGCAGATTTTCCCGGACTGGAAGGTCAGTGTGACGGAGTCCCCCCAGTTCGGTATCAATGCGGTTTACCTGCAGGATAAATATGAACGGCCTGCACTTCGGGCGTTTATTGATTATCTGGTCGAGGCTCTGCCATTCGATGCTACCGGTCTGTGACGCCAGACACCAGTGGCCGTTTTATTGAGTCGATCCCTCTGTCTGAATTAGCCCCATTGCCAAGACTACCAATACAACACCGGGCACGTAGGCCCAGGTAAATTGATGGGTCCCAAGCAGCGTGGTCATCAATAACACGAATATTGGATTCAGAAATCCGTATGCAGCAACTTTGGTCGGACCGATTTTAACCGTTCCGTATTGTATGAGAAAGAATGTTGTCAAGGTTGTAAATACCGAGAGGTACAGAATACCGCCGTAGACTTTTGGATCTACCGCCGACCACTCAATCTCGCTTAGCGTGTTTGCGGACAAGCATAACAGCCAAATTCCACCGGTTAAAATCACCCAGAACGTCATCACGACCATGGGTTCGCCTCGATAAACGTGTTTGATCATGGAGCTGTAAAAACTCATACAGGTGATGCCGCCCATAAATATAAGGTCACCGTAGTTTAGATCCAGTCCGATAAGGGCTGCCAAATTGCCCCGGAATACGATCCAAAGTGCGCCAGTCGTTCCGAGCAGCAGACCGATCGACCGTCGCCGACTGGCTCTCTCGTTATTCAGGAAAAAGGCAAAAATAGCGGTTATTGCAGGAACCAGGGTGTATATGGCGCCAGTGTTTACCGCGGTGGTGTATCTTAAGGCTTCGAACATGGTCCAGAAACAGGTCACCAGAGGTATACTCAACATGCTGTAGCCAAACAGCGACTTTCCTGATGGTAGTTGAAGGCCATGCTGAAGCAGCACGAAGGGGGCAAACAGCGCAGCTGCCGTAAAGAATCGCAGCATCATCATAACATCGGGCGGCAGTCCGTGTGTGATTGCCGCTCCGATTGGAAAGGATGTGGCGACAAGTACAATAACCAGCACCATCAGCCCGTGTATGATCAAGTTAGGGGAGGATTTTTGTGTGGAATCTCTTGTGCTGCCAATAGCATCTTTCGTAAGCGTTGCCATGAGTGACTCTTCTATGATTGCAGAATGAATGTGAAGTAGCTTACTCTGTTTCTGTTTGTCTAATAATCCGTAATAATGGATAAATACTGTTGAGTAAAAGTAGACAATTGATATGGATAGTTTCGGCGCGTACCCGGTATTTGTGACGGTAATTGAAATGGGCGGCTTCTCGCCCGCAGCAATCAAATTAGGCATTTCAAAGTCTGCAGTGAGCAAGCGCATCACGCAGTTGGAGGAGCATCTCGGTGTGAAGTTGTTACACCGAACGACGCGTAAATTGAGCCTTACGGAAGCCGGTGAATACTTTTATCACCATGCCCGAATCGCCAGTCAGGCTGCTCAAGATGCTGAGGATGCGGTCGCGCAGCTTCAAGGTGATCCCCAAGGGCGCTTGCGTATCAGTATTCCGATGTCGTTCGGGCGGATGTATATCGCGCCGATTGTGCCTGAATTTCTTCGGAGATATCCGAAGATCAGTCTTGAATTGGTGCTGGATGATAAGTTTACTGACTTGATCGGTGATGGCTTTGATCTTGCTGTCCGGTTGGGGGATTTAAAGGATTCCAGCCTGGTGGCAAAAAAGTTGACTTATTTAAGGAATATCCTCTGTGCCTCACCGGAGTACCTGAGTGCAAACGGTATACCTGTCCGCCTTGAGGATCTCAAGCAACATAACTGTCTCGCTTTCTCGTATTCGCAGGACGTAAGGGAGTGGTACTTCAGTAAAAACAACGTTACTCGCGCCATCGAAATTTCGGGTAACTATCAGGTCAATAATAGCGAAGCATTGCGGGAGGCTATGATTCAGGGTGTTGGAATTGGTCGATTACCATCCTTTGTTGCCAACCCCGAAATCAAAGCCGGGAGACTGGTCTCCCTGTTTGATGAATATGAAATGCCCGGTAAGTCGATGTACGCAGTCTATTCTCAGCGGCAGTTTTTACCGGCAAAAGTCCGTGTTTTTATCAATTTCATGGCTGAGAATTTCGGTGAGGCCATACCATTCTGGGATAAAAACATGGATTGATTTTTTATTGTTGACAATTATTCAACAGTATTTGTCCAGATTAGTGGATTATCAGTAATTAAGAAACGGCTTACACTGACTCTCAACTTGAATCACCTGCAGAAATGCTAACCCGGAGAATCACCTGCAGAAATGCTAACCCGGAACTTCCAATTGGAGAGAAATTATGGACCTATTTGATGCCATTCAACTGCGCCGTTCAGTTAAGGAATTTCAAACCGAGGCCGTGATGAGCGATACTGAATTCAGAAAACTGATGGATGCTGTATTGCTGACACCGACTTCATACAATATTCAGCACTGGCGTTTTATTCGGGTGACGGATCGGGAAACCCGTTTGAAAATTAAAGATGCAGCCTGGGGCCAACGTCCGGTAGCGGATGCCTCTGAGGTTGTGCTCATTTGTGCTGATATGGCAGCATGGAACGACAGACCGGAGCGCTACTGGGCCAATGCCAATAAAGAAGCACAAGATATGTTGCTGACCATGATGTACAATTTCTATAACGGTAAGCCTCAACTGCAACGGGATGAGGCGATCCGAAGTACGGGAATGGCGGCACAAACACTCATGTTGGCTGCCAAAGCCATGGGCTATGATACCAATCCGATGATCGGCTTTGACGTAGAAACAATGGCTGAAATTATCAATCTCCCAGAGCATCATGTAATCGGTTTAATGGTCGCGATTGGCAAAGCAGCTGCACCTGCAAACCCGCGTGGCGGGCAACTCGCACTGGAAGAAGTAGTGTTTGAAAATCGCTTCCATTAGCTTTGTGTGGGGAGTTCATCGCGGGAAAGGTCGATAGGGAGTCTCTTTTCGGTCGGCAAAGTTTGCATTCCTCTTCTACTATTAAGGTATTGAATTTACTTCATACTTCCGAGATTGTTGAATAGGGACTGCAACATGCCTCCTCCTAGTGTATTTCTGTTGTCACTGGCGACACTGGTCGTCTTCTCGCTTATGGTTTTTCAGGCATTCTGGCTCTGGCGCAACGGCACCTTGAGCCGGAGCAAAGTGCTGTTTCATGGTATTTTCATGGCGTTATTGTCAGCGTGTCTGTTGGCTGAACTGACCTTGCTGGTGTCTGAAGTTTCGAAAATTAAACCGCGAACCCCGGATGCAGCGGTGGACACCATGTTGATTATTCGCGTCAGTGCCGAGATGTTGCAATACATCATACCGCTGACGTTTGCCGTGATGGCAGGGACACTGATCACGCTTGCCGTGGAAATAAAAATTGTAGACGATGATCCAAATATTTAAGGCGATTCGGTATCACCGGAAGTGAGTTTGAGAGGGTCTAGCAGGTTTTGTAGTACGTCCATCGACAAGTCGGTTTTTTCGGCTGCGACTTCAATGATGGGTCGACCCTCACGATATGCTTGTTTGGCGATCTCTGCTGCCTTTTGGTAGCCGATGAGCGGATTAAGAGCCGTTACCAAAATCGGATTCCGGGTGAGTCCTTCCTGTAACGTTGCTTCGTTCACTTTGAAAGTCGAAATCGCTTTATCTGCGAGTAAATAGCTAATGCTGGTTAAGAGCTGGATGCTGCTCAGTGTGTTATGGGCGATCAAAGGGAGCATCACGTTTAGTTCGAAGTTTCCCGACTGGCCCGCTATTGTTACGGTAGTATCATTGCCCATCACTTGAGCACATGCCATGGCCGCGGCTTCAGGAATCACCGGATTAACTTTGCCGGGCATAATGGATGAGCCAGGTTGTAGCGCTTCAAGTTCAATTTCACCCAACCCGGACAGTGGGCCGGAATTCATCCAACGTAAATCATTGGCAATTTTCATGATTGAAACGGCTGTCGTTTTTAATTGTCCGGATAAAGCGACCGCGACATCCTGGGATGCAATAAGTGCGAAAAAATTGTCCGCAGGTATGAAGTGTAGCCCCGTAAGGTTGCTCAGTTCCTGATTAAACTGCTTTGCGAATCCGGGGTGGGAATTTACTCCAGTGCCCACAGCGGTTCCGCCTTGTGCAAGGGATTGCAGGCTATTCTGAGTCTGGTTCAGATTTTGAATGTTGTGTTCTATTTGAGTTGCCCATGCTTCGAGGCTTTGTCCCAGTGTAACCGGCATCGCATCCATCAAGTGGGTTCGACCGGTTTTAACATAACGACGGGTTTGCTTCGCCTTTTCCCGTATCGTTTTGGAGAGATGGGTCAGGGCAGGTATCAGTCGATTAGACAATTCCAGTGCTGCACTGACATGGATGGTTGTGGGGATTACATCATTGCTACTTTGACCAAAGTTTACATGGTCATTTGGATGTACCGACACGCCACTGATTATACTGGCTAGGCGAGCCAGTACTTCATTGGCGTTTATGTTGGTGCTGGTGCCGGAGCCTGTCTGGAAAACATCAACCGGGAAGTGCTGCATCAATGAACCATCATCGAGCAATTGCGCCACGGCGTCAGTAATGGCGGTTGCGATTTCCGGCGTCAAACCGCCCAGTTTGGAATTTGCACGCGCCGCAGCAGATTTCACCAACAAGAGCGCCTTGATAAAACTCTCCGGCATAGCTTGGCCACTTACCGGGAAATTATTAATCGCCCGCTGGGTCTGCGCGCCATAAAGCGCGGAGTCAGGAACCTCAAGTTCACCCAAGCTATCCTTTTCAATACGTATATGGCTCATCTGAGTCTCCCGTTTCATCTGCAAACAAATCGGAGCTTCTGAGTTGGCTCAGTGTACAGAATACGCAATGAGGGTTGGATTACCAAGGTTGTTTGACTGGGTTTCCTGTTTTACTCAAATGATCACATCAAGAACAATATATTGGCTGTCTACTTCAGACGTCAGCCAGACTCGGTCGTTGCCTTTATAAAATCGGATCCCATCCCGGTTCGCAGCTGCGGCGTCAATCCTTAGAATAACCGGGTTGCTCGTGCGGCGGAGTGCAACTGCTGTTGCAGTTTCTCGGTCATCAGACAAGTGCACGTATTGACGCTGCATTGGTAGCAAGCCAGTTTCCATAATAGCCTTGGCAAAAATTGCCGTAGTCCCGTGATAGAGCAGTGGGGGCGGGTGAGCAGAGGGGTAGTTTATCGGCGCGGTAAACGAGTGACCATAAATTGCCCGAATTTGAGTCCCGTTGAGCTCGAAACGTTGCTTTTCCCTTGAATCAACAATTTGAATCAAATCCTCTGTACTGATATTTGACCAATGTTGATCTTTGTTTTTCAGGGCATGGATTAGTTGAGTTAAGTCGACCCAACCGAACTCATCCAGCTTCAAGCCATAGATTTCGGGAGCATGTCTTAGTGCGTGTGCAACCGTTCGGCTTAATTTAACTTGTTCACTGCTTTTGTTTTTATCTTTGTCTGTGCTCATTTTTCCAGGATTCCTTGTGTGAGAAAAGTATCTCTTCCAGCTCTGCTATTGCCGGTCTGGTGCTTCCGAAACGCCGTTTGATTAGTTGAAATTGAATTGAAGGGAATTCTGGAAGAGCTCTTGCTGTAAGACCTTTTGGAACCTTGCAATATTCATTGACGATCGCTAACCCCATTCCTTGTTTGGCGAAATGTAGCATTAATTCCCATCCGTTGACTTCTACTGCGACTTGCCAATCGATTTGAGCGCTCATCAGCAATCGATTAATCAAAATCCGGTGAGGTTTATCTTCCGGTGGCACAATGAGTGACTGGCCTTGCAGATATTCTATTTTCAGCTTTCGTTTTGAAGCCAAAGGGTGGGTTGTGGGCATCACCACGATTTGACCTACGCGAGTATAGGGCGAAGAAATTAAAGATTCATGGGACGTTTCCATGGGTGTTATACCAATATGTGCGGTACCCGATAGAACGTCACTGATCACTTTACTTTGGTTGCCCGTTCTTGCTCTCAATTTGGCCGATGACCGTTTTTTGAAAACCGGAACTGATTTACCCAGCAAGTACAAGAAAGTCCCTTCTCCGGCACTTAAACAGACCTCTTCGCTGTTTGTACCAGATCGTAACTTTTTAAGCATGTTATTCGTTTGTTCGCTTTGATCTCTTGCGAATGCTTGAAGTTGAAGGCCTTCAGCTGTCAGTTGTAAATTTCGACCAGATTTCTGATACAGCGGCTTGCCAATGAATTCACTTAATTTTGTGATTTTTACATGTAGAGCGGGTTGAGAGATGTGTAGGCGCTCTGCGGCACGGGTGAAGTTTAACGTATCACTGAAAATTAAAAAGGATTCGAGCCAATCTGAATTCATTATAGTTTCAATTTATAGATCATATTTTATTAGTAGTTCTTGATTATAGTAAGTATGAGTAGACTTTTTCTCAATGCTTATTCGTATTGAGGAGAAATATAATGAAGAAGCAAATAAGCCCGAGACTGGGCATTGATATTGGTAGAGTTATTATCGGGCCGGTGGTTGATGGCGTAGCAGATACCTCATTTTTGGGCAATACGTTGGAAAAAGCCATGCTGACAACTCCAAGCCCCAGGGCGTTCGAGTCAATTGCATGTTTAGTCGCGCTATTCGAGGGGAATGCCTGGTTGGTGTCCAAGTGTGGTCCGGGAGTTCAGCAAAAAACAAAAGCCTGGCTACGGCATTGGCGATTCCATGAACATACTGGCGTGCCGGAATCTCATGTTCGCTATTGTCGGGAACGCGCCCATAAGGCCCACCACTGCAAACAGCTGAAGATCACTCATTTTATAGATGACCGAATGGATGTTCTTACCCATCTGAGAGGGCTGGTACCGCATTTGTATTTGTTTGGTGAGCAACCCAAGCTCAGATCGATACCTGATTGGTTAGTGCACACTAAAGATTGGCCCGCAGTTACTGACCAAATTAAAAAAGCAGGTGATCTGGGTGGCCGTTTGTAGAATTAATTAGCGGGGTCGGGATGTTAACAATCCCTACCCCGCACAGCGTAAAAACCATGTATCAATCCGGCCTGATAAAATTGTACGGGATGTTCAAAACCGCCCGCGCTGATGATTTCGCCGATCTGTTTTGCCGGGATCACTGCGACATCGGTGTTGTAAGCGGTTTTTACACGATTGATCATGTCTTCAGAGACTTTGGCGTTGGCCATGACGGTCAGCCAGAGTGACAGCAGTTTTTCATATTCCGGTGCTGATGTGTCTGCGGCGAGATCGGTACTGACCATTACGCTTTCGGGTTTTAGTCGTCCAGCGATTTCTCGGAAAAATGCCGAACGGTCGTCAGGGTTCAGGATAAATTGTGAGACAAGAAAGCTCGTTGCGCCATCGTGTTGTGTCCGTTGCGGCAGGGTTTCCAGATACCCTTCGTGGAAATAGCAGCGATCGCTCATTCCTGCTTGTTGCAGTGAATTTTTGCAGACTGTTAACATCTTTGCCGACGGTTCTATCACCGTAAATGTCCAATTCGGGAATCGTTCGCCAAGGTACAGCAATTCTTTTCCGGTACCGGCTCCGATACACAAGATATCTGACTCCGGTGGGAGGTCGGCAAAAATCGATCCGAGAAAAAAGTACAAGCCATCATTGATCGGTGCCATGTGTGACCATTGCTGATCATACCCTTCAGCCTGTTGATCAAAGAGTGCCTTGATTTCATCTTTGTTCATACTAACTCCTGACTTGCCGGTTTATTTCCGGGGGGCGTTATTCAGGTCTATGGCGGCTTGAATCAGGGCTTTGAAGGTATCGGCGTCGATAGTCTCACCTTCACCGATATCGATTGCCCGTCGCTGTTTGCCTTCCAGGCTCGCGTTGAACAAGCCACTTGGATCGGGTAAAAATGCACCTTTTTGAAAGGTCAGTTTTACTTTTGCCTTGTATGATTCTCCAGTGCAGATGATTCCACTATTGGACCAAACGGGTACGCCGGTGGGATTGGTTGGCTTGAACCACTTGCAGTCTTCTTCAACTGTCGGGTCAACCTCATTGATGAGTTTTCGGATCTGGCTCAGCATGTCACCGCGCCAGTCATTGAGGGCTGCGATTTTCTGGTCGACGAGGCTAGGGCCGGTGGCCGTTTCTGCCGTGGTGGATTTGCTCACGTTCCTTTGCTCCTTGTCCTGACATTTGCGGATGCGGTAATTGCGGGCGTCTCAAAAGTGTAGCGTAAATCCAAGGTCGTGTTGACGTTTCAAGGTGGTGCGATATGCTACGTTTTTATTCGTATTCACCCCTGCCTTACAGGACTTGAAACATGGAATACCGCAAACTGGGTAAAACCGACTTGGACATCAGTCTGATCGGCCTGGGTACAATGACCTGGGGAAATCAAAATACACAGGATGAAGGCTTCGAGCAAATGGATTATGCGCTCGAGCGAGGCATTAACTTTTTCGATACCGCGGAGATGTATGCCATTCCCCCTGCGGCAGATCGTTATGGTTCAACCGAGACCATTATAGGTAACTGGTTCAAGGCGAGAGGCACCCGGGATAAAGTCATTCTTGCCTCCAAAATATCCGGGCCGGGTTTAGCGTGGATTCGCGAAGGCAGTGCCATCACCAAAGAGACCATCATCCAAGCCGTCGAGGGCAGTTTGCGACGACTGCAAACGGACTATATTGACCTTTACCAGCTACACTGGCCCAATCGAGGGTCATATCACTTCGGTAAAACCTGGACATTTGCACCAGGCTTCGATGCAGCGCAAGAAATTGAAAACTTTCTCGAAGTGCTGGAAACGTTTCAGGATCTGATTGCCGCTGGCAAAATCCGTCATATTGGTCTGTCCAATGAAACGGCCTGGGGCACCAGTAAGTGGTTACAGCTATCAGAACAGCATGGCTTGCCACGCATGGCTTCCATCCAAAACGAGTATTCCCTGCTATGCCGGTATTTTGAACCGGATCTGAGTGAAATTGCACACAGTGAAGCCTGTGGCCTGTTGGCCTGGTCGCCCTTGTGTCGCGGAATTCTGAGCGGAAAATATCTGGATGGTGCGCGGCCCGAAGGTGCACGCCTGACGATAGAGACCCGACCCGAACACCGGATCGGTGAAGCAACGGACAACGCGACTCGCCAATATATGGCGCTGGCCAAACAACACGGGCTTGACCCTTGTCAGATGGCTTTGGCGTTTGTGAACAGTCGACCGTTTGTCAGCTCGAATCTGATTGGTGCAACTACCATGGAACAATTGCGCAGTAACATCGACTCGATTGACCTGACCTTATCTGCCGAAGTCCTGGCAGGAATTGAATCCATTCACCGAGTATTACCCCAGCCCTATTAATCTGCGGTTTGGTGCTCTTCACGCCACACTGGAGTTACGGTGGGGCGTGGTTGTACGTTTACTAAACAGTTGATAACGGTAGCAAATCACAATATATCGTTGCTTCCGTCGTGAACGTCATTCTGGATTCTGTTAACCAGTACCTCATTCATTTGACAGACAATTCTCAGATTTTGAATCCGGCCTTAAAAACCCTCTTTTACGTGCTGTTTTTCATCAAAAACGCCAACTATAAAACAGTAATAGATTGTTATCTTCCGTAATCTTGGCATCGTATCCAATAGGGAGGATTCTGCAGTGATGACTGAATTACGGGCACGTACACGAATGCCAACAGCCAATCTTAAATCGTCCATTCGTGTGTCCAAAGGCCTTCTCAAACAACTATGGGAAGAAGCCAGAGCAAAAGACTTTTCATTCTTCGGAATGTGCTTGAAAACCAACCGGGAATACCATGTTGATGATGTGATCACGCTATCCCTTCAACTGGAACTGGATGTGGGAACCATCGGCATAGAGCAAATCAATGCGCGAATTGTCCGGGTGAACAAATTAGTCGGGTTTTATGAATACGGCGTTGAATTCGACCAGAAAGTCGTAAGAAACCCGACAGGTGATGTGGCCAAAGACTTGCTGCGCATCGAAAACTTCCTGACCCGCCAGGCCGCGCTGACAGCTCGATTGTCAGAGCAGAAGATCGCGTAAGTAAATTCATTGTGCTCAGTGCATGCCAAGGTGCTATTTTAAGGCCGGCTTTTCCTCAAGTTTCCCCGGTCCATGCGGGGAAACGAGCAGCGGATCGTATTTCCTCGCCTATGGCAGCGCAGGACACTGGTCCTCCATCCATTCCAGCATTTTGCGCATGACGGCAGGAGACTCGAGGTCATGCAGCAAGTCGTGACGGGCTTCAGGGTATATGCAAAGTTCTGCACCCTCTACGCCTGCAATCCGATGTAACCGTTCTGGCCCCTCTGGATTGACGAGTGCATCTTTCGCTCCTTGAAGTGCCAAAAAGCAATGTCTGAAATTAGCCATGTTGTCGGCAACATACCCATTGGCATTCATCAACTCCAAGCCTGTACCCGCCTCAATCTTCCCGTGATAAATCAGCGGATCACTGCAGTAGCGCTCGCGTTCAATTGGACATTGACTCATCATCCAGGCTTGTTTCAGTGTCGCCAGTTTCAAGTGAGGGAAGTGACGCCCGAGCAGTCTGGACAACATGCGTTTCCAGAGTTGAATGGCAGGGTTGATCGTCAGAGCTGCGCTGTTAAATATCACACCCTTCACCCGTTCCGGGTACTGCAGTGCAAGATGAAAGGCCAGGCAGCCGCCCATACTATGACCGTTTAACCATACCGGTTCAGTAATATTCAGTGTCTCCAGAATACGCAAACAATCGCCCACTAGATCAGAAAATCGCTCGACTCTCGCCCGAGGGCCGGCAGATCGACCGTGCCCTGGCAGATCAGGAAGAACCACAGCAAAACCGCGGGCATGAAACTGTTCGCCGAGTTCCCTGTAACGCTCCCCATGATCGCCCCAGCCGTGCAGAAACAGTATTGTGCCACGCGTACCACCTGCGTGGTATCCCCAACAGTGATGTCCTGTGACTGAAGTGTATGAGAAGTCCTGCCATTGGGTTGTCATGTTGCATCCTCTTCGTTTTGAGCCGTGTGATTGCTCTAACGGTAGAGGAATGTGCTCGTACAGGCATTACCAAATGATAAGGTGAGATCTTGAATCAGGTAAGATTCCGCTTGATGCGTGAAAGAGATTGTTCCGTGACACCTAAATAGGCTGCGATCAGGTGATTCGGTATTCGTGATTCGAGACTGGGGTAATCCCGAATGAAGTTGATATAGCGTTTCCGGGCATCGTTACCCAGCAGATCCAGTTCTCGACGTTCATGACGGATGAAATGCTGTTCCATATAACGTCGCCAGGCAATATTGAGCTTGAGTGATTGATCCAGGCCCGTTTGCAGGCAGGAAAATGGAATAGAGCAGATCGTGCAGGGTTCGATTGCCTGCACCGTACACTGGTTGGGTGATTGTGTGAGAATGCTGCTGAGAGTGGCGTAAAACATGTCCTCCCTGAGAAATGCCCGAACATAGTGGCGACCATTCTCTGTAACGTGGTCAATCTTCAGCAAGCCATCAATGACCAGATACAAACGGTTGTCTTGTTTACCGCATGCCACAAGCGTTTCACTCTTGGCCAAGTGGTGAACGCGAAATACCTCATCCGGAATGAGCTCGCGAATATCTGTCGCTCCGAGCGATTCAAATCGAGATAAAAAGTACTCCGCGCAGTCTGTGAGTTGCTGCTGATTCATATCCATTGTTTGCTATCGTAATTACTCACTCGTTGTCAATTTCCCGATACAGAGTTCGTAGATTTGTCTGCCGATAAAATGGGGGATTTCTACCTCTATATTATACTGTTTTCTGTGGTAGGATCTTCCTTCTGCTTTCAATTATAGTGCTCGGAAAATGGAGTTTCGAGACGATGGTCAACATTCTGAGTGTAATTTTGATGGGGCTGACAGCCTGTTCCGATCAGAGGATAGATTGTCCCCCGGTTGTTGATACGACGGAGATAGTAGCCACAAATTCGACGCTTGGTACTCAGTATTTTTTAGTACGTCGTATTTCTGGGTGGCACGACAAAACGGTTATCTTCCAAGTTTTTGATGGCAAGCCTCAACTCGATGCATGTAATCAAGATTTAATTGTCCCGCTCTACGAAGACTCAGTCGAATCGGGCAACGTCAGCATAATCACTTTTAATCGTACTGAATTATCGTTTGTCGTGGAGTATCAAGATGACTGGGATGGCCAAACTTTATTGCGAGTAGAGTAGTTTTGCTGAGATCCACTGAGTAATTCTTCACGGAAATCGTTTACGTAGTGGCGGTATGTTCAGTACTTCCACTTCGTATAGATACTGCATTTGAAATACAAACAGGTCGTATTCTGCCTCCCTGCCAAAGCCCTGGTTGATCAGTTTTTTGGCCAGTTTCTTGATATCGTCGAGATAGGAGACCTTGCTTGGTGCGTTGAGGCCGATGAGTTTTGCGAGCAGGAACAGGGTGGCGTAATGGTGGGTTTTGTTTTGGTGCCTTGCATCTGTGGTGACCATGGCCTTTTCGACGAAAGAACCCCAACTGCGATTGGCACTGCGTTCCACTAATGCGAGGCGGACGTATTGCATGTTGAGTTGTGCTGGACCGGCTCGGGTGTGGCTGAAGACGTGGTCGACATCGTATCGGGATTTATCGGGTGCGTTAAGGTAGTCGTAGTCTGCATGCCATTGCGCGAATTGGGCGAAGGCCACTTCGTAGCTTGAATAGCTGGGGCGCACCCAGAGCTCAGGCCAATCGGTTTCTGCACCCACTACAATTGCATTATGTGCAGCTATTTGTCGTTTATTCGTGTCGTTGGGGAGCAGGATGAATAAATCTTTCCCTTCGCCCCGGTTGCTGAATCCTGATTCGCTGCGTACTCCGGCCAGAAATACACCGGTGCGATGCCACTCTCGGCTGAATGATGCGACTTGTTGCTTGATATAGTTTGACGTATTCACACGGGATCTCCTTAAACACTGGTTTCAGCGATCTTGCTCGAACTTGCGTGCGGCAAACGTTCATTCAAAAACGCCACTAACCTTTCATAAGCAAGCCGTGTTGGATGTCCTTCTTTGTCTTGATAGTCTACCGTAAGTACGGAGTGGGCATAGACGGGGATCTTGTGGGGATTGCGGAGTGAGCTGTCGATATCGATGCGTATGAAGTTTTTGCCCAGCCGTTGTTCCAGGGCATCAAAGCGGGCTTTGGGGCAGATTACATCGTGGGTAAAGCGTAAGCCGAGTACGGGAATGTTTTCATTCAGTGAGCGGCTAACGGCCTGGTCCAGTTCTGAGTCAGGAATCCCCAGGTCTGCTCTTCCTTTTTTGGTCAGGAAACCTCTGGCGTAACCGGGTTGTGAGACGACGGGGGCGGCGACAGCTTCATCGATCAATAACGAGAGCGCAAAGCCGCCGGTAAAGCACATGCCAATTGCGCCGACTGGCCCACCGGATTGTTTCTGCATCTCCCGGCACAGCGCCCGAAGCCACTCGGTGACCTGACTCGGTTTGTTGTGTGCCAGCAAGTTAAACTCTTTTTGAATACAAATCTTGAACAAATTTCGTCCCGGTTCATAGGGACTGTCGGGCTTACCAAAAAGGAGTGGCAGATAGATGGTATAGCCTTCCCGATTGAGACGTCTGGCGAATTCAACCGTATGCCGTGTCATACCGGGCAGCTCAATCATGATGAGAACCGCAGGCTGATCGTCGCTCCCCAATTTAAAGACCGGTTTGCTCAGGCCATCATACGAAAACTCAAACGCCTGAAAATCATCCATATCCGGCATGGATCTGCTCCCTATTGGTGTGTTTTGTGTGGTACAAGTGTACTGACTGACAGGTGCTGTGGTCGAGGTCATTTTTTGCCAAAATTTTGCTGAGGGTTAAGTGGTCGATTTGGCGCAGTTGATTATAGGGCATGTTAACTGAGTCACAGACACACTGGGACTTTTCGATTGAAACCTGTTTGAAATAGGCGACTCTGGTCTACTCTGAAACATGATCAAATCCAAATTGAAAATAAAAACTCGTAAACGAGGCTTGGCATGGCTGTAATTAAAGGTTTAGAAGCATCTTTTCGCCATTCGCAAAATGGCATGATCCGGTCCGATATGCAGGCATGCACCCGGGTAGCAAATAAACTCGGGGAAGTGATTATCTTTCGTTCTACCGGGCCCTGGGCGAAACGCTGGATCGAACGGGGTTACCCAACCAAGAACTTTCATGTAAAAGGCAAGAGTTCAGACTGGGGGCCGCAGGCGGGATTTGTACCGTATCTCGGGAAGTACAGTAAGGTCTGGTTTAATCAACAAAAAGCAGACAAAGGAACCCAGGCAAATGATAAAGGTATCAAAGGTGGCTATGCCAAGAAGCAAACGTTGGTCCTTACGGACAGTGAAATTAATGATCAGCTAAATCGACCAGAGGAGCACCCGGCGCGAAAGGCGATCAAAAGCAAGACGCAAGTTCAAGGCTCCAAGGATTTAATTCTGATATGCGAACCCAGTGGCGGTGGCAAAGAGTTTGCGTTTAAAGCGATACACCGCAGTCAGAGCAACGACTATGAAATCTGGTATTACCCGGAGGGTGCCGGTACAAACTTTTTCAAATTGGTTGATGCGCAGGTGGGCGGGCCTCTTGAGGTGATGTGCTCGGGAGAGAAAGGCGGTGAGAAGCCCATGACCGGTGACTATGACTTGATGGCGATCTGTCCGTCATGGGGCCAATACGGCAGCCTGACATCCACTTCGATCCATAAACCCGGACTGTGGTTTGGCAACAAACAACAACCGGGCTTGAGCTACGGTCCGGGTGTGGGGATGGACAATGTGTTGGATCCCCGGCTGCACACCGGAGGAAAGTTCGATCACAAAGATTATCAGGGCAGCCGCTACAGTGAACAGGCGAAACTGAATTTGCAGCAGGAATCAGGGAAATACGATCCTCGGGAAGAACATGAAGATATGGGTAACCTCACGCCCCGAATACTGCGGTGTATCAATGAATTGAATGCCGAGATGGGAGCACTGGGCTCCAAGGCACCCATGCGTCGCGTTCATCATAATGCGGAGTCTCACCGTCACAAAGGCTTCGGGGCGATCACCGAGTCCGAGATGAACCAGATTCTGAGCAATGGCTTCGGTGATGGCTTTCCGCTCACGGTCTTTCAGCCTTCGGCGCTGGTCCGACCCACCAGCGGACAGGTCTTGCCGACTGCAACCTACACGGAAGTGTGCACGTTGGAAACTTATGCAGAATTTAAACAGTATGCGGTTGCCCTCAAGGGGGCAGGTTATTTTGTGCCGAAAAGCTGGGTGTGGGGCTTGCCCAGTCAAATCCGCTAGTCGTCACAGCATTCGCCATCGATTTTTAGAGCCAGCATTGTGCTGGCTTTTTTATTGAAACGCCGCTCACATTTCACAACGTTTGTCATTTCGCCTGCTGATTTATCCCGTCGATAACGCTCTCTTTAATAGATCAATTTTAAAAATAGCTTTTGACCTGATACTGATTTTTGGAGAGATGTGATGATGATTCGAGCTTTGTTGTTTGTATTGGTTTGTGTCTCGGGTAACGTGACCGCAGGCGTTATCGATTTTGATTTTGAAAGTGCCATGTCGGTGGTTACTGAAAATACCTGGACAGCGGGTACCGATGATCTGGATACCTGGTATGCTCCTCACAGCACGAATTCCAGTAGCGAGGCTGCATTTTCCATTGAAAACGGTGTGATTAATCTGGACCATGACAATAGAAATCACTACCGCAGCATGCTCTATGCCATTGCTCTCCCGGATGCGGGTACCTATGAACTCCTGCTGGAAACACTGTACAGCAATTACAGCAACCAATTGAATTATTGGCAGGTGTTTGCTGCAAATGATGGTGCGACCTTCAACCTTAGATCGCTAACCTGGTCAACTGTACCAACCAGCGCCACACGATTGACCCGTGATTATGCTCCTGATGATGGCAGTGAAAATGGTGTTGATTTTATCGGTTATTCAAATGAGTTCTCGATTAGTGAGGCTGATTTTGCATCCTATGATTATCTGGTGCTGGCGCTTACCGGTAGTCGCAATTCCAGCCAGATGCTGCAGTTTGATAATCTCTCAATCTCGGAAGTACCTGAACCCGGCTCGCTTGCGCTTTGTGTTGTTGCTGCACTGGCAATGACAGGCCTGCGTCGTCGCCAGAACAGCAAGATTTAGCAGGGCTTAATCGATCACCGGCCTGATGACCAAGTGGGTCTGGTGCTCTTTCAGGATTGTCTCCTCATCAAGATGTACCGTCTTAAACTCAAGCGCCTCATGTAATGTCTGTTGGTCATTAATATGAGGGCTTGCCTTCCAGCCGGTGTTGATAAACCAGCTTTGTCCACCACTCGGGATGGCGCTCAGGTAATAAGGTTTTTCCGGGGTGATTTCCATAATCGAGAGCCAGTCGGGGGCACCATTGTCGATAAACGCTTTGGGTAGATAGCGTAGCTTAACCGCGCCACCGCCATAACGAGTTGAGCGCTTCGGATTAAATGTATGTTTTTCGCCATCGCGCATGTCCTCGCGAACCATATAGCGCCAATAGACGGGCTCTAACCAGCTCGTCAGGTCATCAGACTCAAAACGCTCATGCAACTGTTTGACTGTGGCCGATACGCTTTGGGCGATGAGGTCTGCTGGATCTTGTCCATTAAAGTAATCGAACTGCATGGGATTACCTGCTTGTTTGCCCTCCAGCGCTCTTAACAACAACGAAGTTTGGTAGGGGATATAGACGTCATCGTCAAGTTTGCGCCACCAGTCATCAATATCGTCACTGAAGACGGTTTCAAGGGCCGTGGGAAGCCAGGTACGGAAAAGTATTGCGCCGGGATGGTCGTAATAGCCATCACCATCCTTATCCAGAAATAGCCCGTTCCACTCCAGCATCAGCTGTACTGCTTGTTTGGCTTGAGGATCTTCCATTCGTGCTGCAGCGGCTTTCAGATAAGGTGCAAAAAAGGCTGGTGAAGTGAGTGACAGATCAACTGAATAGAAAGATGCACTAATCGTTCGATTGAATGCTTTCAGATCTGCAATTGAAATTTTGTTTTTTCCCGCTATGAGTTCCAAGGGAAGATGTGTTCGAAAATGTTTACCCCAGCGTGATCCGTCGCCATAGGTGATGCCGCTTGCCGGGGTATTGTTCCAGGCGTGGATAAAACCTTTTCCGGGGTTTCGTAAACCGGGATTTTCTGAATGGGGGGTCATACCCAGCCAATCCTGAGAGCCGTCTCCATTGGCGGGGAGCCTTGGGTCTGCACCGGGTGAGCGAATAGGCAGGTTACCGGTATGTCGAAAGCCGATGTGTCCGTTTTTATCGGCGTAAGACAGGTTTGAGTTGGCTGCAAATCCACTGTTGAGGTTTTCCGCCAGGTCGTCGGCGGACTGAACGTTCAAAATCTCCAGTGCACTGGCCCAAACGTTTGCTTCTTCCATCCACATGGCCCATCGCTGGGCATAGGCGGTATTGTTTTCTTGGTCACGTAGTATTACCCGGCCATGGACGGTTGTTGCGAGTTCAAAGCTAACCGGCTCTGCCCCTTTTACATTAATTGTTTCCGTGCGGAGCTCCATGTCATGCCACTGTCCCCGGTACCGGTAACGATTCGGGTTGTCGGGATCTGTTTGCAAGGCAAAAATATCTATGGTGTCACGTTCCCCTGTTGTGACGACCGTACCAATGTGCATGTTTTTCCCTTGCAGGGGAATGCCCATGGGAGGCACAGTGAGCCCTGCGAATTCAAACTCGGGCGTCTTGATGTGGATTTCCCGGCCATCGGCAGTACCCTGAAGAATAAGTGGGTTACCGGTCGCCGAGCGTTCCGGACCGATCACGATGGTGCGGCTCGCGCCCTGTGAAATACCGAATTGACTTACCACATCAACAGACGCCAGGGTCTGTTCGCGGAACTCTGCCGATGCCGCTAGCGCAGTGGCTGACAACTGGGTTCTTGACATGGAGACGGCGTTGCTTGACTGGTGTAGTCGTGTTCGCTTGCTATCGTCCGCGATTGCATGGGCGTCCGGATCCGCTAGGGGCAAAATATCGTCAAAAATCAGCTGGGCGGTATCGTTCCCATACCGTTCAACGAGCGCTTGCAGGAATGCCTGATTGGTTAACTCTGTGCCACCACTCGATCCGAATTTACGTAGAATCAAGGTGATGCCGGAGAGAATATCCTCCGGGGTAAAGGGTTGGAGCTCAATGCCTAAAAAGTCAAATTCGATAGGGCGTTTTTCATCAGGATGATCGACTGCCTCCTGAATGTAGTGATTCAACCCTTTGACCATCGCGAGAAACGCTTTTCGGGGGTTGTCATGCAGGCCTGCTATCATCGTGGATAGCTCTTCTTGAGTGTAGGCCCGTGATCGAGACCATTTGTCGTAATCAACTAGTTTGGGGCCAAATATTTCTGCCAGTTCTCCTTTAGCAGTACGTCGAATCAATTCAACCTGTGTGAGACGTTCTTCAGCCATGGTATAGCCGACTGCGAAATACACATCTTCGAGCGATTCTCCGAAGATGTGAGGAATACCGTATCCATCGCGATAAACATCAACTTTTTGCTGGAGTGCCGCACTGGATATCTCCCGGTTCAATTCAGGCTCGATGTAGCCCCGTTGAATGAAATATACATAGGCTCCAATACCGACTAAAACGATTAGGATTCCAGTCAGTCCAATTCCTGTTTTCTTTATTACACTGCTTCCCATTTTATGTGCCTATTTCTCTGATATTGTTGATTCAAGCGCTGGCCTGGGCATCCGCGATTTTGATGTTGTTGGATGTCGTTGGATGTCGTTGGATGTTGTTGGAGGTGGTGGCTTTAACCCAGACCCGCATCCCCAGATCCGAGAGCACCACAACACCCAGCATGGCCATAAGGACTTGGCTGCTGTTCATGGTTTGCAGACCGAAGATCATCAGCCCCCAGCCAACGAGCAGCCACTGTATGATGTATACGACGGTTACGTATTTACTCCAGGTGTAAAGTATGGCGAATATCGGATTGTGGGGAATACTGTTAACAATGAACTGACAGGCACAAAGCACCAATATCGTGAAGCAGGAAATACAAATAATTAAACCGGGTCCACCGCGAAGACTGTCTGCCAAATGGAACTCAACATCGGTGAAAATAATCCCGAGACCGATCACCATACCGGTAGTGGCGATCCAGAAAGAACGCCTGAAAAAGTCAGGCAAACTGGAACTTGTTTTTAGCCAGCCACCAAATGCCATGCCAACCAAGGGGTAGGTGAGCCAGGGGAATTGAGGGAATATGGCCCCTTGTGCTTCATAGCCCCAAAAGATTTGTAAAAGCTCATCGAGGTATAGGTTGCCAGTGCTGATATCCCAAAGCAGGGGCGACACAAAATTAACCAGCAGTGCTGTGGCTAACCAATATTTTGGGTTGGGTAAATAGTGTTGCAGCAGGCTGCACACAGCAAAGGCAATTCCCGCAAACTGGAGGACGTCAACGATTAAAAACTCTGTAAGTGGAGTGTGAGGTCCCAAATCCTCATAGGTGACGAGGCCCATTTGTATGGATAACCACATCGGGATTGTGCCTCTGAACAGGTTCAGAACGTAGCCCAGAGCAAACAGCATGGCGGCTCGCTTCAATCCCTGAGCCAATGTCGCGTTGGGGGTGTAAGCGACGAAAATCCCCATGATAAAGACAAACGTAGAGGCTGCTGGCCAACCGACAAACGCTTTAAAAGAAGCGCCGATCATTGTTTCATGCACTGTACTGGATCCATAGAAGTCCAAAGTGTGTATGAGCATCATCAATAAAACGGCGAGGCCACGGGCCAAATCAAATGCTTTGATTCTGCTCGAATCAACTGTAGTGGCATTCATGGATATAAATTCCTCGAAAAGATGAAAAACTGAGATTGGAATGCAAAAAACCAGAGCGCTCTGCTGCGTGCACCATTTCAGTGAGAAGGTTTCAATTCTTTCATAAATGATAATTATTTACAAATGCAAGCAATGTTCGTTTATATTTTATGATTAATAATGCAAATGCTAATAGTAATGTTTCTCATATTGATCTGTCTTTTTCTATCGTGTAGAGTTCGCGTTTTCTTGGAGAGAGTTGGGTAGTCAAATGAAAAAATCGTTACTTTTGGTCGGTGCAGGCAGTTTGATTTTGTCCCCCATTGTTGTGGCAGAGGCAATCGATAAGGGCAAAGTCGCTGCAGAGCCGGGTCCGGAGCAAGTCAAGACGCTTGCACCTATCGAGATTAAGGGTGAGCAAGACAATTCTTTCATCAACCAGGATCGAGTCAGCCAGTCTTTCAAACAAGGATTGAGCGTGCACGAGACGCCCGCTTCGATCAGTGTGGTGAATCAGCAGTTTATTCGCGACACCGGTGCCAAGAATATTCAGGATGCATTACTGTATACCTCAGGTGTTTATGCCGGAAATTTTGGCTTTGATACCCGGGGCGACTGGAAGTATGTGCGTGGTCTTAATGCTTCGGATTATCTGGATGGTTTAAGATCGATTTACGGTTCCTATAATAGTGTGCGAACCAACGTTTATTCTCTGGAGCACATTGAAGTCCTGAAGGGGCCTTCTTCCTCACTATATGGACAATCTGATCTGGGGGGGATTGTGAATGGCGTGTCCAAATTACCTAAACCGGAAGCACAAGGGGAAATTTGGGCGCAAGTCGGGTCCCATGAGCGAAAACAGCTGGCCACGGACATTACCGGACCAGTCACCGATGATGGGAAATGGCTATTCCGGCTCGTGGCACTTGGGCGCGATAGCGGGACCCAGGTTGACCATGTCGATGATGATGGCTATGTATTAGCGCCTTCTATCACTTGGAAACCCCAAAACGGGACCGAAATAACATTGTTGTTGAATCGACAGGAGAACAAAGGGCAGGTATCGGCCCAGTTTTTGCCCTCTCGGGGCACCATTGATCCCGCCCCGAGAGGTCGTATTCCGACAAACACGTTCGTTGGTGAGCCCGGTTGGGATCGCTATGACCGTGAAAGAACGGAAGTCACATTGTTTGTTGATCAGAAGTTGGCGGAAAACTGGAAGGTCTCTGGTGTATTGCGCAAGTCAGACTCCTCCGCAGAAACCCGAGAGCACTGGATCGATGTTGGAGTCGTTCCCGATGATGAAGGTAATGCGACTCGTACCCTTTATCAGGTTGACCGTGAAACGGATGTGCTGAGCTTTGATGTGCGTGCCCAGGGCAAATTTGATATTGGTATTACGCGCCATACTCTGACCGTCGGTATCGACCGACAGGACGCCCTTTGGAAAGAAGGTAACTATTTCTACGGTTATGGCCAGGGTGGTACGATAAATCTCTATGATCCCCAGTATGGCAACCTGAATCGTGCGGCCCTGGCGAATACTTTTGATCGCCCGGATAATGAAATCGTACAAACCGGTATTTATATTGTCGATAGCATGGAGATTGGGAATGCACTGGTTTCTGCTGCCCTGCGCCGGGATGATTCCGAAACGACCACCATTATCGCCGGAGCAGATAATGTTAAAAGCGAAGACAAGGAGATTACTGGCCGTATCGGTTTAATGTATCGATTTGATATGGGGATTAATCCTTACATCAGTTATGCCGAGTCGTTTGTTCCCAATCTGGGGACAGATCAAGGGGGCAGTCTGGATCCGACTACCGGTGAGCAGAAGGAAATCGGCGTGAAGTATCTGTCGCCCAACAAGGATTTGTCTGCATCCCTCGCCTGGTTTGACATTGAAGAGGAAAAAAGAGTTGTCCCGGACAGTCGGCCGGACAGTGTCAGACAAATTGGTGCGACTGTGGAAGGTTGGGAGCTTGAGGTCAAAAAGCGCTGGGACCAGGCGGAGTTGCTTGCCACTTATACCGACTTGAAAGCTGAAGAAGGTGAAACCGGAACCCGATTGCCGTATGTAGCGGAAAAACAGGCCTCTATTTGGGGCAAGTATGACTTCACCAATGGTATTCGAGTTGGTTTGGGTGCGCGTTATAACGGCGATAATGTTGGTTTCGGTGGTGGACCACTGGTTTCTTCTGCAACATTGTACGATGCTATGCTGGGCTACAGTTTGGGTGACTGGGATTTTGGTGTTGATGCGAAAAACCTCACCGATAAGACCTATGTTTCCTGGTGTCGTTCGGCAGGAACGGATTGCGGATATGGTGAGCGTCGTATGATTACGGGCAACGTGAAATACCTGTTCTGATTCCGCATCGGCTGAAGGTTCCGGCTTGCTTGCTAACCAGGATTAAAGCGGTTCCCCCTCGATGGTTAAACGTCGCCAGATTTCGAACGTAAGCAACATCCACAGTCGAATCCCATAGCGACCTTTGCGATCATCGAGATCGTAGTCAAGGATTTGCTTTACGCGCTTCGGGTCGAAGATACCCGCTTGATCCAGCGACTTTTTACTCAGTATTTTTTGGGTGTAACGGCGCATTTCTTTCTGGAACCAGTAATGCACCGGAACTCGCATTCCGCTTTTAGGCCGTTTTATGATTCTGGCGGGCAAATAGGGTTCGTATGCACGTTTTAATACGATTTTTTCCACACCGCCCTGTAGCTTTAAGGTCGGGGGCATGGCAAAACTGAGTTCAGCCAGGCGTTGATCGAACAAGGGAGAGAGGGCTGTGATCTGGTGTGCACCGGTCATGGCTTCTACTTTGGGTAGAATTAAATGCGCCCCTTTGAGTTGTGTGTTCAAAAGCATTAGTTTGTTCAGGAATGTGCCGGGCTTTGGCCGGTTCAGATAGTCGCCAATTACGTCTTCCAGGTGAGTTTTGGGATCGATCTCCCGGCGAATGTCCGGCGTGAGAATGGATTGCCACTCCTCATAGGCCCGTCGGTAGGATGCCAGATAATTGCGCTCTCTAAAACCCGCATCCCTTTCAATACCGCCATACCAGTGGTGCAGTAGCATGCTCAGGTTTTTCGGACCACCGAACAAAGGGTCTCCTCCTTCGCCATTAAATACCCAGGGTGTGAGCCGGGCAACATGTGCAGCCAGTTCATAGTTGGGGACCGTGATGGGATCACCAATCGGATTGTCTAACGTCCAGATTATCTGCCTCAGCCGGGGCAGAAAATCCCTGGGCTGGATGAGAACTTCCTCGTGGATCGTATGGCAGTGGGTTGCGACCATCCGGGCGAATTCCAACTCGTTAGGATATTTTCTGCCAAAATGAATCGCGAAGCTATGGATGCGACCTGGCGCCTGTTTTGAGAGTTCCGCTGTTACGGCACTGGAATCAACACCGCCGGACAGGAATACGGCAATGGGATCCCGGTCGGGTAATCGTTCGGCAACAGCAGCCTGGTGGGCCGCTTTGAACTGTCTGACCCACTCGGCTTCTGAATAAGATTGATGTTGGCGGGGCGCATCATAATCAAGGTATGAAACACTTGAAGGTGGGGTGTTGTGGGGCAGTATGAGTGCATGACCCGGTTGCAGTTCCTGAATCTCTTGCAGCATGGTAGCGGCACCGGGAATAAAGCTGAATGAGAGATATTGCGCCAGCGCTTCAGGGCGCAGAGTTCGGTTGAGCGATGCGCTGCTCCAGATGGCCTTGGGTTCAGAGGCAAAATAATATCGGGCATCATGGTAGGCCCAGAATGCGGTTCGATTCCCCAGTGAATCGCGAACCAGTATAAGTGCCTGTTCAGTCATTATGGCAAGTAAGAATTGTCCCCGAAGTCGCTTGAATAACGCCATGCCTTCGCTTTGAAATGCTGTAAGTAATTCCGGGAGCGATGTGTTTTCAGGTTTTGTCAGGAAACCGGCAAGCGCAATGGCATTGTCACCATTGTGGTATGAGCCGCCGACCAACCATCGGCAGTTTTTGGGGACTGGACGGTGCAAATGCCCCAATTCACCCCAAGGGGTTCGGGATATTTGCTGCAAAGGGCCGCGATGTTTGAGTTTCTTGCCCATGGCAGCTAACAGACTGGCTTCGGGTTTGCCAAAATAGCCGATTAATGCACCCATTCACGATCCAGAAATAACTGAGTTTTATTAAAGTACAACCAAAGCTTACCCAAAGTCACTAAACTCCAGGGCAAAGCTCCACAGGTCGTCATCGTCAGCTTCATACATGGATTGAGACTGTGCAATGGCATTGGCAAGGAGTTGAAACAATGGCCCGCCAGCCATAAGGTCGACCGGGGCGAGCTTGGCTGTTATGGGTAAGTGTTTGAAGCCTTTTATGCGGGTCATTTGATGGGGGAAAACGCCCAAATCAGTGACTGGATGATCTTTAATCCGGAACTTCTTGCTGGATGTTAACGTTGTGGCCATCGCCACGCCGCTGGCATGGTGTAAAAGATAAACCGGGAGGTCTGGTCGTTGTTCGAGTAACCGGTTTGCCTTTGGTAGAAGGTAATCAGGGTACCCGTTGATGGACATGATCAGGGAACGGTGATCCGTGTGCAGATTGTTCTTAACCAGCCAGTCGACCAGGTAATCTTTCTCCACAAGTAGTAATCGTTCTGCGCCATAGTCGTACATGTCCCGCTCCGGCCATTCAGGCGGCGGCTCATGCAGGGTGGGCTTGTCGATATAGTGGTCCATAAACCGGGTATAGCCTTTTTTCTTCCAGCGTGCCAGATAACTGCGAAACTGCGCGGGTTTGATGGGGGATTTGCGCATTCCGGAATAATGAAAGAGCGCGCCAGCGATTCCGGCAAGCAGGGTGAGGAGGAGAAACCATCCGTTTTCCTGCACAATACTGAGGATGATTCCGGGAATGAGACCAAAGACGATGGTAATCCCCAGCCAGGCAAAGCGATTCAATTGTTTCAGGGCAAAAACGGCATAAAGCTGATTACTGGTGAAGTGGGCAGTTCCTTCCTGGCTGGCAACCCGGATCGCAGCAAAAAAACGTCCGTCCGTGAAGCCGCATTGACGCTTGTCGAAAACAAACCGGTATCCGCAGCCCTGGCAGACCAGTCCATATTTGTATTTTTGGTCATGTTGGCACTGTGGACAACGCATGTTAGCTGATCTCCTGACCTTGTATCAGTGCCCGTGGTATGTGTTTATTGCTGCTGTTCTGGATTTTTTTCCCATCCACCCAGGTCCGGTTTAGCATGGGGTGGTTTTCGTGCGTTGGCCCCCAATCACTATCCGGGTGAAAAGCGATAATATCCATTGCCGTGTTGCCGGTTCGAAAGCTGTGTTGGGCCTGTGCTGGAATGTGAAAAATTTTTCCGGGTGTGAGGCGTGTATTTCCCGTCGGTGTAACGCACTCGCCCATGCCGCTCGCGACAATGCCGGCGCGCAAACTGGGATGGGTATGCTGGGTTTGTTCAATGCCCGCCGGGAAGTGCAGCAGATTCAAGCATGGATCGCCCTGTACGGGCGGTGCGCCAAGCAAGGTGTCGGAACAGCCATCGATGTAGCGCAATCGACCAGCCTGCTCGACGGGTCCACCCATCGCGTATAATCCCCGGTAACCTTGTCTTTGGGCGATAAAAAGTCGCGTCTCCGGGTCGAGCTCCAGCGTGAGACCGGATGCACTGACGAACCATTGGCCAGAGCGCAGTTGCCAGTCGATTTGATGGTCAGAAATTCGAGCCCGCCCCTGAGTAATGAAACCGAAACAGGCACCGGAATCCGCTATTCGCACCTGACCAGGATTGTTCTGGTGAACGGGCGTAACCGTCTCATAGCCGAAAAGCGTTGTCACCAGTGGACTATTGTCCGCTGGGACAAGTTCACCCCAATAGGTTTCCCAATGTTTAAATGTTTCGTTCATAGCTGATTTTGAAGTAATAACGTACTGAGACAGTTAATAACGTACTGAGACAGTTAATAACGTACTACGACAGTATAGGTGCTTTTGCGATTTGAGCTTTGATAAAGTCAATCAAAACCCGTGTTTTGTGAGGTAGGTATTGACGCGACGGGTAGAGCAACCAGGCCGCTGTTTCAAAATCTGTCGCCGTCACCCGGTAATCGGGAAACGGGTTAATCAAGGCGCCACTGACTAAGTGCGCCTGCACCAGCCAATCGGCGATCAGCACGGGGCCGCGGCCCTTAAGTGCACTATCCAGCAACGCCAATGCGCTGGAAACCGCGAGACGAGACCGAATATCGACTTCATCGATGCTTCCGTTACGGTGTCTGAAGTGCCAGCGAGTTCGATAACCCGGCATATTCAGTACTACTGCGTTATGTTGTATCAAATCCTGAGGCGTCGCCAAGGGTGGGTGATTTTTCAAATAGTCAGGACTCGCACAAACGTGATACCGGGTTGCGAAAAGCTTTGTCCCGATCAAATTGGTGTCGAGTGCCGGAGCGAGCCTGAATGCGACATCGATGTCCTGGCCCAGGAGATCGAGGTTATGGTCAGATAACACCAGTTCGATTTCGATTTCAGGGTAAGCCACCATAAAGCGATCAAGGCGCTCCAACAGCCAAACTTGACCAAACGCGACGGATGCGGTCAATTTTAATTTGCCACTGGGCACGGAAACCAGAGATTTCGCGTCATCCCCTGCACTGGCCAGTTCATCCAGTATCGGCTTTACTCGTTGATAATAGTGCTCTCCCGCTTCCGTCAGTGCCAGTTTTCGCGTGGATCGTTGAAACAGCCGGAGGGCCAAATCGGCCTCCAGAGCTGATATTGCACGGGACACTGAAGACGGGTCAATCTCCTGTTTATCGGCGACGGCGGCAAAGCTGCCGCATTGTACAACATCGACAAAAATTTGCAGTTGGCGTAGGTCCATTGTCTGTGCTGTATTATCCTGATCGGAAAGGATTGAGTCGGCTCAATATGCCGGGGTTAAGTTGATTTCGGCACCATTTTGCAATTCCGCCCGTGCTGATTTCGTCCCCTGATGGCGTGATAATGTAGACATCAGCCCGGTCGGAAGGTTTCGATTGCAGGAAATCATGATCCGAAAGCCATTGTGCGACGACTTTGGGGTCATCATGCTCAAAGATGTCTTTGCCGCCGCAAAGCGTGTATTCAATGATGCGATAGCCCATAACAGGTCCGGTTTCAGGTTGATAAAATTCCGGGCGTGGTTTGTCCGCTCCGTAGGTATTTTCACTAACTGCGGCTTCGGCAGCACGTAGTGCAGAGAACAGATTTCGAGTGTATTCAGCTTCTGGAAAGCCTCATGTTCCAATACACGTTTATTATAGGCCACACTTCTAGGCCAAAGTTCAGTCCTGATCTCATCGCCTGAGAACTGAGCTCCGCGGAAAAATGGGGCCAGGGGAGTTTACGCAACCGGGCAATGAATTGATTTCAGGCTATGTTACAGTATTCTGTGCAGTCTAGTCGCAGTACGTTAATTGTGCGTAAAGTTGAAGTATCTGTTTCGGAGAGAACGCCATTGGAGTCAACGGATCGAGTGACAGAGCAGAGCGCGCGAGAATTTGAGAGCGTGCATGTACAGTTGCTGACATTTTTTAATTCAATTCTTGGCGGCAAGAGAGATTATGCCGAACGGATCGCGCACTTTGATGGTGATATTGACATTGTCTCCGGCACGCTGGTGTTTACGCTCCATGGTCTCTGGTCATTTTTGACTGCTGTCGGGATGCTGTCAGATCCGTTTCCAAACTTTCAGCAGGCACTGTACCGTGGCGCTTTGAATCAACGTCTTGCTGATTACGGCGCGACGGTGATACTTTACCGTGACAATGGCAAAGTGCGAGACAACTGGTATCAGCTGGTGGTGACGTGTTTGTGAGTAAATTAACCTTTTCGGGGTGGATGTCTGTAATTTTTTCGAGGTGGACGTCAGTGGCGCGATTTTTCTTACTGGTTGGGGCGATTTTGGGTATTGGCTGGCCGGTTTTGTCTGGCTCAACCGCGCTGGCGCTAGAGGTTACACCGGAGATGATTCTGGGGGATTATCGATCAGACCCGTTATTCGGTACTGCCGCCGCACAAGAAACCGTGGTGATTGAAGTGGAAAATCATCGTGTGGTGCCGGCCAGATTAACGCTCCCTGCGCAAACCATCACACGGATATTGTTTCAAAACCAGAGCGATCAGACCCACCTTATGGTCATTGCAGAAGACCTTCAGACTCTGTTGGATGATCCTGAGTTTTTATCGGCCTATACCGACTCCGAGAGAAAGTCAGCTGCTCCCGGGCATGGAGGGCATCATCATGGGACTTCTTCCAATTCCGCTGATGATGCAGCGCCCATTGTAAAAAGCCCTGACGAGCACCCTGCTTTATCCTTGCCACCCGGTGAACAGAAAGAGGTCTTGATGCGTTTCCCGCCCGGTGTCAATGTTGTTTATGCCTGCTTGCTGGATCAACATTACCAGACGGGGGTAATGGGGTTTATTAATATTGAGCCGCGGGTCGAAGAGCCGATTCCTCTTTCTTCGAGTCCCGACTCGCCCTGACCCGCAAGCGCATTTTCATGCCTGCCGCAGGGCTCAGGGTAATCGAGGCGAAAGGCTTGGGCTTTTCGTCCCCTGCATATTCGAACTCAAAGGACTGCAGAAGGATCGCGAGCAACGTTTGCGCCTCCATCATGGCAAAACCTTCCCCGATACAGACTCTTGGCCCGCCGCCAAACGGCATGTAAACGTAACGGGGGAGCTGATTTTTTTCGAAATCCTCGGTCCAGCGGTCTGGCTCGAAGGATTGGGCGTTGGCAAAATATTTTTCGCTACGGTGGCTCACCCAGGGGCTAACCAGTACCGTCGTACCCTTGGGAATTTTCCAGGGGCCAAGCTGGACGTCTTCAACACTTTCCCGACCAAATACAAATGCGGCAGGGAAGAGTCGCATCGATTCCTTGATGACGTTCCGTAAATAGTGCAGGTCAGCCAAATCAGACATGGTGGGTGCATTACCCTGCAATACTGTTTCTAACTCATGTTGCACACGAGCCTTGCATTCCGGGTGTTGTGATAGCAGATACAACGTCCAGGAAAGTGTGATTGCGGTAGTATCGTGTCCGGCGAGAAACAGGGTGATCACTTCATCCCGAAGCTGTTTGTCGCTCATGGCGGAGCCGTCTTCATAGCAGGCTTCCATCAACATGGAAAGCAACGTCTCCCGTTGACCGGGCTGATCCCGGTGATGCTGAATAAAGCGGTTGATTTCCTGTTCAATCGTCTGCAATGCTTTTTGATAGGCCCGGTTGCTTTTCAGCGGCAGGTAATCCAGAAATACAAAAGGTCGCGCCATGCGAATCGGGATTTGTGCTTCAATGACATGGACCGCATCCAGCAATGCTTGACCGTCGGTTGCCATAGATGCATCAAACAATGCTTTGGCGACAATATCCGCCGTCAGGCGCATCATTTCATCGTGTATATCCAGTGTGGCACCATCTTGCCATTGCTGTTGTGTTTCCCGGGTGAACTGAACCATATAATCAACATAGGTTGCGATTCGTTTGTGTTGAAAAGCAGGCGCTGCCAGTTTGCGCTGCACCCGCCACGGTTGTCCCTCGTTGGTTAGTAGCCCCTTGCCGAAAATACCCCGGAAGTGACGCCAGAAAAAACTGTTTTTGATAAATTTCGTGTGTTGGGTCAGGAGTATTTCTTTAACGAGGACGGGGTCTGTGACCAGATACGTGGGCAGATGACCCAATTTGAAATAAACCACATCGCCATAGGTGTTTGTTGTGTCGGTCAGGAAACTCAGCGTATCCGCTGCAAATTCACTGATACTGCCCAATATGGGCTTGCCTTTCGGGCCGGGAGGAAGGGACATGATGAACTCGCTCTCAGGGGTTATATTGTAATTATTTACTGCGATGCCCCAGCATAACCACAGATGTTTACGATATCAACATTGGCTTTCAGTGCTTTAGAAGTACTACCAGATTTTGTGAATGAACGACTCAAGAGCCCAATTTAAATAACAGGGATTTCTCCAGCTAGATGTCGATGCTCCAGCCGCGAGAATGTTTCTGGCCGCACTGATGTCCCGGTCATGCTTGGCTCCGCACTCGGAGCAGATCAATTTTTTCCCTGAATGATGCTGAGTTGTGCGAGAGCAATCAGTGCAGAGTATTTCTTCCTCTGGGCTTGGAACCAACCTTAGTTTGCCCGAAAAAATAACGATCTATGTGAGATATATCTGCAATCTTTGTAGGAAATTGTCCATAGATTCTGTGTGACAAAAGCCCTATTGGTTTTTTATTTGCTCTCAAGATGAACCCGTTTTATTGGTTTTTTTTAAGGAGGAGTGCCTCTTGTTGGGGGGAAAATATAATCTTTTTAGTGGTTTAGGATTAAATAAATTTTACTTGATTTGATTTCAATAAGGGCGCCTGTAACCGTGGGAGTAAATTTAGTAAGAGTCGGTCTAACACTCTGGCTAAGGGTCTATTCAGTTTCGGTTCAGGTATTGGTGCTAAAATATTTTCATTAAATATTCGTTAGTTAATTTGATCAGCTTAAACGTTTGTTAACCTTTAAATAAAATTAGATATCACGAAAAAGGAAAGCGCATGACTACAGACTCCTCAACTGATTTGGTTCAAAAAGCCTACATCGCTTATTACAGTAGACCCGCAGACCCAGGTGGCTTGAATTACTGGGCGAATCTTTTGGAGCTTTCAGGTGGTGACTTGAGCACCATTATTGAAGCGTTTGGTGTATCTGAGGAATTTAATGAGCGGTTTGGGTCTGCATCAAGCTCGGACTTGGTCGATAACATCTATCAGAGCCTATTTAATAGAGCCCCGGATGAAGCAGGTAAAGCATTCTATGTCGGGCTGCTGGATTCTGGCGAGATATCCCTGCAGGAAATTGCACTGAATGTGTTGTTTGGAGCGACTAATGACGATGCGACAGTTATTGAAAACAAGTTGTTGTCTGCCACTTATTTTACTGAGCAGTTACAAGCAACAGAACAGGCTTACACCGACCTCGAAACTGCAGTAGAAATATTAGCAAATGTTGGGGTCACGTCAGATACGGTAGTAAATACATTCGAGGCCATTGAAACACTAATTCGACCTGATCTCTCAACAACGGAACAGGAAGTAGATGACTTTGCAGCAAATAACCTTACTGTGGGAAGAATTAACCCTGGCGATGTAGTTGTGGGTGAAATCTCAGATTCGGACGACGTTGATTTCGTCGCGATTGACCTGCTGCCCGGTGTCGCATACTTGTTTCAGTTTGAGGGGACTGCTACCGGTGGAGGTACGCTAACAGACCCATACATCTCTGGACTATATGATGATGAGTTATTCGAGCTAGGTTATAGCAATGATGATGGTGGTGAAGGTAATAATGCTCAAGTGACGTTTACTCCTAGTGTGGCTGGTACCTACTATATTGGACTATCTGGTTATAATGCTGTGGGTAGTTACACCCTAAAGGTTTCTGGCGAAGATGATTATGTTTCAAATCTAAAAACTTCAGCCAGTGTTTCTGTCGATAGCAGCTTTGTTGGTGAAATAAATTATTCTTTGGATCAAGACTGGATAGCTGTTGAACTAGACCAAAGTGGTTTGACTTACATTATCGAAGCGAAAGGAGAGGATTCTGGATTGGGGACACTACCAGATCCAGAAATTCAAGTCTATAACAGTAACCTGGATCGTGTTGCTTATGACTATGATGGCGGCGTCGGTGATGATGCATTGGCTACCATTACACTCACCTCCGAAGAATTAGGCACCTACTACATTGCAGTTGAAGATGATTACTATGGTTCAGGTTACTACGTAGTGAGTGTGGATGGTAGTGATGACTATTTGAGTAATATGTTGACTACAGGGTTTGTTGTTCCCGGTGGGTCGACGACAGGGGTAATCAATGCCAAGTACGATTCAGATTTGTTTAGACTTGATTTGGATACAGCGGGCAAAGCATACACGATTAACTTATCTGGCGAACATAATGGCATGGGAACGTTGTCAGACCCTGAATTGCGTTTTTACGATAGCCAGGGGAGTCAATTGGCGAATGATTACGATAGCGGGCCAGGGAATAATGCGCTCATCACGATAATACCTGATGTGGCGGGTACTTACTATGTACTCGCATACGGTGATTATACCGCGAGTGGAACCTACACTCTAAGCGTCGATAACGACGATTCTATCTTATCTAACACCGAGACTTCTGCAAGCATTGGTATTAATGCAACGTTTTTTGGTGAGATTGAAAACCAAGGAGATATTGATTGGGTTGCTGTGGAATTGTTGGCTGGGCGCTCTTACCAAATAGATGTATTGGGCGCGGCTACTGTCGATGGAACCCTCGAAGACCCATACTTGAATGGAATATACAATCACGTGGGAGATTTTTATCGGTCGAGCAATGACGACGACGATGGTGTAGGGAATAATGCCCAAGAGATATTTAGCGCTGATTACTCAGGAACCTATTTTATAGGTATTACTGGTGAGAGTAGAACGAGTGGAACGTATCTACTTTCTGTAGAGGAAGTCGCCTAGATTTACGTTACGTAGTATTTAATCAAGTGGAAATCGATGGTGGGACATTTATGATACTAAATGTCTCGTCTACGGATTATTTCACTCGGCTTTAGAAATAATTTAAACCGCAAGGGAGCCCAGCAAATTGTATATGTATAACGTTTGGCATATTGGCCGTTCCACCTCACATTTACTGTTTATTCTTGTTTTACTAACGGGTTATGTTGGTGGTGTGAAAGGTGCGCCGAAGGCTAAGCCTGTAGTTGCGGTTAAATCGGCGAAAATTGGAGAAGGTGTTAGTCAATATGCCGTTAAACACCTTAATTTATCAACCTTGCTTGATGAGATGGAAGCATCCATCCAAAAAAACAGGAAATTCAATTTAGTTAGCAGAAAAACGGAAGTGTTACAGGAGCTGAAGGAAGAGCAAGAGTTTGCCAGTTCGCAATTTGCAGCTGGCAATGCGGCTCAATCAGGGCAGTTCAAAAATGCCAATTATTTAATCTTACCTACCGTGCAAGACTTTAAATTTTACCGCTCCAGTAATCCAGTGCCAAACTTGGAGAACAAGTATGTCCGAATTGATTCGGGGATGATAGAAGTGAATGCCCAAATACTTGACACCACAACCGGAAGTATCAAAACGACTTTCTATATGAAGTCCTCATTTTCAACTGAGAAGCAAGTAGTGAATTCGAAAGGTGGTGTTCCCAGTTCGGTTTATTTCACTAAGATGGCCAAAAAAGTAGCTTCTCAAATGACCGATCAGTTGGTTGATGCTGTGTTTCCGATGAAAGTATTGAATGTTCAAGGTAAGCAGGTCTTTATAAACCGAGGTCAGGACGGTGGGATAAAAGAAGGTGAAACACTTCGTGTATTCAGACCAGGGATTGCTCTAATTGATCCAGATACCGGAGAAAACCTTGGTTCCGCTGAAACTGAAATTGGGCAAATAAAAATCAGCAGGGTTAATCCAAAATTTACGATCGCTGTGATTACCAAAGAAGATGATGAAATTGGCAAGGGCGATATTGTTCGCAAATAAAAACCACAAAATTTAGGGTGACACTTAATGAAAAGTTCTAATTGCGCAATCTTTGCATTGTCTCTTTGTTTCAGTGCAACTTCTTTAGCAGACTACTTTATTGTTGTTGACGGTAAGCAGCAAGGACCTTATTCGTTAGAACGCCTCCAGGCGATGAAAGCAAATGGCAGCTTTAATGCTGCTACTCCTGTTTGGCAAGAAGGGATGGCTGGTTGGGTGAGTGCAGAATCACGCATGGACTTGCAGAATATTATCGTGGCTACTCAAGCGCCACCTCCATTGCCTGTTACTGGTTCTCAGCCTCCACCACTATCTATCCCTCCACAGATTGACAGACCCCTACTCACAAGTGACAAAGTAGAGCAGGCAGACATCAACGAGCACAATGCTATGTCAAATGCTAATGCCATAGTCTCTGCCTCAGATTCTATCGATGATTGGGCTGATGAAGCTGTATCGAATTTCGGTCGGGAAAAAGGGGAATTTGGTGAAAAAGATGGGAAGATAATAATTTATGGTTCTCAGACAGTTTCGTTAAAGCCCACCGACCCTCAGTTTGGAAGCGCAATGATTAATGCCTTTGACAGAGCATTAATGAAGGTGCAAGAGGAATACGTCACGCTTCGTTTTGGCAGAACTATAACCGAAAAATCGAGATCGTTTTATTCTGATCAATCAACCAATGCCAAAGAGTTGGAGCTACCTGAAAGCGGCACGTCTGACGTGCTTAACAAAGTACTTTTGATATTTGATAAGTCTTTAGATGTCGCAGGCAAAAAGCTTGACCAGGAGCTTCTGGAAATGGGTGTTGATCCTGGCACATTGCAAACAATGACACCGAAAGTAAAAAAAGATTTATTCAGAGATAAGTTCGTGAAACGGACGATTAGAAACGCCAGTGGCAGTATTGCGGGTTTGTTTACCTTACAAACAGCCGTTATAACCGATAAAAAGGGGCGTACTAGTGTAGGTGTTTTAGGTATTGTTTCTGATAAGACAATTCAGATTGCTAAAGATATTACATTGCAACGAGAATCTTTAATTTCGGGGAAAGGCAGGCAGGTTTCTACTTTGATCCCTTCAAGAGAAAAAGATTTTACCCATACTTTGGGAACTCGCCTGCTATATGATGAGTTGGGTGCACCGGCAATTGTGTCTTACGGCATATCTTCTTATTCACCTTCATCGGCTGATGATTATATCAATGATCAGCTCAAGTCCGAAGCAAGGGAAGCCGCTATAAGTAACGCGGATGCACAAATCGCAGAGTTGTTGAATGGGTATATGAGCGTGGAAATTGAACGAGAACGAGGAGAAGAAATTTCCCAAGTAGTGGAGCGTGAGGTAAAGGCCGATTCTGATACAGTTGAAAAAACCATAAAAAATATTATCAGCATAACAAATAATAAGGCCAAGACCAGCGCAAAAGCAAAATTGCAGGGTATATCTACCGTGAAAACTTGGCGTTATACGGCAAGTACTGGCCAAAAATTTGTCGGAGCAGTCCGAGTATGGAAATATTCCACATTAAATGCTATCCAGAGTTTCAATCAAGTTAAAAAGCCGAAAGCTGAACAAGCTACTTCGGAGCATAACGTAAGTCATGGGGCAAGCCGACCGGTTAACTCCTCTGCAGACTTTTAGGAGGAAAGTAATGCTAAGACTTAAGTGGTTAACAATGCTGCTCCTGGCGATATCCCCATTTTTTGTTGTTGCCGAGACAATAGAGAGGGAAATTCTTGTTGATGGTTTTGGTGCCTCATTTAACGTCGCAACGCAAAATGCTTTGATAGAGAGTGTGAAGCAGGCAAACGGCGTGTCAATTGACTCACAGAAAATTTATACAAAGGCAATAAAAGAACAATCTGTTGTGAGTGCGGATGAGTCAACACACGACGTGAGCATCAATAATGATAGTTTGTATAACATCAAAGAGTCTACTCAAGGAACAATCAACTCATATGAAATAGTGCAAGCCGACAATACTGAGGTAGATCAGTGGCATGTGCAAGTGAAAGTCGTGCTTGTCGAATATGTCACGCCCGGAAACTCTCCCCATAGTTTGAGGAAAATCGCAGTATTGCCTGTTCGGACTAAGTTCTCCGAAATACGAGTTGTGAATAAGACTTTTTCTAATGCTGAAATTGTAAGGCAGTACAATCAAAAACTGGTCAATGAATTGACTCAATCCAGGCGTTTCAGTGTTATGGATCGAGACTATATGGATGAGTATATCAAAGAGCGAGACTTATTGCTTTCACCAGACTCTTCTCAGGATGAACAGATGAAGATTGGTGAAGCTTTGGGGGTTGATTATTTATTGATCGGAACTGTCACGGAATTTAAAGCAGAAACGCAGCAGAAATACTCAAAAACGATGGGGCAAACGACAAATAACAGTATTATGCAGTTCTATGCTGATTATCGCATCATGGTAATGGCTACGCGTCAGGTGAAGTGGTCAGACACCGTAAAGGTCACGTTGATGCAACCTGAGATTGAACCGTACGCCAGAAGCAATGATGACCAAGGTTTGATTGATCTGATCCTGGAAAGAGCGGCGCGTAAGGTCGTGCATTCGTCCCTAGATAATATATACCCTCTAAAAGTACTTAAGGTGGCTGGTGAGTCTGCAATTTATTTGAACCAAGGGGGCAAAATGACGAGTGTGGGAGGCCATTACGAGGTATTTACACCGGGTGATTTAATCACAGATCCGGATACAGGCTTAAATATCAAAATTGATGGTGAAAAGGTCGCTGCAATCGAGGTTACTAAAGTTCAGTCGAAGTACAGTCTCGCCAAATTATTGTCCGGAAGCCTAGCTAGCATTGAACCAGGGGCGATTGTTCGAAGAGTTATACCTTTAACAGTTAAATCGTCAAATATACAAGAAGTTATGGAGCCTGCGTGGTAAAGGGATTATGCAAGTATTCAAGTTGATTATGTTTTTGAGTGTCGTTTTCCATTCTGTACAGGTATCGGCTAATTTTTTTGAAAAACTGGATAAGGGGATCAAAAAATTTGGTGAAGATGTTCAGAAGGTTAGTGACGCCCTGGATACCCCTAAGAATAACGCCCAACAAAACAAGCCTGCTAGAAAAGAGGTCAATCAGAATCATCGAGAAGGTAATGATTCTAAGAATGAAAACAATATTTATTATTCTGGTTACTCCAGGGCCTTCAAGCCTGTAAAAGCGCTATATTCAACGGGCAATTTGCAGGGTATTGATAGTTTTTACAGGAGCCGGGAAGAGCGATTGTTAGATGGTGGTGCCATTTGGAGTTCTGTGGAAAAGGTCGGTCTCCTGAGGTGGATGGAGCGAGGCACGTTGTATCTCGATCAAGGGAATAAAGATGATGCAATTCGTTCCCTAGCCAATGCCGAAATGGTTTTAGAATTGAGATCGGATGATTCTGAATTAGAAGAGTTGGCAGAGGATGGCTTTATTACTTTATTGGAGTCGGTAACGGGAATGGAAGAGTTTTCCAAATACCCTGGTGAGGGCTTTGAAAAAGTTTTGATGTTGAATTATAAATCAATTGCCTATTTATTGAACGGTGACCGAAAGGCGTACAACGTTACCCGTAGAGCAATTGATTGGCAGGATATTGAACGCAGAAAGTTTGATGCGAAGTTGAGAGCTGCGAATCAAAAATTAGAGAAGGAAAGAGAAGAGTCAAGCAATTCTCAAGATGAAGGCCAGTGGGCTTCGAGCTATAACAAGTACGATAAGATAGCGAATCAAGTATCTAGCGCCTACGTGAATCCTTTCGGCTATTACGTTGCTGGAATGGTTCAAGACTTCGAGAGCAGAAAAGATGGATCATTGAGAGCCAATGCAAGAATCTCTTATGAAAAAGCGCTTGGTCTAAATCCAAATAGTGAAGCGATAGAAAAAGCCTTAAGTGATATCAAAAATAGAAAGCTAGATAACAACATTAGATTGCTACATGTTGTCGTCGCAAACGGGTTTGCTCCTGAGCGGAAGGTATTGGAGTACGGATTTGATTCAAAGGGGAGGACTGTACCGATTAAACTCCCTATTTACGAGCCAGTCGAATCAAAGGTTAAGCGAATTGAATTAAAGTCAATTTCTGGTAAGCATATTACGACGTTAACACAAATAGCCAATATTGAAGCAATTACAATGAGACACCAGAAGGATTCTGCTGCATTTCGAAATTTGAAAGTGCTGCTTTCGGTTGCAAGGGCAATCGGTGTAAATACGGCAACCAAAAAAATACCGATTTTAGGGGAGTGGTTGAATAGTGTAGCAACCCCGGACACACGCTCTTGGATGAGCCTACCCGCAGAAATGTTGGGCGCCAGAGTTAGATTGTTGAAACGGGTCAATAAAATACGGATTGTTAGTTACGACCAGCATAATCGAGTTTTGTCTGACAAAGTGATAAATCTTGATGACGGGTCGGATAATTTTGTTTACGCGCGAAGTGTGGATGATCACATCTATGCAAACTCTTCTCGAAAATTATGGACGTTTTAGCGTATGAAAATGCGATATTCTATTTTTCTGCTCATTCTCTTATTGATGTCGGGGTGTCAGCAAACACCGGTCGCTGAATACCCAGGATTTAAAAAAACCAATACATTGGATGAATCACATCCGCAGGCTCGATTGGTGCTGGGATCTCAATCACTGGTTGGTAAAGTTAAAATAGCAAATGTCAAAATCAAACAAGTGGGTAAACTAAAGCAAGCGAATTTTGCAATTCAGAATATTTCACATGAACGTCTGCACCTCGAGTATCGTGTCGAGTGGGAGGATGAAGCAGGATTTATTGTTGATCAGTCCGGAGTCTGGCGCAGAATCTTTCTATCTCCCACACAAATAGAATCCTTCTTGGGGGTTGGTAAAAATCCTGAAGCGGAAAAGATTGTCATTACATTTAGAATCCCTCACGATATTTATTCTATTGATGGAAGAAACTGATTCTTTTGGTTAAATAAAGGGAAGACCTTAGTTTATGAATAAGCATATCCAATCAAGTGTTTTTGTTGTTTCGTTAGGCTTTGCGTTGGTGGCCTGTCAGGCAAACCCCCCAAAGCAGCCTTCGTCTTCACGAGTGTCCATAGTAGACTCAAAAGAGCGTGTTCACCATCAGACAAAATTGACGACAGCTGACTATGTTGCACTTTCAGAAACAGTAACAAATAAAATGTTGGTCTCCTCTTTGGTTAGAAAGTGGGGGGGAGACAAACCTAAATTAATCGCTGCAATTCCTCTGAACAATACGGACAACGAAGGTATCCGTATGAAAGATCTGCATGATCGAATTACAGAAACTATTTTAAGTTCTGAAGTGGCCGCAATCGTTGATCAAAGCGCTACGAACTTTGACTACATCATCAAGAGTGAACTCACCTCTACCCGACAATACGGGGAAGAGGGTAAGGAGCTCGTGTATTACACCCTTCAGTTAAAAATGTTCACACTAATGGGAGAACTTGTTGGTCAGTGGTCAGATGACCTGGCTTTGGCCAAAGCTAGGAAAAGTTGGTATTGAAACAACTTGTAACAATGATTATTTGTTTAGCGTTCGTAAAGGTAAATAACTTTTTCAATAGCTTCCTAGCATTTTCTCGTTTCATGAGTGTTGGCGGTGAAAATGAGAGTGTTATTGTAACTAATTTGTGCAGATTTCTACTGGTTGAGTTCATGCTTGTATAGAAATCCAATATTGTTTTTTTGTGCGTGAAAGGAGTACTTAATTGTGGACAATCTTTTAGGCTTATTATTAGTGCTAGCGATTGGCGCTGCAATCGGTCCAGTACCTGCTTATATATTAGCGAAGAAAAAAGGACGATCAAAGGTTCTTTGGACGACGGTATCATTTTTTCTTTTGGGGCCTGTTGTTCCAATTATATTATTGGTCCTACCTATCAATAATGAGGTTGTGGGATCATCGATTAACAATAACTTCGAAAAAATAAGTTCTGGTGATTTTTTAGGACAGTTTGAAAAGATATCGAATTCAGAGTCGATGGATAGAAGGCTCTATATAATTAATAATACTCTTCTTGATGGAGCCTTGGGAGGGAATTACTATAGATATATAGTCAATTTTGTACCTATTCGGGATCTTCAGCAGGACTTGGCTATAGGTAAAATAGCCGGTGGTGTTTTGGGTACAGCTCATATGATTTCAAGTTTCCGTGGGCATTTCAGCGACGTGAAAAACCGTGCTCGCGTGAGTGTGTCTGTTGGGGGATTTGGATACATGTTTAATACGGATGAATTAAAAAGTGCTGACCAAGGGGTTCGATTTAAGCTGTTCGCTATATGTGCGATATATTGTAATGGCTCGATTACCAAATCAGAATACGTCCGGGCTATGGCGACAATATTTAGGTATTTTGGAAAACCTACGGTTCCTGTGGATACTTTTGGTGAATTTGTTTTCCAAAACGATAACCATAAAGTTGGTACTTCAATTGGTTATCAATACTTTGAAGAAAAATTAGTGTCTTTAGGTCAAGTTGATAAAATGCTTGAAGCCAAATGCAAAGAACTTTCTCATGATGTTCTTAAAGAAATATCAGAAGTCGCAGAGAACTATGGTATTCGACAAGAGCTTGGGGTTGTTTAGCAACAGATAAGTTAGTGACATTCGGAGATCGCAAACTCGTTTTTTGCTTGGTAGCGGAAATGGCAACTTAACGAGATTGTGGTGCTGAACGGTTTCGTGTCCGTCAGGAAATGAGTGCTCCACTGCTGAACGAATTCAAGAGTTGGCTGGAGAAAAACGTCAGTAAGGTCATGAAAGGATCGCTCACCCGTACGGCTATGGATACAACTTAAACTAATGGCCTTACCTGAATGGAAATTTCGAGAAAGGCTATCTCAATATCAGCAATGCATTGGCAGAAAATGCGATACACCCTTTTGCCAGAGCCTTTGTGACCTGCTACTCCTTGATCGAGATTGCTAAAGCCAACCAACTGTTGCACTCTGCCTACATCCATTATGTGCTGGATCGAATCGGTGAGGTATCTACGACTGAGAAACTTGAAGTCCTGTTACCGTAGAATGTCGTGCTGGAGTCTTCTTTAAAAAATGTAGCTCAATACAGTTAAGGGAAGTGTGTCGATTTAACGGCGCTTACACTGCAATTTCTTCAACTTGTACACCAGAAATCATCATAGCTAGTAAGGTTTCACAAATTGCTTTTCGACTGAAAAAGGCAGTAGTGATGCGAGGTAGTGCGCATGATAAATAACCAATGCCAAAACGATAACAACTGAACCAAAAAACAGGGCAAGGGCAATCACCATATTGCGGATATGATGGTCATGTTGCTCCGGTGGTTGATAGTACTGCGGTTGCTCGGTCATGGCGTGCGTCTCCTTGCAGTCAGGCCTGAATGCCTGAAATCAATGGTCTGTTACAGAATTTTACATTGGCAAAAACCGGATTCCGGGTAAATCAAATGTGTAGAATTTGTCCATTATTTCTGTAGTTTAGAGCATAAATATCAGTCTGGTTGTGAAGGTTGTAGTGGGTATTCATAAAATAAATATTGAATATGCTTCATATATATTTCATTTATTTGAAACAATTGATTAGAATGCGCCCTGAATTTAGAACACCGTTAGGCTAACCGGTCAGGGTAAGGTTACTCAGTGCTTCAGCGCAGAGCTTGATACGAACAATACCGGTTGGCGAAACTTAAATGCCATCCTTGAAGGAATCAGCATTATGTCTCAAATACAAAACGACATCCAAGCAGTTGCAGCTCTGAAAGAAGCAGCTGGTAGCCCTTGGGACGCGATTAACCCAGAATCTGCTGCACGTATGCGTGCGCAAAACAAATTCAAAACGGGTCTGGACGTAGCTAAGTACACTGCAGCTATCATGCGTCGCGACATGGCCGAGTTTGATAAAGACAAAACCAAGTACACTCAATCTCTGGGTTGCTGGCACGGTTTTGTAGGTCAGCAAAAGCTGATCTCTATCAAGAAGCACTTCGGTTCTACTGAACGTCGTTATTTGTACCTGTCTGGTTGGATGGTTGCAGCACTGCGCTCTGACTTCGGTCCGCTGCCTGACCAATCCATGCACGAGAAAACTGCTGTAGCATCTCTGGTTGAAGAGCTGTACACCTTCCTGCGTCAAGCTGACGCACGTGAACTGGGTGGCCTGTTCCGTGCTCTGGACAAGGCTCGTGAAGCGGGTGATGCGGCTCAAGAAGCTGAAATCCAAGCGCAAATCGACAACCACGAAACTCACGTTGTGCCAATCATTGCTGATATCGATGCTGGTTTCGGTAACGCGGAAGCGACTTACCTGATGGCTAAGCAAATGATCGAAGCCGGTGCGTGCTGTCTGCAGATCGAAAACCAGGTTGCTGACGAGAAGCAATGTGGTCACCAGGACGGTAAAGTAACTGTTCCTCACGCTGACTTCCACGCGAAACTGCGTGCACTGCGTTATGCCTTCCTGGAGCTGGGTGTTGATGACGGTCTGATCGTTGCACGTACCGACTCTGAAGGTGCTGGTCTGACTAAAGAAATCGCAGTTGTTAAAGAACCAGGCGATCAAGGTGACGTTTACAACTCTTACCTGGATTGTGAAGAAGTTTCTCCAGAAGAAACTGCTGAAGGTGATGTACTGATCAGCCGTAACGGTAAACTGGTTCGTCCTAAGCGTCTGCCTTCTGGTCTGTACCAATTCCGTCAAGGTACTGGTCACGAGCGTTGCGTATTCGATTGTATCGAAGCAATCAATGCCGGTGCTGACCTGCTGTGGATCGAAACTGCAGTACCAACTGTTCACGAAATCAAAGATATGATGGACGAAGTTCGTAAAGTTCACCCAGATGCGAAGTTGGTTTACAACAACTCTCCTTCTTTCAACTGGACTCTGAGCTTCCGTCAGCAAACTTTCGATGCTTGGACTGCGGAAGGTAAAGACGTTTCTGCATACGACCGTGATCGTCTGATGAGTGCTGAGTACGATGAGTCTGAGCTGGCTGAAGCTGCTGACGCACGCATCAAGACTTTCCAAGCGGATTGTTCACGTGAAGCGAACGTATTCCACCACCTGATCACTCTGCCTACTTACCACACCACTGCGTTGTCTGTTGACAACCTGGCGAAAGAGTACTTCGGCGAGCAAGGCATGCTGGGTTATGTTGCTGGCGTTCAGCGTAAAGAGATCCGTCAAGGTATCGCTTGCGTTAAGCACCAGAACATGGCTGGTTCTGACCTGGGCGACGACCACAAAGAGTACTACGCTGGTGAGAACGCTCTGAAAGCTGGCGGTGCGAAAAACACTTCTAACCAGTTCAACAACATCTAATCGTTGTTGTCGGTTAAAAAGTGATAGGATGGGGCAAATGCCCCATCTCTTAAAAAAGTGGCGGTCAATTGATCGCCATTTTTTTAAGAGATCTCCAAAACGGTATATACACAGGTGAAAAGGCCATGAGTGAAACACCCAGCTACTTACAAGATGCAAAGGACCTTTTAACCCAGGATGGTTTCGCCACCGGAGACATCTGGTATCACGGCACCTCTTCCGCTTTACTTGATTCGATTAACGAGCATGGTCTGATCCGTTCCGGTGATAAAGCCATGAATCAAGCGGCTAAAAAAACCATGGCCACCATTGGCAACAGCTATACCGAATCCCGCGAACCTGTCTATCTCACCCAAAGCAAACAGCTTGCACACTACTGGGCGGCCCAAACCGTGCGGGATCGCAGCGTTCGTTTTGAAGGCGAAGAAAGCCCTGTTGTGCTGGAAGTGAAACTTCCCGAAAACCAGCAAACCAAAGTCCGTCCTGACGTAGGGGCTGCCACCTTGCTGATTATGAAAGGCGGTGAAAAATTCATGGCATGGCTGGAATCTGTCTATCAGGAAAATGGTGCAGGCGAACTCAGTATCGACCTTATGAAAGCCGACCGAATGGATTACCTCAAAAAACTCGGCATGGCGTACATCGACGAAGATGTACCGGCTGAGTTTGTGCAGTTGGTAGAAGCGTAAGCTTGCGCTTCATCATCAACCCCGAAGGGGTTGTGTAATATAGCCGGTGGTTTTAACCACCGGTAGCAAGCCCCCAAATATAAGTCCTGAAAGGACGACGGCCAAGGAAAAGGCAATCCATGGGAAGCACATTAAGCAATTTGGTATTCCACGTCATATTCAGCACGAAAAATCGTGAACCTTTAATCAATCCCAAATTATGCAACGCTTTGTATGGCCACATTGGTGGAATTATCAAAAGCGAGAGCGCAATCCTGCTTCAAATAGGCGGCATGCCTGACCATATCCATATCGTACTGAAATTGAAACCGGTGCACAGCCTGTCAGAGATAATGAAAAAGCTGAAGGGGCGCTCATCAAAATGGGTTAACGAGCAAGCGTTTTTAAATGAACGTTTTTCATGGCAAGAGGGTTATGGTGCTTTTACCGTGAGCGAATCTCAAATTGGTGCCGTGGTGCAGTACGTTAAAAATCAGAAAAGTCATCATCAAAATCTATCCTATAAAGAAGAATTCACGCAGTTTCTCAAGCATCACAGGGTGGAGTTTGAAGAGCGATTTTTATTTACTTGAGATATTATTTCGGCATATCTCACCGGTGGTTAAAACCACCGGCTATATCACATACCCCCTTCGGGGGAATTCATTCAGCAAAAGCACCTGTAAAAAATGATTAAAATCACCCGTCCACAGGATATGACACGCTTGCGCAGGCTGGCGTTGTCTGGACAAGGCTTATTGCAGTCCCGGCCTTTCGGGACGGGGTTGGCGGGGGCGCGGAAGGCGATTCAACATCTGGGCTATGTGCAGATTGATACGATCTCGGTGGTGGAACGGGCCCATCATCATGTATTGCATAGCCGGGTTCCGAAATTTGATTCTGCAATGACCCATCAGCTGCTGCTGGATGGGGAGGTGTTTGAGTATTGGTCACATGCCGCAGCGTTCCTGCCAATTGATGACTTTCGCTTTTCTTTACCCTACAAACAGGCGATTAAAAGTGGCCAAACCCATTGGTTTAAAACGCCGGATCGAAAATTGATGGCAGAGTTGCTGGCGCGTATCCGCTCAGAGGGGCCATTACGATCCCGTGATCTTGAAGCTGATGCCCCGAAACGTGCGGGTTGGTGGGACTGGAAACCAGCGAAGAAAGCGCTGGAGCAGTTGTACATGGAAGGGGATCTCATGGTGAGTAACCGGGAAGGCTTCCAGAAAACCTACGACCTGACAGAACGGGTGTTGCCTGATCATATTAATACACAAGAGCCCACCACAGAAGAATTTGCAGAACACCTGATAGCGCAACAATTGCGTTGCCATGGCTGTATTTCCCTGAAAGGTCTGACCTATCAGCGTCGTAACAGTGAGTTGCGCAAAGCTGTCAAAGTTCTGATCAACGCGGATTTAGCAGAGGGTGTATTAGAGCAAATACAAGTGCTGAACGGCGATATTTATTTTATCGAAGCTGGTGCGCTTGAGCGTCAATTACCCCGTGTCAGTTCCAGAGTGAAGATACTCTCACCGTTCGATAACAGCGTTATTCAGCGTGAGCGACTCAAAGCGCTTTTTCAATACGATTATCAGCTGGAGAGTTATCTCCCTGCGGATAAACGCCAGTTTGGTTATTTTTGCCTGCCCCTGATGTTCCGGGATGAGTTTGTGGGACGGATGGATTGTAAGGTTTATCGACAGCGCCAGCATCTGGAAATCAAATCGTTGTATATCGAGAAACTCAAGCACGGTGAAGACGAATTCTTTGTCGCATTGGGTGACGCCCTCAGGTTGTTTTGCGAATTCCAGAAATGTCAGTCTGTATCCTTGATCGAGGCAAGCCCGGCGGCGTTCACCAAGCAAATGCGTCATGTGCTCGCGCAATTTTGAGCGTCTGCCAGTTTTAAGTGCCTGTCAGCCTTGCTATTCCTGTTTTCAAAATGTTTATTTGATTCTGTTTGCTTATAATTGTCATGAATGTAATATTTTATGGCATAAACTCAAAGTGATATTGGGTTGAATGTAAACTGATCGACCGTTGTAGATAATTTGATAACAGGCTGTAAATAGAATGGATCTGGGCAAAGTTGATTTAAACCAGCTGGTACATCTTGATGTCTTGCTTCGAGAACGTAATGTCACCAAAGCGGCTAACCATCTCGGTATAACCCAGCCCGCGATGAGTAACAGTCTGAAGCGCTTGCGAGCTTTGTTCGATGATCCGCTGTTGGTCAGAACCAGTGAGGGGATGGCGCCGACGGAACTTGCTCTGGAGATCCGTTCCGCGATTCGGGAAATTTTGTTCAACATCGAACAGGTCATTAAACCGGATCGCGACTTTGATTTACAAAGTTCTCGTGTATTTCGGATTATGGCCAGCGATTATGCCGAATCAACCTTGATTCCGGGTGTGTTGAGTGAAGTGCGTCGACAAGCACCCAATATCACACTGGATGTTTTGACGCCAAGTGATGTCAGCTTCGAAGATGTGGAACAGGGCCGTGTTGATATGGCGATCAATCGCTTTGATACCATTCCCCAGTCATTCCATCAGAAAACACTGTGGACCGATACGTTCTCCTGTCTAATGAGTGTCGACAATCCGCTTGTGCATGATTTCACCTTGGAAAATTACCTCGCCGCCAGTCATATCTGGGTCAGCAAAACCGGCTTTGGGGTGGGTGTGGGTGTGAACCCAAAGGATGTACAACGCCTTGGCTGGGTGGATGAGGCGCTGGTGTCCCTCGGGCAGAAACGTCGAATCAGTGTTTTTACCCGGCACTACCAGGTCGCCATGTTGCTGGCCCAGCAGCACGATTTGATTGCCACCCTGCCCAGTCGTGCTGCCCGTTTGAAAACCCAGAGTTCGAAGCTGGTGATAAAAGACCCACCTTTTCCTATTGAAGCGTTTGAGTTGAAATTGGCCTGGAGTCCACTGTTGCATCACAATTCCGGGCATCAATGGCTACGCAAGCTGGTCGCAGATGTGGCACTGCTCGACGAGCAACGCAATACGAATTTATTCAATTCCGGGCTGAATGTATGAGTCGAAACGGTTGTAAAAGAGGCCGAGCAGTTATAAAACTGTAATAGTTACCCGATAGCATCTTCGCGATGCTTGGCGTGAGAGGTAGATACAGCATGAAAATCCCGTCCTGGCTGGAGCGAACAGCAACCGGATTGATGGATCAATACGTGGCGAAAGTGCCGCAATCAAAACCTGATCAAAGTGCGCTGGAAAAATGCAAGGTTGTCTCCCATCGTGGCGAACATGACAACCTGCATGTTAAGGAAAATACGATCGAGGCGTTTGAGCAGGCCGTAGATGCAGGCGTGTGGGGTATCGAGTGTGACATCCGCTGGACAGCCGATCTGCAACCGGTAATTTGTCATGATGATGATTGCTTGCGGGTGTTCAATCAGCCGACCCGGGTTGCTGATGTAACCTTGCAGGAGCTGCAACGTGTAGTGCCCGAGATCCCGACATTGGCAGAAGTAATCGACCGCTTTGGCAAAAACACACATTTGATGCTGGAAGTGAAGGCGGAGCCCCACCTCTCTCCCCGAAAACAAAAAGCGATTTTAAAGAGTATGCTACTCAATCTGGATCAGGTGGATGACTTTCACATCCTGGCCCTCAATCCTGAACTGTTTGAGCGCGTTTGTTTTCTGGATCGCAAGGCGCTGTTACCGGTGGCGGAATTGAATTTCAATGCCCTGAGCCTTTCTGCGTTGCAAAATGGCTACGGTGGCGTAACCGGGCACTTTTTGTTTTTGCATCAGGGTATTCTGGACAAGCACCGCGCTGCAAGCCAGAGTATCGGCACGGGATTTATCGCCTCTAAAAACGGCTTGTTTCGTGAATTGAACCGTGGTGTGGAATGGGTCTTCTCCAATGATGCAGTGAAAATTCAGGCATTGCGAGATCAATACCTCGGTCTATCCTGAGCAAGTTCTGTAGCCATTCAGGCACCGTTCATAAAACCCCTGTTACATTGAAGCCATTGTTACTTAACACAGCAATGGCTGTAGACACAGAGGATTATGGACATGACATCTCAATATTCTTATGCATCTGAAATTACCTATCCCGTATATTCTGACCGGCCTTCGCTGCATGAGTATGATATGGCGCATTCCTGGGAGGTGCTGTTTTCCCTCGTGCGTGACCGGGGGGTGGAACAGGCCGGTTGGGACAACGAATATCAGTTCAATGGTGATATCGAGTGGGTTGAAACGGACGTATTTGCCTTCTATGGATTGCGGGGGGCGGAATACGATATTTTCGCCAGTAGTGATGAAGATCCCGGTGAGCTGCGCCTTTATGATGACTATGGTGATGTGATTGCGTTTGATCAGGGTGGATCCTATGGCACGGATGAAATTGTTGGTTTTACGGCGCCCTACAGTGGCTGGTACTACATCAGTGCCGACTGGAAAAGCTCGGGTTGGTTTGGGGCAGACGATATGGTTAGTTTGTCCGTATTTGAGGATCTTGACCCGGGCTCAGGTGCGATAAGTGAAGCGGATTTCGATGACGCGATGACTGTTGCCAGATTGTATAACGCGGCATTTGATCGTCTACCGGATATTCAAGGGCTTAACTACTGGATTGATCAATATGATGGCGGTATGGCGCTGGTGGAAATGGCGGCTAACTTTTACAGTTCGGCGGAGTTTCACACACTCTATGGTCATCCATCCAACGGTGAATACGTCGATCAGCTGTATTTCAATGTGCTGGGGCGAAATGCAGATTCTGCCGGATTTGATTTTTGGGTAACCGAGCTGGAGACGGGTCTCTCACGGAGTGCTGCACTCGCGTATTTTTCGGAATCCGAAGAGAATATCCAGAACACCTCAGACACCTTGGCAAGTCTGACTGTGACTGATCAAGGTGTCTGGATATTCTAATGTTAGCTATTCCGATATTCCTGTATGCCGATTACGGCAGATGAATGACCCTTAAAGAATATAACGAGCCGTATCGAGATTGTAGGCCTCACACTCAAACCTGAGGCCGTCTTTCAAATCTTCATACTTATCGTTTATTTCCGGCAACGAGCCGATCACGGAAATATAGCAATCTACACAGGCTGCGAGTCCGTGCTTGTTCTCATTGGCCAGTCGTCCCCGGTAGGCCTGCAGCCGCGTAAGGCCCTGATTGGAGTAATTAACAAAATGATCCGGGCTGATGATGGGGGTGCCATCGGAGAGGTACTGGAAGATCAAGTCTCCGTGCAGGATATCAACGATACGGTCCGGACCGATGTTGATTCGTTGCGGGAGTTGCCGGGTGTCTTTTGCTGTTGATTCCAGGTTTTTCAGCCATTTGGGTAACAGTGCGTCATTCTGGCTGATCGCCAGGTTGGCAACCTGATTCCGAAACGGAGTTTTGATGCCTAGATTACAGAAGTGGGCGGCATCCAGCTTACGGAATTCCGTGGCCCACATGTTCACGACATTCGGATCGGTTTCATCAAACGGGTCAATCGTTGGCGTGCTGCGCCGCGTACCGGTGCCGATCTGATGTGTGGCTTTAACCTGTAGCATGTCTGTGTAGGACACGGTTTGGCCGGTTAGTGATTCGATCCGGTCTTTCAAAATATTTGCAAAGTAAGCAAACAGGAAAAAGACATGCACCCGTTCCCGGGTGTGCTTTACCAGAACTTCGCCCAATACCCCGGATCGGATTGCAGCACTATTCGGTATACTCTCTTTGATTCGGCCCATCGTATTTGTCCCCCTTTTGGCCCGGTTATGGAATCATTCCCTCACCTGGCGACTACGTACCGCAAACACCGCACTCGTTGAATGTGAGTTTTACTCTCTATCTGTTGCGCGAAATAAGGCTGGTTACCTTCAGACCAACCCAATTTTATGATTAAAATGTGCACTACTCAGCGATTATAGTGTTATGAACTTCTGGTTTCAGGGGCAAAATTATAGCCGATATAGGGTTTCCCCTAGATGGCAACGGTAGTTGGATTTGTCATAATCTCTGCTGTCTTGAGAAGCTTGCCCTGATGGGGGCTTTTCTGCCTTGAACATGGAATGAATAACGAGAGGGAAATCAATGCCGATTATCATCATGAGCGCTGACAATGGGGGCATTTCTGCCGCTCAACAGGCTGCAAATGCATCTCACCTGCCTACGCTGCAATCCCTGCAGCAAACAGCCAACCTGTCCCATATGACGACACCTCAACAAAACGTGGTGTCTTCAGTCAGTCAACAATTGGCGAGTGCCGAAACAGTCGCTGAATTACCGCTGCAATCCCTCACCAGTGCGATGGGATCTCCCAGTGGATTGTCTTATCAGGAGTTTTCTTACACGATTTCGCAGTCAGTAGGCGATAGCCGCAATGATGATACGTTCAGAGCGGTTGCTGGCAGTGTACTGAATGAGGTTCAGGGCTCGGGTTCGCAGGTTGTAATGGATACGCTTGAGCAAGTGGATTTACAAAATGTATCCGCACAGGAGCGAACTTCAGTGTTAAACGAATTGTTTTTCGGTGTCGATAATGGTGCCTTGAGCACCGAGGACGGCGAACGAATCGCCACCCAGCTTCAGGTCGCCGCCAATCCACTCACCCCCGAGGCCCCAACTCAGATAGAGCGTGTGATACTGACGGATGAAGACTCTGCGATTGCTATCGATATAAGCTCCCGCCGCTTCACGGGTACCAGCGGTATCGATAACATTCTGATTCAGGAGGGGGTCTCTGTTGAGCAATTGAACCTGCTTGGTGGAGAGGACAATGTTCATTTCGCGGGTAATGTTTCAGATTATGATGTGTCCTCTCAAGGTACGACTGCACTCTTTACACACCGGGAGACGGGGGCAGTAGTTGAAATGGCTGTGACTCAGGAGGCCAGTCAGATCTCATTCGCGGATGGCGTGACAGCTGCACTCAAGGTTAACACCGAACAACAGGCATTGCAGTTGGGCGAACAGTTGCTTAGCGGCCAACGTAGTCCAATTGAATTGGATGCCAGCCCCGAAAGTCGAACCACAATTGAGCATGTTATTCTCACTGATGAGGATAATGGTCAAGCGTTTCGGGTTGCGGATGATATTAAAAAACTTACTGGCTCAAATGGCATTGACCATATTGTTATCGAGGAAGGGGTGTCGATCACGCAACTCAATCTATTGGGTGACCACGATATTGTGGAGTTTGCCGGTGAAATAGATGATTACACCCTTTGGGCCGATGGAACTACAGTCAGTATTTTACATAATGAATCCGGAGCGGAAGTGAATCTCGCTGCAAGCGCTGGTGACAAGACCTTGGCCTTCAGTGATAGTTCGGGGCTTTTGAAAATTGATCCCGAAAAAAATGAAATCGGTTTTACGGAATTGAGTGAAGCTAATGTGCCGGGTGAAACTGATATTCTCACTTCTGCCGGTGACGAAGCGGGCCGAACCGAGTGGACCCAGATTCCTGAAGATGCAGCAATGTGGGGGCCCAGTGTCAACACTGAGCGTCATTTTAGCGGATGGACTGACGCCAATGGTGAGCTTTTGAATGACCGCGAGGCAAGTCGTCTGGTAGGGCAGCTGGTTTGGACACAGCGTTTGGGGGAGCATCAGAATCTGGGGGTAGAGGGCTTCCGTACCGAGTCCCAACAACAGCGTTATGATGCTTTGCAGCCTTTCATTGAATCCAACCCGGACTGGCAGACGCGTATCAATGCATTTATCAATGAACGGGCTTTGATGGAAGCGTCGGGCTTAGCTATTGGTGAACAGGCAACTTACGAGCCCTGGGGTTCTCACGGGTATGATTTTGAGAATCGGGCCGGGCAGAATCTCGTTGCCTATTGTGAAGCCCATAATCCAAACTGGGAATCGGACTTGAAAGACTATATTCAATCTTATCAAGAACTATACTTTGCTACAAAAGAGGAGCCTGATCGATCCAGTATTGATTTTAATTATTTTCAGGATTGCGCAACTACCATGACCGAGCAGGAGCTGGAACAACGCCTGGATTCGGTTCGGGAGGCAACCTACGAACAATTAATGGCAATTAAAGCCTCCGAAAAGGAAAAGCTGGATTATGAGATGGCGATAGCGGAACGGCAGGATAGTCGAATTACCGGAATCGATCCCGAATATTCTGTCAATCGTGACCGCGCTGCAGTAAATCTGGCTCGCTTTGAAATTGCCTTCAGCGACGCTGCCATAGCTTTGGCGGTTGAGCAAGCCGTTGCCAACGAGCGAGCTTTGTTTTCGGTAAGCGACACTTGATTACCTGAGCAAACATTTTGGTTGATGCCTTGAGTTCAATATCGTGAGCTCAAGGCATGAAAGGGTTCTAGTTTTGCTCTGTCTGCGTGGGATCTGCAGGGTTGTTTGCTTCATCTGTCGTGCTTGAATTATCTGTAGTACTTGGAATCAGGCTATCCCTGAACGCAGCCAGCCCCTCCTGGACGAGGTCGTAGGTTTTATCAACATTGTCTGCGATATCGCCTTCAAGTACACCCAGGCCGTCCAGTATATCTCTAGCTTCACTAAAGCCTTTATCAATACCGCCTCCGATAACCTCCAGAAAACGATCCACCTGTTCTTCAAGCTCCAGTTCGGGATGTTGCTCTTTATAAAGCGCAAAGAGCCCGGTTGAGAACTGGACGATTCGACCCGCAGTGGCCTCCGGTGATACATCGAGACCGCTTTCGTAACCTTTCTGAATGGCATCATCCCCGAGCTCCGCGCGCAGTTCCTCGTTGATGGCCTCGATAGCGGTTTTGTAAATCAGTGCCTGGGGTTGATCCTTGATACTCAGGCTCACTTCCTGATGTGCCCGCAAAATTTCGACGTTATAGGCTTTCTGGCGAGCCTGTGCGGAAATCTGTTGACCCGGCGCAGCCGCTTTTGCCTCTTCAGACCGTCCCCGTGATGCCGACTGGGCCTCAGGATCAGGCTTGGTTTTGGTTTGAACAGAGGAACTATCCTGCCGCGCAGGACTGGAAATCGCTGGACCCGAGCCAAAAGAAGAAATCGCCATCGTTCTCTCCCCAAACACAATCGTGCAGAAGTAGTGTCTATAAAATGAACAGTCTCCACGCCAGTATCCCCCGTTTCACACAAAGGGTCAACGGTGGCTACAAAACATTACTCTTTGCCGTTCTGTTTGGTTCTTAAACTTTTCGATGAAAATGTAAATATCGTGAGTTATTCAGCAGAAGTGGCTGTGAGCCATGATATGATTCTCTCCTGCTCGGGAATTTAAATGGTTGTATTTTGCACTTTTTTCTCCCGAAAAATATGGACATAACATTTTGATAAAGGATTTTCTATTATGACTTCCCCTACTGAAGTTCGTTCCCTATCTAATGCACTCGCTAAGAATCATCATTGTATTGTTGTGATGTCTCCTGAAGAGTTTTTGAATTTTGCGATCACTCAGAAGAGAAATCAGGGAATGACTAATATTCAAGTTTCTACTTGGCTCGATAGCTTAGTGGCTAACAGTGAAAAGGCATCCTCAGTTGCAAAAGCGCAATGGAATCAGAATAAAGCAACAGTGAAAGAAGGTGGGGCATATCTCCCAGTGCTATCTGATCTACTATCACTTGCAAAGCTTGCCCGTGAAATGCATAAAGGGGGACATATCCTCTCAAAATATAGCGTGAAAACATATAATGGTCGTGAATACGTCCTGTTGAAAGGATATCCCGGGTTAAGAAGCCAACTTACGGGCACTCGATATCTCGCTAGCAATCCAAAAGTGGTAAGTATGGGGATTGGTAAACTGGGCGCGAGTAATGCGATTAGAGGTGGAGTGGGTATTGCTGTTGTTTTTACAATTGCTTTTCACAGTATTGAACAGCTAATGAATGATAAGGCTACATGGCATGATTTCGTTGGAGGCGTATCTGTGGATCTTGCTTCAATTGCTGTCGGATCTGGTATCGCTTGGGGGGCGGTTGCTACGGTTGTGGGCACAAGTGCAATGGTAGCAATCGGGCCTATTGCTATTGTAGTGGTTGTTGGCATGGGAATAACTGTTGCTTTGAATGCTATAGGTGATCATTATAGGCTGTCTGATAGGTTAGCAGAGCTTTTGAAAGAATCAGAACAACGAATGCGTCATAACATTTCTGATATGAAAAGAGAGGTCATGCGAGGTCTGAATTATGCTGATGAAGATCCTGTTGGGTTCTTCCACCGATTGTTCGGGGTTCCGTACTTCGGGTACCAATGATGAATAGCAAACAAGCCGATATGCCTGAAGAAAGCGGTTTACTGTTTTCAGTGCGTGTTGTCGTGCTGATTGTGGCGCTTTTGGCACCAATTTACGTGTTCATATTTATTATGGGCGGAGATTTTCTGGAAAACTTAGAGCGTCTCCAGCGTGGAAGTATTTATGTATCGGTATCGAGTTGGGACTTGCCCTGTCTGATCAGTATCCCAGCGTTTTTGGCACTAGTTGCGGCATTACTTTTTCGTTTGTTCAAGGCAGCAACCGAGGTCAGAATTAATGCATGTCTTAAAATCGCGCTCGCATTTGCGGGGTTGGCTCTTTTTACCAAGCTAATTTATGGCTTTTCAGCTTCTTTCTACTTGCAAGACAAAGGTTATTCCGCATGTGCGCACTACTCGTCACCTTCTTTGATGAGCCCGGTTGTTTGGGTGAGCGATGCCGAGTTTTGTGTCCCGAATGCGGGCAAGGTTCGATCTGACGTATTGCTTTGGATGGACTCATTTGAGGATAAAAGTGACGTTTCATCCGGTATCGTCCGCAATAAAGTTGACAGTTTGATCAAAAGTTGGGAGATGAAAGAACGAGAAAAGTTTCCCGACTTGTATAGATAGGTTTCATATGTTTGAGTACCTATATGCGCAAAGTATCAGACAGTTAGATGATGGAATAATTTATGGTTCGTGTGGATTCTGGAATCGGATCTTCCGACTTCGAAGCAGTCTTGGATGGTCAGCATTTACAACCAAACGATGCGGATAAGTTATATGAGTTCTATGTTTCAGAAGTGTCAGGGCTTATTGGGGAGCCATACTCCTGTCCAGATCTGAAATATTATTTCGAAGAGACGTTAAAATAGTTTTATTTGCATGAATAAGGGATTGTTCGTCATATTGAGTACGGTAAATATTGGGGGCGGATTATTGCTGGTAATCACCATGATGAGCCGATTTTTTTTTGAAGTGATTACCGACTCGTATTTATCACCAAATAGCCCTTTACTTGGTTCCATATTTCTGGATGTTTTGATTCATCCTGCAGTAGCAGTGTTATATTCTGCTACAGTCTGTTTTTCAGTAGTCTATTGAAGTTTTTTGTCCTGATAATGAACAACGAACAAAGTGATCTGACTAGTGAAAGCGATTTTCTCTATTTTGCGTAAAGCGTCGATTTGCTCCGTTTCGTGACATGTCATCTAATTCCTATGGGATATTACGTCGCTGTTTTGGAGATGGGTGGCCCTTCTTGATATAGTTTGGGTAAGCTTAGCTAAATTAGAGGTGTGTGATGATTCAAGCAGATATTCATGAAGCAAAATCCAATCTCTCTAAACTGGCCGATCTAGCGCACGAGGGTGAAACGATTGTAATTGTAAAATCGGGAAAGCCCTATGTTGATTTGGTTCCCCACAATCCCAAACAAACCCGTGGGCCAGGCGGTTACGATTTAGATATAGCGGTATTTGATGTCGCAGACTCTGATATTGAATCCATGTTTTTTGATAGTGGTGTTGAATAAAAAATATACTAATTGACACATATGGCTTCCTGTGATGAATTGACAGTATTCGTCATTCACGTATAAGACATGGCTCAAATAATCCCCGCCTCCAAGCTCGCTGCCATGGTGAGTCCCAGTTCTTCACACTGGGTGATAAATTCTTCTTGAAATTCGCCCCTGCAGATTAGTGGGTCGGTGACTAATCGCCAGCGCAGCCCGGTGGTGATGCTTTCTATGGCGCGGCGGGTGCCGGTGCCATCGTGTCCGGCGCGGATGTAGAAGGTGAAGGGCAGGCCCTGGGTTTTTTCCAGGCAGGGGTAGTAGCATCTGTCGAACACATCTTTAATCAGGCCGGCCATGTAACCGAGATTTTCGGTGGTGCCGATGATAACCGCTTGAGCGGTGAGGATGTCTTCCGGTTGGGTATCCAGAGGGGGTTTGAAGATTACGTCTACATCGGTAATCTCGGGGTTGGTTGCGCCGTTTACGACTGCATCGACCATTCGTGTGGTGTTTTCAGAGGGGGCGTGAGCGATGATTAAAAGTTTTTTGGGGACAGGCATGATCAACACCATCCTTCAGTCGGCATTTGGAATGCGGTAATGGTCGAGAATGGGTTCAAATGCACCCTGTTGTTTCAGTGTGTTGAAACTGGTGTTGACCCGTTCCACCAACTTGGGGTCTGAGGATTTGTTGAAGGCGAGGTAATACGCACCATCTACGGTAAACGAGAAGGCCTTTTCAATTTGTGTCGTAGGCAGACCGTCCATACGCATATAGTAGGCAATGGATAAGTCCTGACCTACGGCCAGGTCAGCCCGGTTGGCAAACAGCATGCGGTAGCTCAAGACGCGTCGGTCAACAATTGTTGCTTTGTCTTCGGGGTAATAGTGATTGTTGAAAATAAACTGGGTGCTGGCATCTCCGTCTTGTAGAGCAAGGCGATAATGTTTGATGTCGGCTACGGAGTTGATCTGGATATCTTTGCGGGCACGCAGTTTGTACAGGTTTAATTCTCGATGGGCGATTGGACCAATCCAGTGAAACAGGTCTTCCCGTTCCGGGGTTCGGGTAATGGTGTAGATCAGCACATTATTCCGGTTTAAAGCCCGGCTATACACGCCTTTCCAGATCCCCAGACGAATTGTGTGGGATAGCTCTGCATGTTCCAGCGTTTTTTTTACGATTTCTGTTGCGAAGCCTTTGATCTCACCCTCTTCTTCGTAGTTATAGGGCGGCCAGTTTTCGGTGACGACCTCCACGGCGAAATCATCCGCAAGTGACGGGCAAGCAAGGGCTGTGAGCACGGTGATGGCTCCAAGCAACCTGGCTGTCACCACAAGCCATGGTGAGTGATTGGCTTTCTCGCGATTCATTTGTGGTACCTTACGCAGTAACGATCCGTTTACTTTGGTGTTGGTTTCCTATCCTCTGTCATGGTGGAATGATGTTTTTCAGTATTGCGTCTGACGAGGATTCACATTTTTAGGAGAATAACACGTCTTTCCGTAATGGAAAGAATGAATTGCTCGAAGCGGAATCGGGCGCACTATTTCGTTTATCCAGAATGTTTGCCTAATCCTGCAAATATCCCCGATATCTATTCCATATTTCCAGCGTACTGCTATTTTAGTTGAAAGCGGATTCGAGTGGTCGGATTCTATCCAGTTTTTCCCTGTAGCGCACCAGGAATATTCAATGCAGAAGGTGAACGGCTCCTGTCAAAATAAACTGGCTTCATTGTTGTCGTCACTGGCGGAGCGGGAAGGTCAAACAGAAACGGGGATTCCCGGCGTTTCGCTGTATCGCAAAAGTGCCCCGGAAGAGTCGCAACCCGTCGTTTACGACCCCTGCATCGTTATTGTCGGGCAAGGCCAAAAGCGTGGGTATCTGGGGGATCGACAATTTACTTATGATGCGAACCAGTATCTGGTGATCTCGGTTCCCATGCCTTTCATGTGTGAAGTTAAGCAGGCCAGCTTTGACCAGCCCTTTCTCGCGCTGGCACTGTCGGTTGATGTCTCGCTGATAGGCGAGTTGCTCATGACCATGTCTCAGGATCAGGTGCCGGTAGTATTGGATAGCATGCCCGACGCGGTAGGGGCGGAACCGCTTTCTGACGCCATCTTGACGCCAGCAGTCCAGTTGTTGAAGTCTCTCGAATCCCCATTGGATGCAAGTGTTCTGGGTCCACAATACGTGCGGGAAATTACCTACCGCATTCTGCTCGGTCCACTGGGGCCTGCATTGAAAGCGACAGTATTGCAAAACAGCCGATTCCATCACATCGCCAAGGTGATGAAGTACCTCCATGGCCATTATGGCGAAAACTGCTCGATTGAGAATCTCGCCCGAATGGCGAATATGAGCCAATCCTCTTTGCACCATCACTTTAAAGCGGTGACTACGGCGTCGCCGGTTCAATATTTAAAAAGTATTCGTTTGCACAAAGCTCGGGCGCTCTTGCTTCAGGGAGAGCACAATGCGAGTTCTGCCGCAGACCATGTGGGCTATTCCAGCAATTCCCAGTTCAGTCGTGAGTACAAGCGCTTTTTTGGTGTCGCGCCCAGTGCCGATATCGAACGCATACGTTAGCCCGTGTTATTCCAATAACGCATTTCAACAGGAGTTATCATGGCTTTTTCAATCAATATCAACGGCAAGCAACAAACGGTGGATGTAGAGGGAGATACCCCTTTGCTCTGGGTTATTCGTGACCATCTTCAGCTTACCGGAACCAAATTCGGGTGTGGCATGGCTCAGTGTGGTGCCTGTACGGTGCACTTGAATGGCCAACCCATTCGCTCATGCGTGACCCCTATCAGCAGTGTGACCGGACAGCAGATTACAACCATCGAGGGGTTATCCGGCGCAGCGGTTGCGAAAACCCATAAAGCTGTTGTTGATGCCTGGGAGGAGGTTGCTGTTGTCCAGTGTGGTTACTGTCAATCGGGGCAGATTATGTCTGCAGTCGCGCTATTGAGCTCGAATCCTGGACCAAGTGATCAGGAAATCGATCAGTATATGAATGGCAATATCTGTCGCTGTGCAACCTATGTACGGATTAAACAAGCGATAAAACAGGCATCCGGTACATTAGTTGCGCAAAACAACAGTACTGATTCACCGCTTTATTACGATGCGTTTGCCAGCAAGGGAAATGCGGACAAAACCGATACCCGGATAGGAGGCTAATTCATGTTTAAATCTGATCAGCAAGAACAAAGTTTGCCCGTAGCCGAATCGACCCCAGTGGCAAATATGCAATTGTCCAGACGGCAGTTTATGGTCACCGGTGTTCAGTCTGGAGCCGCCTTGATGTTGGGGGTGACCGTAGGACAGGAAGCCCTGGCAGCAACGGGAACACTGAAAGGTAACGCCGCCGCATTGCAGCCCAACGCGTTTGTCTGCATTACTCCTGATAATCAGGTTTGTATCACAATCAAACATCTGGAAATGGGGCAGGGAACCTTTACGGGTCTTGCCACGCTTGTTGCAGAAGAACTGGATGCCAGCTGGTCTCAGGTCACCTGTGAGGGGGCAGAAGCCAATGCCGGTAAATACGCCAACCTGGCATGGGGTAAATTTCAGGGAACCGGAGGCAGTACGGCTATTGCAAACGCGTTTATGCAAATGCGTGAAGCCGGTGCAAGTGCCCGGGCGATGCTGGTGTCTGCGGCCGCGAGCTTATGGCAAGTTCCAGCGCGGGAGATAAAGGTCAGCAATGGTATCGTCAGCCACCCAGCGTCCGGCAAACAATCGGAATTTGGTGCGCTTGCGGAGTTGGCGGCCATGCAGAAAATTCCGGACAAAGTGGTTCTGAAAACCCCGGATCAATTTACCCTGATTGGTAAAAAACTGCCCCGCAAAGATGTGGGTAAAACCACGGGGCAGGCACTTTACACGCAGGATATGCAGCAGCCGGGTACCTTGACAGCACTCGTCGCGCATCCTCCGCGCTTTGGTGCAAAAATGTTAAGCTTTGATGCCAGCGCAGCAGAAAAACAGAAGGGTGTCGTGGCCGTTGTGGCACTTGAGAACCGCGTGGCGGTTCTGGCCAAGGATTTTTGGCAGGCGAAAAAAGCACGGGATTTACTCGTGATCAAGTGGGATGAGCAGGCGGCCTTCAAGCAGAGTAGTGCCGATCTGTTGGCCGATTACAAAGCACTAGCAGACAAGCCAGGCCTTGTCGCTCACCAGACTGGCAGCATTGCACAAGGGTTTGATCAGGCGGATAAAGTCATTGAAGCGGAATATGCTTTCCCGTTTCTTGCTCATGCGGCGATGGAGCCGATGAACTGTGTTGTTCAATTGCGTAAACAGGGGGATAAAATTACAGGGGCTGAGCTTTGGTACGGTGCCCAACTGCATACCGGGGATCAAATGGCACTGGCTGGCTTGCTGAAAGTTGCTCCCGAGCAGGTCAAAATCAATACACTCTATGCGGGCGGCAGTTTTGGACGGCGCGCTAACTCAAAATCCGATTATGTTCTGGAAGCGGCGGAAATCGCTAAAGCCTATGGTGGTAACGTTCCGGTAAAACTGGTCTGGACCCGGGAAGACGATACCCGGGCGGGGTATTTCCGGCCCATGTACTTCCATAAATTAAAAGCAGGCCTCGATAAAAATGGCAACATTATCGCGTGGCAGCACCGTATTGTTGGGCAGTCCATTGTGAAAGGAACCGGCTTCGAGTTTCTGATCCAGAATGGAATTGACCACACTTCAGTGGAAGGCGCCTCAAACTTGCCTTATGCCATCCCGAATATGCAAGTGGAGTTACATTCTCCGGAGATTCCGGTGCCGGTGCTCTGGTGGCGGAGTGTTGGATCAACCCATACGGCCCATGCCACTGAAACCTTTTTGGACGAATTGGCCACTGCAGCGGGTAAAGACCCGGTAGCGTTGCGGATGTCCCTGCTGGAGCAGCATCCCCGGCACCGTGGTGTACTGAAAATGGCCGCCGAAAAAGCCAATTGGACTGCAGCCTTGCCAGAAAACCACTATCGAGGCGTTGCTGTGCATAAGTCTTTCGGTACTTACGTTGCTCAGGTGGTTGAAGTGTCCCGTCAGGGGGATGCCTTCAAAGTCGAAAAAGTAACCTGTGCTGTAGATTGTGGTGTACCCGTGAATCCGGATATCATCAGAGCCCAGATGGAAGGTGGCATCGGATTTGGATTATCGCCTGCGATGATGAGTGCCATTACCTTCGATCAGGGGCGTGTGGTGGAGAGTAATTTCCATGATTATCAGGTACTGCGGGCGGCCCAGATGCCGAAGATCGATGTCCATATCGTTGCATCAGCCGAGCCTCCTTCCGGTGTCGGCGAACCGGGAACGCCCGTGGTTGCCCCGGCACTAGCGAATGCAATAGCGGCTGCCAGTGGTCGCTGGATGCGTGACCTGCCCATGCAGGTGGAATTTGTGTAAAAAGAAAGACGGGCAGAAAATACAGGTTGGGTGAGATCATTGAAACCAGAAGATTCAACGTTAATACAGTCCTCAGAAGCGTCAGGTTTTTCATCTACGACGGTGGCGACCCCGGTGCTGCCGTTTACCGATGCCTTTGTTGACGATATTCGCAGCACGGCCTGGGTATGGAATCAGGCGGGATTGGGGATTGCGCTGATCACGCTGGTTAATGTTGAAGGTTCGTCTCCCCGACCTGTGGGCAGTCAAATGGTGGTGAATGAACGGGGAGAATATGCCGGATTAATTTCCAGCGGCTGTGTTGAATCCGCACTGGTCCATGAAGCGGTGTCGTTGCTCCGCAGCGAAGCGCCGGAGCAACGATTGATTCGCTATGGTCGTGACTCCGATTATTTTGATATCCAGCTCCCTTGCGGATCGGGTATCGATGTCCTGATTCTCACGCGTCCTGAAAGCAATTGGTTCACGCCGCTGTGTTCTGCATATCAGAAGCGTTTGCCGGTTGAATGGTCATGGAATGTATCGGAGGCTAGGCTGAACCATCTACATCAAGTGCCGCTGGACAATGCTAATCCGGGCCCGGGGCATTCTGCGCCATCATCTCGCCAGTGGTCTCGTCTTGAGGTTGAGCAAAAACTTGCGAATTTCAGTAAATCCTACAGACCCAGACAACGGGTTGTGGTGGTCGGGCAGGGAGCGATCTTCGACTATTTTTTAAACCTGGCCCGGGCTTTTGACTGGCATTTGGTCGCCTATTCTTCCCAGTTTACGGTGCCCTGTGAGAATGCCAATTGCGTCTTTTTACCCTTGAACTCACCTGCTCAGTTCGCCCCTGATGATCTGGATCCGTGGACTGCCGTTATTTTACTTTCCCATGATCACGATTGGGAAGTGCCGATTCTGAAACAGGTTTTATCCCGTAATGTGGGGTTGATTTCTGCGCTGGGTAGCCGTAAAACCCATGAAACCCGCAGGAATTTATTACGCATCGAGGGCATTAGCGATACTGATATCGCGCGGATTAACGGCCCCGCCGGTTTGAACATCGGCGGACAGACACCTCCGGAGATTGCACTCTCGATTGTGGCAGAAGTCGTCTCAAGCGCAAATATGCGCTACTATTCGGGCATCTGAAGCTGATAATTCAAAAACGCCCATGACCCTTGATCAACTCCAATCGATGTATGCTGCAGCGGAGCTTGCTGCTGTGAATATTCTGCCGAATGCCTCCAGTGCGGGGGAGTGGGTGCTACTGGTCAAGGATAAACAGGGGAAAAGCCACTTTTTGGTTGCTGGAGATGAAAAGGTGCAAAGCTTCAGTTCAATTGATGCGGCCAGTGTGGTCGTCCGTGAAATCGGCTTCAAGCGGGCGAAGCTTTTTCTTTGATTGTACGCTCGGAGAGCATGACTCGATGGTGGATAACGTAAAGGATGCGAATGGGAAATTATCACCGGTTTCCCGCTGTGGCTGGTGTGGCGAAGATCCACTCTACACCGATTACCATGACCATGTCTGGGGACGGCCTGTTTATGATGCAATTGAGCTGTTTGAAAAACTGTGTCTGGATGGCCAGCAGGCGGGCTTGAGCTGGATTACCATTCTGAAAAAACAGGGAACCTACCGGAATGCCTATGCGCAATTTGACCCGGAACAGATTGCACGATATACAGATCAGGATGTTGAGCGCTTATTAACAGACCCCGGCATTATTCGCAATCGCTTGAAAGTGAATTCAATCATTAAAAACGCCCGAGCCTATTTGAGCATGGCGGCGGAGGGGATCGACTTCAGTCATTTTTTGTGGGCTTTTGTCGACCATGTTCCGATTCAGAATCGCTGGCAGTCGTTGAGTGAAGTGCCGGTCATGACACCGGCTTCCGAGGCGATGTCAAAAGCCCTCAAGAAAAGAGGATTTACGTTTGTCGGCCCGACAATTTGTTACGCTTTTATGCAGGCGGTCGGCATGGTCAATGATCATCTCGAACATTGTCTTGCCTATCAGGATTGCCTTGATCTTGGTATGTCGGCTCAGCAGCAGGATTGATTCAATCCGGTGCTGCTGATCCGATCCTGGCGGGATGAGTTGTTTCTACCAGCTGTAGTCTACGGTATAAGTCATCACTGATGTGCTGTTCGCAGGAATACTGACTTCCGTGCTAATGGTGCCCGCATCATCCTGTTGCCATTTGGTCTGACTGCTAATGTTGTATTCTGGCCCCCGATATAAATGTTCGACCACTTTCACGGATACGCTTTCGGCTTTGCGGTTGGTCAGCGTGATTTTGAAGGTTTCTCGCGCCTGTCGCTGGGAACTGTGTACCGTGAACTCTGTCTGCTTTCGTTCCCCTTTGACATCAAATGCACTTCCGGTGAAGACCTTGACGGTTTCCTCCCGAGCGGTGTGATCAATCCTGTTTTCACCGGTGAAGATCAGACTGCCGTCGTCGTCTTGTTCATAGAATCGAATTCGTCCTGAAGGCAGAGGTTTCCCCAGTCCGTTTTTGGCAGAATTCTCGAAAACCTTGTAAATGTTCACGGCATCGTTGCCACGGGCACCAAAGTCCCGCTGTGTCCGAATGTATTCGCTATTGAAGTTGTAGGGCAGGTTGGCGCCATCATAGACCAGTTCCGTTTGGTAGCTGATATTCTGACCGCTTAGAAACTGAATCTGTTTGGTTTGCCCGGCCTGCAAGTCAACCGGATAGGGGACAGTGTACATGTGGAATTCATCGATACTTTTTTCTGTCACGGCTGGCATACTTTCCGCTACGGCCATTTTCATCCGGTATTGACCGGACATGTCGCGACCTTCTGCCAGCTTGTTCACTTCACCGGCAACGAGCTTCAAGTTACTTTTTTCAAAGTCTTTACCCGAGTAATTGCGGATGGTCATCCAGCCGGCGGCGTCCAGTTTAGTATCCGAACGTTCAATGAAATTATAGGCGGCATCCCAGCCGAAACCGCGGGTAATATAACTCAAGCTGGCATCGGCTTTGCCGGACTTGCTGGAGAAAAGTTGCCAGTCCAGTTGTGGCTTTAACACGCTCTGATCTTTTATGGGGGGGAACAGTGGCGTGCCGGGCAAGCCAAAATTAACTTTACCATCCCATTCAACAATGGCATCCATCGGGTCTGCTTGCATGCCGCCAGATTCAGGTGCTCGGATAATTTTTCCCCGCTTGATGGTCTGGTGATCGTCATAGCGCACGATAAATTCAATCTCCTGACCTTCGTATTGTTGCAACAGCCGGACCTGATCCAATGGTGAGCCTTGATAGTTTTGTTCCTTGATGATCAGGTTCCATCCCGTCTGCCCGGTGCTGAGCATGACTGATGAAGGCTCGAGATGCCGGGTTATATCCTGAAATGCAACGGCGTTTTCACCAGTTTTCAGGTTCAGTGTGATGTTGTCCTGAACCACGGCAAAATCACTGTACAGTGTCAGGTTACTTGCCTGGGAGGCCGTTCCAGTACAGGCGATGATCGTCGCAAGCAGTTTTGGAGTGAGTTGTTTGGTGCCATTCATAATTCGTCCTTTCTGTGAGGCTCGACTATATTGAGAACAATACAGATGAACATGAAAACAATATAACCTACGCCGAGAGCCCGAGTCGGTTGATATTGTTAGGGATGTCTCGGGATCAATAGCGAAAAAGATAACCGGTAATTGTTGATACGACCTATCCCAGGGGTCACTGATTGAGAGTATAATCCATCCTGTTTTGAAAACTTGGGCTTGAGCCATTACAACGAGATTAATTCTTGTTAATGGTCACTCTTCTTATCTACTTATCCGGGGATAACGTCTTGAAAATAGGAATACTCTCGCGTAATCCAGATTTATACTCCACGCGTCGATTGGTCGAAGCGGGGCAGAAACTGGGACATGAAGTTGAAGTAATTGATACGCTGCACTGTTATATGAATATCGCAGCCCACGCGCCAACAATCCACTACAAGGGAGAGGAGCTGGTCGGGTTTGATGCTGTGATACCACGTATCGGTGCCTCGATCACATTTTATGGTACGGCTGTTTTGCGGCAGTTCGAAATGATGGGGGTCTACCCGCTGAACGAGTCTGTGGCGATCAGTCGATCCCGGGATAAACTGCGATCGTTACAGCTGTTGTCACGCAAAGGTATTGGCATGCCCGTGACCGGGTTCGCCCATAAACCAGATGATGTGCAGGATCTCATCAAAATGGTGGGAGGTGCACCCCTGGTTATAAAATTGCTGGAAGGTACTCAGGGAATTGGTGTTGTTTTGGCCGAAACCAAAAAAGCAGCAGAGAGTGTGATCGAGGCTTTTATGGGCCTGAAGACCAATATTTTGGTGCAAGAATTTGTCAAAGAAGCCGATGGTGCAGATATACGCTGTCTCGTTGTTGGTGACAAAGTGGTCGCGGCGATGAAACGTCAGGCCCAACCCGGTGAGTTTCGCTCCAATCTCCATCGGGGCGGAACCGCCAGTGTGGTTCGTATTACGCCAGCTGAACGGGCTACGGCGGTTCAAGCTGCAAAAGTTATGGGCTTGAATGTGGCGGGGGTGGACTTACTGCGCTCATCATCTGGTCCAAAAGTGATGGAAGTAAACTCATCTCCCGGCCTGGAGGGCATTGAAGCCTCAACCGGTAAAGATGTTGCTGGCATGATTATTAAATTTATCGAAAAGCAGATTGATATTAAAACCAACCCTTTGAGCCGAACACGTACCCGTGGCAAGGGGTAAGGTTATAGATTGGGTAGTATGTTATGAACGTTGAGCCATTCGAGTTTTTGGGAGAGCATGTTGCGCCGGGTAAACGAAGTCGTTTCGAGCTACCGATCGGGCAGCTCTATACCCAATCTGAGGTCAGTATTCCTATCGAGGTGTTACACGGTAAGCACCCCGGGCCGACGTTATTGATTTGCGCCGCAATTCACGGTGATGAACTGAATGGTATCGAAATTATCCGGCGTGTACTCGGGGCCTCATGGTTGCGCAATCTTCGTGGCACATTGATTGCCGTGCCGATTGTCAATGTGCTGGGGTGTATTCATCGATCCCGCTATTTGCCGGATCGCCGTGATTTGAATCGCTGTTTTCCCGGTTCTGAGAAAGGGTCGCTCGCAGCGCGGATCGCGCATCAATTCACGACATTGGTGTTGTCTCACGCAGATTATGCAATCGATTTGCATACGGGAGCGTTGGATCGAAGTAATCTTCCCCAAATTCGAGTTCATCTTGATAATGAGCGGGCAGCCTGGATGGCCCGGGCATTTGGTGTGCCGGTAATCATTGATGCAGAAATTCGAGATGGCTCCTTCCGCGGCACCGGGGATGATCTTGGCGTGCCAATCATTACCTACGAGGCAGGTGAGGCGCTGCGATTTGATGAAACATCAATCGCAGCAGGTGTCCGGGGTATCCGGCGAATCATGGAAGACCTGGAGATGATCGTCCGCCGCAAACAGGGAAGACCCGAAATTCAACATGTCTTGGCCCGTTCTACTTCATGGGTGCGGTCACCCTCAGATGGCTTCTTGCGGGCCATCAAACCGCTGGGCAGCCGGGTTGCGAAGGGCGAGTTACTGGCCATGATAAACGGACCATTGGAGACCACAGGACAGCCGATTGAAGCACCGTTCTCCGGGATTATTATCGGTCGCAGCAACCTTCCGTTGGCCCATGAGGGCGAGGCAATTTTCCATATCGCCCGTTTTGAAAAAGTGGCCCTGGCTGAAAAAGCGGTAGACAATTTCCAACTCCGACTTGAAGAGCAGGTTGCTTCTAATGATGAGGCGATTACCTAGGGCCGTTTTTTCAGGCTAAACGTTATCTTCCTGTACCCGGCTGGAGTTGAGGCTTTCTTTGATTTTGCGTAGATGGCGTTGGAAATCACTGCCTCTGCGCAAGGTTACACCGGTCGCCAAAACATCAATTATGGCCAAGTGTACAATTCGCGATGTCATGGGTAAGAAAACGTCCGTATTTTCCGGTGCGGTGACTTCCAGAGCAACAGTACATTGCGCTGATAAAGGCGAATCCGGTGCTGTGATGCCAATTACGGTAGCGCCAGCCTTCCGTGCGATTTCGGCGATTTCCACCAGTTCCCGGGTGCGACCGGTGTAGGATATAAAAACGATTACGTCGCCGGTATGAGAGGCTGCAGCGACCATCCGCTGCATAAGAAAGTCGTTGTGGGCCACAACCGGAATATTAAAACGAAAGAACTTTTGCTGTGCGTCCATGGCGACCGGGGCAGAGCCACCCAAACCAAAAAATGCGATTTGTTTAGCCTGACTCAGATAGTCGATGGCTTTTGTGAACGTTTTTGGGGGAACGGCTCTACGACTGCTGTCGAGAGCTGAAATCGTGCTTTGGAAGATCTTGTCGGTAAAGTCTTCTACACTGTCATCGGGGTCCACTGACTGGCTCACCCAAGGGGTGCCTTTGGCCATGCTCAATGCTAATTGTAGCTTGAAGTCTGGAAATCCAGAGCTGGTAAACCGGTTACAGAACCGGTTTACCGTAGGTTCACTCACTTTAGCTGAGCGCGCAAGCGTAGCGATGCTGCAGCGGGTTGCCGCGTCAGGGTCTTTCAGGATGACATCGGCTACTTTGCGTTCCGAACGGTTGAGTTCTTCGAGTCGATGGGTAATGTCGTTAATCAGATTGGTCACGGTGAACAGGCCTAGTGGTGTAGTAAAAATATCAAACAAATTTGTTGATTAAAGCAATATCATACAATACGATGAATAAAAATGGTTATTTTACTACTTTCGGGTTAGGCTCGCAGAAAACCTGCTCATTTCAGATTGCTAAGCGCGAGACAATGTATCCGTTCGCGAAGGGCAATTATTTTGTTCAAGCGGTTACGTTGCTTGATGTTCCGTTGATGTAAATGCCTGAGGCATGTTGTTTCCTGAGGCATGATTGTTGAAGGATCGTTATGGACACCGGTTCCAAAAGGGAAGCCAATTCTGTATTCGTCATGTTTGGCGCGTTGGGTGATTTAGCCCGGCGGAAGCTATTTCCAGCCCTATACCAATTGCAACATGCAGGCTTGCTCGAGGATAACTGCCTGATTCTCGGGGTCTCTCTGGAAGACATGGACGAAGAAAAATTTCGTGAGGAGATACGCAGCCGCCTCGATACCTTCGTCAAAGGCGAAGCGCCCAACCCTGATTCGGTTGAAAAATTACTCGCTAAACTCAGTTATGTTGCCATTGATCTCGCCCAGGCTGAGGATTATGCAAAACTTGCAACCGCCTTGCAGGGGATTCAATATCAAGACTTGATTCTGTACTACGCAACACCACCTGCCCTCTATGCGGTGATCAGTGAACACTTAAGTAACATTGGTGTAGTGAAAGATAATACCCGAGTTGTGGTTGAAAAGCCGATTGGCCATGACTATGCCTCCAGTACACAGATCAACAATCACCTTGCGCAATTTTTTCGGGAAAGCCAGATTTATCGGATTGACCATTATCTCGGCAAAGAAACCGTACAGAACCTGATTGCGCTGCGCTTTGCCAACTCATTGTTTGAAAGTCAGTGGGATCACAACCATATCTCCCATGTTGAGATCAATGTTGCGGAATCCGTGGGTATCGAAGGTCGTTGGGGCTATTTCGATAAAGCGGGACAGCTTCGGGATATGGTGCAAAATCATCTGCTACAACTGCTGTGTCTGATCGCCATGGATCCCCCCAGTGACCTTTCCGCGGATAGCATCCGGGATGAAAAGGTCAAAGTACTTAAAGCATTGAAGCCAATACCCCATGAACATATGGATTTGCTATTGGTACGTGGCCGTTACGCCCGGGGCATTATTGAGGGGAAGGTTGTGCCAGGATATCTTGAAGAAGAGGGCGCAAATGAATTGAGCCAGACCGAAACGTTTGTTGCATTCAAAGCGGAAATAGCCAATTGGCGTTGGGCCGGCGTGCCGTTCTATTTGCGCACTGGAAAGCGATTGCCGGAAAAGCTTTCCCAGATTATTGTGCATTTTAAGCCCGCTGCGCACTATATTTTTGATCCTGACCAAAAAAGAATCGCCCACAACAAGTTAATGATCCGATTGCAGCCGGACGAGGGTATTTCACTTCAGGTGCTGACCAAGGATCAGGGGTTGGATAAAGGCATGCGGCTTCGGCAGGGCCCATTGCAGCTCAATTTCTCGCAAGCGTTTCAGGCGGGTCGAATACCTGACGCCTATGAACGATTGTTATGGGAAGTGTTGAAAGGTAATCAGTATCTGTTTGTGCGCCGGGATGAAGTGGAATGTGCCTGGAAGTGGTGTGATCAGTTGATCGCGGGTTGGGAGAAATTGGGTATCCAACCGAAAAAATACCCGGCCGGGTCATGGGGCCCCGCATCCGCGATTACCTTGATCGCCCGAGACGGACTCTCATGGCATGAGGATCTCTAGCAGCTCGGGTATTGGTATTTTTAATGTTTCAACTGTAAGTATTGAGTGGTTCAATCATGATGCGAACCTGTTACGGCATGGTGCGTAGCACATACTGTTGCAGGGTTCGTACCCATATTATTTTACGTTTTGAAGTTGGAATTTGATGCGGCCCGAGAATTTACCCGGTTTTATTCGATGGCGGTCCTTTCCGGACCGTGATACGTTGGCTTCAGTAATGACGGAATACGTTGCAGAGTTATTGGATCATGCAATCAATGAACGCAATGTTGCCAGTTTAATGGTTTCAGGTGGATCAACCCCCGTGCCGTTCTTTCGCTCGCTCGCCCGTCAGGAGCTGGATTGGGAAAATATCACCATAGGACTTGTGGATGATCGACTGGTACCGGTTGATCATCAGGACAGCAATGAAAAACTGGTACGTGAAAACTTGCTTGTTGAGCAGGCCGGTAAAGCACAGTTTGTTGGCTTGGTGCCCCGTGAATTAAATGGTCACGATTTCAGCACCGGTAGGTTTGATTCAGAAATTACAGCGTTGTGTGAACGGAAACTGGCACGTATTCCCCAACCTGTAGATGTCATCATCCTGGGTATGGGGAACGATGGTCATACCGCTTCCCTGTTCCCGGATACCGAGGGGTTAGCGCTGGCAATGGATCGAAATCGCTCCGCCAGGTGCTGTGTGATGCGACCACCCCATGCACCGCACACTCGAATTTCCCTGACCAGTAAAATGTTGTTCGCTGCGCCATCCCGCATTTTGCATATCTGCGGTCAGGATAAACTGGCAACATTGGAACAAGCTTTGTTAGCGGATGATTTGGAAACAATGCCAATCAGGGCATTCCTGCAGGCGCCGATGAAGATCTTCTGGAGTCCTTGATGCTGCTTGAAAGGAGGAGCCTATGACAGATATTGGAAAAGCATCCGTATTGGATGACTGGCTGAGTCATTCACCGATTGTACCCGTGATTACCCTTGAATCTGTTGACCAGGCTGTACCCTTGGCCAAGGCGTTATTTGCCGGTGGCTTATCCGTGCTGGAAGTGACACTGAGAACACCGGCAGGTTTGCCTGGTATCGAGTCTATTCGAGCCACCTTACCGGATGTGATTGTTGGTGCGGGTACAGTCATGACAGTCGAACAGTTGCAAGCGGTGCAGACCGCTGGTGCACAGTTTGTTGTCAGCCCGGGGTCGACCCCGGAACTATTGAGCGCGATGATTCATTCCGAGCTACCCATTTTGCCGGGTATCGCCACGTTGTCTGAATTGATGCTGGGGTATCAAATGGGGCTTCGGCGATTCAAATTTTTTCCGGCGGAAATCTCTGGCGGGATTAAAGCATTGAAAGCATTTTCCGGCCCGGCTGCAGATTGCTCTTTTTGCCCGACTGGCGGAGTGAGTCCGGGGAATCTTAAAGATTACCTCGGCTTGACTAACGTGATCGCCGTTGGTGGGACCTGGTTAACCCCGGCGGATGCGCTCGCCAGTCAGTCCTGGTCTACAATCACTGATTTAGCAAAAAGTGCTTGTGCTCTTGCATCGTCAATTCGCACCGGGTGAACTTGGCGAAATGCCAACTCGACTGGATTGTTTTGACCGGGTTGCATCGACAGGGATGCATTGACAGGCAGAACACGGGCTTCTAGGATTTGAGTAATATCAATTCTGCGGGGCATTCGCTCATGATATTCAGTGCCCGCCTGGATCGTAAACCCGGTCCGGTTGCTTGTCTGCTAATTTTCTTCAGTCTGCTGTTGTGCCTTGGTGCTCAAGCGCGTGCCTCAGATGATCCGTTGCGTTATTGTTATGAAGAGCGACATTATAACCCCTATACATTGGGTAACGATGTTGTGCCCAGCCACTCTCCAGGCATTCTGGTTGAGCTGGTTACGGATGCAATGGGGCGAGCCGGTCGCACCGTCGAGTTTTATCGACGTCCCTGGAAACGCTGCATCGTTGATCTTCAGGATGGTGTTGCGGACGGAATCTTTCCATCGATCTGGGCACCCGAGCGAGATCGTTGGGGCTTGTTCCCAAAAGCACTTAAGCAAGGGAAACTGGTTATCGATCCGGCGTTTCGACTTTGGCAGGCCAGCTACCATATCTATTCAAATGTAGATCGTATACCCATCTGGAATGGTCAGCAGTTCAGTGCAGTACCTCTCGGAATTGGTACACCTTTGGGTTATCTGGCGGCAAAGAAGCTACAAGACGATGGGGTATTCAATCGCCATGTCACAGACCCCTACAATGCCTTTCATTTGTTGGAGCTTAACAAACTGGATGGGTTTGTTATCGATTTCCAGATAGGTCAACGTATGGTCGCAGAGATGAATCTGGTCAAGAAAATCAGTCACCACCGCGAACCTTACTTCAATGCAGACTGGTATCTGGTTTTTTCCAGGCAACGAGCGCAATCAGAGCCAGACTTGCCCATGCAGGTCTGGAAACAGATGGCCAAGATCCGGGCAGAAAATAAGCAGAAATATCTGGAAGCCTACGTTAACATGCCCTAAGCCGTATCCGGTTGCTTTCGATTTCCTTTCGCATTTCCCACAAAATCCCTTTACAATGCCAAACCAAGCATATGCTTGGTTTGGTCATAATCAAAATAACAAGCCGGATCAGTAGTAGAGAGCAACAGGAGAGAATGACTGTATGAAATCGATTTTAATTACTGGCGCTGCATCCGGAATTGGTAAAGCTGCGGCGGAGCTTTTCCACCGCAAAGGGTGGTACCTCGGGCTAGTGGATATCAATGAAGATGCATTGAAAGCGCTATCCGAACGGTTAGGTAGTTGTTGGTATCAGACTCTGGATGTAACTGATAGTGCGGCAACTGCTGCTGCAGTGGCTGATTTTGCCAAGTTGAATGGTGGCAAAATCAACGGTGTATTCAATTCGGCTGGCGTCCTCCGAATGGGCAGCTTCGAGCAAATCGAATTGACTGAGCATCGGCGCACCTTTGATATCAATGTTATGGGTCTGATGAATGTTTGCCATGCTGCATTTCCTTTCCTGAAGGAAACCAAGGGCGCAAAAATTATCAATATGAGTTCCGCGTCCGCATTGTATGGCGTGCCACACCTGGCGAGTTATTCTGCCTCCAAATTCGCTGTACGAGGCCTGACTGAAGCGTTAAACATTGAATGGCAGAAGTTTGATATTCATGTTTGCGATTTAATGCCGCCATTTGTGAACACCCCGATGGTGACGGAGCAAGACGTGACGCCTGCGGTGGTTAAGCGCCTCGGTGTAAATCTGGATCCCGATGATGTCGCAAAAGCGGCCTGGACGGCAATGAATAATCAGGCGGTACATTTTCCGGTTGGTTTGCAGTTCGCATCGCTAATGCGTATGAGCAAAGTGTTGCCGGCGAAAGCCACCCGGTTAATGATGGATGTGTTGAGTCGTTGATTTGAGCCGCCCCGGTATCCGCTCAGAAAGCGGATCCGGGGGGCTAGTTTAAGCGACCGCAGGCTGAGAGTCAGTCGTCGACTCGACAGGACGAGTACTCCAGGCGATACAAGCGAGAAGCAATGCTTGAATGACCAGGCGTGCCGTTAAGGCCCACTCTGGAAACTCAGGATAAAGCTCCGGGTTCATCCACATGTGAACATTTGCAGGTGTGACACAGATGGTTAGTGCGATCAATCCATAGCCTGCCCACCGTCGAGTCGCGGGAATGAGTAGGCCCAGTGCTCCGAGAATTTCAAAAACACCGCTGATGTAAACCGCTTCATAGTGCAATGGAAGCTGGGGTGGCATAATGTTGACGAAGAAATCGGTCATCACGAAGTGACCTATCCCTCCGCCCATAAACCACAAAAATACAAAACCCAGTCCAATGCGTTGGTATTGACTCATTTGTCTGTTTCACTCCTCTAATTTGTTCAATATAAACAGTTATTTCAACTCGGCTGATGACTTATTCAACAGTCGTCGCGCAATGATGAGTTGCTGGATTTGCTGGGTGCCTTCAAAAATATCGAGGATTTTTGAATCTCGAGCCCATTTCTCTAACAACTCTTTTTCTGAATAGCCCAGGCTGGAACAGAGCTCGACACACTTCATGGTGATGGCGTTGCAGGTTCTTCCGGCCTTGGCTTTCGAAACGGAGGCCTCCAGTGAATTTGGCTGACCGTTGTCTGCCATCCAGGCGGCTTTCAGGGTCAATAGCCTGGCGGATTCCCAATTGGCTTCCATGCGGTAGAGTTCTGCTTCAACATGGCTGACGTTATTGATTGGTGTGGTGTAATCCTGAGCAACGGCTTCTTTGAGCAGTTCTTTCGTGCGCTCCAGAGCCGCTCTGGCCAGACCGACAGCCATAGAGGCAACGACGGGACGGGTATTGTCGAAGGTTTCCATTACTCCGCCAAAGCCCTTTTTGACGTCTACTTCGGGGTTACCCAGCAGGTTTTCCGCCGGAACGCGGCAGTCTGTGAAGGTAATTGCAGCAGTATCCGATGCCTTGATACCCAGTTTGTGTTCCAGGCGGGTGACGTCCATTCCCGGGGTTCCCTTTTCTACCACAAAGGATTTGATTGCGGCCTTGCCCAGGGATTTGTCCAGCGTGGCCCATACCACAACGGCGTCGGCTCTCTCGCCACAGGTCACGAAGATTTTTTCGCCATTCAGGATGTAATGATCACCATCTTTTTGGGCTGTTGTGCGAATATTTGCTGAATCCGATCCGGCGCCGGGTTCGGTAATTGCCATCGCGGCCCAAGAATTCTGAAAGCGTTTCAGCTGTTCATCATTGGCGACGGCGGCAATCGCAGCATTGCCCAAGCCCTGTCTTGGCAAGCTCAGTGCCAGACCGGTATCACCCCAGCACAGCTCCGTCAGCCCCAGCACGGTAGACATGTTCGCACCGTTGCGCACACCGTTGTCATCGCCGGATTTCTTTTTGCTCAGTCGTGCGGCACCTGCGCCACCGTTGATATCGCCGTCGTTCATGCCATCCATAATGGCTGCCAGCATATCCAGTTCTTTGGGATAATCATGTTCGGCCAAATCGTATTTGCGTGAAATGGGGCGGAATACTTCATTGGCAACCTGTTGTGCCTGGTTGACGAGGGCTTTGAATTTTTTCGGATTTTCAAGATTCATGGTGTATTTTCCTGTGTACTCAAACCTTTAAATTCGTTCGTCCGCAATGGACGTTAGTAAGTAGCCGGTATTGGGTTTGTATCGTTCAGTTAGAGGTGGAGACCACCATCAGCCATCGCCACGATTTGTAAATCCCGATACCAGCGTTCCACAGGGTGTTCTTTTGTAAAACCATGTCCACCGAGCAACTGAACACCATTTGTTGCAATTTCAAGGGCTTTTTCTGTGCACAATACTTTGGCGAGGTAGGCTTCCCGTTGAAACGGCCGACCTTGTTCAGCGAGACTGGCTGCACGCATGGTCATGACCCGCATGGCATCCAGTTCAATGCGAATATTGGCGATCATAAAGGCCACAGACTGACGATGGCTGACGGGTTCTCCGAACGCGATGCGCTCATTGCTATACGGAATTACATAATCCAACACAGCCTGACAAACACCAACGGCCATCGCACACCAGCTTAAATGGGCGAGATTGACGAATTCTGCGTAGTTAAACTCGCCTGGACTGCCTAGTCGCTGCTGCTCGTTCAGGGTCAGGTTTTTCAAGCGCAAGGTGCACAGGCCTGCGGCGCGGTTGCCCATGCTGTTATCTTCTTTGATTGATAAGCCTTCGGTTCCGCTCTCAATCAGGAACACTGCCGGGCCTTCTCCTGCCACTTCGGCGGCGACCAGGAACAGTTCCGTACCCGCCGCAATCGGTACCAGTGATTTTATACCGTTAAGGATATATTGATTGCCCCGTTTTTCGGCTTTTGTACTGAGTTTATGAGGATTAAACAGCGGAGCCGGTTCGTTTACCGCGATGCTGGCTTTAACCGGTTTGTCTTCCACAAAAGCGCCAAGATAGCGAGACTGTTGATCTGCAGTTCCCCACTGTGTGAGGGCATTGGCTACGCTGATCGGGGCAAGAATTGAAAGTGCAATGCCCATGTCACCGTAAGCAAGATCTTCCGCGATCAACATACTTGTTACCGGGCTGCGTTCCAGCGCTGCGCCGCCAAATGCTTCAGGTACTGCGTAGTAGTGCAGCCCGAGTTCGGTCGCCTGGTCGAGTAGATTCTGGGGCGTCATGCAGTCATCATTGGCTTGTGCTGCTGCGGGCCGAATCAGATCGATGGCAAAGCGCTGAACACTGTCACGAATCATCTGTTGTTCGTCTGTTATGCTCAAGTCGAAAAGATCGTTATTACGTGTAGGCTTGTCCAGACGGGCCGGCTTGAGGACGTTGTTCACGGCTTTGAATTGGCGAGATGCTACGCCAATGGCCTGAAATCCGGTTTTTGTACCGGTATAAGCGAGTTTTTCGACCCACTTTCTTATTTTTAATTGGTCTGCGATCGAAGAGCCTGCGAAGGAATTCAAAACGGAAAGTGCAAGCCCGGTAGCATCTCTGCTCATACGATACTCCTCTATCTGGAGAGTCTGATTGGTTTCTTGTTTGGTTTGGGAGAAGGTAAACGTGATATCTACACCCTATATCCCTAGCATCGCTTCTCCAAGGTAAATTGCCATTGGCTCAGGCTCGGAGGGAAATGGGCAGCACGGTCAATCTATTCCAGTCGTGTCGCACATTTTGAGTTGGTTGGGTGCGTTATTGACTTCGGTATTGGAATAAACTGTGATGTTGTCGATAATCGGGGCATCATGAGCCTATTTCAACGGAGCGTACTGTGTGTTCGAAAGCCTTAATCTACTGACATTTGTCATCGCCTCGATATTCCTGAGTCTGGCCCCCGGACCAGACAATATCTTTGTCCTGACCCAATCAGCACTATACGGACGCAATGCGGGTCTGCTCATTACTCTGGGGCTTTGTACTGGGCTTGTGGTGCACACGACTCTGATTGCCTTTGGCGTGGGCGTCTTGTTCCAGGATTCCAGCTTGGCATTCACTGTGTTAAAGACGCTCGGGGCGGCTTATTTAGGCTATCTCGCCTGGCAGGCTTTTCGCGCAGCCTCAGCGAACATCGAAGGTGCAGGACAACCCAGGCTTACTCCGGGCCGCTTGTATCGGCGCGGGATATTCATGAACATCACGAATCCGAAAGTCACCGTTTTCTTTCTCGCTTTCCTGCCGCAATTTGCCGTTCCGGAACAGGGGCCGTTATCGTTTCAGCTCTGCGTTTTAGGGATAGTATTTATTGCTGTGGCCTGGGTGGTGTTCTCGCTCGTGGCGCTATTGGCTGCCCAACTGGGCGACTGGCTCAAATCCTCACCGGGCGCACAACGCAAACTCAACCTCTGCGCAAGCGCCGCACTCAGCCTCCTTGCCATCAACCTGCTACTGAGCAACAGCCTCGTTTCCTGAGTGGGGTTATACACGATAGTCATTTTCTTACGTGTCTTTTCAGTTTAATCTAGAGGTAATAATCATAAAAAAAACTGGAGACACTATATGGTTTTCAACACCCATGATTTATCCCGCGAGTTTAATCAGGTGCTGCGTAATTGGGCTTTGGCTTCTGATCAGGCTGATTATCAGGATGGTTGGCTCAAACGTTGGTCCCGTAAGGGGGCTTGTGCGGCGCTAACTAAAATGGTGGGCTTGGCAATTCCATTTGCACGGCGCAGCGGCTTTGAGGTTGTTGCAGTTGGCCCGGGTTATCTTAAAGCCCGAATCCCTTTCTCTTTAAACAAAAACCACATCAATACCATGTATGCGGGGGCGCTGTTTACCCTTGCTGAGCTGCCTGGCGGTATTCTGACGCTGGTGAATTTCAGTGATGATTATTATCCATTGATTAAAGATCTGAAGATGAATTATCTCAAGAAGGCGACGTCGGATGTAACCGTTGAATTCAGAGTTTCTCCAGAAGAAATGGAGCGCCTGAAGCGGGAAGTTTTGCAAAACGGCAAGAGTAATTTTCTGTTAAAAGGGGAATTAAGAGATACATCGGGAGAGATTGTAGCGACATCGGAAGGGCACTATCAGATGCGCAGTCATTCCCTCCGCTAGTTTGCTGGTGTAGTCCGGTATTGGCGTTTGGCCTGTGCCGAGAATTGAGTGATTCTGACGATTGCGAGGTATCCGTCATGGCGCAGAGTGTACTGGAGTTGTTCTCAATAGGCATTGGGCCGTCCAGTTCTCATACTGTAGGTCCGATGCGGGCTGCTCGACATTTTGTCGGCGAGCTCTGGCAATGTATCGAGTCTAGAGCGAAGGAGCAGAGGACTCAGCGAATACAAGTCAAGTTGTATGGCTCTTTGGCGCTCACCGGGCGGGGTCATGGTACGGATAGCGCAGTTCAGCTGGGTCTTGCTGGTTGTGAGCCGGATAGTATTACCGTTACGAAGAAGCACGAAGTACTGCAACAAATCAGTCAGACTCTGCGGATTTGCTGCGATCTTCAGGTTGATCAAACCAGTACTTTCGATATTCCCTTTGACCCTCATACCGATATTATCTTCGAGCTGGATAAAACGTTGCCACATCACTCAAATGGTATGGAATTTCTAGCCTTTGATCGTCAGGCCAATTTACTGGTAAAAAGGGTGTTTTACTCCGTAGGTGGAGGCTTCATCTGTGATGAACAAGGTTTGGCAATTGCAAGCGAGACCACAGATAAACCAATACTGTTTCCTTTCACTTCATGCGCTGAATTATTAGACCTGTGCCGGAGTCAAGGCTACACGATTGCCGAGCTTATGTGGCGTAATGAATTATGTCTTCATTCCGAAGAGAGCTTACGCTTGAAGTTGTCGTCAATTTGGCAGGTCATGAATGATTCAATTGAAGCCGGATTGCACACAACGGGAATTTTGCCGGGGGGGCTGAATGTAAAGCGGCGCGCCGCGCATCTTTATGAACGATTGCAGACCCAGCAAGCCGGCCCGGATTCTGGAATGGACTGGCTCAGCGTTTATGCGATGGCGGTAAATGAAGAAAATGCAGCAGGGAATCGAGTTGTGACCGCACCGACAAATGGTGCTGCCGGTGTGATTCCTGCAGTGCTCAAATATTATTTCGAGCATCTGGCTCAGTTTAGTGAAGCTCGTCTGCACCAGTTTCTGCTTACGGCGGCAGCAATTGGTATGCTGTATAAGGAAGGCGCATCTCTCTCTGCCGCTGAGGTAGGGTGTCAGGGCGAGGTTGGCGTCGCTTGTTCAATGGCCGCCGCAGCGCTGACTGCAGTTCAGGGTGGCAATATATGGCAAATTGAAAATGCCGCAGAGATTGGCATGGAGCACAATCTTGGATTGACCTGTGACCCGGTGGGTGGTCTGGTGCAGATCCCGTGTATTGAACGTAATACTATGGGTGCTGTTAAAGCGGTCAACGCAAGCCATCTCGCATTGAATTCAGATGGGCAGCATTTGGTGTCGCTGGATAAAGTGATAGCAACCATGCTGCGTACGGGTCGAGATATGCAGATAATCTACAAAGAAACCTCTCTTGGAGGCCTGGCTGTGCAAGTTAATATGCCTGAATGTTAGTGACAGTCAGTTTTAAAAACAACGTTTTAAAAATAATTCGCAATATGCTCAAACTTTGATCAATTTGGGGTGTCCAATCGAGGTGCTAGGGGAGGTGGTTATTTCGCTCTAGCTCAATGACTGTCATTCGAAAGGAGGGGATATCATGATAACGCGAATTTTTGCTTCATCTATACTCGCAGCCGGATTGTTTCTTACCAGTACTGCCGTCTCGGCTGATGGGCTTGCAGATCGAAAGAGTGATGTAACAAGCCCGGGACCGACTCTGGATCAGTTAATCGAAGAGCTGGAGTATCTCTATGGTCCCACTGCCGCCGGGATGGATGATGGGCAGGCAGGTTATCATATGGGCGATAAAATGTATCAAAACGAGATGTATCAGCGTGAGGCATGGGACACCGACAGCCATGCTCCCATGGCCCATGAATACAAACGTCGTGCCTTTGATACCGGGTATTCTGCTCAGTAAATATTGCACACCTCCGGGATCTGTTTTCCGGAGGTGTGATAAGTTCCCCACCTTATGGTCAAATCCGTATACTTGGTGACCGATATTCGTTATCTTTGCACGCAGTAAGCTTTCGGCGTATTTGCAAGGGATAGGCATTAATAAATGGTAGATGCTGTCATTCGGGTTTGTTCTCAGCCTTTGTTTCGGTTTTTAATGGTTGGTGGTATTGCCACCTTGGTTCAGTACGTGACGCTGATTTTTCTGGTCGAGAATCAATGGTTGAGCGAACTCCTAGCCAGTATATTCGGCTATTTTGCTGGCGGAGTGGTTGGTTATTTTCTCAACTATTACTTCACGTTCGCCAGTGATAAAGGCCATGGACGTGCAGCGTTTCGCTTTTTCAGTATTGCGACTTTTGGCTTATTGACCAATACTCTTATCTTTTACATACTCAATGCCGCTTTGAATGTTCATTATGTCATATCGCAAAGTGTTGCCACGATTGTCGTGGTCATCTGGAATTATCAGGCCAATAAAAAATGGACTTTTTAAGGCTGTATCAATTACGACCTGTCTGTTTTTAACACACTCCTTAAATGCGACTGTTTGTTACTTGGGCTGAAAACGGATGTCTCCGGAACCGCCAACTGGTTTTGGTACCGGACATTTTTATTGCTTGAGCGCCTGAATTTTCAGGTAAGCGTTGAAATTGAGGTTATGTGTATGGATTCCCAGGAGCAAAAACGGATTTCTGTTGTCGCCCCCGCATTTAATGAAGAAGATTCAATACAGGCATTCCACTCCCGCTTGCTCGTCACCGTCCAGTCTCTGCCTCAATATGATTGGCAGATCGTGTATGTAAACGACGGGAGTCGGGATGGTACCTTGGGTGTGCTAAAAAATATCGTAGAGCAGGATCAATCATCGAGTTCACACACCGTCACTGTAGTTGATTTAAGTCGTAACTTCGGAAAAGAAATCGCAATGACGGCAGGTCTGGACAAGGTTGATGCAGATGCAGTCATTGTAATCGATACGGATCTACAAGACCCACCGGAACTGATTCCGCAGCTGATTGAAAAGTGGGAAGAAGGTTACGATGCGGTTTATGCGAAACGGCGGGAACGGTATGGTGAAACCGCAATTAAAAAATGGACTGCGGCTTCATTTTATCGCTTGATGGCTCGCCTTTCCCGGGTTCACATCCCTCGAGACACCGGTGACTTCCGGTTACTCTCCAGACCTGCACTGGATGCGCTGAAGCAGCTTCGGGAGCAACACCGGTTCATGAAAGGGCTTTTTAACTGGATCGGTTTTGATCAGGTTGCAGTTGAGTATGATCGTGATCCCCGATTTGCCGGCGAGAGCAAGTTCAATTATTGGAAACTCTGGAATTTTGCATTGGAAGGCGTGACCTCTTTCAGCTCGTTACCACTCCGAATGGCAACCTATTTGGGTATATTTATCGCTTTCGGAGCATTTCTCTACGGCGCACTGATCATTTTCAAAACACTCTTCTGGGGCGAAGCCGTGCAAGGTTATCCCTCGATTATGGTTACAGTACTGTTGCTCGGCGGTGTGAATTTGATCTTTCTGGGTATGATTGGTGAGTATTTGGGGCGAATGTTCAATGAGACCAAAGGACGCCCCTTGTATATCGTCAAGCAGACGTATCAATCGCTCCCGAATCGTGCCGAGATTTGAGCAGAAGATGGCAAATCTCGAAGCCCGTCTTGACTGGCGAATGCAACAATTGCGTGATGAGTGGATCGCTTATTCTGTATTAGTTTTGTGGTTGTTATGGATCGCATTGCCTTTTTACGGAATCAGCATGACAACTCAGGATCAGCTGGACTTTTCGTTAGCGGGTACTGCGCCTGACTACTGGCAGGAAGTTTGGAATGCTGCGGTCAGTCAGGGTCGTATTTATTTCCTTTTCACCAAGAGTATTGATCACTTCGTCGCGGCCTATCCGGAGCTATTGGCCATTAAACTGGTCAACTGGAGTGCGTTTTTGCTCTCGGTTGTGGCATTCAGTTATATCGTGTTTCGAAACCTTGCCCACGGTGTTCTGTTTGTTTGGGTCTTCTTTTGCCTGGTTTGGATTGGCTACGCACATCAGCCGCCAGCGGCGTACCCATTGGTCAATCATGTTCCGTTTTTATTGTTGACCCTGACAACTTTTGCAATCCGCAGGGCTGCTGTTTCCGAGCGGCGGCGTCCACTTTGGTGGGGGATGGTCTTTTTCTGTAGTTTTCTGAGTTTTTTCCAGTATGAGCCGCTGACTGCGTTTGCACTTGTCGTTTTGCTATGGGTTATTTACAGCGGTGATACACTGAGTCACCACTGCCGCTTGCGTGCCTACCAAACAGTTTTGATCGCGTTTCTGTTGTACTTGAGTCTCTATGTTATCTGGTCGGTCTCGTTTCCATCGAATTATGATGGTGCTGAACGAGGCACGCTTTCATTAGTAACCCTGTTTCGAGTGTGGGTGGCCTACACTTTGGGGGCGGTTACCGGGCTGGCTGGTGTTACGTTTGATACCCAGTTGTTATGGGGGGATAGCGATATCGGGGTCGCGAACCTCCACTATGGTCGTGCCTTGTTGGATCAGAGTGATCGAATCTTTACGCTGCTTTTCACGGTGCTTGCGGCAGTACTTGTTTATCGACTGTTAAAATCCAGCTGCATGGAGAATCAAGGGCAATCCCGCATATCATACTTGATGAAAGTGTGGGTATTTGTTGTTCTTGCATTGGGGGCGCTCAATGGTCCAATAGCATTGTCAGCTAAATACCAAAGCTGGGCTGACAGCTGGGTTGAGCCCTATCTCACGAGCCACCTTGCTTTATATCCGCTCGTGTTTTTGATCGTTACAACGTTAATTTGGGTCGTTGCTCGATTCAAACAATGGGCCGCGATGATACTTGCTGCATTTCTCTTTATTTTCGGCAGCAACGCGGTATTAATGCATGAGCAGAATCAGGCTGTATCGATAAAAATGCGAACTTTTGTGAATAAATGGGAAGCCATTTCCATGGTGGCGGAATGTCGTGACCAGTTATTTTCAGAAGACTACATTGCGCCTCAATTCTATTACAGTACCTATCAGAAAGCCCTGGATTGGCACCGTTACTGGCGTCAATATGCATCCCAGCGGTATGGTGTTTCGGTTAACCTGTGGGCGCAAGCATCTGATAGGTTTAATCCCGTGCTTTCTATCTATCAAGATGATCGGGGTCGCCTGCAATTGGTTGCTGTGCAAAGTGAACATGAGTTTCATGTGCTGGGGACTGGAAGCCTGTGGCCCAACCTGTTTCTTGGCCAGTCCGGGCGGCAGATTGAAGTCGATTTTGAACAGTATTCACACTGTGGTGAATCCGGCTACCGTATCTGGACAGTGAAGACCGACCAGAATCATGTTAAACCCGTGTGGGGCGTGCCTCAACAGCCCGCATTTCGTGACTTTTCCGTCCTCAAATATGCCATCGGAACTTCGGTGCCCGCAGCGAATGCGCAAATAGAATTGATTTCGGGTTGGCATGAACTGGAACGTGAACATGTTTGGTCCAATGGTCTGGTTTCCGTGTTTCGCATTCCTTTGCCGTCAAACTACACGTCTCCCGTTGCGATACGTATTTATGGATTTTATTTTGATGGAGCAGAAAAAACGGGCGTCTACGTAAACAACCAATATCTGGGATCGTTTGTGTTGGGACAGGAAAAAATAACGTTGCCTGAATCGTCGCTTGCAGGCGAAGATCTTAAGGTAGAGCTGCGTCACACACATCCGACCAGCCCCATGGCATTGGGCATGTCTGAAGATGTTCGTGAATTCAAGTTTGGCCTTTCCAGGGTCTATCTTGAGGTGAGCAATGAGCCGGCGGCATTGAAACAACAGGCTTCTGCCGCCAGGTGAATAATCTCGTAGTTAAAATCTGTAGTTAAAAACTGTAGATAAAACGCGTAGTTAAAAAACTATAATTATGCCGCCGCTGTGTCAGTTGAATTTTGCAGATCTGAGTGCGGAATTTCGGCCAATCTTGCCTGTAATCGTTCCAGCACCGCTTCCGGTTTTTCTTCATGTACCAATAGACGTGCGCCCGGAATAACATCCAGTGATTTGAATGCCGGAAGGGTCTTGGTCATCGAACGGGCATGGCTCAGCGGAAACGTAGGATCATTCTCTCCCCAGATTAAATGTGTGGGGGCTTTGATTTTTTCATGCACGCCACCGGGTACAGTGAATCGGTCCATGAGCTCATAACTGAAACCTTTCATATAGAGGCCCAAGCCCTTGAAACAACGGGAATCGGTTAACATGGGTCTGAGTATGAGGTGGTAAAAATCAGGATCAATTTGCTGTAAATCTTCAAATGCCAGCCCAAGCATAAGGGGGGAAGGAAGCACAAAATGTTTCGCAATCGGGTTATTCAAGAGGTGTCTGCCGCCTGGAAGTGAGAATAAAAAGCGGTACAGGGGTAACCATGGCGGACGTTGGCCGGGAATATCGGTGTTCATGAGCAGCAATTGCTGAACCCCATCGGTTTTTTCCGCTGCGATATAGCGAGCAATAACACCGGCAGAATTAAAGGCCAGAATCCGGAACGCTTTGACGTTCAAATGCTGTAAGAGTTGCACAATGGCTTGAGCCTGGCTGGGGATTGAAAAATCCGTTTGGGCGTTCCAGGTACTTTCGCCCAAGCCAAGTGTATCGATATTAATACAGGTGTAGTGCTTAGAAAGGTGCGGAATCAGATTGCGATAGGTTTGACGATTGAATGGCCAGCCAGGTAAACAGACCAACACCGGGCCGTTCCCGGTGACATCGAAGGTGAGCGTTCCATTGGGGACTTGGAAGGTTGCAGATTGTTGTTCCATTGCAAGGGCCTCTTTCCGGAGTGTGGTATGTTGACGTGGTCAAGCAAAATTGTACAACCCAGTTAAGCTACTTTTCTTAATTCAACCATTTCTTTTTCAAACTGTACCGGACTTCTGTAATCGAGGTACGAATGCAGCCGCTCATTGTTATAAAACACAGAAATATATTCCAGGATGTCCCGCTGAGCTTCAGCTCTTGTTTGATAGCTTTTCCACTGAACTCGCTCCTGCTTTAAAGTGCCAAAGAAACTTTCAACGACGGCATTATCCCAGCAGTCACCCTTCTTACTCATGCTGCCTTTAAAACCATGTAGTTTAAGAAGTTTTCTAAAATCCCTGCTGGCATACTGTGAGCCGCGATCAGAGTGGTGTATTAGCCCAGCTTCAGGGCGACGCTGCCAAACTGCCATTTTGAGCGCATCACAAACCATTTGCGCTTTCATGCGTGAGCTCATATTCCATCCAACTACTTTTCTAGAGTAAAGATCTATCACTACCGCTAAATACAACCAACCTTCCTGTGTCCAGACGTATGTGATATCGGACGCATAGACCTGGTCAGGCTGCTCAACAGCAAACTCACGATCGAGAAGATTATCGAAAACCGGCTGCTTATGGTTGCTGTTTGTCGTTACTTTGTATTTCTTCTTGTGTTTGACTTTTATTCCCGCTTCTTTCATCAGTTTTCTGGTTTTGTTCCGGCCAACCGGGTAACCCAAAACATTTAATGCTGTTTTCATCCTGCGATAGCCATAGGTATCATCACTTGATTTGGCTATATCTTGTATCCACTCAATCATCTCCGAATGAGTCGGATCATCAGGTTTATTGTCTTGACGCTGTAAATAGCTGTAATAGCCTGAGCGCGTTACACCCAATTGCTGGCACATAATGCCAACGGGCCACACCTTTTTATGCTGGGTGATGAAAGCGTATTTTACTTTGCTTCCGTGGCAAAAAAGGTGGCCGCTTTTTTTAATATATCGCGCTCCATCTTTAGTCGTTTGTTTTCTTCTCGCAAACGACGAAGCTCTTCCTGCTCAGGCGTCAGTTTTCCATTTCCACGAAACGCATGACCGTCATCATTTTCATGCTCTTTAATCCAACGTCCAAGCACATTTGGATTAATGCCAAGATTTCTTGCCGCTTCTGCCTTCGAATAGCCTTGATCTATTACCAAGCTAATCGCATCTAATTTAAATTCTTTTGAGTACTTCTTTCTTACAGCCATTTTTCACTCCAGTTTTGAGGATTATCTCTTAACTGGTGTGTACAAATCTATTAGACCACGTCATGTGCTGTAGTTGAACTCAAGTATGCTCGCTCCCCATAAAGAAGGCGATTACCTTTGAGGTAATGATTTATGTCCAGAATAGGTGTTTCCAGAGTTGGTGTCAGATGCCTGCACAGTTGGTGATGTTGAGTGCTTAGTCGAATATTACGATCTACCTGAGTTTGATTTTCAGAATGCACGGCCAATTCAGACCGTGATCATGGCAATCAAATCAACGATGTTTTATGCTTCCGAATTAAAGTTATCAAAAGGAATGTTTGCATGAGATTGCGGTTTGTAATGGCGGTGGCATTTGCTGCGCTGGTATTGAATGGGTGTTCTACGCGGGAGTTGCAAGGCTCGTTAACAGGGTCAACGGCACAACGATTGGTTGCACACAGTGTGGATGACTTGATAACCGGGTTACCTGCATCTGATTTTGAAACATTGCGTTATCAGAAGGTTGCGGTTCAATCTCATTTTTTTGCCAGTAAGGATATCAAAACCTACGCAGATCAGCGTATGGCGTTTGAGTTACAGAATCGTTTTGGGGTTGAGGTGGTTGATACGGCTGAGCAAGCAGATCAAGTGTTAACGGTTTTCTATACTTCCCTGGCGACCGATCTGGATAATTTCGGTATCACCTTGCCATTGAGCTACATCCCGGGGTTAGGGGAAAATACCTATTTGAACGTGATTACCCTTGAGAAATTTCATGGCATTTCGGAGCTGTATTACTTCCTTGGTAAAGCAGGACAACAGGAGCGTGGAAAAACGCTGCAAGCCGTCGTGAAAACCGACGCACTTGGCTTGCCGTTCATCACAATCCCGTTGTCCAATGTTGATCGTGCCGAGTAATCGAACTTTCACACTCTGTTTTCAAAAAACGCGCTTTGCATAAATGGCTGTTTGCAAAACGTTTCGAAACCTGATGCTCTACACCGAGTGTTCAATCAAGCATGCCAGCGTGAAGTCACGAATCGACGTGTTCTTGCTGGCGCTGCTTGTCCTGTTTCTTTTGAATACGGCGCTGCTCAATAACCTTGGCCACTTCTGAGCCAACATGTTGTTCCCCACGCTTCGTTGCGAGTTGAACTTGTTTCTGGCGCTCGCGGAAGCGTGCGATTTGCTGGTCACTGTGTTTGCCGAAACAACGTGGACAACTTACGCCTTCTTCATAATGTTCACTTTGTTTATCGGCTTCCAGAATGGGTAATCGGCAGGCGTTGCATTGGTCGTAAATCCCTTTTTCCAGCTGATGATTCACTGCAATGCGGCCGTCGAATACGAAGCATTCACCTTCCCAAAGGCTTTCTTCAGCCGGAACCTCTTCCAGATATTTCAGGATACCGCCTTCAAGATGGTATACCTCGTCGAAACCTTGCTCTTTGAGGTAGGCCGTGGATTTTTCACAACGGATACCGCCGGTACAAAACATGGCAACTTTTTTGTGCTTCTCGGGACTCAGGTTTTGCTTCACATAATCCGGAAATTCCCTGAATGTTTCCGTTTTCGGGTTGATTGCATTTTTGAAGGTGCCGATCTCGACTTCGTAATCGTTGCGAGTGTCCACGACAACAACATCAGGGTCGGAAATTAAATTATTCCAATCCCGAGGACTGACGTAAGTACCGACGACTTTACGGGGATCGATACCTTCAACGCCGAGGGTGACAATTTCTTTTTTCAATTTCACTTTGGTGCGATTGAATGGCTGCTCTTCCGAGAACGACTCTTTATAGCTGATCGGATTCAAGCGTTCATCCTGTTGCAACCAGTGCAACAAGGCATCAACGCTGGAGCGAGATCCGGCAACGGTGCCATTTATCCCTTCGTTAGCGAGGAGCAGGGTGCCTTTGATCCCGAGCTCTTCCATGGTCAGGAACAGCGGTTCACGCAGAGCTTCAAAGTTTTCGAGATGGACAAATTTATAGAGCGCACAAACGACAAAAGGCATCTGTGTTGTATTTTCCTGGGACATAATCATTTCCTATTGCGGGCTGGAACGTAAAACCAGAGCAAAAAAAGCGGCGAAATTGTAACCAAATGAGCACTGCATAACAAACCCAATTTTGTAAGTGGTGGTTTCATTTCGTTCCGGCTTATCCGTGCCTATACTGATTTTGAGTGTTGATAAGGAAAAGTGGATCGGTAATGAGTTATCAGTGTGGCGATTGCAGTTATCAGGGCAAACAATTTCCCAATGGTGCCTGCCCAGCGTGCGGGTCAAGAAATGTTTCCCGCAGCGGCGTAGAGCAAAACCAGCCTCAGGAGTCGGAAGCGACGCAACTCAAGCACAAAATTAACTATATTGTGTTTGTTGCCAGCTGGGTCACACTGGCGTTGATTTTGTTATACAAGTTTTTTATCGAGTAGCGCTATTGCCAATTCCCGCCACCCAGCGCTTACGGTCAGTGCCTAACGGGTTGTGCCACCATTTTATCCAGGGCTTTAGACAGTTCATGTAAGTCTTCTGTTGCGGTTTCGAACTCAAAGTTATCCAGGTGCCGTTCGAGTTCATCCAGCAGGCTATGGCAATGGCCCCGGAACGCGAGGCGGATTTTCGGGATGAGATCCACTCCTTGCGGGCTTGCGTCTTTAATGTGTTGGGATAGTTCGTGTAAGAGTGTCAGCAGTTGGCCAATTTCAGGCTGTGAGAGTGGAGTATCCTGTGTTTTTTGCTGTGCACTGTTTTCAGTTTCATCAAGCAGCAGTGATGCGCTGACCAGAACGGTGGTCAAGGCTTCGCAAAAGGCAAACGCCGCGGGTTCAGGATCATCCCCTGCGATCAGCACAGCTTCCAGTTCCGTTGCGCTTTCGAATACCTTTGTCGCCCCCAGATTACCGGCTGCACCGCGGATTTTATGAACCATTGCTGTGGCCTTCTCGTGGTCTTCCTGTTTTAGTAGATCGGTGAGTTTATCGGCAGTTTGTTTGTGCTCCTCCAGAAACTCGGCGATCAATTTTCGGTATAAATACCCGTTGTTGTGAATTTTGGCCAAACCCAGCTTGATATCGAGACCCGGTGTAAAGTGAGCGGGAAATTCCAGTGGGATCGCGGGGGAGTTGGCTGATTCGGATATCGAGCGGGAATCATCAAGCGCCAGCCATTGCGCCAGCACTTGGTAAAGTGCATCGGGATCAATGGGTTTAGAGATATGGTCATTCATCCCCGCAGCCAGACATTTCTCCTGATCACTGCGCATGGCGTGAGCGGTCATGGCAATAATCGGCAAGGATTTGAAGCGGGAGAACTGTCGAATCTCCCGTGTTGTTTGGTAGCCATCCATTTCCGGCATCTGGATATCCATGAGCACAAGGTCGAAATGCTCATCATAGACTTTTTTTACGGCATCAATACCGTTGACGGCGATGCGTACTTCCAGGCCAACGCGCTGTAATACTTCCTGGGCAACTTGCTGATTGGTTTCATTGTCTTCCACGACGAGAATTCGAGCGGGTTTAAAATAGGCATTCCAAGCCGGTTCGGGTTCATCAAGGACGTGATGCGTACTCTGACTGCCAAGGTGGGATGCGCCCTCAAGCGGAATGCCGAATGCAGCATTAAAGCTGAACTGACTTCCTTCGCCGGGTTTGCTCTCGGCTTCTATTTGACCGCCCATCAAACGAACCAGACGTTGGCAGATAGACAGGCCAAGGCCGGTCCCGCCAAAGCGGCGAGTGGTTGAAGAATCTGCTTGCGTAAATTCCTGAAACAGATTTGCTTTTTGAGCCTCAGTCATCCCGATACCCGTATCGGTTATGGTAAAACGAAGCAAATGCTGGCCTGGCTCTGTCGTTAATGATGTTGTATCGGGTTCAATGGATACTGTGATTGTACCGGTTTCCGTAAACTTAATGGCGTTGCTCACCAGATTGGATAGAACCTGCTCCAGACGCAGTGGATCTCCGAGTAGAAGCGGGGGGACATCATGATCCAGATCTATCAAAAAGGTCAGGTTTTTCTCTTCCGCACGAACCTGATAGACACTCTTGAGTGGTTCGAGAACGTGGCTGAGTTGAAAGGGGATCGCCTCCAGTTCGAGTTTCCCGGCTTCCACTTTGGAGAAGTCGAGTATGTCATTGATTATCCGCAATAGAGACCGGGACGATGTGCTGATTTTTTCAATGTAGTCTCGCTGCTGGGGACTCAGGTCTGTTTTCAGGGCAAGCCGCGCGAGCGCAATAATCGGGTTTAACGGGGTGCGTATTTCGTGGCTCATATTGGCCAGAAATTCACTCTTGGCCCGACTCGCTTCTTCCGCTGTTTCTCTGGCAATATTCAATTCATCTTCTTTTGCTTTCTCTGTGTCGATGTTAAACATAAAGCCATACAGCGTGTGGGCGTCGCCTTGTTCATGTTTTACTGCGATTAATTCCCGAATCCAGATTATGTTGCCACTGTGCGTCAGCATCCGGTATTCCAGTTGAAAGTCCTGCTGACGCTGTGCGGTGTTCAAGCGCTGTTGCATCACGATTTCACGCTCTTCCGGGTGTATCCGGTTGCTCCAGGAGTGCGAATCTGTCCAGCTTTGTGCTGGAAAGCCGGTCAGGGATTCAATTTGAGAGCCAATATAGGTAAACCTGTCGGTGCGCAAGTCAAAACTAAAGGGCACTGCCCGGGTGGTTTCGATTAACGCTCTTAGACGGGCTTCACTCTCGCGTAGTGCATTTTCGCCATGCTGGATTTTCTGAGTCCGCTTTTGAACCTCTCTTTCCAGGTACTCCCGCTGATCGCGAAACAGGCGGTGACGTTCTTCCCTTGAACTGAGCAATTTGTGTGTCATCTCATGGAGTGCATCCTGCAGTATGGTCAGTTCGTTTTGACCATACGTGTGCACTCGGGTCAGCAGGTTGGGGTGCACGTCCTCAAGGTTGTCGAGATTGATCTGTTGGGTAATATTGGTCAGTTCATTCAGCGGGCGCTTCAGCATATGGTTGAAGACTTTCAAGAACACAATATAGAAAATAACGAACTGAAATATCGACGAGAATATGATTAGAACGAAACCGAAAATAACCCTTTGCAGTACAATTGAAGAGCTTGAATAAAGTGTTATGGTGCCCACCCTGAAGTGTTCGGAGTTGCGTTCCCATGTGACGGAATGGTGCTTCCAGAACAGGCCTTCAACCGTGTCAGTAGACTCAATTAACTCACCTTGTTTGGTTTTGATCTCCATGTTGGAGATTGCGGCACCCACTTCTTGAAGAATGTCTTCACGTTGATCCCGCACCTGGACACCGACGACGATCGGTATGCTGTATACCCCTTTTACCAGTGACTCGATTTGTGGAATATTGAACTCCCAGAGAGCGCGGGAAAAGCCTAATTCGAAGCTCGCCTGAATCTGTTTGAGTTCATTGAGGACCGTTTCTTTTTCATGCTGGTATTCAATGGTCATTTGCAAGCCGGTCATCACCAAAACCAGAATGGTGTAAATCGAGAACACCACCAGCAGAATTTGTGTTGAGAGTGAATTGGTTTTGTTCAGCAGGCGACTGATCAATTGGCGTGTCTCCACTGCTTCTTATTTTTGAACGCCGGGTTGCGTTGCGTCTGAGAGGGGGGGCTCTGAAGTGTTGCTTGAGAAGGGTTCAATGACCATTCTGTTACGCCCCCGGGATTTGGCTTGATAAAGCAGTTGATCAACGTACTCAAACATGTGCTGGGCGACTTCGTGACGTTTCGGCAGAAAGGAGGTGCCACCCAGGCTGAGTGTGGTGATTTCAGCGCATTTACTGTTCGGGTGGGGGATGGCCGCTTCACGAATCGTATTGAGTATGGCTTCACCGACTTTTTTTACGCCTTCAAGCGGTGTATCAGGAAGAACGCAGACAAATTCTTCGCCACCGTAGCGGGCTGCCAGATCAGGAGGTCTGCGCACTTGATATGAAATCAGGTTAGCAACCTTTTGCAGACAGCGGTCACCCGCAGCATGGCCAAAATGATCGTTGTAACCTTTGAAATGATCGATGTCGATCAGCAGCAGGCCCAGTGGTGTCTCCGAGCGCTGTGAGCGCACCCATTCCTGTTGGAAAAACTCATCGAACATGCGTCGATTGGATAATTTGGTTAATTCATCTGTGCGGGAGAGTTCCAGAATTTCGCGGTTCATTTCCTCCAGCCGCCGTTTCTGCCGCAGCAGCGTCATATGGTGTTTGACTCTGGCTTTAACAATGGCAGGCCGAATCGGCTTCGGGATAAAGTCTTCAGCGCCAATTTCAAGGCCACGGACTTCATCCAGTTCAGAATCCTTGGAGGTAATGAATATAATCGGAATGTCAGCGGTCGCAGGGTTGGATTTCAGTTGTCTGCAGATATCAAAGCCATTGATATCAGGCAAAATAACATCGAGAAGTACCATATCCGGTTTGGGCGGCGTTGTGATCCGTTCCAGAGCTTGAGCACCGTTAATAGCAACTTTAATGCGATAGTCTTGTTTCAGAATGTCATTCAGCACACTAATGCTAATCCGGTCATCATCCACAATGAGTACGCGGGCCTGATCATCCAGCGTAACCATGCTTTGCTCCTTGTGCGTCTCTGGGGGTCAGATTTCTGTAAGAATAGACTACACGAATTCTCTTAGTCCAGCGGACTGTATCCCATATCCATGCAAAATTTCTGGAAATAGAGGATTCCGCTACATAAGTCTCGTGTAACCTGATCATACTTGGGGATTTAGCATTATGCACGGCTGTTTTTTTCAACAAATTATGATTTACTGCTGAACAGGGTTATCACTTTGGCTTTTTCACTTTCGTAACATTAAACGGGTCAGGTGTTTTCTTTTCATATCAGTACAGATGGAGTGGTCGATGAATCAGAAATTTATGTCAGCAATGTGTTTAAGTCTGGTATTGGGGATCGCCGGGTGTACCCCGGAGGTGGGCAGTGCCGGTTGGTGTGAGGATATGAAGGAGAAAGCAAAGGGAGATTGGACCGCGAATGAGGCACTGGAATATTCGAAAAGCTGTCTGTTCAAATCAGAATCTGAAGAATAGCACTGAGCGCTTTCAGGCCTGATCAGCACGATTCATCATCTTTGGCGAGTCTGTTCTTGGCTTCGATCCATTGCGACATATACTGGGTGCTCTTCAGGCTGTGGTGGCGTAGCAGTGCCCCCATAAAATGTCGGTGTCGATGTTGATCCAGACCCAGGATCAAACTCTGTATCCGGTTCATCAGATAATGCTCTCTGTGGTTCGCCAGATACAGGTTATTCAGTATGGGCTCGATGTTGTCCTGTGCTGCCTGCCAAAGCGCCGGTGATTGGTATAGCTCAATCGTGTGCGCAATAAATGATTCGTCATCATTCCCGATCGCCCCTGGCCAAGGAAATGAATCACACATCCCCTCCGCGCCGATCGCACTGGTAATGGACGGTGTGCCGGCGACCATGGCATCCAGCAGTTTGCCCTTCTGACCGGCACCGAACTGCAGTGGCGCGAGGCACAAGCGAGCTTGAGAGAGCGTTTCTCTCGCATCTTCAGCCCAGCCCCGGACTTGAAAACCGGTCTCAGGCTTGTGCAACTGCATGGCCTTGGGTGGCATATAAGCACCATAGATGTGTAACTCGGCGTTGGGCAGGCGGCGGCGAATTTGGGGCCATAGACGGCTGAGCCTTAACACTGAATCCCAATTTGGGGCGTGGCGAAAATTGCCGATGCTGACACAATGCTGTCGTTCTGAAAACGGTATGAAAAGTTCGGGAATATCGGCTGCGTGCAAGACGAAAGGAAAGTAGTGCAATTGTGATGAGGGCACCCTAAAATGCCGGGTTAGCAAGCTCATTTCGGCTTCGGAAATGATCAGCGATATATCTGAGCGGTAAATTGCTGCAATTTCCCGTTTGGCCAGGTCTGAGTGCAAATAGGCGTCGATGTCGACGGTATTGGCTTTGTGGGCGTCGTGGCGTGCTTGTCGAAGAAATTGTAAGTCTTCTGTATCCAGTATCCTGAGTGCCTGTGGGCAGCACTTCTCAACGCGCCAGCCATATTGCTCTTCCATCATGAAACGGTCAAAAAGCACGATTTCCGGGTTCAACCCAAGAACAAAATCGTCAAAACTGGAGTCGTTCAGGGCAATAGGCTGACTCACAACTCCCTCTTCCTGTAAGTCTGCCATAAGCGGAGTGGTTTGCGCCGCAGAGGCAAAGGTGACGTGATATCCGGAGTGAATGAACAGGCGCAGCAATGACAGCATATGGCTGCCTGCTGCGGAGGACTTTGGTTCTGGCCAGACCCAGCCAATCACCAGAACCTTCAGGGGGGCTTTCTCGTTTGTCATCACCACGCTCAAAAAGCCGTTATTGTAGTGGATGACGCCCGAAGCTGCACCTATTCAGTGGTTCTCTCGTTGCTAGCCGGTGCGATCCACCGACGGCCATATGCCTCGCTGTAATCCGGCTCAGCGATACCTTCGGCGTATTGGTCTGGCTGCATGGGACCGAATACCTGGCGAACCGGGATTTCCCCAGACCATACCGGTCGTGCTTGATCTTCCGGATCATCGTTGGGTGGCCCGGTACGCACTTTTACACTGGCTTCGTCGAGCGACAGCTTGTAAACATGAGTCGCCTTGGTTTCCTTGGCAGAAGGCGGGCGGATGTGGTCCCATCTTCCCGGTGCAATCTGCTCCGTGAATATCCGGAAGGATTCGATCCACTCCAGCTCGTCGATTACGCGAGTAAAAGCGCCGAAAACACAGGCCGAGCGATAATTGGCACTGTGGTGAAAGGCCGATTTAGCCAGGATCAACCCATCCAGATGTGTGGCCGTCACACAAACCGGAGCCCCTGAATCGAGGTGTTTCAACATCCGGCTGCTACCTGCACCGTGAATGTACAGGCTGTTCCCCGCGCGCCAACACAGGGTCGGTATCACAAATGGTTGGCCCTCAATCTGGAAGCCAACATGGGCGACGATGGCTGCATCAAATATCGCATATAATGCATCGCGCTCGTATACCGCCCGTTTGGGGGCTCGCTTTACCCGGGTTTTGGGCGTTACTGTGAGTGTATTATCCATACCGTGTTTATCTCCTCTGACGAACTGTCTGGTGTTAATTGCCGATATCAGGATTTTTGGGGTCGAAGAAATCGTGTCAAGCGCTATACTAAGTCCACTTTGGCCCCACAATAAGGGCCAATTTGATAATCATCACAGGGCCAATTATGAAGCCAGTCGCGACACTGTCGGACATCCAGCTGCAGGATGGGCAATCCGTGCCTCTTTTCATGCAGCTGTATCAGGAGATTCGGGAACGCATTCTCAGTGGTCAGTGGGTTGCCGGTACCCGTCTCCCTGCCAGCCGCAAGATTTCCCAGCTTTTGGGCGTCTCTCGCAATACCGTTACCGCTGCAGTGGATCAACTAATTGCCGAGGGGTATCTGAAAAGTCAGCAAGGGGCGGGCACCTGGGTATGCGAAGATTTACCGGATGTCTACCGGGAAGTTGATGGCAAGCTGGATACGTCATCAAGCAAACGGGCATTTTCCGGTTCCGTTTCGACCTATGGTCAATCGTTGTTGCGACAGGGCAGGCGCTTCCCGCCGGGAAATGGCAGCTTCACTCCGGGGGTTCCCGCCCTTGATCTCTTTCCCAATGATATCTGGCGACGTTTGAGTACCCGTCAGCGTGAGCTGCGGGATTGTGATTTACTCGGGTATAGTGATATTGCCGGGTATGCGCCACTCCGAAAAGCCGTTGCGGCTTATCTCGCGCGCTCCCGTGCCGTCCGATGCACACCGGATCAAGTCGTTATCACCCATGGTGCACAACAGGCGCTGGATTTATGCGCCCGTGTTTTGGCCGACCCGGGTCAAACCGTTGGTATCGAAGACCCGGGCTATGTGGGCGCTCGCAGAGCCTTTGTCGCAGCCGGGCTGGACGTGCAGGGAGTACCCGTTGATGATCAGGGGCTGTCGGTTGAAGCGCTTTGGCAGCGTTTTTCGGCACCGGATTTCCGTCCGACATTTTTGTATACGACCCCGGCCCATCAATATCCGCTCGGGGCCGCCATGCCCTTGTCCCGGCGTATGGAGCTACTCGATTGGGCTGAGCAGGTAGGCTGCTGGATGATTGAAGATGACTATGACAGCGAATACCACTTTAATCATCGCCCGATAGCCTCATTACAGGGGTTGTGTCAGCACGAGCAAGTCATTTATCTGGGATCATTCAGTAAAACGCTTTTTCCCGCTCTGCGACTGGGGTATCTGGTTTTGCCGGAGCATCTGGTGACTTCGTTCACGGTTGCGAAAAATGAAACCAGTGGCGAATCACCTGCACAGACCCAGGCGATTACGGCAGATTTTCTGAATGAAGGATTCTTTGACAGCCACTTGAAGAAAATGCGGGTGACCTATGGTGAGCGTTGGCGGGTGATGACCGCATGCTGCGAAGCGAAACTGGTCAAATGGGGTCGGGTCAGAGCGTCCCAGGCCGGAATGCATGTGGTGATCGAATTACATCGACGTATTAATGACCAGCGCCTGGCAACACAGCTGCGGTCAGCGGGCATCGGTGTGTCGCCATTGAGTCAGTATTTTTGGCAGGAAAAACCCACATCAGGCATGGTGTTGGGATTTGCCAACAGCACGCCTGAGCAAATTGTGGCGGGCGTGGATAAGATAGCCCGGGTACTAAGTGCTTTTTAAATCTCTCTGTCTATGCCCGGGCCGGAGCATGAATCAGTCGCCAGGGTTGGGCCTCTTCCAATTCGTACGCGATCTCAAGCAGCGTTTTATCCATACCCATGTTGGCCAGAAACTGAACCGAGATCGGCAGATTTTCTGTATTGTGACCCATCGGCAGAGATATCGCGGGTGCGCCGGAAACATTTGCGAGTGGCGTAAAACCGACGTAGTGGGTTAAGCGGGACATGAGCTCATCGAAAGGGACATCCGGACTGATGTGTCCCAGTGGTGCTGTTGTGTGCGCCAGTACGGGTGTTAACACCAGATCGTATTGTTTGAAAAGCTGCTGATACGCTACGCGGGTTTTGCGTAGCCGGTTAAGAAAAAATGGGGTCTTGAGTACGTTTTTCTTGTACCGGTTCACGAGACCTTTGCTTAGATCATCCATGTGCATCGGGTCAAATTGAGGGTCGAAAATAAGCTTGCCACTGAGGTGGGTCAAAAAGGCCAGGAAGGACCAGTAAAGCGTAAAATCCTCAATAAAAGATGCCTTGATCGGGATTGGAATTTCGCTCACGCGATGGCCAAGATCTTCAAGCAGTCTGGCGGTTTGTTCAACGGTGGCCCGTGTGGCTTGATCTGTCGCGTGGCCGGTAATTGAGTCAATGGCGAAGGCAATGCGCAACCGCTGTTTATTCGGACGGGTAACCAGTCCGATTTCCGGGAGTTTGCGATTGCTGTAGTGCTTTTCCATTTCCGCATGGAAATAGGCCGTATCCCGGACGCTCCGGGTGACAACCCCTTCACTGACAATGTTGATTGGCAACGCCTTTGCCTGCAAGGAATCAATATGGCGACCTCGCGTCGGTTTGAGCCCGACCAGGCCACAACAGGCCGCAGGGATGCGAATCGAGCCTCCGCCATCGTTGGCATGGGCAATCGGTACGACACCTGAGGCGACCAATGCCGCAGAACCGCCCGAAGAAGCACCGCTCGAATATTGCATATTCCACGGATTCCGGGTCGGTGGGCGATAGGTCGGTTCCGTTGTGGCGTTAAAACCGAACTCGGGCAGGGTGCTCTTGCCGAGAATGTTAAAGCCAAGTTTTAGATACTGGTCAGTATAAGGGTCGTTTTTCTTTTCAAGTCGACCGGGCAAAGCTGCCGAGCCATGTCGGGTTGGCAAACCGGCCATAGGCCGGTTATCTTTGAGAAAACTGGGAATGCCGTTAAAGAACCCGGGCTTGATCCGGTCTGCGTTTCGCTGGGCGATTGCAAAAGTGGGTAGCTCGATGGCACTGATTTTGGGTTCAGCCTGTTCCGCGCGTGCGATAGCGGCATCGGCCAGTTCTCGTCTGGAAACCTCCCCTTTTTTCAATAACCCGACGAGTGCGACAGCATCGTGATCACCCAGCGCGTCATCACAGAAGGTATGAAAATGGCTGGAACGGTCCGGAATGAGTTTAGCGCTCGTCTCTTGGCGTGTTGTCCGGGGTGTGGTGCTGTTATTGTTCTTCTCGGATCGGTTCAAAATTTCAATCTCTGCGGTTCAATCGAATTGTTAAAAACGGTGGTTGGGCATTACAGCATGTTCTGGCCAAGGAACTCAAGTTTGTTCCTGTGCCCCCATTAACGTACGCAATCACTCCAGACTGACAGTCTAACCGGTTGATGCTCTGGCTATGATAATACCCGGCCGCTGTATCCGGGCCCGCCTGCTCAAACCCCGAATTCAGTGCTTTAAGCCTGCATAAAAGCCACCTGAAACGTGTAGGCGTTCTGACAAAAGTGTCTGTTTTACTGACAAAAATTGTTCTGTGATTTGTTTCAGGTCCTTATTGTGAACCAAGTGTGTGCAATTGTTGAACAATGTTAAATACATTATTGATTTGCTAATTCGTCTTGACTATTACATTGATTGATGGCACATTGCGGCCTGTTCCATGAATAATAATTCAGTTTAGGAGTTCGTAATGGCGCAAAAGAAACAAGTATTGCCAATTCGTCGTGATATGAAGTTTAACCTGCCTGAAGGTCGTATCCACGATTGGTTGAATGGTGGAGTACATTTTACTCACTTGATGAATACAATGTCTTTGGTTATCCCTGTGGGAGAGCGTTTCTTCATCGATACCGTGCGTCATTACCGTGATAAGATTGATGATCCAGAATTGAGAAAAGCAGCAACTGCTTTTATCGGCCAGGAAGTAATGCATGGTCGAGAGCATGATGATTACAATAACCTGATGTTCAAGCGTGTACCGGCAGCGGAGCGTTTTGAGCAACGCGTTACATCATTGCTGAACATGGTTTTCAAGTATTTTCCACATTCGTCCAGTCTGGCCGTGACAATTGCACTGGAGCATTTAACCGCTATTATGGCCGATGGCCTGCTTAACGAGCCATTCATGGTTGAGAAAGCAGAAGAACACTTTTCTGCACTGTGGAAATGGCATGCTCTGGAAGAAACCGAACACAAAGGTGTTCCGTTTGATGTGTACGAAGCCGTTGCAGGCACTGGCCCGGTTGCTTATGCAGAGCGAACCAGTGCTTTGCTGTTGGCTACAACCATATTCTGGGCGATGGTTATTCCTCATTACATCGGTTTCATGCGGGATGAGAAGAAACTGACTGATCTTAAAGGCTGGAAAGAGTTCTGGCGCATTGGTTTTGGTGAAGTGGGCTTCCTGCGCAAAATGGTTCTGCCATGGTTCAGCTACTTCAAGCCTGGCTTCCATCCTTGGGATCATGACAACAGCCACTTCCTGGAAGGTATTGAAGAATTCTCCAACCCTTGGAAACGCGTTCGTAATAAAGTTAAGTCCAAGGTAAAAGGCACCAATACTGCGGCTGCCTGATTAGTACCGTCTCCCATCTCACCAGACAGTCCGAAGGATCGGATGTCTGGTGAACCCTCTGGTACGTTCCCCTTTTCAAAATTTCAATCGCCCTAGGCCTGAGCTTGTTGCCGGAGTGCGAATTTCTGTATTTTCCCCGTCGTACCGTAGGTGTAATTCAGACAAATAGCGTCCCACTTGTCATCGTGCAACTGCCAGTCGTAGTCAGGATTGCCATCCGTAATAAATGATTTATACCGAACCTCACCAATCTCGAATCCTGGGCCGTCGTACTCCTCATCCTCAACATTAATGACAAGAGGCTTGATTGTAACTTTATCAAGTGCTGCCTGAAGCGTTTCCGAAAACTCCCGGTCCACCAGTATCGCCTTGGCCTCCGCGAACTCGAGCATATAGGCAATGGCATCGGGATCAAGACGGGTATTCAACGTGTTCAACACAGCCCCGCACATCGGTACACCAAAATGAGCCTCCACCATCGCCGGAATATTCGGCAACATCGCCGCAACCGTATCGCCTTTTACGATACCGGCCATGGACAGCGCTGATGCAAGTCGGCAACAGCGCGAATAAGTCTCACCGTTTACATAAACCTGCTTAAACCTACTCAAGGTTTAAACGAGCTTATCCCTACAGCGCAGGGTGCGCGGAAAGCAGTGGAGTGCTTTCCTGAATCAAGTCGGGACTCATGCCCGGTCTACCGTCAAGGCGAGCCTCGACGGAGTAACTAACCCGATTCACACGACGAAAGTGACGCCAGCCACTCAGAAAATCTAATGATTTTTCGAGTGGTCGGTACCAATGCTGAAGTTTGTGGTAATACTGATAATCCCCGAGCGCCATCCTTACAGGCGGATGCTCGGTCTTAACGGTACCCTTCGCGTTAATACCAATGAGTTGTTTTGGCGGCTTTTCTTTAAAGCCATAATGCCGACGACCAATCACTAACGCGGCCGCATGGTGATCTGAGAAACCGTGTCGATCGCGATACTTCATCCGCCCCAGTAATGAGGTATAAGCCGGATTGACGTGATAAAGGTGTATGCCGCGTTTAATGCTTTGCGTTTCAATCAAGTCCTTGATCTTACCGTAAGCAAAGGCATTCAAGATGCGGGCATACTGAGGATGATCATGCTTTTGGTATTGCCGTTTCTTTTGCTGAAAATCCAGCTTTTCAATCACCACTGCTTTACTTTGCTGTGCGGCAAAGTCCATCAGGTCGCGTACGGCATCCCCAATAATGGCTGCCCGTTGAGCATCATTCTTATAGTGTAACGGTAAGTCAAACGTTCGGTGTTGCAGTGGGTTACCGTTTCGATCCAGCTCGACGACCGCTAAGTGGTCCGGGTTGACATCTACACCGATGACACCTTGATCATCATCGATCCACTCTGCTTGCTCTGTTGGTCCTGCCACTTCCACGCTAACGAGTAACCGCCAACCTTTTTTGTCTCGCTTAAATCGAAAACTCAGGGGTTGCCCTTTGATTGATTTATCGAGTTTTTTAACCTGATTCTGCCAGACGGCTTGGGCAATAGCCGCCTTACCATGCTTGAATTTCAGGCAATCAATGTTAATGGTCGTGCCGAACGTGGCGCGTAATTGATGGGGCACCAAGAGTTTTAGCTGGTAAGCATCGTCTTGCTCACTGGGCGAGAGCTGGGCATTTTGACAGCCCCAGGATTCATCATGAGAACCCACCAAGAGAAATTCACGGTGTCGTGCTTCGTGCCAGCGTTGTTTCCAGCCTTCAATGGCCGAACCTGTTTCTAACGCTTGACGCTCTTTCAGCAGCTTTCGACCGCCGAAACAAATGGGGGTTTTATTTTCCTGTTTTTCGGCCACCAAGGCGGACTGCTTTTGCTGCCAACGACGCAGTTTAACTTCCTTCTGTCGTAACCTGTTGCGAAGTTGTTTCGCCTGTTGCGGGCAGCCTTTCTCTGCAACATGATCACAGCGCTTATTTAGCTTGTTGAGCGTCTTCTCCAGCTGTTTGATTTTAACGTCCAGCGTAACAAGTCGGTTGTTTCGATTGGTTTGGTAAGACTGGATTAAGCCTTTAATGCTTTGCTGGACGCCTTGAAATACCCGATAGCTGAACGGCATCCCCATTTCATGCATAAACTGGGTACGATTCAATTGCTGGGCTTTAGGCTTTTGTAAGTTAGCAAACCAACGAAACTTTACTTGATTCCACAGCTCGGCATATTGACACAATGCCGCATCCTGCTCATGAATCAAATCAAGCCGGGTTTCAAACGTGAGTGTTTTCGTTGGCGTATCCACTAGGCGATGGCTCGTTGATTTTTACGACGATGGGGGGAGGCGGCCACACCCAGCAGAAAAGCGGCAGCGCCTATCGATAGAAATTTAGCCATAATCATCACCGTCATCCGTGAGAAAATAATGCTGTATAAACTACTGTGTATTAGTGGGTTTAGTCAAGTATTCTGTTAACTGTTAAAGCCCCGTTTGATTCAACCATAGGAAAATGGTCTTAAGATCAATGGCTAAATTGGGGAGAACGAGGATAAGGGGGAGTGCGTCGTTGCTGAGTGGTGAATTAATACACCGCGTGATTTAGTTCAGAAATTGCAGGATACTCAGATTAAACAGAAGATTATTTTTAAGGTTTCGAGTGTGGGGGTGCTAAATTTTGAGTTTGAGGAAAGAAACAGTTTAAGGCCAGTGACAGCGGTATTGCTTGGTCTGCAATATCTAGAAAGTATCAAGTTTATGGGGGGGGGCTTGTTGCCTGAAAGGCAATATGGGTACGTGCTCGAATAGTTTTAGACTGCTGTATAAGCTCGGAAATAGAGCGATTGATCGGATGAGTAAAAAATAACGAGATAAATAACTTGCAGATGGTTAGATTATGGTCAATTGTTAAGGGGTGAAATTAATGCGAAGGTTTGAAAACGTTGGGGCATTATCGGCATTCTCTATAGTTATTGTTTGGCGTAATGGACACTTTTAACCAATGAGGATATGTTTTGAGAAATCATAGTTCTAATCGTGCAATACTTGTTTTAGAGGCCCCATGGGAGCTCGATTCTTGTGATTCAAACCGAGTTAGCGTCAGACATTTTACCGATGGCATCGGGAAGTTTGCGGGTGATACGGAAGTCTATCATGCTAACTTCTATGATAAGAATAGTTTTAAAAAAGCTCTTGAATGCTTATGTAAACAGAAGTTCAAAAATACAATTGTTTACATCGCTGCTCATGGATATAAAAAGAAGATCAATAACGCAGTACCAATTTCAGACTTAATGTTCATGGTTGGTGAAAAGTCTAAGGACCACAATATTACCGGTTTGATGTTAGGTTCTTGTTTCGTTGGAGAGAATACAATTGCCATGCAAGTATATCTAGAAGGAACCAATATGGCCTGGATGGCGGGCTATTCCTCAGAATCAAGCTGGTTAGAAGGAACGTTCATTGATTGCGCGATTTTAACCAATATGTTGAGACTAGACGAAGAGGATTACGCCGATCTAGAAATAATTGTGGATACACTCGGGGAATCAATTAGTGGATTTTCAGAAAGCTTTTGCATTGGCCGAGACTACGAGGGTGATAAGGTCCGGCTTAGGGATTCGATACAATTTGTCGTACAGCAGCGTGGGCGAGGCAACCGGGCAAAATTGGTGAACGATAAGGTATTTCAAGTGCATAATTCAAATCAAATCAAATCAAATCAAATCAAATCAAATCAAATCAAATCAAATCAAATCAAATCAAATCAAATCAAATCAAATCAAATCTAGAAAATTTCCGATAATCTAGACACCTAATTGCCGAGCTAAACTGGTAGGGGATTGGAGGTGAAAGCCTTTTGCTTGGCAGGGCTCGAGATCAACCAAGAGCCCTAATCTTTGGTTGTTTAAGAGAGTTTCTTCGGAAGTTTAAAGCAGGAGCGAGTCCACTGTAGGAGCTCTCAGACAAGGTATGAAGCACAGCAGGACGTATTAAATTACATCGCGATGTTTTACAACAGCAGTCGGCTACATTCCTACTTGGATTATCAAAGCCCAAATCAATTTGAATCCAATATGAAAAAGATTTCGAAAGCAGCTTAACTGGGTTGGTCAGATTTGGTTGACCACGTCAGCATAGGCTAATTAATGAAGCAAAGATGGATCTGACAAGAATTCGTTGGCGAGGGCGTGAAGAGTGTTTGTAATCCCCCCATTTCAAGCAGCAATATTTTTTAGATAATTATATCTCCCTTAGCGAGTGAGGGATAATGTTGAATTATTGACAAGGTAATGCAAGTGCATTACTTTGGTTTTGTGTCCATTTGCCGGAGATGTATCATGGCTGATTCTTTGTTTGTGAGCGAGTCTACTCTGACGGATCGTTATCAAACGACTGTACCTGATCCGGTGCGAAAGGCGTTGGGATTGAACAAGCGCGATAAGATCCGATACACCATTCAACAGGATGGTAATGTGATTCTTTCTCGTGCGGATTTAAATCAAGATGATCCTGTGTTAGATGCTTTCCTCCAGTTTATCGCTGATGATATTCAGAAAAATCCGCAGAATATTAAGGCAGTAAGTGCCGAGCTTGTGGAGCGTGTTCAAGACTTGGTTGGGGATATTAATGCTGATTTAGATGATCCGCTTTCTGATGAGGACGATTGAGCTTGTCGAAAAGTAAAGCGCTCTCCATTACCGGATGGTCGATCTATGCCCATCCGTTGTTTCTGGATGAATATGAAGTCCTGGCTCAAAAAGTCGAAGTATTAAAAGCAAAAGATTCGATAAACTTTCACAAGTAAAATGTAACTAAACGACTCGCGGCGATTCATAAACTCGCGTTTCAAATTATTCCGAATGATCCTACACTCCAGGAATACAGACAAGAATCAACTCTCGGCGATGACCATAAGCATTGGCTGAGGGTTAAATTTTTTCAACAATATCGCCTTTTTTCCGGTACCACTCTGAATCCAGAATCATCGTGCTTGCTTGGGTGAACGATGAAAAGACAAAGCGAGCATACGATAGCAAAACCGATGCATACCGGGTATTTGAGAAAATGTTGAGTAGTGGTCGTCCGCCAGATGATTAGGCGGTTACTCGAAGATTCGGAAGCTAGCTTGGAGCGATTGAATCGTCTGTTAACTGAGTAGTGTAACGACTTATTATTAAATAAGCATTGTGAGTCAAGTCAGCTCATTCTCTCTCACCCCCACCGATACCTCAAATCAGGCAAGCCTTCTTCATTCTTTGAATCTCCTCCGATAATTTCAAAACCGTGTTTTTCGTAGAAGTGTCGGGCATTCAGGTTTTGTTCGAAGGTGTTGAGTTCCAGTGTGGTGGTGCACAGGTCTTTTGCCCGTTGAATAAACTGGCTGCCGATTCTCTGGCGTTGGTAGTCGGGGTGGATGTAAAGTTGGTTGATTTCGGTGGCATTGAATACGAAGATACCGATGATTTGTCCGGTCGAGGTTTCCCGTGCGAATTGCACAGTGAAATCGGGTACCAGAATTTCAGTTAAAAAATAACGGTAGCTGTCTAAATCGTGCTGATCTGCAATGCCCAGCGCATGGTGTTTGCTGGCGCGCCACATTGTGATGGCGGATTCTACATAGCGATCGTCGTACTCAATTAGGTCGATGTTCACTGTTGATTCGAGTCCTGTTCGGGTTATTCATCCGGGTGCTTGGCCAGAGAGCGCCAGAGCATTTCGAACAGTTCCGGGGCTTGGGCCACGATGGATTCCTGGGCACCGCGCACGGCGTACATTTGGCATACGCGCAACAAGACACCATAAATATAATCGAGCAAGAGCAATTCGCTGACTTTGTCCGTTAATATACCCAGTTCCCGGCCTTCCCTTAAAACCGTTAAAAATGTATTGGTGAGCTGTTTCTGGCTGTCGGTAACATCGGAGCCCCAGTTTCCGGGATAGACTGAATTAATCATCATATGTGTTACTTGTCGTTCTGACTCACAGAACTCCAGCACCACCCAAAATACCTTTCTCAATTTGTCTTTGTAGGTTTCGATTGCCTGCAAGTGATCAAACATGCGTACGGCGAGCTTGCTGAGGCTGGATTGGACACAGGCGTCGCGAATGGCTTCTTTGGTGCCGTAATATTTGTACAGCGTTTGCAATGACGCACCAGCCTGATTGGCAATCTCGGACAGCGTAACCCGATGAAATTCTTTTTGTGACAGTACTTCGATTGCCGCCTGTTCGATACGCTCACGAACCTTCGGATTCTGTTCGGATATGGGTATCAAAATGTTCTTTTTTTCCGTTGGCATCATAATGCTCCCTAAATTACCTGGTGTGTAATATGGATTACACTTATGCAATTCCTGATTTTGCTTAATATATTATTCTTGACCTGAATAGTCTATTTTACTAGCTTACATTTAGTTGTACATGCGTACCATGAGTGTAATTTGAATTACACTCATGGTTAAAATATTACAGAATTTATTGAATATAGGGATGCTATGGTTAAGCCGATTAAACTCGCGAATAAAAACGGGCGTGTTGCTGTTGTGGATGGATTGCGAACACCGTTTGCGCGTATAGCGACCCATTATCGTGATTTAAATGCGATTGATTTAGGTTCGATGGTGGTTTCCGAGCTGCTTGCTCGAAACAGTTTAAAACCCTCTGATGTTGACCAGCTTGTGTTTGGTATGACGGTTATGATTCCTGAGGCCCCGTTTATTGCCCGCGAAGTGGCGCTGGCATGCGGGATGGAGGATGTGGATGCGTATTCGATCACTCGCGCCTGCGCAACCAGTTTTCAGACCGTAGCCAGTGCTACGGAAAGCATTCTGGCGGGTACGGCAGGGATTGTGATAGCCGGTGGGACAGATTCTACCACCAGTGCACGGTTGCCCATGTCGACCAAATTTTCTGCCGTAATGCGGGATATCAATTTTGCGAAAACCACTGCCGAGCGTTTGAAGCTGTTGGCACGCTTGAAGCCAAAGGATATTTTACCCCTTGCACCATCGATTACGGAGTACTCGGTGGGGGAAACCATGGGCGAGAGCTGTGAAAAAATGGTGAAAAAATGGTCCGTCAGTCGCAGTGAGCAGGATGATCTGGCCCATGCCTCCCACAGCAATGCCGCAGCAGCCTGGCGCAACGGTTATATGGACAAGCAAGTGATGACGGCGTTTCTGGATGCCGGTTCTACCCCCCTCAAAGAAGATAATTTGATCCGTATGAATTCCGAAAGACCCGGCTATGATCGCCTGAAACCTTGTTATGACCGCACGACCGGTACCGTAACCGCCGGTAATGCCAGTCCGTTGACGGATGGTGCCGGGGCATTGTTGCTGATGAGTGAAAAGCAGGCGGAAACGCTGGGTCTTGAGCCCCTTGGTTTTATTCGCAGCTATGCATTTGCAGCGAAAACACCGAAGGATGATTTGTTGATGGGACCGGTGGCTGCCACCCCAGTGGCAATGGATCGCGCCGGTGTGGCGTTGTCTGATTTGATTACGATTGATATGCATGAAGCATTTGCGGGCCAGGTGGCCTGTAACATTCGGGGACTGGAATCAAATGACTATGCCCAGAATGTTTTGGGGAGAAAGCAGTCTCTGGGTGAGATCAACCGGGATATTCTGAATGTGAATGGCGGTTCAATTGCGTTTGGGCATCCATTTGGCGCGACCGGCGCACGGGTGATCAGCCAGGCGCTCCATGAGTTGAAACGCCGCGGTGGCGGGCTGGGCCTGACCACGGCCTGCGCGGCAGGCGGTATTGGAGCGGCAATGGTACTGGAGTCGGAATAAGCGTGCTGGAATCCAATTTAGGAATAAGGTTATGAATGCAAAAGTAGAGTTACCCAATAGCGCGTTTTCCCTGAAACTCCGGGAAGATGCGATTGGTGTCATTGAAATCAACGTGCCCGGTGATGCCCAAAATACCCTTAAAGCTGAATTTGCAGATGAATTTGAAGTGCTGTTCAGTGAGCTGCAAGCGCAAACCGGTTTGCAAGGGCTGGTTTTGATTTCGACTAAACCCGGCTCTTTTGTTGCGGGTGCCGATATTAATTTGTTTGATCATGCTCAATCGGCAGACGAAGTATCCGACCTTTCAAGACTGTGCCAGAAAACTTTCCAGCGTTTGGAAGACTTGCAGATCCCCGTTGTTGCGGCCATAGATGGCGCTTGCTTGGGCGGCGGCTTGGAATTGGCGATGGCCTGTCATTACCGAATCGCGACATCCAACTCGTCGACGGTTTTGGGCTTGCCTGAAGTGATGCTGGGTTTATTGCCCGCAGGCGGCGGCACGCAGAGATTGCCTCGATTAGTAGGCATAGCCAAAGCGTTGGATATGATGCTCACCGGGCGCCAGCTTAAGGCCAAACAAGCACTGGGCATGGGCTTGGTCGATGCAGTGGTCGAACCCGAGGCGCTTCTGGTTAAAGCCGTTGCGATGGCGAAACCCCGAGGCAAACGCAAAGTGGTCAACGGCGGCTTTTCCATTCCTGTATCTACAGACGATCTAATGGCCCTGGCACTGGAAAAAAATGCCATGGGGCGTAAAGTCCTGTTTGATCAGGCGGGGAAAAAAGCCGCGGGGAAAACCCTGGGCAACTATCCCGCCCCCGAGAAAATTATTCGGGCCGTAGCCGCCGGTTATCGATCCGGTCTCGCGGCAGGTTATGAAGCGGAAGCGATGGCGTTTGGTGAATTGGCCATGAGTGCGGTTTCCGGTCAGCTGCGTAACATCTTCCATGCGACCAATGAACTCAAAAAAGAGACCTTCGTGGGGGATGACAGGGTGGTACCCCGTCCGGTTAAACAAATTGCGGTTTTGGGTGCCGGGTTGATGGGGGCGGGTATTGCATTGAACACGGTGAGTAAAACCGGATTACCGGTGCGTCTTAAGGATCGTGATGCGAAGGGGTTGTCCCATGGCGTGAGTTATGTCCGCAAGTTCTATGACAAACGGGTGAAACTGGGGGCGATGACGGCATTCGATGCCCAGGCGAAACAAGCCCAAATGACCGTGACCGAAGATTACCGTGGTTTTGCCCATGCCGATCTGGTGATCGAGGCGGTATTTGAAGATCTGGCCTTGAAACACCAGATGCTGAAGGATACCGAGTCCCACGGTCATCAACAGACCATTTTTGCATCCAATACCTCGTCCATTCCCATTAGCGATATTGCCAAAGCGGCAGCCCGTCCGGAAAACGTAATTGGTATGCACTACTTTTCACCCGTAGAAAAAATGCCCCTATTGGAGATTATTACCCACGAGCAAACCGCGCCGGAAGTTACCGCAGCCTGTGTTGAGTTCGGCAAGGCGCAAGGCAAAACCGTGATTGTGGTTAAAGATGGTCCGGGCTTTTATACCACCCGGATTCTGGCGCCTTACTTGAATGAAGCCAGCCGGTTACTGCTGGAAGGTTTTGGCCCTAAAGACCTGGATAAAGCCCTGATGCAACTGGGTTACCCGGTAGGACCTATTACCCTGCTGGATGAAGTGGGGATTGATGTGGGTACCAAAGTCGGGCCGATACTGGAAGCAGCTTTTGGTGAGCGTATGGCTTCCCCGGAAGCGGCGAATCTGATGATCGAGAATGGTTTCCTCGGTCGCAAGGCAGGCAAGGGGTTCTATCTGTACGGACCCGAACATAAGGGCAAACCGGTCAATGATGCAGTTTACAACGTGATGGGCGTTTCGGCATCCCGAAAAAATAACACTGCGGCAGAATTGCAGGAAGCGGCGGAGCGCTGTAACTGGATGCTGATAAACGAGGCGGCATTCTGCCTTCAAGAAGGTATTTTACAGCAGCCTATGCACGGTGATATTGGTGCCATTTTTGGTTTGGGCTTTCCGCCATTTTTGGGTGGGCCATTCCGTTATATGGACACCTTAGGTCTGGATAAGACGCTTACTCGCTTGGAGCAGCTTGCGGCGACCTATGGCAAGCGTTTTGAGCCGGCACCAATCATCCGTGATATGGCGGCCAAGAAACAAACCTTTTACCCCGCTCGATAGTATGGAGAGCTGATTATGTTTGCTTCACTCATGAATTGGATGCGGGACAACAATATCCTCCCGCAAATTTCCGATACGGAGCGTCAGGCACTCGAAGCTGGCGATGTCTGGATTGATGGCCAGTTTTTCTCCGGTGCCGTCGATTTCGATTCAATTATCAAAGAGCCTTACGACAAATTACCGGCCCATGAACAGGCGTTTCTGGATGGCCCCTGCGAACAGCTCCTCGACATGGCTGACGCCTACAAAATGCAGCGTACGCGTATTGTACCCGACGAGATTATGCATTTTATGGCGGACAATGGCTTTTTCGCACTGCAAATTGACGAAAAGTATGGCGGTAAGCCGTTTTCGACCCAGGGCAAGTCAGCGGTGATGGCGAAAATAACACCCCATTCCGGTGTGTTGAGTTCTCTGGTGGTGATACCGAATTCTCTCGGGGCTGCTGAGTTACTGGGCCATTACGGGACCGAGGCGCAAAAAGCGCATTACTTACCGAAGCTCGCCAACGGAGAATACATTCCCTGTTTTGGTTTGACGGAACCCACCGCTGGCTCGGATGCAGCCTCGATTAAAGCAGAAGGGGAAGTGTTCCGTGCGGACGATGACAGTATTCAAATTCGAATGAATTTTCGGAAACGCTACATTACGTTAGCCCCGATCGCGAACCTGATATCCCTCGCTGTGCGTTTGCACGATCCGGATAATCTACTGGGTAAAGGCGAGGATGCCGGCATTACTGTTGTGTTATTGGAGAAGGGACTTCCCGGTTTACATATTGGTGATCACCATGAACCTATTGGTGAGTTTTTCGCTAATGGGCCTATTGTCGGGCGTGATGTGGTGGTTCCGGTGGAGCAGGTTCTAGGAGGACAGGACTATGTCGGCCAGGGCTGGCGGATGTTAATGGAGTCTCTGGCTGGAGGTCGAATGGTATCCCTTCCGGCAACTGGAATCAGCGCGATGCGCGTCGCTGCAGCCGCTACGGGAGCGTATTCCATGGTGCGGCATCAGTTCGGCATCCCCATTGGCCGGATGGAAGGCGTTGAAACCAAAGTCGGTAAAATGGCGTCGTTGAGTTATATGTTCGAAGCAGCACGGGTATTTGGTTGTTCTGCTGTTGATCATGGTGTGCAGCCTCCCGTGACCTCTGCGATTATGAAGGTCTATTCCACGGAATGTGCCCGTGAGGTGGGTACCGATGCTATGGATATTATGGCCGGTTCTGCAGTGATGCAGGGGCCCAATAATATTCTGGGCCGGGGTTATTGTTCCGCACCGGTGGCGATTACCGTTGAAGGGGCCAATATCATGAGTCGGACGCTGATGATATTCGGTCAGGGGGCTACCCGTTGTCATCCCCATGCTTATCATGTGGTAGAGGCGGTCGAGAAAAACGACACAGACGCATTCAAGCGTTCGCTATTGGGATGGTTGAAGCAATTTTCCCTTGGTATTTTGTTGACGTTTATCGCGGGTCTTACCCGAGGTTATCTGGGGGTAAAAGCACCCCGTTCGGTGGCATCTGATACACGGCATTACTACCGTCGGCTGGGATGGGCCGCACGTCGATTTGGTTTGATGACAAATCTGGCGATGTTTTTCATTGGTGGCAAATTGAAGGCGCGGGGTAATCTAACTGGACGCTATGCCGATATTGTCGCCTGGTTGTATATTGCCACTGCAACACTACGACGGTATGAGGCAGAAGGTCGTCGCCAGGAAGACCGGGTGCTGGTCGATTATGGCGTTCAATATGCCCTCGCCCAGATTCAACATGCTTATGAAGGCCTGTACGAGAATTTTGATGGGGCCCTGGGGTGGTTTTTCCGGACAGTTGGACGCATCGGGATTGGTGTTAATCCGTTGGCGAAGATGCCTACCGATCAGCAGGCCAATGCCGCAGCACAGCCGTTACAGCGTTATGATGCGCAGTTCCTGCGCCTCTACGAGGGCATGTATTTGCCCAAAGACACGGAAGTTGGCTTGGGACGTCTGTTCAATGCGTTTCAGCTTTATCACGAAGCAGAGCCCGTTCGGGTGAAAATTAAGGATGCGCAAAAAAGTGCACGACTGGTACGGGGCAAGGTGGATGCTGTGGCTGAACAGGCCTGTGCCTTGGGCGTGATCAGTGCTGCAGAATATGCGTTGTTGAAAAGCTGTCAGGAAGCATGCCTGAGAGCGATAGAAGTGGATGTTTTCACCCGTGAAGAGTTTGTGGGTCAGCAACCCCATGGTGTTACGGCAACGGGAAATGGAGGCCAGCGCCCTGAAACCGAAACCCCCTTAATGCAAGCTGCAGATGTTGCCTAGGCGCTGATTTTACCTGCCTTTGTTGTATTGTACATCTCGCTCGTGCCCCGTGTGTTTTACCTTCTGTTCGGGGCTAGCGAGGTGTGCAGACAACAATATTCATCACCTTTTCCACATTCTCTCCGGTATTGCTGACCCCGGTCTCCACATGCTGTTGAATATCAATCGGATTGAAACCCGCGGAACGGAGCAGTTCCGTTACATCCTCTGCGCCATACAACGAGAAACCATAAGGGGTGAAGGAGAGTTCTTGCATAAAGGTCCGATCACCGAAGCCAATACAGAAGCGTCCGGTTGGTTTGATAACCCGCTTTAATTCATTGAGATGTTCCAATGGCCGTTCCCAGAAATACAGGGTGTGGACACAAAATACCTTGTCAAATTGTTGTGCCTTGAAGGGCAAGTTATTTGAGTTACCTTGATAGAATTGTGCCTGATTCTGGGTAAGCAATTGTTCATTTTTTAGTTTGGCTTCAGACACCATATCGGCTGACCAATCCACCCCGGTGTAGTGAATGTCTTGCGCGGCATTCACAATACGGGCTGCAAATGCGCCATTTCCGGGGCCTATTTCCAGAACCTTGTCTTGGTCTGACAGTTGTAATAAATCGATACACAGGTGATTGGTGGATTGATTCGCTTTATTCATCTGCTGGGCGACTTCTTTGGCTTCTGCACCATTCGGACAGCGAAGCTGGTTGGCAATTTCCTGTGGTTCCATGTTTTCTCCAGTGTTACTGCATTGAAACACCTGAACGTGAAAGATCAGGGAATCTCCTGGCTTTTTTGTGCCCCGGTTATTGTTCTGAATGTCAGGGACTTAAAAGCACTTATTAAGAAAAACATTAAATGTAATGATAAATATTATCGATTACAACTGTAGGAAGGTTGGATGGGGAAAAAAGAGCAAAAGGGGGATACAGCCTAATCCATAGTAGGTAGGCTGTATTGGGCTGATATTGAACGCATATTTATAGTGCGTACATTTTAGCAAGGCGCTGAATTTGCCTGTGATCCCAGACGATACAAGCTCATCGATTGGGTTAGCGCGAAGTGCTGAGAGTTGCAAACAACGGTATTTGTATGAATAAAGCTGCCATTGGCGATACTTGGATGGTTGTATACAAAACCATGTAAGCTACCTTTGCGTATGTACCAGGAATCCAGTGTCGGTACATTGAGATCGTTGACACCGTTATCACCCGGTAGCGTCAGATCTCCGGCATCAATTTGCTGAATGCTGTGTTTGGGTTCGGATTCGGTGTTCATGATTGACTCCGGTTTTTTGAGCACCCCGTGAAAGTGAGCTTTTCATGAGGTGCCGGATTGTGTTACGTACTAGTTAATCATTTGCTCTGATTGGTGAACCACCAGTTGGTTCTGCACCCGATTTACGCCCTGGGTATTCGCGGCAATACGCCCGGCAAGTTCTTTCTGTATTTCCGATTCAACTTCGCCTTCCAGCGTTACCGTTGCAGCATCGGTGTCTACATTGACATCCATCGCTTTTATGGAATTGCTGCGCAATAGCTTGGTTTTGATTGATGCCGTTATGGATGCATCTTCGAGTGTGCCCAGGAAGCTTTTTTCCGTTTCAGTACGCGCCGATTCGGAAGCTGTAACCTGAGTTACCTTGATTTGATTCTCGACATTCTCAATGCCATCCATTCCCTGAGCGATTTCTTCTGCCAGTTCCTTTTCGATTTCGGAGGAAACGTCACCGGAAAGAATGGCGGTTTTGTCCTCGATCTCCACGTCCAGGCTGAAACCATCAAGGTGTGTATTCAACAAATAGGTTGCTTCCAGCCGCCCTTCACGCCAGCCGTCCTGAAATGCCTGTTTGGTTTCATCCGAAATCAGGCCTTGCTCAGCCTGCGCATCGGTTTGCGCTGCGGCATTCAGACTCAGTGGAGCGGATAAAGTGGTGAATAAAAGTACCGCTGACATGCTGTGTTTGCTAAAAATCATTGTAGCCTCCTTGATACGACCTTAATTTTAGGTTCAATAGTGCAGGAGCAGGATGCGTGCCAGAAAAATTGACTAATAAATGGCCTGAAATGGGTGGTAATGCTGAAAAATTAGCTAAAAAAGCCATCTTTCATCGTCAAAAATGGCCGTAAATATTGTATGTGTTGCAAAAATGCAACAGGCTAAACTGTTGATATGCGGTTGGATATCAAATTAATGATAGTGATGGTTATTTTTTTGCAACCGCATTAGCCAGCAAAATGATTGGCGAATTTAGTCTTTCGCGGGTTTCTCCTGTTGTGAGGGGGTCTCGGTCTGATTGTTTTTCTGGTCGCCGAGTATTTTTGTGGCCGGGCAGATTTTGAACGCCGGGCAGCTTGGGCAGCCTACTGCCATTGCGATTGGACAAAGTGTCATAAGGTGGTCTCCTTGAGGTTCTGATATTCAGATTGTGGTCAGTTTTGACTCATTATTGTGATAAGTGACAATGGTCCGATGTTGCCTTACTTAAGGTTGCGTTGTTGTTTTAGGTATTTTTGTAGCGACAGACTGGCTTTTTTGAACGTTCTGGCCAGAAATGCGCGTCCCACGGGGCCCGATATGGTCAACGGAAATGTCGGGTCGTAGGCGACGGTATAGGTAAATCGTGTGGTGTCAGCATTCACTGGTTGTAAATCATAAACCTCAACCAGCGTTTTAACGAAGGGTAGATTGGTCCCGGTGAAATAAAACGCGAAGCGCTGGTTGGTTTGCCATTCGAAGAAATATTCATCGACACTTAATAAACCCAGATTCACTGTTCGAGTGGTTCCCACTCCGTAGGGCTTGCTGCTGGTCCATTTAACTTTTGTGATGGCTTTATACCATTTTGGCCAGCTGTCTCCATCTTCGAACAGCGCGAAAATTTCTTCCGGTGTTGCGGGTAAATCTACGGTATTGATTTCAATGCAGGGGGCTGTTTCCAGAAATTCCAGCGATGCAGGATTACATTTCGGCATGGTATTCCGTTCCTGTTAAATTAAAGTATGTTATCGACCCGTCAGGTTTTTACGGGCCTATTCGAGTTGTCTACCGGCCATTTTTCCCGAGCAACATCGGAACCAGCGTGGTCGTGGCAAACTGCCGGGTTGTATCGTCATCATGCAAGTTATTGTGGCCATCGGGTAGCAGTACGAAGGATGAAAAGAGTCGAGCCGCAACATCTCCAGCGGTATCGGCATCCAGATGTTTAGCTTGTCCATACTCTTGTGCCCAACGAATGGTGTCTGCCATAAAGGTGGCTCCAGTACGCAGTAATGCCGCATCATTGGCAAGGGCGATGGTAATGAGTGTACCGGGCTCATATTTTACCGTTCTTGCAATGACAGGATGCTCCCGTGCGAAACGTATGGCTGCAACGAAGCCCTCAACCAACAACGTTTCCGGGTCTGATATCCCGGCGACTGCTGTGGATAGTTTGTCCATTAGATGTTTGGCTTCGCGCATGGCCAGTGCGGTCTGCAACTGGTCCCGGTTACCCACCTGACGATAGATGGTGGCACGATTCAAGCGTGAGCGACGGGCTACGCCTTCGATCGTCAAACCATGCAGTCCTTGCGCGGCGGCTTCTTCCAATGCCGCATCCAGAATCCGCTTCTGGGTCTCGTCAAATGATGTATTGCGGGCTTCCTGTAACAAGTTGATCAAGTCGACTGTAGACAATTAGGGCTGACTCCGTTACCTGAATTGCAGCAGTCTCCCGGCGCCCGGGTCTTTCGGTGCGTGATCCGCGGGCGTTTCAGGACGGTCTGCAATATCTTTCGCGTATTGTTCTCTCGGCGTTGGCAGTTTTGCTTTTTTCCACGCCGCTTTCGGTGCCACAGTATTCGGATTATCAGGGGTTAAGTCCAGTAAAATGGGGGCGATTATTTTAGCTGTACTGGGTGAGAGCAACTCAATGATACTGAGTTGCTGTGTGTTGGGCAGTTGTGCAATCGCACCCAGTGCCAGGCGCATGATCGTAATCGCGGCCAGATCTTCCAGTTGATTTTGTCTGACGCCACCCATGCGTCGCATCCATTTTGGCAGAGTTGCGATTGTTGAGGTGCGGAACAGATAACGTAATGCAGGGCGAAAAGGTTTTAACAGTTAACGAAATACTTGACTAAACCTACTCATATACAGTAGTTTGTACAGTATTGTTTTCTCATGGATGGAGGTGATGATCATGGCTGAATTTCTATCGATAGGCGCTGCCGCTTTTCTGCTGGGGGTGGCCGTTTCCACCCTTCGTCGCTGGGAAAAAGAATCACGATTTTTCTCAGATTTCCGTACGCCTGGTGGCCATCGTCGTAAAAATCAACGAGCCATCGCCTAGTGGATACGCCAACGAAAACACTCACCTTTGAAACCCGGCTTGATTTGATTCATGAGCAGGATGCGGCATTGTGCCAATATGCCGAGCTGTGGAATCAAGTGAAGTTTCGTTGGTTTGCTAACTTACAAAAGCCTAAAGCCCAGCAATTGAATCGTACCCAGTTTATGCATGAAATTGGGATGCCTTTCAGCTACCGGGTATTTCAAGGCGTCCGGCAAAGCATTAAAGGTTTAATCCAGTCTTACCAAACCAATCGAAACAACCGATTGGTGACGCTGGACGTTAAAATCAAACAGCTGGAGAAAACGCTCAACAAGCTAAAGAAGCGCTGTGATCATGTTGCAGAGAAAGGCTGCCCGCAACAGGCAAAACAACTTCGCAACAGGCTACGACAGAAAGAAGTAAAACTGCGTCGTTGGCAGCAAAAGCAGTCCGCCTTGGTGGCCGAAAAACAGGAAAACAAAACACCGATTTGTTTTGGTGGTCGAAAGCTGCTGAAAGAGCGTCAAGCGTTAGAAACGGGTTCGGCCATTGAAGGCTGGAAACAACGCTGGCACGAAGCACGACACCGCGAATTTCTATTAGTGGGTTCTCATGATGAATCCTGGGGCTGTCAAAATGCCCAGCTATCGCCCAGTGAGCAAGAAGATGCTTACCAACTAAAACTCTTGGTGCCCCATCAATTACGCGCCACGTTTGGCACGACCATTAACATTGATCGCCTGCAATTCAAGCATGGTAAGGCGGCGATTGCCCAAGCCGTTTGGCAGAATCAGGTTAAAAAACACGATAAATCAGTCAAAGGGCAGCCCCTGAGTTTTCGATTTAAGCGAGACAAAAAAGGTTGGCGGTTACTCGTTAGCGTGGAAGTGGCAGGACCAACAGCGCAAGCAGAGTGGATCGATGCTGATCAAGGTGTCATTGGTGTGGATGTCAACCCGGATCACTTAGCGGTCGTCGAGCTGGATCGAAACGGTAACCCACTGCAACACCGAACGTTTGACTTACCGTTACACTATAAGAATGATGCTCAACGGGCAGCTATTATTGGGGATGCCGTGCGAGACCTGATGGACTTTGCCGCACAGCACAGTAAAGCGGTGGTGATCGAAAAGCTGGATTTTCAGCAAAAGAAATGGCAATACCAAAAGCAGGATCATCCTCAGTATGCCCGCATGTTGAATGCCTTTGCTTACGGTAAGATCAAGGACTTGATTGAAACGCAAAGCATAAAACGCGGCATACGCCTTTATCACGTCAATCCGGCTTATACCTCATTACTGGGGCGGATGAAGTATCGTGATCGACACGGTTTTTCAGATCACCATGCAGCCGCGCTAGTGATTGGTCGTCGGCATTATGGCTTTAAAGAAAAGCCGCCAAAACAACTCATTGGTATTAACGCGAAGGGTACCGTTAAGACCGAGTATCCGCCTGTAAGGATGGCGCTCGGGGATTATCAGTATTACCACAAACTTCAGCGTTGGTACCAACCACTCGAAAAATCATTAGATTTTCTGAGTGGTTGGCGTCACTTTCGTCGTGTGAATCGGGTTAGTTACTCCGTCGAGGCTCGCCTTGATGGTAGACCGGGCATGAGTCCCGACTTGATTCAGGAAAGCACTCCACTGCTTTCCGCGCACCCTGCGCTGTAGGGATAGGCTCGTTTAAACCTTGAGTAGGTTTAAGCAGGTTTATGATAACGGTATTGAAAGACTTTCCATACCACTGAGTCGGGACCGAAAAAGCCATAGTCACGATAAGCTTGAACCGTATTTTTATTAAGTGTTTTTGCCATGAGAGATGCTCCGAATTTAGCATTAATTGCAACATATAAACAAAATGTGATGCATATGTATATGGTGTTGTATGGTGAAAGTCAACGTTGCAGCGCGCTGGATTGGGGAGGGCATGAAACGGGTTGGCATTGATTTTCACGAGGGAGAGTTGTTAACTTTGTCGCTATCGAGAGGGGGACGCGCACAGTAATAGATCGTGCTGAGCGGATGTAATCAAGGGATAAACGGACAATACGGCTAAACAGATGACAAGGATTAATAAATCATGCGAAGCGATTTTGGCGTAAAACGGATCTTCAAAACGGTTGTCGCGGGGACGATGCTCGCATCAATGACGAGTAGCGTTTTTGCCACTGAGAGTGATGCCGGACAAACGTTACTGGTTCTGGATGCTTCCGGATCGATGTGGGGGCAAATAGAGGGACGCAGTAAAATAGAGATCGCCAGAAGCACAATTGATGACGTGAGTGCGGTTTTCGATGTTGATCGCGCCATCGGCTTGATGGCCTATGGCCATCGGAACAAAGGTGATTGTTCTGATATTGAATTACTGTTAGCACCAGAGCAGGGTGCGATCGGGAATGTGGTATCCGCTGTGAAGGCAATTCGTCCAAAGGGGAAAACCCCATTGACCTATGCCGTTGTCCAGGCGGCAGACATACTGGCAAGTCAAACACGTCCTGCCACGGTGATTCTGGTAACCGACGGGGTTGAGACCTGCGGCAAAGATCCCTGCGCGGTGGCACGAAGTCTGGAGCAAAAAGGAGTCGACTTTACTGCCCATGTCATCGGTTTCGGTCTCGATGCCGAGGAAGGAAAACAGGTGGCCTGTGTGGCGGAGGCGACCGGAGGACAGTTTTTCCTAGCTGAGGATGGCCAAGGGTTAGCCGAATCGTTGCGCAGGGTTGCACAGGAAAAGCCCGAACCTGAGAGCGAGACAATCCCAAGCGCAACCTTGAATGGGCCGGAAGCTGATCCCGTTATCGGTTCCGCATTCAATGTGCGCTGGACTGGCCCTGATGGCAAGCAGGATTATGTGGATATTGTGCCGAAGGGGTATCGCGAAACCTATGGTGAGCTTTCATATGCCTGGGTCAGAAGTGGTCAGCCCGGAACGATTAAAGCGCCGGGTGACCCTGGCGAGTATGAATTGCGCTATGTTTGGCAAGGCAAAAACAAAAAACATGTTTTAGCCCGAGAAGCTCTGCATGTTCGGGACAGTGATGTTGCCCTGATCGCACCAAAAGAAGCCAATGCCGGAGCGATGTTCGCGGTACAGTGGCGTGGACCCGGCGGCAAAGGGGATTACATTGATCTTGTCGATTCTGGTGTGACTGAAACAGCAGGTGAATTAGCCTATGCCTATGTGGAACGTCATGACCGTGAGTCTCAAGACCGTGTGACTCTGCAAGCACCAAGAAGTGCCGGACAGTATGATATTCGTTACATCATGGAAGCGCCTGATGGTCGAAAGCGACTGGTTGCAGAACCTATCACTATTCTGGCGGCTAAAGCTTCACTGGCGGTTGAGGATCGTATCCGTGCGGGAGCAGAATTCCCTGTTTATTGGACGGGCCCGGGGGCACCTCAGGATTATATTGATCTGGTACCGCAGGGCTACACGGATACGGCCGGTGAACTCAGCTATTTTTATACAAAATCGGCACCGGAGAGCGGATCGTTACGCGCGCCCGCCAAGCCTGGAAATTATACGGTCCGTTATATTTTGCAAGCCAGTGACGGACGGGAAGTGTTAACCAGGCAGGATATTCTGGTTGAAGATGTCGAAGCCCGGCTGACGCTGGCACAATCCGTTTCAATGGGGGCAGCTTTAGAGGTCTCCTGGAATGGGCCGGATGGAAAAGGTGATTATATTGATCTGGTACCAGCAGGTTACAGTGATACTTCAGGGGAGCTGAGCTACTTTTATACCCGGTCTGCACCGGAAAAGGGGGCACTGAAGGTGCCAGGCAAGCCGGGAAATTATCAGGTTCGGTATGTCATGGAAGGCGCGACAGGGCGAAGGGTTGTGGCCAGTGAGTCGATTACCGTCGAAAAAGCCTCGGCAACGCTTGAGTTTCCCGCTGAAGTTCCTGTTGGAGAACGATTCTCCGTCACCTGGTCAGGCCCCAGTGCTCAAGGTGACTATGTCGATCTCGTTCCTGCCGGATATGGTGAGACCTTTGGCGAGCTGAGCTATTTCTATACCGCGTCCGCACCCGGGGCCGGGATGCTTCAGGCCCCGGATTCTGCAGGGGAATACCGTATTCGGTATATACTCGAAGCCGCAGATGGTCGGGTTGTGCTGATCCAGAAAGCGGTTCGCGTCGTGACGAACTAGGCTTATTTCACATTTTGAAAGTGGGTTTTGAACAAATCTTCAAAACCCTTCAATGTCACATCAACGTAGCGCTCGGTGCTGGTCTCGTCAGGGAAGTTGAGCACACCGTGTATGACAAGTGATGCCAGACCGTGGGTATAAGACCAACCCGCCAGCGCTGCACGGCGGACTTCGGGTGTATCGGGCGCTGCGTGGAGTATTGCGCCGATGATTTTGCGCAGTTCACCAAAAGATTCGTCCCGGGCAATTTGCAGTTCAGGTATCAAATCAGCATTACTGAATTCCGGGCCGAACATCAGTTGATATAAAGCCGGGTTTGTGCGGGCAAAAGTAAAATAGGTCAGACTTGCCTGGCGCAGCTTTTCGCTTGGGTCTGCCAGACTTGCATCATTTGTTTGTAATGCGTAGCCCAGTTCCCGAAACCCCTGTGCAGCAAGGTGGCTGATCAGTTCGATTCGATTGGCATAGTGGTGATAAGCCGCTGCGGAACTCACACCGACCCGTTCTGATACTGCACGCAGTGACAGCTTGAACGGTCCTACCTCTTCCAGCATTTCCCGCGCCGCTGCCAGTAGTTGTGGTGCCAGATTACCGACATGGTATTTGGTTCGGGTTCGTGCTTTTTGTTGTGTCATAGTGTCTGTCAAATAACTGAACGTTGAAGGTCTCAATGAATACCGCTGGAAGTGTATCACAGCATTTTAACTAAACGCTGATAAGATTATCTTGACAGTGTTAAGATGAGTTCTTAGACTGGCTACAACTCGATCAGATGAGAACACTTAAGAAAGCGAAAACGTAAAAGCAAGGTTTTATGTGAGCAATACAGTCACGAATATCTGAATTACACCAACAACATTTTTTTAACCAATCTTATCATTTATAAGATTAGGGGGAATTGATGAGACACTTTGATACCGTAGTTATCGGCGCGGGTAATGCCGGTTTGGCTTCTGCCGCTGCACTTCAGCGTGGTGGTAGCAAAACATTGCTGCTGGAGCGGCACAATATTCCGGGGGGATGCGCCACTTCGTTTGTTCGTGGCGAGTTTGAATTTGAGGTTGCGCTGCATCAGTTAAGCGGACTGGGGACCGAGGAGCGGCCCTTTATTATGCGCAAAATTTTCGATCAACTGGGTGTGATGGACAAAGTTGAGTTTGTTCAGGAACACTCTCTGTACCGCATGATTGTGCCGGGTGAGATTGATGTGAGCTTACCGGCCAGCTGGAGTGGATTGCGTTACACGCTTCAGGATATGTTCCCGGAGGAATCCGAGGCGATAGCATCTTTTCTGCAGCTGTGCGAGAAAATTACGATTGAAGCGTATGTGGGGCTCCCCCAGGCGCGCAAGATGAAAAGCGAAACACTCCTGAAGGCGCAGTGTCCCCACTTTGTGAAGTATGGTTTCAAGTCAGTGCAGGTCGTGCTCGATGAATTTTTCCGTAATGACAAGCTCAAACACATACTCTCCCCGTACTGGACCTATGGCGGGGTTCCACCAAGTATTATGCAGTTTCCAGACCTGGCACAAATGATATACGCCTATGCGGCCTTCAAGCCCTGGCATATTAAGGGGGGGTCTCAAGCCATGTCCAATGCCTTGCTTGAGTCATTTCTGGAGGCGGGCGGTACGGTGCACTTCAACTGTGGTGCCGAGAAAATTCTGACTTCTGGAGGTCGGGTTCATGCTGTCCGGCTGGAATCCGGTGAAACGGTGACTTGTGAAGCCGTTGTCTCGAATGCCAGCCCGATTCTGACTTTCAATGAGCTACTGGATATTGAAACACCCCCTGCTACCGTACACAAAGACTTCAAGTCTCGTCGTATGGGGACTTCCGCGTTTGTTATCTACATGGGGCTGGATTGTACCCCTGAACAGCTGGGTATTACCGATGCTTCAAGTTTTATCTACGAAAGTCTGGATGAGGATGCCATTTTTGAGCGCATGTCGACACTGGAGAGTCCTCTGGGCGGTATGTTGACCTGCTATAACCTGGAAGATTCGGACTTCGCCCCGAAAGGGAAAAGTCAGGTGGTTCTCGTTTGCTTGCAATACGGTGAGAAATGGAAGTCGGTGCCCCCAGAGCAATATGCCGAGACCAAATACGCATTTGCCGAAAAGCTGATTGATCTGGTTGCCAAGGTGTATCCCAAAATCCGGGATCACATCGAAGAAGTCGAAGTGGCGACGCCTTTGACCATGATGCGCTACCTGAATACCCCGGATGGTGCGATTTATGGCTTTCAGCAGACGCCACAGGATTCAAATTTAATGCGTGAGCGACTGGATGCCGTACCCGGTCTTTATATGGCGGGTTCCTGGACCTCCGTGGGCGGATTCCAACCGACCTACATGGCTGGAGAAGCGACTGCGCGAGCGGTATTGAAAAAATTAAAAACCGAGGAGGTTGCGTATGCCTGATACTTTTAATTCTTCTAATACTTTGAATTCTTCTGATACTGTGAATTCGTCAGAACCGTTGAACATTGTTGTGGGTTATCAGGACGCGGTCGATCTCAAAGACCGTCTTGAAGAAAAGGGCAGTGACTTTCTTGACCAGAAGGGCGATGTTTCAGCCACGATCGCTCAGCTGCACCCGAAGCGTTTGCAATTGATCGTGCGGGATATTGTTGAAGAAACCGCGACAACGAAAACGTTTCGCCTGGTGGATCGTGCTGGCCGGAGCCTGCCGCCATTTCAGGCGGGTCAATACATCAATCTGTTCGTCACCATCGATGGTGTTGAGACGGCCAGACCCTACGCCATATCCTCCTCCCCGGAGCAGCGCCACTATTACGACCTGACCGTCAAGCGGGTCAGTGAAGGATTTGTTTCCGGATTTCTGTTGGATAAAGTGGCGGTAGGGCAGTCGTTTTCAAGCACGGGCCCTATGGGAACCTTTCATCATAACCCTGTTTTCCACGGCGAAGATCTTGTGTTCCTGGCTGGGGGCTCTGGTTCCGCCCCGGCAAGAGCGATGATTCTGCACATCTTGCAACAATCCATGCCGCATTCATTCCATATGATATACAGTAACAGCTATGTTGATGATGTAATTTATAAGGATGAACTGGGCGAGCTGGCGGTGCATCATGATCAATTCACCTTGACTGAAGTGATCTCAAGACCACCTGAGGATTACTGTGGGCATCGTGGTCGACTCCAGGCACCATTGATCCGAGCGTTGCTGGGTACTGATCTGAACCGTAAAATGTACTACATTTGTGGGCCGACTCCCTTCAACGAGCATTGCCTGGCTGTGTTAACAGAACTTGGCGTGCCAAAGCGGCGAATTCGAATCGAATGTAACGGGCCACCAAAAGCACCAGACCAGCTGCCGGATTGGCCGGGTGCAGTGGCCATGCAGGACGAGATCACCGTTACGGTTCAAGGACGCGGACAATTCAAGGCAAAAGCCGGAGAACCATTGCTGAACAGCTTGGAACGAAATGGTTACTCGGCAGAAAATGCCTGTCGCTCGGGTGAATGTAGTTTGTGCCGGGTGAAATTGGTTAAAGGAGATGTATTTAATCCTCCCGAAGCCCGTTTGAGGCAATCGGATCGCCAGTTCCGCTGGATATACTCCTGTGTCGCCTTCCCCACAGGCGACATTGAGATCATGTTGTAATCGAACTGCGTTGATATGGGCAAACAGCTTGGATCCTTTACCGGGTTCAAGCGATTCTAGGTGAGTTTGTAGAACTGAGTATGATTAACACGCTGTTGATGGCTGTCCTGGGTCCGGTTTTATTGGGCCAAGGTATCTACACACGCATTAAAACACCGAAACTCGCCGAGCCCGATGGCCCAAGAGCAGGGCAGGCTGGAACGGGGTCTCCCTTGCGGGTTTTAATTTTGGGTGACTCTGCTGCCGCGGGAGTGGGGGTTCAACGCCAGGACGATGCGTTGAGTGGTCATGTGGTCAGAAATCTAAGTTCGGATTTCTGTGTGAGTTGGCAGTTACTGGCGCGATCCGGATTGAATACCGAGGAAGTGCAAACCATGCTGTCTATCGCACTTGAGACAAACTCCCTTGAGTCCAGCACGCTGGCGTCCCCGATGCTGGAGCGTTTTGATGTGGCAGTATTGTCAGTCGGTGTGAATGATGTAACGGGTCGGGCTACAGATCAAGCCTGGCTCGATCAGGTACAATCGCTTCTGGAAACGCTTGAAACCACATTTAACGTTCGTCATGTCGTACTGGCACCGGTTCCGCCCATGCACGCTTTTCCGGCCTTACCGCAGCCGCTGCGTTGGTGGCTTGGGCGTCGGGCTCAGCAGTTTAACGCAGGGCTCACCAGACTGGTAAACAACAATCCCTCCTGTACCCTGCTGCCGGGTGACTTCCCGCTTGATCCATTAATGATGGCTGAAGACGGTTTTCACCCCGGTTTGCCGATTTATCGCCTATGGGGACAGGAAGTGGCAGAAGCCATTAAATGTTGGCATTGTCAAATGCGCATACCTCGCTAGATCCTGTTAACGAATTATATCTGGTGCATGTGGTAATTGAGAATTTTGAACAAAATCATGCTGTATATAAAGTTTGGCTCCCGTTGCGATGAGCAGTGCATTAATCGCTTTCATACTGTCCGCAGTTTGCTTTGGATCATAGTTAAAACCTGGAACCCGGCTGAACTTCCAGTTGGATTGAAAGTGCCATAAATCCCCTGATAGAACGACCGGTCCGGAGGGCAGACGGACAAAGAGAACTTGATGACCCGGTGTGTGCCCCGGTGCAGGAATCAAAATGACCGAGCCATCATTGAAAACATCATGGTGCCCATTCAATTTAATGACTTTGCTGTGAGAGAGTTTTTCATAGGTTTTCGGGTTAAAATTTAGCTGTTTCGCCAGTGGGCCAAATGCGGCGTCATATTCCGCCTCCTGAACCAGCCAAGTCGCCGTTGCAAACGCGTTTGCATTTCCAGCATGGTCGGCATGCATATGTGAAAGGGCCAGGAAATCAATCTCTTCAGGTTTTATACCAAACGACTTGAGCGCTTCTGGAAAAGGTTGCTCTAAAGTCAATTTGATTTTACCTTGGGCCAGCGTTACGCCTTCTGGCTTTGATTTTACAAATTCAGGGATTCCGGTATCCCAGACCATCATTCCATCTTTATGTCGAATCAGATAACAGCTGGCAACCATTTGATGCTTAACATTTACATCGACTCCAGGAGACCAAAGTGAGCGGTCAGGAGAGTTCACTGTGCCACACTTGAAGATGACCAAAGCCTCTACTGTAGCGGGGGACTTTTTATTGTCCGCGAATACCATGCAGTTATTCAATGTAAGGATTAGGGAAAGTGTCGAGATGAGTAAATGACGAATGTCCATGTCACGAATGTCCCACTGTTTGAAAGTCTGGGGTTAGATTGGTGTATTGGACTTAATACGCTATATATAGTTCCCGGTAATCGCTAAATTTGAATCCTTAATAGTGTTGCGTAAGTTACGCCTTATTCGGTGCTAAAACCTCAATCAGTAGCGCTCGATCCCTATTATTCCCCGAAGGATTGAAACCGCTCGCGCCGTTACAGCGCGAGCAGTTGAATCAGCAGGAGTAAATTTCCCCTTTGAGTTCCAGGCGGTATCTGTCCGGGTCTCACTGCAAGGGTTTCACCGCATGGCGCGTAACATCCAGGCCGTTTTTTCGTGAACCCGCATCCGGTCCGAGATCAGCGCTGCGGAGGATTCATCCTGTGCGGATTGTGCGATTCCCAGTACGGTGCGGCAGGTTTTCACCACTTGTTCGTGACTTTGCGTCAGTATCGCAACCATATCGCTGGCCACAGGCACACCCTCTACCTCCCGGATTGACGTCAGCTCCGCCAGGGCTTTGTATGTGCCCGGTGCAGCGACATCCAATGTTCGAATACGTTCGGCAATATCATCAACGGCAACAGCCATTTCCGTGTAATGCTCTTCAAACATCAAGTGCAGTTCCCGAAATTGTGGGCCGGTGACATTCCAATGAAAATTGTGGGTTTGCAAGTAAAGTGTGTAAGTGTCCGCCAACAATTTCTTCAATCCATTGGCGATATTCGTTCGGTCGGTTTGGTTAATACCAATATCAATCGTGGTCATGTCAGCTTGCTCCTGTCATTTTAATCGTTATTTGTTCTGGCTGAATTGTTTAATGATCCCAAGATAAAATTTTTTACGTAAAAGTTAAAATCTATTTATTCTATTTTTATAATCGTTTATATCTATATTTAAAATCGAGGCCCATTTAATTGTGACGGCAGTATTTGCGTAATAGTTAATAGCAGGTTGCCACCATGTAAATGTCACTTAGGTTACAGAAGGCACGTTGCTGCGCTGATATAGTAGTGCCGGTTTGATATATGACATAAATCATCGGAGATAATATGAATAAAATCCGCGCCACATTGCTGCTTCTGGCTGTTTCCACTGTATTCTCTGGATGCAGGACTACGACAGAGTTGCCTCCTGTTGAAAATCCGTTCCCCGTCGAAGTAACACAGGAAACACCGCTGCGAGATGTCGTGGTGGTAGGAAATAATTGGGATGGCACAATTGATATCTTTGATCCGGAAACGTTTCAGGTCATCAAGCGCCTGAACGCCGTTCCAGACCGAGAAGACCGTCTCGATGATATTTATTCCGGTATTGTCCGTCGGATTCAGGCTTCTTTTATCCGTAGTGTTGTGGGAGAAGGCAATGACCAGATGGTCGACGATATGTTTACCTCCAAGGATGGCCGCTATCTCTATATCTCCCGCCCGAGTTTTGCTGATGTGATCGCGTTGGACGTGAACAGCGGTGAAATTTTATGGCGTACTCCGGTCGAGGGGGTTCGGGCAGATCACTCGGCTATTTCCCCGGATGGCAAAATATTTCTGGTTTCCGCGTCAACAGCCCGAAAAGTTCATGCGATTGACACCGCAACCGGTGAGATTGTCGGGGGATTCGAGTCCGGTGATCAGCCCCATGAGAATATTTATTCCAAAGACGGCAAGCGAATTTACCATGCCAGTATCGGAAAAGTGTTCGTTTCATCCCCCTGGCTGGACTGGTTGAAAGGTGATCGCTGGGTTCAGGTGGTTGATGCCCAAACCTATGAAGTGCTCAAGCGCATTAATATGCAGGAGAAGCTTGAGGAAGCCGGAATTGAATGGATTGACCATGCGGTTCGACCGATGGCCATTTCACCGGACGAAAAGTTCGCCTACATGCAGGTTTCCTTTTTCCATGGCTTTTTTGAATATGACCTCGAACTGGACAAAGTGACGCGTAGAGTCGATTTGCCGATACCGGATGAGATACAACGACTGGGGTTTGGTGATTACCAGTTAAATTCGGCCCATCATGGTCTGGCGATTAACCATGAAGGAACGATGTTGTGTGCTGCTGGAACCATGTCGGGTTATGCCGCGATCGTTGATCGGGAGTCGCTGGATTACAAGATCGTTACGCTTTCGGATGATCCATTGGGGTCGAAGCCTTATTGGTCGACAGAAAGTGCAGATGGAAAATACTGTTACGTATCCGTCAGCCAGCAAGACCGTGTCTCTGTGATTTCCTTTGCCGAAGCCAGAGAGATTGCCAGTGTTCCGGTGGGAGATCACCCGCAACGGGTTCGCACAGGCAAATTACGCTTGGCATTATCTCAATAGGTTGTAACCTTGCCGATGGTGGCTTAATTGCGTGAAGCGCTGCCACCGCCGGATTGGCTGGACTCTTCCACGAGTATGGGTACCCGTAGTGCATCATAAGCATCCATTTCCCAGCTTGCTGCAGTGCGTGAGCTGGCTGATTTCGGGTTTACTTTTTGCGTGTGGCTTTTGGCGAGTGAGCCTTGTACTTTGTTGAAAATTTGATTCATGGAAACACCTTTTCACTTTGCAGTGCTTTTGCTCCATTGTGCGTGCACTGATCTTGGCAAGTTTTGGTTTACAGAATTCTTTGAGCAATATCATTGCCAATTGTGTTCATATTTTAATAATCCTTCCTCATAGTATCGTTAGTCGACCCTGGGCTATCGAACGATAATGTCAGATTGTTGATTAGTACTGTATTTCTGGTTTCTTGTTGGTAAATCGTTGCCAATCGAGCCTGAGGTATGATCGGTAGAATTGGGCGAAATCTGGCGGGAAATTTTGCAAAAATGTTGGTTGTCAGTGTTTTTGTGGCAACTTCTGACAATTTTTGTCGCCTGCCGTTGGATCGTCTAAAGGTCGATCCTGAACTATTCTGATATACGATAGATCCAATCATCATGGGGCGCTTTGAGAAGTGAAAGTCAAGTCGTACTTTAGTTTTGCATGGCTGTTTTTGGCGCTTGCAACGAGCGTGCAAGCTGATGACCATGTTCGCTATTCGATCACTGAAATTTCCTGGGAGCCGTACTGGATCATCCAGAATGGTGTCGCCAGCGGGATATTGCATGATGTTATTCTGGAGCTTGATGCACGTATCGAGGCCGAGTTCATTCCGGTCAAACCGTTCTTACCGGTAAAGCGTGCTGATCTGGAGTTTCAAGCAGGACTTATTCAGCTCGACTGTTGCCTGAATCCTGATTGGCGGCCGAGTCCCGCCAATCAGGCTGTTACGCTGTGGTCCGATACGGTACTCACCGTGAATGAGATTCTTATCTTTCCGAAAGGTAAACGTTTCCCCTATCAGACGCTTCACGACCTCAAGGATAAGAAAATTGCGACCATTCTGGGGTACGGCTATGTCGGAGCAGAGTATTTCACCCGGAGTGACAGTAAAGACAATGTCTCGCAGATCCAGAAAATCGCATTTCAGCGTGCCCATGCGGGCATAATTGATGTTAATGAGTTTAACTACATGGTGCGAACCCATGAGGTTGTGCGCGACGTCCGGCCCTTGATTGAAATAGGGCCAATCATTAATCGCTCTGACCTGCGAGTCCGGATACATCAATCCCGTCCTGAATTATTGGGTACGGTGAATGTTGCGCTACGGAAAATACGTGAAGAAGGCGTGATTGACCGCATCATCGCCCGCTATACTGATGAATTTATCCGAACTGAACCGGTTTCCAGGTTACCCTGAATCACAAGCGTTATGAATAACAGGAACCATGAATAAAGAATCAATTATCCTCCAAATTGCTGTGCACCTGCGCAATGAATTGCAAACTGTTACGGATGCGGCAAATGAAGCGCGCAATACCGCAACCCATGAAGAAAGTGTACCTGAAAATAAATACGATACCTTTGCGCTGGAAGCCAGTTATCTGGCTGATGGTTTGTCCCGGCGCGTGGCTGAATTGAAGTCGGCATTGGGGGCTTATGAAAATACACGATTCCCTGATTTTACGGATCGACCGATTGCTATTGGTGCAATGATTCGTGTGGGGGCTCTGGATACGGATGAAACCCGGCTCTACTTCCTTGGTTCTGCAGGGGGTGGAATTAAAGTGGATGCAGAAGGAGAGCTATGTCAGGTATTAACCGCGACGTCTCCGGTGGGGCAGAAACTACTGGGACTGGAGTGTGGAGATGAGTTTCAAATCACATTGGGAGCGGGCCCCATTGAGTGGGAGGTCCTTGATGTCCTCTAGCGATGCCACTCACTTGGATCCACAGCATAAAATTTCTTGAGTTCGTTAAATAACGCTGGGTGTCTGTGTTTAAGTGCATCAGGTTTTTCGAAAAACGTTTCTGTCGCGACTGCAAAAAACTCTGCCGGGTTCGTTGCGCCGTAGTAGTCCAGCACAGTATGCAGGCCACCGGCACTGGCATGTCTCAGCTTTTCGAACTCGTGGGACAGGGTCTGGGCCCAACTTTGATAGCTTGAGTTCGGTCCCAGCAAGGGCGCACCGTTGGCACTACCGGATTCCTGATCGAGCTGGTGGGCAAATTCGTGCAATACGACATTGTGTCCATCCGTAAAATTACGGGAGCCTTTCATGACATCATCCCACGAGAGTATCACTTTTCCTTGAGTCCAGGACTCTCCAGCAAGGCTTCGTTGCAGTTCCTCGACGATGCCATGCTCATTGCTGCCTTTTTGTTTGGCGACATACGCTGCGGGATAGACCAGGATATGCTGCAAGTAATAGTATTCATTTGTGGGGCGATTCAGTAATAACAGACAAGCCTCAGCGGCGATCGTCAATCTTATTTCATCAGTAATCACCAACCCCGCGCACCCATGAAACTGTTTTTTTTGCATGAATCGTTTAATGAGTTGCCGGAGTTGTACTTTCAAGGCAACGGGGAGTTTTTTGTAGATCGGTACGTTTGCATTGATAATGCGTTCCCACTCCATGGGAAACGGCTTGTGCTCGAATCGCTCAGAGCGAAACCGTCTGATTAAATAGTAGGCCAGCAGGGCACTGCAAACGATCAACACGTAGAGGGCAGGGTTCAAATTTTGCACATCCTTGAGGTAGATGATATGCCCGTATCATTGTGCCCGTTGGGCATGAATTCAAGGCACAATCATTGATCATTTTTTTGCTTCAGGAGTACTACATGAGTACGAGCGGAGCACTACAGTAGAGTAGCACTACAGGAGAGTAGCATGGCCTTATCGTTTTTTCGCAAACTGTTTGCATCTGATCCTGCCGTAAAGGCCTGTGTAGACGATGTTATTCAATCGATCCGAAATAACCCGGATGTGAAACCCGATGAGTTAGCAACGGTCTATCAACGCCACGGGCGTACTCAGGCCGATATTGGGGCTGTGACGAAATGTATCCGTCCACGATTGGTTCATACCGGTATCGGGGAAGATGAATGGGACCAAATCATGATCACGGTGCGACAGGCGAAGCTGTATTTGGAATGAATATTTTTATTTGGCAGGTAGTCTTTTTAGATTTTTTTAAATCGAACGTAATGTCACAAAATGATACAGAGGCATCTATACTTAAGTTCACGCAAACCCGAATACCTATTCAGGAGTACTCTATGAATAAGCTATCCATGCGTGGCAAATTTACGCTGCTCATTGCAACGATCTCTGTCATTTTCATCGTATCATTGTTTGTTATTCGTAATGCCGGTGATGAAATAGCGGATAGCTTTAATCGTTTTTATCAGGAAAATTTTACGGCACAACAGAAATTCGAGCGGGTTAAAGCATCTCAAATAGAAATTATGGTGAGCTCCCGCGGTTTGCAAATTGTGTACTTGCTTAAATTTGAGGACCAGGTGCCGGGATTCATCGCTGAACTTGATGAAAATCATCGAATTACACCGGATCTACTGAATGATTTGGAAAAAAGCTATGCCGGGCCAAAGGGCACATTTGATGAGTTGGAACGGTTAACTCAGGATTACCAGAGCAAAAATAAAGCCTTCGTAAAGGCGATGCAGTCATCGGCCGATCATGCTGCCCCCTATCCGATATTTAAAGCGTTTGTTGATTCTTACGATAAGCTCATGGCTTTTTTTGAGCGTTTCAGTCAAGAAGTGGATGAAGCCGCGTTGGAAAGCCAACAGGTAACGCAATCAAATATTCAAACCGCTACGCTCACTTTCTACGTTGCGCTTGTTCTAGCCGTCACTGCGGCTCTCTTGTTGGGAGGGGGGATTTCAGGTCAGATCATCCGCGGGATCAATCAGGTGCGTGAGGATGCAGAAAAACTCTCCAAAGGCGATTTGAGTGGGGTCGCTGAACCTGAAGGTTCAGATGAAATTGCCGATTTAAGACGTTCGATCGCGGGTATTACCGATCACCTTGGAAAAGTGGTTCGGGAGATAATGGAATCCGCTGATGTGGTACATGATAACAGTTCTGCTGTACTGCAGGAAAATAACCGGCTACATGACGTGGCGGGACGTGTCAGTGACAATCTGATGCAGGTGGTCACGGCTATTGAGGAAATGTCGTCAACCGCGAAGGTAATTGCAGAAAATACCAACTCAACCGCAGCAGCCTCGACTGATATTGCGCGGCAGGCCCAAGAGGGTTTGCAATCTTCAGCGCAGGCCATGCAGGCGATAGCGGAAGTGGTCTCTTCACTGGGGGAGACCAGTGAAGTGATCACCCGATTGCGGGAGGAAACCACAAATATCGAAAAAATACTGGATGTTATCCGTGGTATCTCGGAGCAGACCAATCTTCTGGCACTGAACGCGGCGATTGAAGCGGCCCGTGCCGGGGAGCAAGGCCGGGGTTTTGCTGTGGTAGCGGATGAAGTTCGTGGACTGGCACAACGCTCGCAGGAATCGGTGAACGAAATTGAAACCCTGTTGAGCCAGCTCAGTCAGGCCAGTGTGTCTGCGGTGGAGCGGATGACCAGTAGCACAGGTACTGCGGACGTCGCGCGCCAAAAAGTCGAAGAAAACAATGCCATGATCGAAAGCGTAATTACCAACATCGACCAGGTTAATGATCAGTCACAACAGATAGCCACTGCGGCGGAAGAGCAAAGTGCGGTAGTGGAGGATATCAGTCGTAACGTCCACGAGGTGCAGGGATTGACCGACGACTGCACGACGATTGCTGAATCGACAAATCGCTCCAGCCAGAATATGAATGCCGCAAGTGAGAAAGTCAGCGAATTACTCAAGTTTTTCTCTGTTCGTTAAAGCGCTTTATGCTTCTGGAACGAGCATTCTGAGGGCTTTAGCAGTTAACGAAATACTTGACTAAATCTACTTATATACAGTGATTGTTACAGTATTGTTTTCTCATGGATGGAGGTGGTGATTATGGCTGAACTTCTATCGATTGGCGCTGCCGCTTTTCTGCTGGGTGTTTCAGGAAAGCGCTACCCTGCTTTCCGGGCACCCTGCGCTGTAGGGATAGGCTCGTTTAAACCGTTTGACGATGGCGTTCGGCGAACGAAGTCAAATAGTGGACGTAGAGGCAATCTAAGACTGGCCGAGCCAAAAGCTCGACTAACCGTGTCCAATGATGCGTCAAAAAACAAACGTTAGCGGCTTAGGTTGCTTTCTTTGAAAATCGTACCCTAGTGCAGAGTTGTTCACTCAATGGAACGCAGTTGGACTGTCCTCAAGTGATTGTACGGCGACGTTGATCGTAATATTACCTGCTTTTTCAAAGACCAGTGTAACCGGAATATGCGTTTTCGCTTCCAGTCTTTTTTCCAGTTTAATCAACATAATATGAAAGCCTGCGGGCTCCAGTCTCACGGTGCCTTGGGGTGGAATAACCAGTCCCTCTGACAGGTGGTTCATCTCCATCATGCCATCCGCCATTTTATTTTCATGAATTTCTGCGCGTTTGCTCAATGGGGTCGTAACGCTCACAAGCCGGTCAGCGCTTGCGCCGGAATTATTGATGGTGACATATACCGCACCATTCAATCCTGGAAGTGCTGTTTCCCGAGCCCATGGGTGGCTAATCGAGATTTCGCCGAGTGTAAAGCTATGGCTGTAACTGAATGAACTGATGAGCAAGAGTCCGGTGAAAGATAGCAATTTAAAAACAGAGTTACGGTTCAGGGTGTTTGCATTCATTGTAAGTTCAGATTCCGGATCAGCGCTTGCAGCGGTTATGTACGTTTTTCGAAGCGAAGGTATTTTCAAGCCCCATAATCGCAAACAACTCAGATCAGGGCAAGGAGATTGATATTTTGGTCAATCATGACTTTGCGCTTCTTCTCCGGGTGTGTACCAGAATTTACTGTGTTGAAAGCTGGATGCCATATCGAGCAGCGGGTTGTGTAACTCAATTCGCTTGCGCTGATCAAGTTGGGCACGATTGATGTACTCCCGGTAGGTTGATTCCCACAAGTTATGGAATTCCCCGGATTCGATGAGTTTGAGTAGTCCCGTTTCCAGACGATCGGCAAGGTGATAATTGGTCCGATTGGTGAACAAATAATAGGGCCAGGGATAATACAAATATACCGATGGCTCGAGCGCGATTTCCAGTTCCTTGGCCTGTGCCATTGCCAGTTCCGGAAACACTTCAGAGATACCGCGGGGCAGCAGGTCAAATCGGGCGGCATGTAACAGCTCAAAAAGCTTGCCGTAACTGAGTTCCTGGACGTGGATATTATTGTGTCGATAGATGGTGACATCACCCCAACCAATCCCTTGACCAACAAGCATATTATTCAGGTCGCCCTGTGACAGTCGTTCCTGAACGTCTTTCAGTCTATTTTTATTGACCAGGCAGACTCGATAGCTCAGTAGCCCTCGATAGACTGGAATTTTAATGGCACGGAGTTGACGTTCTTTCTTTCTGGAAGTTGAGCTCCAAACCAAATTGATGACATTGCCTTGTTTGACTTCGGACAGGTAGCGCGATTCGCTCATGGCCTGCAATGCCGGACTCAAGGTGTAGCGTCCATACTCGTCTCGAGTAACGTCCAGTGATCTTCTAATTAATTTGAGTAAATAGACAAATCTTTCATCCTGTTCGATTTCCGGGGCGGGATAGATGTAGTCGTATGTAATCGGCTCTTGAGCATTCACTCTGTCGGGGCTCACTGATGCCATTAAAAGTGTCACCAGTGCGAGTATCAGAATGTTAATCGGGGCGCGAAAGTTCATGGAAAACCTTTTGAACTTGAACGTCCCTATTCGAAATGTGAAAGTCGTTAGACAAAGTAATTAAGCTAAGTATAGGTGAGATTGGTGGCCCATGCCTGTCGATAATCGAATTAAATGACCATTGGTCATTTACAATTGGATGGACTCAAGTTATAGTGCTGAATATTGAGAGTTGAACGATTAATAATCAGGTCAGGTCAGGTCAGGTCAGGTCAGGTCAGGTCAGGTCAGGTCAGATTTCGATTCTGGATACGAATAATTAACTTTTATATAAAAACAGATATTTCAATACGCAACGGAATATAAAACGGAGAATTATGATGACAACAACACTGATCACAGGCGCATCTTCAGGTATCGGCAAAGAGTTTGCTAAACAGCTTGCTGCAGCAGGACATAACTTGATTCTGGTTGCCCGCAATCAGGCGGCACTGGAAGCGCAGGCCGAGGAAGCACGCAGCCGGTTTGGTGTACAGGCAGAGGTGATTGTGAGTGATTTGGCGCAACCTGGAGCCGCAGAGAAACTGGCATCAGAGCTGCAAAAGCGTAGTCTGAGTGTTGACTGGCTGGTGAATAATGCCGGTTTTGGTGATCGTGGTCGCTTTGAAGCCCTGGGATTGCAACGACAGTCCGACATGATTCAGGTTAACGTCAATGCGCTGGTCGAATTGACCCATGTGATGCTGCCAAAAATCAAGCAAAGTGCCAATGGTGCCGTGATTAATGTAGCCTCGACAGCTGCCTTCCAGGCGGGGCCGAATATGGCAGTATATTATGCTACCAAAGCGTTTGTGTTGTCGTTTTCCGAGGCCCTGCATGAAGAACTGAAGGCGGACGGCGTGAGCGTGGTTTGTTTGTGTCCCGGCGCCACTGAAACCGGCTTTATACAGGAAGCGAACATGGGGGATACCTTGTTGTTCCGTGCCGGAGCGATGCATGTAACCCCGGTGGTCAGCAAGGCAATTGATGCGGTGGCGAAGAACAAAACCATTGTTATACCCGGCGTTAAAAACAAACTGGGAGCCTGGTCTTCACATGTTGTGCCGCGGGCTGCAACCCGTAAAATCGCAGCTAAACTGCAACAGTAATTCAGTTCTTATTTATCAGGCCAATCGGTATAGCCGCCATCCAGGCTGTAGGCCTCTGTAAAGCCTTGCTGGCTGAAAAAGTCAGCAGCCTGCTGGCTGGAGTTGCCATGGTAACAGCAAACGATCAAGGGGGTTTGTTTGTCTGTGTCGTTCAGAAATTGCTGGACGTTATCATTGTCAATCCGGATTGCGCCGACAATGTGGCCTGCAGCGAAGGATTGCGGATCTCGTATGTCCACAATCGTGACTGACTTTTCGCTCATCAGCTTTTGGCAGTCAGTGGCATTGATGTGTTTGAAAGTCATGGTTACGATCCTGATAGTTGGTCTTGTTTAACGTGGCTTGTTTATAGGGCCTTGTTTATTTCGTTTTGATTATCGCGTATTGATTATCACGTATTGATTATCTAGAGTAGCCCGCCGCGCTGAGGCGATTCAAATAGTCCAGCCATTTTTGTTCGACATGCTCTGCCAGTTCCCACAGATAATTCCAGGTATATACCCCGGTATTATGGCCATCGTCAAAGGTTATGCGTATAGCATAGCTCCCTTGTGGTTCTATCCCCAGAATATTGACATCCTGTTTGTTGAGCTGCAAGGTCGCTTCTCCGGGGCCATGGCCCTGTACTTCTGCCGACGGAGAGTAGACGCGCAAATATTCGCTGCCGAGAGTAACCGGTTCATGTGTTCCGTAACGCAGTTCCAGTACCCGTGAGCGGCGGTGGTAAATGATATCTGTGGGAACACGTTTGCGTTCAATTTTTTTGTGCTGTGACGGGGTGTCAGTCTTTGTCTCGGTCATATGCCTGCATCAGTCATCTACAAAGGAAATATTGGGGAGTGGGGTAACCCAATCCGGCCGGGCGACATTAGCGGCAAGCCGCAAGGCTATATCATGATACTGTTTCGTTATCTCGCTTTCGGGTTCACTGATAACCATGGGCAGACCGCTGTCGGAACGCTCCCGAACCTTGTAATCCAGCGGTAAAGACCCCAGTAACTCTGTGTGCCATTCCCGCGCCAGCATGGTGCCACCATCGGTGCCGAATATGTCATCAGTATAGCCACATGCGGAGCAGCGGTGGGATGCCATGTTTTCGATGACACCCAACACGGGAATATCCACTTTCTGAAACATTTCGATGCCTTTCCGGGCGTCTAGAAGTGCAATATCCTGTGGTGTGGTGACAATAACTGCACCTGCAATGGCGAGGCTCTGGGCCATGGTAATGTGGATATCACCGGTACCGGGAGGCATATCAATGAGTAAATAATCCAGGTCACCCCACAGTGTTTGCAGGATCAACTGTTGTAAAGTTTCACTGGCGACCGGGCCGCGCCACATGAGCGGGGTTTTTTCACTGACCATCACACCCATAGACATCATCTTGATACCGTGTGCGGTTATGGGTGCGTAGTAGCGCATATCCCGTGTGGCGGGTGTTGTTCCTTCAGGGATTCCCAATAATTTAGGTTGACTGGGCCCGTAAAGATCCGCATCCAGAATTGCGACCTGAGCCCCTTCCGCAGCCAGCGCCAGCGCCAGGTTAACCGTTGTGGTTGATTTCCCGACGCCACCTTTTCCGGATGCCACAGCAATAATATTCTTTACTCGGCTCGCCTCTTGTCGCTGCCCCTTGTGTGCAGGAATTTCACTGAAGAATTTGAGTTCGTAGCCGGTCAGTTTAGCGGCGTTCAATGGCGCAGAGTTGGCAAACAAGTCTGCTAAGACTGGGTTGAGGGCAGCATGGATTTTTTGTTGGTGTAGTTTGGCCGGGTAGTTAAGTCTGATGCCGATTTGAACTGTCTGCTGGGATTTGACGATATCAGAAATTGCACCAGCAGCATTCAGGTCTTCACCGAAGTAAGGGTCAATATAGGCACTGGCCAGGGTGCTTCTGATAAGTGCCTCAAGCTCGCCGGTTAAAGGCGTCGGCTTGCCAAAAAGGCGATTCCAAAATGACATGAATAGGTTCCCGCTCACTGAATGCGGCAGGTAAATTACCACTTCAAGATAGGGAGTGCAAAGTGGTCTGTATTTTTGTGGGTTCCTTCAGGGGCTTGAAGCTATCACCCAGGGGCTAGAAGCTATCACCGATAACAAAACGTTCGATCGAACCTTGAGTCGAACGTAGGTTTTGTCGCGTTAAGTCTAAAAAGTGGTACGACGGCGAGTACGCACAATCTAAACGGCTTGAAACCAGTGCTGTTTTGCTAGAAACGTGGTGAGTTCTTCAGCGAACACCCGGGCTCGGGCAGAAATAGCGTTCCGGTAAGGCCACACCAGATAAACGGGGCGGGGCATTCCATACCAATCTGGCAACACGTGTACGAGTTGATCATTTGATTGATCGACTATTGAACTCAATGGCACGAGGGTGATGCCTGCGCCAGAGCGAACCAGATGTAAGGACATTTCCAGATCGTTGGTTAAATGTCGGTGTTTTCCATGTATTGTTATGGACTGGCCGCAATCATTGGTCAATGTCCAGCGTTGCAACGCTGTGGTTCCCACCGTTGGAACCTGTTGGAGCAGTGATTCAGGGTCAGTGCTCCAGTCCAGTTCCGGGTGCGTAGTCCAGTCAGGGTGGGCAACGAGTATGGTTCGGATATCCCCTAACCGTTTCTGAATCAGTGACGAGTCAGGCTGTGGGCCGATGCGTATGGCGATATCCGCCTGTGCATGTTTAATATCGCTAAACTGGTTGTTTAAATCGAGGTTCAGATCGGTATCCGGGAAATGGTGCAACCAATGGTTCCAGAATTCAGCCAAGGGGCCCAAGGCGAAGTTATTGGGGGCCATCACCCGTAACGTACCTTTGAGGCTATTGATGCTTTGATCCAGATTTGCGAGTCGCTCATCAAGCGCGGTAACCAGCTCTTCACATTGACCAAAATAGGCAGCGCCCGCTTGTGTCAGTGTTAAGCCTCGGGGCGAGCGGTGCAACAGGCGTTGTCCCGTATGGGCTTCCAGTCGGTCGATGTGACGGGAGACGGTTGCAACCGTAGTTCCCAGCTGATCGGCAGCACGGGTCAAACTGCCCTCCTGGGTCGTAATCACAAAGGTTTTCAATTCATTGAGCATGTTACGTTTCTGTAATATAGCTTTTAAAATATGGTGTTGTTTTCGAAAACTGTAATACTTTACGCTCGCCATTGAAACCCTGAACACTTAATTTTTTTGAGGAGCCATGGCTATGGGGATGGACAAAGTCGAGCCGTATCATCTTTCTGCACGAATTCAACTCACTGATTTAGAGCGGCTGGAGGAGACTCGTCATGAGTTGAAAAAACTGCAGATCGCCACAGAGGCTGAGCCAAAATGCATTCAATTTCGTATATTCGAGGATGTCAAAGAACCGGGCACTTTTGTACTCTGGGAGAGCTGGATAGGTCGAGAGGGACTGGATGAGCACTATTCAGCAGAGCATACCCGGCGTTATTTCGCTCTAGGCTTAACTGAAATTGTCAGCGTCGATGAGGTGGAAGCTTTGCTTCGTTGATTTTTTAGCCCCCAATGTCATCCTGCGCGCAGGCGTAGGATCCATCGGGGGAATAGATAAGCCGGCTGTTATACCGGCTGTAATCGATGCTCGTTATCACCTGCCTGTGTTTTCAACGTCATACGTCTGCTGGTATCTTCGGATACGAGCTTGGATTTAACGGTTGAAACAAAACGCCATTCGGCAACAGCGTCACTGCGTGTGAAAGTGGTGATTAAAAAGCCGCGCTGGCTCGCATTTAAATATTTGAGGTCATCAATCAAGGTTTCCAGGCCCTGTTCGGTTTGACGAATGACTGCCGGCAAGGGGGGGAGTGAAAGGTATTCTTCCAGGCCTGGACTGCTCACGGAAGCCGTGGCAAATTCGACGCCCACAGTGTCGCCATTGTTGTCCCGTAGCTCACTTCCCCAGGCATTGTGCGTGTCGCCTGCAAGGGTTACCAGATTAATATTGGCCTGTTTGGCTGTTGCGAGAATTACCTCCCGCTCATAAGCGTAGCCATCCCATGCATCCAGATTGTAGGGCAGTACGGTTTCGACCCGGGCTCGTTCGGCATCGGTAACCGTTGGATCACCCAAGAGAATCCGTCCCTTGATCTGGGCGAGTTCCGCGAAAAGAGCGAGTGTGGTGCCGGGGTCGGGATTCGCCAACTGAACGATCAGTTCTGCCGGGATCATCATTTTGCCCATTAAGACTTGCTGACCCAGTACTTGCCAGACGGCGTTGCTGCTCAGCATCGTATTTTGCAGCCAACCCAGTTGTTCGGTTCCCAGAAGGGTTCGCGAAGTACTGCTGACATCGGCAATGAACTGCGGGGCATTGAAGCTGCCAGTGGCCGGATCAAGGTAGTTCCCGTAGTCGAGTTGTTGGACCCGACCAATGATGCGGGTGTCCAGCATGTGTAAATCGACCAGATCCCCGAATTGAAAACTACGGTAAATCGTTTCCTCATCATTTTCCTGAACCGGACGAATTGGCATCCATTCAAAATAGGCCTGCAACGCCTGAATTTTCCGCTGAGAGAAATCGCCTTCACTCTCGTTGTGGTTTTCCGCTCCGTCGCGCCAGGTATCGTTGGCAACTTCATGATCATCCCAGACCACAATGAATGGCACACCTTTGTGTAGCGCCTGAAGATCGCTATCTGTTCGATACAGGGCATAGCGTTTGCGATAGTCCCCGAGCGTTAGCAACTCGCCGCTGTTGTCCGCCGGCAGGGTGCGGCCAAGCGTCTCGGCATCTTCCGTAGCGTAACCGTTGGCACCGTATTCATAAAAGTAATCACCCAAATGGACTACGGCATCCAAATCGCTGTGTTTTGCCGCTTCACCGTAGACATGGAAGTAGCCCGCCGGGTAGTTTGCACAGGAGAAAACAGCCAGTTTGACGCGATCAATCGATCCTTGCGGTAAGGTTTTGGTTTTACCGGTTGCGGAAGTTACGCCATTGGTTTTGAACCGGTAGTAGTATACCGTTCCAGGTTGGAGGTTTTGGACATCCACTTTTACCGTATAATCACGGGCAGAAGTTGTTTCTGTACTGCCATTGTGAAGCAGATTGGTAAAGGCTTCATCGGATGCGACCTCCCAGGAAACGGTCACCGCTGAGTCGGGGTCATCAATCGGTGTCACGCGAGTCCAGATAATGACCCGGTCATTCAGCGGATCACCACTGGCAATTCCGTGATTGAAAGCGACTTTTCGTGTCGTGATCGGATCGTCATCATCGGAACAGCCTTGTAAACCGCTTGATACGATAGCGGCGCCAAGGCCGAGTGCAGAAAGTTTGATAAAATGACGGCGTGTGAGTTGGGTCATACGGGTAGCCTGCTTGAAAGTAGTTTTAACCTGTTCGGTATTTTGGATTTGCTCTTGTTTACCGATTGCGGTTATGTTCAGGTTAACGGATATCATGTTCTTATTAAATAAAAATGACAGGCTAGACATTTTTGGTCAGGCTTCAATTAGCCAAATGAGGGACAGACAGCGCAATGGATTTATGCCTGCGCAGTTTACCCCGTTGCGTATCCTGTCACCCGTCACCCTGAATGGAAATATTTACCGCGTGGAGGATTGTGTGAGTACCCCCCCAAAGCAGAGCAGTTGGGATCAGTTTTTAACCGTTCGTGATGCCAGTCTATCGAAACTGACGCATCGTAATTTGCAGGAGAAATACTGTTTGTTATTACTCGTGCGAATTATGGAGTTATGTCAAGACGCCCAGGAATTGCTTGAGTTGGGGCGTGTGGCATCGATTCCGGTAATTTTGCGCAGTGCCATTGAATCTTATATTGACCTGCAGTTAATGATTGCCTCTGAAGAACACATTGAATTCATGAACAGTTCGTTGAATGAGCGGATGAGTCGGATTTTCAAAGATGTTGACGAGGAAAAATATGAGGAATTCAGAGACAAAATCAGCGTTCCGGATACCTGGCGAAAGAAAATCAAACATAAATTTTACGATGCTGGCAAAAAGGGGCTTTACCAGGGGCTCTATGCTCACCTTTGTCGACATGCCCACGGTAATCTGGAAGCGTTACTTCAGGATCACACCCGGGACAACAAAATTGCGCTTGGGCACACCCCCGAGCCGGCAGTCAGTCAATTTTATGCGCGCCAGATACTGGTAATGGCAGTTGCCTCATTGCGAGATGTACTGGTGCTATTCGGCGCTCAAGCTGAAGATCTGCAAGTGCTCGATGCGCTATTGTAATTCTGATCACTTGGTGTGCTGGTGGAGCTTTTGTCCGCCTTCTATACTCCAGTGTGAGTGAGTCAACATGTCCCTTCTGATACGGGAGAGAGCATCATGATCAAAGCCGTTTTTTTTGATTTAAGTGGCGTATTGTTCGAAGGGAACACGGTGATTCCCGGGGCCGTAGAGACGATCAATCGTCTGGAAAATGATGGCTTGGTGCTCCGGTTCGTCACCAACACCGCGCGCAAGACCCGTAAGAGATTACTCGAAGATCTGGCTCTCATGGGGTTCAATATCCTGCCAGAGCAATTGTTTACTGCGCCTGTCGCAGCGAAAAACTGGTGCCTCAAGCATGAACTCAAGCCGTACTGTCTGGTGCATCCGGATATAAAAAGCGAATTTGCAGATATTCATACCGACTCAGGTAACGCTGTGGTATTGGGGGATGCAGCCCAAGGCCTGAATTATGATAATCTGGACAAGGCTTTCAATATTCTGATCAATGGCGGACATTTGATTGCGATTGGTGATAACCGTTACTTCGACAGTCAGGGGCAATTGCACCTGGATGCCGGCCCTTTCGTCAAAGCCCTGGAATACGCCGCGGGGGTCTCGGCAACGGTAACCGGAAAGCCATCGTCGGCCTTTTTTCAGGAAGTGATCGCCACCACGCCATTTCAGCCAGAAGAAATTCTGATGGTAGGGGATGATGTTTACGGCGATATTCAGGGGGCCCGTCACTCAGGTATGGAAGGCTGGCTGGTCAAAACCGGGAAATACCGTTCCGGCGATGAACTGGCCCTCTCATTCCCCGTGCATACGGGGAATGATGTCCGCGATGTCATCAGGCAACGTTTGCCGATGTTGTGAGTAATTGGCCATCAGTGCGGGGCAAGTGCTGGCTGCAGTCTAAGCAGTTGCTCCATTGCTGGAGTGGAAAGACCGCGATCCTGGGCTAGCAATTGATAGCTTTGGGTAAACAACCGGGTCTGATCCCCAACCTTGGTAAAGTGATATTCCAGATAGGTTTCCAAGTCCAGCGGTACAGCGCCGGGTCCGATTCGAAGCAGTGCCCTGATGGAAAGCGGGGTCACGAGGTAACGCCAGAGCGGGTTTCGTGATCCGCTATCCTGGCTCAGCACCTGAAATGTTTCATGTATGGCGCGGATCACCAGTTTTTGCAGTTCCTTGTCCTCGCGCAGTGCCGCAAGTTTCCAGTTTTTGATTTCCAGTGCAGTGAGAAATATCATGAATGCTGCCGTGGGATACGGTGCGGACTGTGCCAGTTTTTTCTTGTGCACGGCTTTCATACCGGATTGCCTGAATGTCCTGATAACCGATTTAACTTGTGTTGATGGCCCGTCAAACGGGGTTGCCACCAAAGGCGGAAGCCAGAATGCAATTCCGCTCTCGGGTACCTGCTCTGTGCGCAATGGCGCGTTGTAACTGATCAGGGAAATGACACCTTGCACGATTTGAGTCGCAGGCCAATGCGGGCTGACCAGCTGATAATCCTGGGGGCCCGGTTGCAGCAGGACGAGAGTTGTCCCGGGTTTCAGTAATGTCTTTAACCCCGTGAAATCAAACGACCTGAGTGCCGTTGAAGAGATACACAGATAAATTTGATCCCAGGCTCTGTTTTCGCTCTGTGTCGCTGCTTTTGGCCAGTTCGTGACGACTTTATACTGGGTGAACTGGATGGGACGTTTTTTGAGTTTATCCTGTCCGAGATTATACAAGGTTAAACCCGCCTGTAACGCGCACTGGTACTTTTCTTTCACCATGAACGTTACACGGTTACCCGCCTGCGCAAGGCGGTAGCCATAAACCTGGCCCACTGCACCCGCCCCGATAATAAGAATATTCTGCATCATTATGTCTCTATATGTCTCTATCTTCTGACTTTTTATTCTGTCTTAATCTGTCGCCATTTGCCCGAATATTCCCTGGATGGGTCTGGGGAGCAATCGTAGACTGAAAATACCGATTTTATACAGCCAGCCGGGGATGATGACTTGCTGTCGACGGGACAGCGCATTCAGACCTGACTTTGCAACGCTGTCGCTGCTCATCATGGCCAGGTTTCGAATGCCATCGATTTTTTGCCCGGATACGTCCATAAATTCGGTTAATGTGCCACCGGGGCATAGTGTGGTCACGGTAATGCCTTGCCCTTTTAGCTCTTTTGCCAGGGACTCGCCCAGGGTTAAAACATAGGCTTTGGTCGCGGCATAGGTCGCAAACCGGGGAACAGGAAGAAAACCGGCAATTGAGGCGACCAATAGTATTTGGCCAGAGCCTTGTTTCGCCATATCACGGGCGTACAGGTAGGTTAAATCACTCAGGGCAATGATATTCAGGTTGATCATCTGATGATGCTGCGCGTGCTCGGTAGCCAGGAAGTCGCCATGGGTACCCATACCGGCGTTATTGATCAGGATATCGATGGTTAAACCCAGAGCCTGTGTCTGTTCGTAGAGTTGATGAGCCGCCTGTGCCGTGCCGAGATCGATCCCGATGATGGTTGTTTGGATGCCGAATTCAGCTTTTAGATCCTTTGCCAGTGACTGAAGACGTTCTTCCCGGCGTGCAACCAGAATCAGGTTTGCCCCTGACCGGGCGAGCAGTTTTGCGAAAGACGCACCGATCCCGCTGGATGCGCCAGTAATAAGAGCCGTTTTCCCTGAATATTGATTCTTCATTATTCTGTCTTCCACGTTTTTTAAATTGTGTAATGTTGAAGTGAACTTGCCCGTAGGTTGTGTCTTATATTTGTACAATTTGATGGTTGTCAAACTATAGTATAGTTCGATATATGTCAAACTATATAAACGGAATTTCGCGCTATGCTTAGTGCCAAGTCATAATTCCAAGTGTCTTGATTGTATTCAGGCAGCGGATAAGATAGTTTTATCGCTTTCGAACTGATAAGTGAAACGAGTGCAAGAGCTGCGATGAATAACCAGAAAATTGCAAATGCGTTTAAAGCGCTTTCCAATCCAAATCGCTTGAGGATCTATCAGGAAATTGTTGCTGCGCGCTCAAAGCAGGTCGAGTCCTGTGATTTAGGTTGTGGCCTGACGGATTTTATCCAGAAATTGAATATCGGTGCCCCAACGGTATCCCACCATATTAAAGAGCTGGTCAATGCGGACCTCATTACAGTTGAACGCCAAGGGAAATTTATGACCTGCTATCTAAATGACGCCATGCGGGATCGTCTCAAGTTGTTCTTCAGTGAATGATAAATAACCATAATGCTTAAAGGGTGGTCATCGTGCTGACGGTATATCCCTCCAACCGATTGGAAGATCTGGCACAATTGTTGATAGCGGTGCTGGATCAAACTCAGGGACCGGTGCTTGCAGCACAACAAATCATTGTTGAGAGCAAGGGCATGCAACACTGGTTGCAAATGCAGCTTGCCGCCAGTCGCGGGATCGCCATGAACCTGCGTTTTCCGATGCCCGCCCGGTTTATCTGGGAAACGGTACGAGAAATGCTCGGGGCAGAGCAGGTGCCGAGTGAGTCGCCTTTCTCGGAAGCGATCATGACCTGGCGGATTGACCGGTTGCTGGCAAATCCGGTTTTTTTTCAGGCGGAGCATACCGATCAAGTGAATCAGTATTGGGGGGCTGAGACACCCCAGCCGGATCGGCTGAAGCGTTATCAGCTGGCCGCTAAACTGGCCTCGGTGTTCGAGCAGTATGTGCTCTATCGGCCAGACTGGATAGAGGCCTGGGATGCTGGCGGCACGATTAAAGAAACATTGGTTGACGGCATCGGGCTTGAAAGCCTTGATCCTAAAGTCGAAGCCTGGCAGCGCCATTTATGGCAGTGTCTGGTGGCGGATACGGATTGCGATCATCCGGTTCAATTGCAAAAGAAAGCGTTGCAGAGTCTGGCAACACATTTCAGGCGACTGCCTGAGCATATTTTCCTGTTTGGTATCAATACGCTGCCGGAATCCAGCCTGTATTTTTTCAAACGTCTGGCGCAATATCGCCATGTCCACCTCTTTCATCTCAATCCCTGTGTCGAGTTTTGGGGGGATCTGCAAAGCGATAAAGCTCTGGCCCGACAAATGCGTGAGGCACAGTGGGACGCCTGGATTGCGCCGGAGGATGAACAACTACGCAACCCTCTACTGGCCAATCTGGGGCAACAAGGCAAAGAATTCTTCAATTCCGTTCAGGACACGGACCATTTTGAAATCAGTGCGTTCGATCTGGTTCCGCCGTCGGATAAAAGCGAAGCGGGAACGGAACTGCTTAAGCATCTGCAACGGGATATTTTGACGCTGCGGAATGCTGTCGAAGACGCATCCGGGGGCTCGCCTGCAGAGCCCATCGTAGATGACTCGATGGCGGTTGTATCCTGCCATAACAGTCTCCGGGAAATTCAGGCGCTGCATGATTATCTGTTACATCAGTTTAATCAGGATAACAGCCTGAAGCCTCAGGATATTGTGGTGATGTGTCCCGAGATTGAAGATTACGCACCCTATATCGAGGCTGTGTTTCGTTCCGCAACTGAAAATCAGAAGCCCGATGCACCGCCGCGCTTGCCCTGTTCCATTGCGGACCGTATCGTCATGAATGAAGAGCCGCTGATCAGTGCCTTTCTGGATGTTTTACAACTGCCAGATAGCCGTTTCGAGGTGAGCAAAATTCTCGACTTTTTGCGTGTGCCGGCATTGCAGGAAAAGTTTGGTTTCGCCGCAGCAGAGCTTGAAACACTTGAGTGGTGGTTGCAACAAGCCTGTATTCACTGGGGGCTGGATGGTACACATAAAAGCCATTTATCCGGTGTGCCCGAGAGCAATCAGGTATTCACCTGGCGTTGGGGTTTGGAGCGTTTGTTACTCGGTTTTGCCCATGGAGATCACGAAACGATTTTTAGCGCAAAGCTGCTGCTTCCCCATGTGGAAGGTCAAAATGGGGTGTTATTAGGGCGAATCCTGCACCTGCTGGATCAATTGCAATACCACACCGGGGAATTGACTCAGACGCGCACTGTAGCCCAATGGCAGCGTTATTTGATGGATCTGAAATGGACCCTGTTTTCGCCCACGGAAGAAGAATTTGCGGCCAATATGCTGATCGAGGATGTGATCAGCCGCCTGGCGGAAACCTGTACCGCTGCGCACTATGATGATCCCATCGAGTTTGCCGTGATCCGCCATTATCTGCAGAATCATTTCAGCCAACCGGACAGTGGTAACCATTTCATGACCGGGCAGGTGACCTTCTGTTCCATGGTGCCCATGCGCAGTATTCCCTTCAAGATCATTGCGATACTGGGGCTCAATGATGGTCAGTTTCCGCGTCAGAATAAACCTATCAGTTTCGATTTGATGGCCGCCTTACCCCGACGAAGAGGGGATCGGTCACGCCGGGCGGATGACCGGTATTTGTTTCTCGAAACATTGATTTCTGCCCGCAGCCGCCTTTATCTCAGTTTTCAGGGGCGTCACGTTCGTAACAATGAAGAACGGCAACCCAGCCTGGTCTTGAAAGAGCTGTTGCATTATTTGGACATGGGCTACGGCTGGACAGAGCAGGATATCCGCCAGCAGCCCTTGCACCCCTACAGTGAGGCTGTATTCAGCGGGACGAGCCCGGGGTTTGACCGGCACTGGTTGCGCTTGCACCAACCATTGCGCGAGCGCCAAAACAGTATTCGCCTTGACCCGATGGATGTACCCAGAGAGCCGCTTGATCTGGAGGTGTTGGTCAGCTTTCTGAATGATCCATTGAAGGCATTTGCTCAGACTCGACTGGGACTTTTTCTGACTGAAAGCGATCAGGCAATTGACGATGCTGAACCGTTTGCAATGAACACCTTGACTGAGTATCAGATCAGGGAACGTTTAATTGATCATGCGCTGGCACAAACCGATACGGGTCAAGTACTGCAACGTTACCTGCTCAGTGGTGAGTTACCGGATTCGCCCTTGAGTGCACGCCGACTGGAAACGCTGGAAGGGCAAGCACAGGATCTGGCCAGCGCGATTTTGAATATGGGTCAGCCACAGCGCACTCGCCTGGAAACGTCGTTTGCCGGGCTGACTGTATTTGGCGAGATACACTGGTTACCTGAATTGCGCCGCGTGATTCTATTTCGACCTGCAGATCGCAAACCCAAGGATGAAATTCGGCTTTGGCTCCAGCATCTGTTGGCATCGATAGTTTTGGGAGCCGATCTTACCACCGTGGGCTATTACGGCAAAGAGTCACTGACGGCGATACAAGTTTCTCCCTGTGCTGAGACTGACCTGTCACCGGAACAGACACTTCAGCAAATCGTGCAGTTATGGTTGCAGCACGGCATGAGTGAGCCTGTAGCTTTGCACGGTAAACTGGGGCAGGTCTTGATTGCGCAACACCGCAACCGCAAAACTTATGAGCTACCTGAACCGGGGCAAATACAGGCCTTGATCCGTGAGAACGAGTGGGTGAAAAGTGTTCCCGACACGCTTGAAGGGGATCGCTATTATAACTGGTTCTTCGGCGCGGAACAGACGCCATCGTACACGCACTTCGATTGGGTTTTAGCGATCTATTACCCCATGTACCAGCATTTGCAAAAACCGGTAAACATTGATCAGATTAACAGGGAGCCTTCTGCGTGAGCGAGTCAGGACGATCTCAACCTTTAAGCCCTGCTGATTTGCCATTGCATGGCCGTCATCTGATTGAGGCCAGCGCGGGAACGGGTAAAACCTATAATATCACGCGATTGTATCTGCGCTTGTTGATTGAAAAACAGCTGAGTGTGCAGCAAATTCTGGTGATGACCTTCACTAAAGCGGCCACTGAAGAGTTACGTGGGCGGATTGAAACGGTGCTCCGTGAGAGCCACGACCAGTGGGACGCGCTGGTCAGCACGGATCCGTTTTTCCAGAAACTGGCGCAGAATGTCGATAAAGCTGGAGCACTGGCCACGATGCATCGCGCATTACTGGAGCTGGATGAAGCGGCTATATTCACGATTCACGGCTTTTGCAACCGGATTTTATCACAGGAGGCCTTTGCCAGTGGTCTGCCGATGGATATCAGTATGGAAGCCGATACCAGTGAATTGCTATTGGAGTCCGTGCGGGATTGGCTGCGGCGAATCAATCAACAAGCCGATAAATTTGACCTTCTGGAAGCGAACAACTGGCATACGCCCCACCAAATCCTGCAGGAATTTGGCGCGTTGTTACGCCATGATGAACCCTTGCAAGTGGTTTCCCGTGAATCGGTTCTCGCTGAAAACCCGGATGCCTTTCAGGATCTTGTGCCACGAAAACAGCGGTTACTAACCCTGCTATCTGCAATGGAGGCGGAGATTACTGCAGGTTTTATTGAAAAGACCAAGGGGCAGGAACAGGCACGTGGAGAAGCCTGGGCAGCTCTGAAAAGTTGGTTGGGTGATCCTGAAGAGGCAGCTTGTCCGAAGGTCGCTCGTTTGTGCGTCAACTGGACGAAAATGCGCGCCCCATTGCGTGCTCATTTTGAGCCGGTTCGTACACTTATTGAAAACACCGACGAATGGTTGGACAAAACGGAGCGTATTCCTGCTCTGCTGTTGCTTCATGAGGGGATCCTGGCCATTCGCGACGGGTTCAAGCGCTTGAAAAAGCAACACATGGTGATGGACTTTGATGATTTGATCAGTCATCTCAGCCAACGCTTGAACGCAGCTGATGGTGCGCAGTTGGTGCGCATCATTCGCAATCAATATCCTGTTGCGCTGGTCGATGAATTTCAGGACACCGACCCTCACCAGTATGCGATTTTAAATCAGGTCTATCCCCGTAGCGCAGAAGATCAGGCGCTGTTTATGATTGGTGATCCCAAACAGGCGATCTACGGATTCCGGGGTGGGGATATTTTTGCCTATCTGCAAGCCCGCAGCGAAGCGGACTATCAATGGCATATGGATACCAATTGGCGCTCTATTGATGAGGTGGTCACCGGCTATAATCGGGTCTTTTGGGGAGCACCGCTTACGGATCCGGCTACCGATGTGTTTGGCTATGATATTCACTACGAGCAGATTCACCATACCGTCCATGCCAAGGCTGCAAAGATGCCGATGCAAGATGATCTGTCATTGAACGGCTCAGACAGGGGGGATGGGACTGATGACAGACGCTGCGCTTTGCAATTTTTCTGGCTGGCGGAGATAGATAACCCGAGTGGTAAATCGGGGAAGCCGCTTACAGCAGATTGGCAGAATGGCCTGGCGGCCTGGTGTGTGGCAGAAGTTGAGCGCCTGCTGGCTAATGCCCGTCTCGGGGAAACGTCATTGCGGGAGAGTGATATTGCGATTCTGGTTCGAAGCGGGGCCGAAGCGGCGATTGTCAAAAACTGGATGCAGCGGGCCGATCTGCCCTCGGTATTTTTGAGTGATCGGAGCAACGTTTACAGCAGTCCGCAGGCAGAGGAGTTACGCTGGGTGCTCCAGGGCATACTGGAGTGTGAAAACGATACCTTGTTGGTGACAGCGCTTTCAACCCGCTTGATGGGGGGGAACGCCGAGCGTCTGGCCCGTTATCAACAAGCAGATGGTGAGGCGTTGTGGGAGCGCACCCGTGACCGGGTCATGCAATTACGAGAGCTGTGGGTCAAGCGAGGTTGCATGTTAATGTTGCTGGAGCTGATCCATCATCACTACCTGCCGGAGCCGGAACAGCATGAGCGCGCCCTTACCAACATGCTGCATCTGGCAGAAAAGTTACAGGAAGCCTCCCGCAAGTATCGCCAGCCCCAGCAATTGTTCAAATGGTATAGGGATCAATGTCTGAATCCCGATGCGACGGAAGAAGCCCAGCTGCGTCTGGAAAGTGATGCCAACCTGATTCGGATTGTCACCATGCACAGCTCTAAAGGGCTGGAATACCCCATCGTGTTTGTGCCATTTGCGAGTAACTATGCGGATCCAGCCCGAAGCAAGTCAGTAAGCAAATATCATGACCCCAAGGATTTGAGCTTGCGCTATCAAATCGGGGCGGATGATACCGCCGTACAATGCATGGTAAATGAGGCCCACGCGGAGTCCGTTCGATTGTTGTATGTTGCGATTACCCGTGCTTCCCATCGGTGTTATCTTGGGGCCGCCCCCTTTGCCAAGAGTGAACGTTCGGCATTGGGGATGACGTTGGGTCTTGCCGATGTTGATCAATGGCTTCCTGCCTTGCAAGCTCTGGCGGAGACCTCGGAAGGTTGTATTGGTTACAGCCCTATCTCCAGTGCTCTTTCCAATGGCGCGCCGGTTAGCCCGAATCGGGGTGAAGCACCTGTGCATATGGAATTATCGGCATCGGATTTGCGACATCCCATTGATGACAGTTGGCGTTTGGCATCCTATTCCGCTTTGGCCCGTCAGGTTTTTACCGAACGTCAGGACCGGAAAAACCGTGATGAAGAGGATCGACTTCGGGTGGTAACCGATGAAGTGCCAAACGCAACGGCGGGCAATGACCCGGCGGTACCGGATCTGTTGCCTTTGCGCTTCCGGCTGACCAAAGGACGCCAAGCGGGAAATTTATTACATGATATTCTGGAACGGACCGATTTTTCCCATCCTCATTGGGATGAGGTGATAGACAGGCCATTGCAGCGTTTTGATCAGGATGGTTGGGAAACGCTGAAACCGGAACTGGTCGCGTGGCTGGAGGATTGTCTGGACACACCGATACCTCTTATTGGCGAATCCGGTTCGACTTTTACTCTGGGGCAGCTAACCCATGCCCATACCCTGCGTGAAGCGGAATTCTACTTTCCATTGACCCAGGTTCGACGGCCTGACCTGATCAGCATTTTAAAGCAGCATCGACAGCAGTTTGCACAGGTTTCCGGCAGCCTGTTTTTGCCGGGTGAATCCCGTATTACCGGGATGATGCATGGCTTCATCGATCTTATCTTCGAAGTAGAAGGGCGTTATTTTGTGTGTGACTACAAATCGACACACCTGGGGGATGATTTCAGCTGCTATGGTCATGGCGCGTTGCTGGAGAATATACAAGCCCATTTTTATGATCTCCAGTATTTGATTTATTGTGCCGCCCTGGACCGATATCTGGCTGCCCGGCTTGGCCCGCAATACAATCGGGAGAAGCACTTTGGCGGCGTATACTATTTCTTCCTGCGGGGGATGTCGGCGGCGAATCCGCTACCCTTGGGTATCTTTGCCCAATCTATTGAGCCGGCATTTCTGGATGCGCTAAACCGGGTAATGGGGGAATTGCCGGAGGAGGCTGTATGATTCCGCTTCGCTTTGACACCCTGAGTCAGCAGGTTGCAGGACTGGAAGCCATCGATTTTTATCTGGCGCGGGATTTAAGTCGTTGTTTGCTGGAGCCGAGTCATAAAACGCTTTCCGGGACAGAACAGGCGTTGCTGTTCAATATGCTATTGGCATTACATTGGTTCTTGCGACAGGGTAATACCTGTTTGCCGGTTGCCGAGCTGGCCGGATTGTCGTTCGGTCAGGATCGGGAAAAGGGTATTCCCGGTTTGCAGTTTCCCGGGAAGATAGAACTCTTGGCCGTGTTGGCCCAAGTCGCAATTCAACCTGAAGATACCGGCCCGGTTGTTCTCGATCGGGAGGCGCTCTATCTCCGACGCTATTGGATCTTTGAGTGTGAGGTGGCGGAAGATTTGCGTCATCGAATGCAATTTCTGCCGCTTTCTGAGGCACAGCACAAGAGCATCACAACCTTGGTGAAATCCAGTTTTCCACGGGCCCCGGTACCTGAGGAAATCGACTGGCAACGGGTGGCGGTCGCCAATGCGGTGGGGCGCAGGCTGAGTATTATTTCCGGTGGACCCGGAACCGGTAAGACCTTCACCGTCACCCGTGTTCTGCTTGCCTTGCAGGCTTTGCATGAGGGCCAGCTCCGGATTGAAATGGCAGCGCCCACGGGGAAAGCCGCGCAGCGTCTGAAAGAATCAATCTCGCAAGCAAAACAGCAGTTACAGAAACAGGGGGTGGATTCGGGATTGATCAACAGTATCCCGGAAACGGCCAAGACGTTGCACCGGTTACTGGGGTTTAGGCCGCGCACGGTACATCCGCGCCTGGGAGTTGAACATCCTTTACGGTGCGACTTGTTACTCATCGATGAAGTTTCCATGATCGACATCGCAATGTTGGCTCGGGTACTCCGTGCGTTGCCGGAACAGGCCATTCTCATCATGCTTGGGGATGCTGACCAGTTACCCTCTGTGGAAGTTGGCAGTGTCATGGCTGATCTGACCTGTCGGCCTCACCCCGGATACTCTGGCGTGGTGGCCGCGCAGATTGAAGCGATCACCGGGCAGTCTGTGCCTGTCGATGAGTCGAGTCGCTTTGGCCATTTGACCTTGCTCACCAAAACCTACCGTTTCGGTGGCGAGATCGGTATTCTGGCAAGCGCGGTAATCCAGTCCGACGGCAAACAGAGCTGGGCGCTTTTGCATGATCACGAGTGGCAACAGACTCAGGCTTCCTTGCTGGAAGACAGTGCCCAAGTGACCTACATTCCAGATCATCGTACCGATGAATGGCTCAAAAATGCCTGTCTTGAATATTACCGGCCCATGTTGCTCGCGCCCTCCGTAGATGATGCTTTTCTGCAGTTGTCTCAATTTCGTCTGCTAACGCCGACCCGTGTGGGTAATCAAGGTGTGGTCGCCCTGAATGATCGCGTCGAGCAAATTCTATTGCGCAGCAACATGGGGATTCGACCCGGTCAGCACTACCGTGGTCGTCCAATCATGGTAACGGAGAACCACTATGGTGTGCGCTTGTTTAATGGCGATATTGGTTTGGTCTGGACTAACGAAGAGGGTCATCTGGTTGCGTATTTTGAAGACAGTGAGCGTGAAACCGATAAAGACTTGAACCAAACCCCGCTCAGGCAGGTCAATCTGGCTCGGTTGCCCGCAGTGGAAACCGTTTACGCCATGACAATCCATAAAACCCAGGGCTCTGAGTTTCAGCACGTGGCAATTGTTTTACCGGAGGTAGAGAGTGCGATACTCAGCCCGGAGTTGTTGTACACGGGCATTACCCGTGCCAAGCAACATGTTTCGATCTGCACCAGTGAAGCGGTTTGGAAAGCCGCGTTGAAAAAACGAGCCAAGCGTTACTCGGGCCTGGCTCAACGCTTATAGTCTGGTTCTGTCTGGGCCTGTCAGGAGGTATCCCGGGCTTCCTCCGGGATATAAATCAGAATATCCCCAGGCTGGCAGTGCAACGCATTGCAAATTGCCTCAAGTGTGCTGAAACGTACAGCCTTGGCCTTTCCGGTTTTCAGTATGGACAGATTTTGCTCGGTAACCCCGACTTTCTGAGCCAGTTCTTTCAGGCGCATCTTGCGTTTTGCAAGCATCACATCGAGCTCGATTTGAATCGGCATGGCTTGTCCTTCTGATTAAATCGTGAGTTGATTTTCATCGGCGAGCTGTTGGGCCTCCGCCATCACCCAGGCGATGATCAGGACAATGAATGCACAGAGCAATGGCATCAAATCCAAGCCAGTGAACGTCAGACTTAATACCCGTGACCCCGGCGGATTGTTGAACGATAGAATGACCGAGATCAGTCCGCTATACACAAACGAACCCGCCATCCAGTAGAGAAAGCTGTAACCCAGTTTCCGGATATGGGTTGTTGCTTCGAGTGTAAAAATCTCGCCTTTTTCATATCCCTTGAACAGACGAATCAGATGGCTCAGCGCGTACATGACCACCGCAGCGGGCACCATGCTGGCCAAAAACGCCAGAAAACGCGTCGTTAAGTTCAGGGCTTGATCGGTATAGCGTGCCGGAGGGTGAGCGGTTTCGAAAATACCGTACCGGGTGATGAAATCAAGCCCTGTGCCAACACTTAACCAGTAGAAAAGTATGAATGCGGGTACGGCAAAAAACAGGCATTGCAGCAACATACGTACACGGCAGCTTTGTATTCGAATTTTATCCATCGGGTTATCTCCTCTTTGTAAGTGATGGAAATGGTATGCCGTTATGAATCTTTTTTCAATATATAATTAATGATAAACGATAAATAATGGCTGTTTTAATTTGTAGTGTTTGTGTCTGGATTTGCCTTTTTTTAGCTTTCGCGACCGGGAAATTGGTGGCTAGCGCGCACCAAGCTGCTTTGCAATTGACCTAGATCATAAAATAACAACAGCTGTCTATGTACCATTGATTGATGTTGAATATGGGCGAGGGGGCTCATATCACTGCAGATTCCATAGGAGTATAAGATTAATGAGCATCCAGATTGATCCAATTCGCCGAAACCTGAAGTTCGGATTGTCCAAAGATAAAGTCCTGAACTGGAATGCAGATGGCCTGCATGTCACCCAATTCTACAATACCCTGTCCATTTTCTTCCCTGCCGGAGAACGCTTCTTTATTCAGAGTGTTCGCAATTACCGTGATGATATAACGGACAAAACCTTGAAAGCGCAGATCTCTGCATTTATTGGTCAGGAAGGTTTTCATACCCGAGAGCATGAAGAATACAACGAGGCACTGGCGGCAGCGGGTATGCCGATTGAGCGTCTGGATGCAATTGTGGTTGCCACGCTGGATGCGGTAAAAAAACTGCCCAAGCCTTTCCAGCTCTCTGTTACCGTCGCATTGGAGCATTTGACTGCCGTTCTGGGTGATATGCTGCTGAGCAATGAGTTCCTGCTTGAAGGGGCGGATGAACACTATGCTGCAATCTGGAACTGGCATGCGATTGAAGAAACAGAACATAAAGCCGTGTGCTTTGATGCCTACGAAAAAGTGGTTGGCAAAGGTGCTGCAGCCTATGGCATGCGGGTTTTTGCATTTGTACTGGCCAATGCCATCTTCTGGACGTTGTTTTTGCCATTCTACACCGCGATGTTGAGTCGAAGTGGTGGTGTATTCAATGTGAAAGGCTGGCTCAAGGTCGGCAATTTGTTGATGGGCAAGCCGGGAATAGTACGCCGAGTCCTGCCAGACTGGTTTGATTTTTTCCGTCCTGGTTTCCATCCCTGGATGCACGATAACCGTCAATTCCTGGAAAAAGCTGAGGCGCTGGTGGAGCAGGTCAGTAACTTTGCCAATATGCAGCCGGTACCAACGCCGAAAGCTCGAAAAACAACTGCTAACGTAGCCGCTACAGGAGCCGCATAATGACTGATTTTGAAACCCAAGTTGATGTTGCGATTGTCGGGGCGGGCTTTGCCGGTCTGGGTACCGCAATCGAATTGAAACGAGCTGGCATCCAGAATTTTGTGATTTTTGAGGGCGAAGATGGTGTGGGTGGCTCCTGGCGTACGAACACCTATCCGGGTTGTGCTTGTGATGTACCTTCGCACCTCTACAGTTATTCGTTTGAGCCGAACCCCAATTGGCCGGAAGCTTTCTCACGACAGGATGATATCCGCCAGTACATTGAACATTGCGCTGAGAAATATGACCTCAAGCCCAATATTCGCTTTGCAACGCGTGTAACCGATGCCACCTTTGATGAAGAGAACGGCGTCTGGAAAATTACTGCTAGTGATGGCAGTGTGACTGAGGCACGGGTTTTTGTCCCGGCAACCGGCGCGCTCAGCCATCCGAAGTATCCTGAAATTAAAGGGATGAGTCGTTACAAAGGCACTGCGGTGCACGCGGCCCGATGGGATGATACTGTTGATTTGCGCGGTAAGCGGGTTGGTGTTCTGGGCTCTGGTGCATCAGCCATCCAGGTTGTACCGAACATTGCGGAAGAGGTTGCAGACCTGAAAGTATTCCAGCGTACGGCATCCTGGGTCTTGCCAAAACATAACCGCTCTTACTCTCGTAAGCAACATCAGCAATGGGCGAAACATCCATGGCAGCAACGTGCGCAACGGCTGGGGTTATACTGGATGATGGAGTCTGCGTTACCGGCCATTATGTGGTATCCGAAAATGCTGCGGGTTGGGGAGATGCTGCACAAGCGAGCAATGAATAAGCACATTAAAGATCCGGCGTTACGCAAGAAATTAACACCGGATTACAAAGTGGGTTGTAAACGAACACTGGTTTCGGATGATTGGTTCCCTGCTTTTGCCCGGGACAATGTTCACCTAATTACCGATGGTGTTCAGGAAATGACCGCTAAAGGTATTCGCACCGCGGATGGTCAAGAGCACGAGCTGGATGTCATTATTTATTGTACCGGCTATGAAATTGGTGAACCGGCTTTCCCGTTCGAAATCAACGGTACCAATGGCAAAACCTTGAAAGAATATTGGGGGGGGCAGGCAAAAGCCTATTACGGCATGAACGTCAGCCATTTCCCGAATATGCTGCTTATTATGGGACCAAACTCAGGGCCGGGACACACCTCCGTTCTGGTGTATCAGGAAGCGCAGTATAAATACATTGCGAATTTCACCAAAACCCTGATCCGCAAGCGACTGAAGTACCTGGATGTTAAAGAGAATATTGTTCAGGAACAGTTCGAGTACTTCCAGAATCGGATGCGAAACAGTTCCTGGTTGTCCGGATGTCAGAGCTGGTATCTAAATGACGATGGCACTAATTCCACCATGTGGCCGGGATTCAGCTTTGAATATGTGCTGCGCACCCGGCGTCTGGATCTGAATGCCTACCGGGCGGTTGCCAGAACCGAAAAAACACGGCCTGCGGTAAAAGCCATACCTGCAATGGAGCAAGTGGCATTGAGTCATTGACCTGTTAGTGGAGAGAATTCGAGCGAATCGAGTTCTCTCCCGCTTGATTCTTTTTTTGACCTCGATCGTATTGCCTCCCGATAGCATTTCCTCAGCGCGTGCCTTGTTCTAAGTTTTCTTGTCCTTGAAGTTTTAGTTCGATCATTTCTGTTTAATAGTTTCCCTGGCATAACCTTGCTTTTGAGGTATTTGCCCCAATCCATGTTTTACCAGCAGCATTATTAAATTCAACGCTCAAAACAACATCAGGAACGGGGAAATGGTTATGACTAAAACGGTATTGGTTACAGGGGCTAACCGGGGGATAGGGCTTTCATTCTGTCGTCACTATCAAGCAAGGGGCTGGAATGTTTATGGTGTTTGCCGTAACACCAGCGATGCCTTGGATGCATTGCAGATCAATGTTGTTTCGGGGATTGATGTCAGTGATCCAGAGAGTATCACGCAGCTCAAGCAACAACTTGAAGGTATTCCGCTGGATATATTGATCAACAATGCCGGAATCCTCCGAAACGAACGACTCGGGTCCTTGAATTTTTCCGACATGCAACAGCAATTTGAAGTGAATACCCTTGGCCCGCTGCGGGTAACAGAAGCACTGATGGGGAATTTGTCTGAAGGCTCAAAAGTGGCCTTGATCACCAGCCGTATGGGCTCGATTACGGATAACACCAGTGGTGGCTATTATGGTTATCGCATGTCTAAAGCCGCCCTGAACAGTGCCGGTGTTTCGCTTGCAAGAGACCTGGCTCCAAAAGGCATTGCAGTTGCAATACTACACCCGGGTCTGGTCGGTACCGAGATGATTGGTGGCGTGGGCGACCTGACCCCCGATGAAGCCGCTCAGCGACTGATTGCCCGGATTGATGAGTTATCACTGCAAAACTCAGGCAGTTTCAGACACTCTAACGGTGATAGCCTGCCTTGGTAACCGGTCTGATTCGGTATTGAGATACGCCTGCAAGCGCTCTGTACTTTAAGTACGAGCGCTGCTGTTTCGTCGCTATCGGTTAATAATTTATGGTTATCGGCTCACCACTATCGCTGTAAAGCTTTCGGTTGATCAAGAGCACTATCCTCACGCTACTGCCATCCTGTTTTACCGGAAATCCTCATGCCTGAAAAATACACCTGGAAAAAGCTTGACCTTAAAGTTTACTTTAAGCTTATTCTGATTGTACTCGACGTCGACCCGACGTAGTTTTACCGGTATATCCGGCTTATTTACAATCTGACAGGAGTGCGAAAGTCCTGAAATTCAATTTTAAAGCCATTGCAACGGTATTGTTATCCAGCACCTTAACCACGTCGGTATGGGCAGGGGACGTGGACGAAGCTGGCACCGAGCAAAGCGCTATCATTGACATCGCAGGATATGATGTACCCGTTCTCGCCAATGGATTGTATGACCGTTACCGTTCTAACCCACCGCTATCGGTGATTGAGCAGGAATCACCATTAACCGACCTAAGCTGGTTTAAAACCGTTTTCATAAACCTGCTTAAACCTACTCAAGGTTTAAACGAGCCTATCCCTACAGCGCAGGGTGCGCGGAAAGCAAGGTAGTGCTTTCCTGAATCAAGTCGGGACTCATGCCCGGTCTACCATCAAGGCGAGCCTCAACGGAGTAACTAACCCGATTCACACGACGAAAGTGACGCCAGCCACTCAGAAAATCTAATGATTTTTCGAGTGGTTGGTACCAACGCTGAAGTTTGTTGTAATACTGATAATCCCCGAGCGCCATCCTTACAGGCGGATGCTCGGTCTTAACGGTACCCTTCGCGTTAATACCAATGAGTTGTTTTGGCGGCTTTTCTTTAAAGCCATAATGCCGACGACCAATCACTAACGCGGCGGCATGGTGATCTGAGAAACCGTGTCGATCGCGATATTTTATCCGCCCCAATAATGAGGTATAAGCAGGATTGATGTGATAAAGGCGTATGCCGCGTTTAATGCTTTGCGTTTCAATCAAGTCCTTGATCTTACCGTAAGCAAAGGCATTCAACATGCGGGCATACTGAGGATGATCCTGCTTTTGGTATTGCCGTTTCTTCTGCTGAAAATCCAGCTTTTCGATCACCACCGCTTTACCTTGCTGTGCGGCAAAGTCCATCAGGTCTCGTACGGCATCCCCAATAATTGCTGCCCGTTGAGCATCATTCTTATAGTGTAACGGTAAGTCAAACGTTCGGTGTTGCAGTGGGTTACCGTTTCGATCCAGCTCGACGACCGCTAAGTGATCCGGATTGACATCCACACCGATGACACCTTGGTCATCACCGATCCACTCTGCTTGCTCTGTTGGTCCTGCCACTTCCACGCTAACGAGTAACCGCCAACCTTTTTTGTCTCGCTTAAATCGAAAACTCAGGGGTTGCCCTTTGATTGATTTATCGAGTTTTTTAACCTGATTCTGCCAGACGGCTTGGGCAATAGCCGCCTTACCATGCTTGAATTTCAGGCAATCAATGTTAATGGTCGTGCCAAACGTGGCGCGTAATTGATGGGGCACCAGGAGTTTTAGCTGGTAAGCATCTTCTTGCTCACTGGGCGATAGCTGGGCATTTTGACAGCCCCAGGATTCATCATGAGAACCCACTAATAGAAATTCGCGGTGTCGTGCTTCGTACCAGCGTTGTTTCCAGCCTTCAATGGCCGAACCCGTTTCTAACGCTTGACGCTCTTTCAGCAGCTTTCGACCACCAAAACAAATCGGTGTTTTGTTTTCCTGTTTTTCGGCCACCAAGGCGGACTGCTTTTGCTGCCAACGACGCAGTTTAACTTCCTTCTGTCGTAACCTGTTGCGAAGTTGTTTCGCCTGTTGCGGGCAGCCTTTCTCTGCAACATGATCACAGCGCTTATTTAGCTTGTTGAGCGTCTTCTCCAGCTGTTTGATTTTAACGTCCAGCGTCACCAGTCGGTTGTTTCGATTGGTTTGGTAAGACTGGATTAAGCCTTTAATGCTTTGCTGGACGCCTTGAAACACCCGATAGCTGAACGGCATCCCCATTTCATGCATAAACTGGGTACGATTCAATTGCTGGGATTTAGGCTTTTGTAAGTTAGCAAACCAACGAAACTTCACTTGATTCCACAGCTCGGCATATTGGCACAATGCCGCATCCTGCTCATGAATCAAATCAAGCCGGGTTTCAAAGGTGAGTGTTTTCGTTGGCGTATCCACTAGGCGACGGCTCGTTGATTTTTACGATGATCGCGACCAGGCGTACGGAAATCTGAGAAAAATCGTGATTCTTTTTCCCAGCGACGAAGGGTGGAAATGGCCACCCCCAGCAGAAAAGAGGCAGCGCCTATCGATAGAAACTCAGCCATAATCATCACCTCCATCCATGAGAAAACAATACTGTACAAGCTACTGTATATGAGTAGGTTTAGTCAAGTATTTCGTTAACTGTTAAAACCCTAAAGGCAGAACTGCAGATTGTCTCGGATGCAGGACACACTGAGGTATTTAATCCGGCTACTGGTGCACGTCTGGGTAGTTTGGCCAATACGCCGGCTGAACGCTACCCGGACATCTTTAATTGTGCCCGTGCCGCACAACGGATCTGTGCTGAGAAAACTTTTGCCGAGCGTCGTCGCGAACTACACAAGATGGCTGTTTTCATCCGAGATCACAGCGATGAACTTGCGCGGATTATCAGCGAAGGTAACGGTAAAACCCGGCAGGACGCACTGGTCAGTGAAGTTCTGCCCTGTGCATTGGCTTGTGAATGGTATGGAAAAAATGCCGCCAGGGTGCTTCGAGATGAACGGCGTGAAATGTCCAGCCTGGTCTGGGTGGGCAAACGCTCGCGCGTAACCTATGAGGCGTTGGGGGTCGTGGGTATTATCAGCCCCTGGAATTACCCGCTTTCAATTCCCTTTGAAGAAGTTGTAATGGGGCTGATGGCGGGTAATGCGATCGTGCTCAAAGTCGCATCGGCTACACCGCTGATCGGCAAAGCGTATAAATCAAATTATTCAGCAATGCACTCCGTGGCAGGCTGTTGGAAATATAGAGCTGGATGATACGGGGAGCGTCTTTCGCGGGATCCAGTTGCGCAATCTCCCTGCGCATCCATTTATAGGGAAACGGAATGTATTTCATGGGTAAGTAACCTTACTATAAGCAGCTGACCAGAGCCGATATGATGGGATAAACGGACATTAACCTGAATATCCGTGTTGTCCCGTTTTCGTTGTCATTTGCGCCCTGGCTTACAGCTCGATAGTCGGTTTATTTTATAAAAGGCTCACTGTTGATGGTCATGAGACCGTCACGGAATGAGGTGACACCAAAGTCCGGGAAGTGCGATTTAAACTTGTCTGAAATGAAGATATTATCCACTTCATAACGGGGCAACAGCTCGGCTGCATCGCGGGCAGTTTTATTGAACAGGCCTGCGAGTTGCAACTGCCAACGTTTGATAACGGTGTATTTGGGGTCAACCTGAAAACACTGGGCCGCCAACTCGATAAACTGCCGATAGGTGAGCCGGTTATCATCGCAGGGTAAATGCCAGGTTTGATTGTAGGCACTCGGTGTGTTGCCCAGCAGCGCCATTGCCCGGCTTGCATCGGGGGTGTAAATCAAGCTGCGAAGCGTGTCATCCCGCAGAAAAACCTTCGCTTTTTTACCGGCCCGCAGATTATCGATCACCGTGGTATTGGTGATGCTCTGGGTTTTACCTGGTCCATAGAATTCCGGTGCGCGACAGATTACGGCTTCAACTTTCCCCCGATCCATGGCCTGCTGGAGTGCCGTGACAATTTCTGCCCGAACTTTACCTTTCGCACCATTGGGTTGAAACGGGATATCTTCGGTTTGGGAGGCCGAGGTCTGTGGGTACATGTAGGTGTTGTCGAAATACACCAGTTTGGTTTTGAGTGTTTCACATGCGGCAATAACATTACGCATAATGACTGGCCATTGTTCAACCCACAACTGGGTATTCATTGGCAATCCTGCGGTTAAATAAACGATTTCAGAGCCCTCGACCGCACGTAATGTTTGTTGTGGGTCGAGTAAATCAGCACTGAGTGTTTCGTCCGTTGCGTGAATTTTTTGGGGCCTACGGCTGACCAGTCTGAGCTCGGTTGTAAACGTCCGGTTCAGGTTAATCGCCAACTCCTGTCCAATCTGTCCGTTTGCACCAAGAATGGTCTGCATGAATCTCGCTCCTCTTTCCGCTTGTTCCGCTTGTTCCGCGTAGCGTGATTTAAACTTCGTTTATTCTGTATAGCCCATTACAGCCAGTACTGCTTCCACCCCAGGCTGCGTTCATTCAGTGGTACCTTTCCACCGAAATAGTGCTTGCCATGATGGTTATCCAGTGATCAATTATTGAGTTCGAATCAAGCATAACCTTAAAGTTAACTTCAGGGTCAAGGGCTTTCTTCAATGCCTATTTTCCAGCCTGCAAGCGTTCGTCTGGGCAACTACTCTTCATTAAAGCTCGCATATCGATCTGCCAGAAAATCAATCAGCGCCCGAACGGAAGGCAGCAGCCCTCTTCGTGACGGGAAAACAGCATGGATAATATCCGGCGGTGTGGTCCAGCCCTCTAAAAGTTTGATGAGGGTGCCGTCTTTCAACTGGTCTGTCACCATTAACGTTGGGAGTTGAACGATACCGACACCGGCCAGTGCTGCGTTGCGTAAAGCGACCATATCGGTTGTCACAAACCTCGGCTGAAATGGAACGCTGACGGTTTCTCCTTTTGGCGATGTCCAGGACCAGTCAAACGTATACTGGGGCTGTCCCAAGCCGAGGCTTGGCCATTTACAGAGGTCGTTTAAATGCTTTGGCATGCCATGTTCTTCCACCAATGTCGGGCTGGCGACCAGGCAAAGCGTTCGTTCCGATAAAACCCGAATGACGAGTTCACTGTTTTCGAGAGGGGGTGGGCGTACGCGTATGGCAACATCAATCCCTTCTGCGATTACATCAACCCGCCGATTCGATGCTTCCAAATGAATGCAGACCTTAGGGTGCTGCACCATAAACTCCCCCAGGATACAGCCAACGTGCGCATGCAGGAGCGCAGTCGGGCAGGTCAGGCGAATACTGCCTTGTGGTTCGGATCGAAGGGAATCGACGGCTTCCTGGGCGGATTCCGCCTCAATCAACATCGCTTTGCAATGTTGATAGTAAGTCTTGCCGATTTCAGTCAAGTGAAATGACCGCGTGGACCTGTAGATGAGCTTTGTTTCGAGTCTCTCTTCCAGCTCCGCAACCCTCCGGCTCAACTTGGATTTAGGCACGCCGATCGCGCGGCTGGAGGGTGCAAAACCACCGTGATCGATGGACTTGACGAAATAATAAAGGTCATTGAGATCTTGCATTTCATTGTCCTACCTGTGAGACAGTCATGGCCAAATTTGCCATCTACTCATTTTCTGTCCCAAGAGTAATATTATCAATAGGAATAACGGAGGTGATTATGAAAAAAGTCAATGCAGTGATCAAAGCGGCTGACCCTCATTGGGTAGGTGATGGATTTCCTGTTCGCTCTCTCTTTTCTTACCAGCAGGGTGCAGAGGAATTTAGTCCGTTTTTACTATTGGACTATGCGGGGCCGATGAACTTTCCGGCTGATGGTATCAAGCGAGGTGTTGGCGAGCATCCACACAGAGGTTTCGAAACCGTGACGCTTGTTTATCAAGGGGAAGTAGCCCATCGTGACTCGGCCGGGAATGGCGGAATCATCGGCCCCGGTGATGTGCAATGGATGACTGCTGGGTCGGGTATCCTTCACGAGGAGTTTCACTCGACCGAATTCACTCAAAAAGGTGGGCTACTGCAAATGGTTCAGCTTTGGGTCAATTTACCTGCGAAGGACAAAATGGTGCCGCCCGGTTATCAGGGAATAACGAAAGACAGGATTCCGCAAGCACCCTTCGCGAATGGTGCGGGTCAATTGAGAGTCGTTGCGGGCCAGTTCGGTGGCCTCATCGGCCCGGCTAGAACATTCAGTCCGCTTACGGTTGCGGATCTGCACCTGTCTCCGGGGGCGCAAGACTGGCTGACACTGCCGGAGGGATGGAGTAGTTCCATCGTTGTGTTGGATGGTGCGGTGAGTATCAATAATACATCTGCCGAAGCTGGACAATTGGTTCTGCTGGATCGCCAAGGAGAGCGTGTGCGTGTGCATGCAGAGCAGAAAAGCCTGCTCTTGGTATTGAGTGGCGCACCCTTGAATGAACCGATTGTGGGTTACGGCCCGTTTGTGATGAACACTCGGGCAGAAATTTTACAAGCTTTCACTGACTTTCAGAATGGTCAGTTTGGAGGCTTGTGAGTTGCATCGACACGTCAGACCAACTTTTTAGCGCTCCGGTTATTACTCAAAATGATTTGATCCACTGAACAAATTCGATCCTGGCTTAACGCAAATTGTATACCGTTAAACACATTTCGGGCGCTCAAGTATTGCCGGTCGGGCGTATCCCATTTTGGTGCATCCAGCGGTGACGGATTGCAAAAATCCGGGGGGTAAATGGTCATGATCCGTACACCGCTGCCTTTGAGGCGGCTACGTAATCGGTCGGCAAAGGTTGATTGTGCCGCCTTTGCCGCACTGAAGGCTTCATTACAGGTGGCGTGGCTGTTGTTTGGCAGGCTGGCTGTACTGTTGATAAAAATGATATCCGGATTGTTGGAATTATTCAGTAATGGTAAAAAATGCTTCGTAACCAGAATACTACCGGTTGCAGTTGAGCTGATGGCTTCTACAATGCTGGCATCATCTACCTCTGAAACCTGCCCCTCCAACCATAATGCCGCATTGTTTATCAGAATATCCACAGAGGCTGTGATGCTGTGCACCGCGCGCGCGAAGGCTGTAATTTCATCTGATTTCGTGATGTTTGCCTGAAAGCAATGGATTTTGGTTTCAGGATATTGCGCTTTGACCAGATTAGCCGTAATTTGGGCTTTCTCCAAACTGCGGGCGGACAGATATAATTCTGCCCCCAATCCAGCGAACAGAATTGCAAGGGTCTGCCCAAAGTCCGGACTTGCACCTGTAATGACGATTTTTTTGCCGTGAAATTCCATGGGTTACATCCTAATTGATTACTATTGTGTTATCGGGGTTGTCGTTGACCTGATAAGCATCATAAAACCTCAACCAAGGTTGAGGTAAAGGGCGGCGGTAAGGAATTACCGAATTTGTGAACCGCGCTTGAAATCGAAGCGGGATGGTTGAACTATACTGTCAGGCAGGATCTTTCCATGCCAAGAAGTACACACACGACATGATCACTGCCCGAGAAATTGTCAGTACCATTCTGTTTATTATTGCGATACTGCTGCCCTTCGACATGATGGCCAATGGCTTTCACTGGGTTTATCTTGCCGGGAGTCTGCTGTTTTTCGTGCTGGCCTATCTTATTTGGCCAAGCAAGAAGAAAGGGCAGAGGGAAGGGGATAACTGGGTGGTGGATTCCTTGGAATTTGTTATCGAACTGCCAATCGAGCTGATGGTTGGACTGTTTCGGTTCTTCGTCAGAGTCTTGGATCATTAAGCACTGTCTTTCGGAGTTTCCCCGAAATCACGGGACAATGCGATAAAGGCACGCAGATATTCGATATCACGATCGCTCTCACGGGTACCGAGATAAATCTGTTTGGCGATTCCATTTCGCCCTAGTCGCACTACAGCTAATGGTAGTTTTACGCAATACTCTTCTGCCAGCCAGCGCGGTAGAGCAGCTACTCCGCGACCACTTGCAACCATCTGCAACATTATATCGGTCGTTTCGCTGGTTTTGTGTCGTTTCGGGACGACTCCGGCCGGGTTTAAAAACTGCGTGTAAATATCCAGACGGTCCGGAGCGACCGGGTAGGTGAGCAGAACCTCATTGCGCAGGCTGATCGGTTCGATATAGAGATTTTCCGCCAATTCATGATGCTGTGGTACCACTAAAACTTGCTCGTAGTCGAAAACTGGTTCAAAACATAATCCGGCTTTGTGGAAGGGGTCAGGCGTGACGAGCAAGTCAATCTCATAACCCAGCAGGGCACCGATACCCCCAAACTGGAATTTCTGTTTAACATCCACGTCGACATCCGGCCATGCAGCCAGAAACGGGGAAACCACCTTCAGTAACCATTGATAGCAGGGGTGGCACTCCATGCCGATTCGCAATGTACCGCGTTCCCCTTGTGCCATTTGTTTCAGTTTACTTTCTGCATGATCCAGCAGTGGCAGAACGCGGTTAGCGATGCTCAGCAGATATCGCCCTGCCTGTGTTAGCCGTAAACTTCGTCCTTCCCGTAACCACACCGGGGTACCCAGATTGTCTTCCAGCTTGCGCATGGTGTGACTCAGGGCTGACTGGGTAACACAAAGCTCGCGCGCGGCGGCAGTCAGCGAGCCTTGCTCTTCAACGGCCTTTACGACCTTGAGGTGAATACGTTCAATCATGGCTATCTATGAATAAAACTAATGGAAGTATGAAAATATACCATTTTTATTCATTTGTTAAGTGCTCTATTCTGCATCCCATACATTCTTGAACACAGATCAAAAGGTGGCATGATGGCACTCATTCATAATCTTGGTTTCCCCCGTATTGGCGCGAAGCGTGAGCTTAAATTTGCGCAAGAGGCGTTTTGGAAAGGGCAATCCACTGAAGCGGAATTATTGGCGACCGCGAAAGCGCTGCGCGAAGTTAACTGGCAGGCACAGCAGTCATTGGATTGGGTACCCGTTGGGGATTTCTCCCTCTATGACCAGGTTCTGGATATGTCCTTTACCCTTGGCAATCTCCCGGTCCGAGTCGCAGATCTGGAAGGCAGCGCTCTGGATAGCTACTTTCGGGTGGCCCGTGGCCGCTCTGCCAACGACAGTGGCTGTAACTGTGTGCACGCCGGGGAAATGACCAAGTGGTTTGATACCAACTACCACTACATTGTGCCGGAGGTCACGACCAAGACCCGATTTTCACTGAATGCTGACCGACTTCTGGAACAGTTGGCCGAAGCACAGCAAGCGGGTGTAAAAGCGAAACCCGTTATAATTGGCCCGGTGACTTATCTCTGGCTGAGTAAAGCGAAAGATCAATCCAACCCTCTGGAGCTATTGGAACACCTGCTGCCGATATACAGTGAATTACTGGAAACGCTGGCGGATGCCGGTGCCGAGTGGGTGCAGATTGATGAGCCGGTTTTGGTGACCGAACTGGATTCCCATTGGCGACATGGCTTTGAAACGGCCTATCACGCGTTAAAGGCGAATCGCGTTAAGCTGCTGGTGGCGACGTACTTTGGTACCCTGCGGGAAAACCTGCAACTGGCTTGTAACCTGCCGGTTGCCGGGCTGCATGTTGATGCGGTGCGTGGCCGCAGTGAAATCGCTCAGGTTGCGGACTGGCTGACCACAAACAAAGTGTTGTCGGTTGGTGCGATCAACGGTCGTAATATCTGGAAAACGGACCTTAATGCCACACTGGACTGGCTGGAGCCGATTGCGCAAAAACTCGGTGATCGCTTGTGGCTGGCCCCTTCATGTTCATTGTTGCATGTCCCGGTTGATCTGGACAGTGAGGAAAATCTGGATACCGATATTCGTCGCTGGCTGGCTTTCGCCAATCAAAAACTGGACGAGCTGGAGATCCTCGGCAAAGCAATCAACAACGGTCGTCACACGGTGGCAAAGCAGCTCGCAGACAATCAGGACGCCATTGACAGTCGCCGCAATTCAGTGCGTGTTCATAACCCCTTGGTCAAAAGCGCAGTCGAAAATATTACCGAGGCATTGGGCCGCCGCAAGAGTCATTACGCCGAGCGTATCGGCAAGCAGCGGTCGCACCTCAACTTGCCGCTTTACCCCACCACCACGATTGGTTCCTTCCCGCAAACACCGGACATCCGCAAGGCGCGCCTGGCCTTTAAAAAGCAGGAAATATCGGCGCAGGACTACCACGCAAAAATGAAGGCCGAGATTGAACATGCTGTGCGCGAACAGGAAAAACTCGGACTGGATGTATTGGTCCATGGCGAGGCCGAACGCAACGACATGGTCGAATACTTTGGCGAGCAATTACAGGGGTATGCCTTCAGTCAGTATGGCTGGGTGCAGTCCTACGGTTCACGCTGTGTCAAACCACCTATTTTATTTGGCGATATCAGCCGACCCGAAGCGATGACCGTGGCGTGGACCCAATACGCACAATCGCTCACGGACAAACCCATGAAAGGTATGTTGACTGGACCGGTGACCATTTTGAATTGGTCATTCGTACGGGACGATCAACCCCGCAGTCAATCCTGTCTGCAATTGGCGCTGGCGATTCGCGAGGAAGTGCAGGATCTGGAAGCCGCCGGAGTGAATGTAATTCAAATTGATGAGGCCGCGCTGCGTGAGGGCCTGCCGTTACGGAAATCGGAATGGCAAACCTACCTGGACTGGGCGGTTGAATCCTTCAGGATCACCGCCAATGGTGTGCAGGATGAAACCCAGATTCACACGCATATGTGCTATTCGGAGTTCAATGACATTATCGAAGCCATTGCGCACATGGATGCGGATGTCATCACCATTGAGACCTCCCGTTCCGATATGGAATTGCTGGATGTGTTCGAAGCGTTCCACTATCCGAATGAAATCGGCCCCGGCGTCTATGACATTCACTCGCCGAATATTCCGACTGAGGAACAGGCCGTGAAACTGATGAACAAAGCAGCAGAACGTATTCCGGCGGAGCGCCTGTGGGTGAATCCGGATTGCGGCCTGAAAACCCGGCAATGGGAAGAGGTGATTCCGGCACTGCAAAATATGGTGGCTGCGGCCAAAACATTACGTGCCAATGCCGTCTGATAAACAGACTCGAATACATGTTAATCCCGGCACAGGTTTTTCTGTGTCGGGTGCCCTGAATTGATAAGCTATGTGAGGACAATCCATGTTTAACCGGACGCTGTTTAACCCGCACCCATCCCCATTGGAGGGCATCGATCCCGAGCTTTTCAATGTCATTCAAAAAGAAAACCAACGTCAGGAAGCGCATATCGAACTCATCGCTTCCGAGAATTATACCTCCCCCGCTGTGATGGCAGCACAGGGATCACAACTTACCAATAAATATGCAGAGGGCTATCCGGGCAGGCGTTATTATGGTGGTTGTGAACATGTGGATGTGGTGGAGCAACTGGCAATCGATCGCGTTAAGGCCCTGTTTGGTGCAGAGGCCGCCAATGTCCAACCGAATTCAGGCTCTCAGGCCAATCAAGGTGTGTTTTTCGCCGTGTTAAATCCCGGCGATACCATCATGGGAATGAATCTGGCGGAGGGTGGCCATCTCACCCACGGCATGGCGCTGAACATGAGTGGTAAGTGGTTCAATGTTGTCAGTTATGGCCTGAACGCACAGGAGAACATCGACTATGATGAACTCGCCCGCAAAGCCCGTGAGCATCAGCCTAAATTGATTATCGCCGGGGCGTCTGCGTTTGCTTTGAAGATCGATTTCGAGCGGATTGGTCAGATTGCCAGAGAAGTAGGGGCCTATTACCTGGTCGATATGGCCCACTACGCCGGTTTGATCGCCGCAGGCTTGTACCCGAATCCCGTGCCCCACGCAGATTTTGTTACAACCACCACCCACAAAAGCCTGCGTGGCCCGAGAGGGGGGGTGATCCTGATGCGTGATGAATATGCCAGGACAATCAACTCCGCCATATTTCCGGGAATTCAGGGCGGCCCGTTAATGCATGTTATCGCAGGTAAAGCTGTCGCCTTTAAAGAAGCGCTCTCAGATGAGTTTAAAACCTATCAGCAGCAGGTTATTAATAACGCTGACGTGTTGGCCAAAACGCTGATATCACGTGGACTGCGTATCGTTTCCGGCGGTACGGAAAGTCATGTCATGCTCGTCGATCTCCGTGCCAAAAACATCACCGGCAAAGCCGCCGAACAGGCATTGGGCACCGCGCACATTACTGTAAACAAAAATGCCATTCCCAACGACCCGGAAAAGCCCTTCGTAACCTCTGGTATTCGCCTCGGCACACCGGCCATCACAACCCGAGGCTTCGGCGAAACAGAAACCCGAATCGTCGGCAACTGCCTAGCCGATGTACTGGAAGCCCCCGAAGACCAAGCCAACCTTGCTCAAGTGCGTGAACGAATAGCATTGTTGACTCGAGCGTTTCCGGTGTATGGGGGAATGCTATGATTAGTGTTCGTGCTGGATGGTTTAACCCCGAAGGGGTTGTGTAATATAGCCGGTGGTTTTAACCACCGGTTCCTTCACATGGGATTAAGGCGCATTGGGTCAATATCCCAACCGGTGGTTGAAACCACCGGCTGTATTGCATTCCCCCTCCAGGGGAAAACGGCTGATGAACCGTCAGGACAGTGCAGCGATCAATGCATGTTTTAATTTCAGGACAAGTTCAGTATGCTACAAACTCCAAAAGACATCTCCTGAGCGAAGGACAGCAAGCATGAGCAACGCGACAAAAATCCAGAAAGCGAAGCTGTGGGCACTTGCGGGCGGGGTGTTTAATTGCCTGTTGGCTTTACCGTTAGCGCTGCCCTTTACTCATGAATGGTATATTGGAGTGATGAACAACCTGAACAGCCTGTTCAATCTAAACGGCCACCCGTGGATCGCGCCAACCGACGGCGCAAACATGCTAATCATCAACACCGCTGGGTTGGCTTTATTTCTGGTGGGTATGTCACTCATCTACGCCGCGAAAGACATCAAAGCCAGAATCACCATCCCCCTTCTAAACGGCTTCGTCCGCTTAGCCTGGGCGGTCATCGCAACCTACTACATCATCGCATACGAGCTGCTCGAAGTGCTTTACTGCATCGTACTGGCGGATTTGATATTTTGCTGTGCGTATAGTTACTATTATTTTCAGCTGAAAAGAGCCCCGGTTGATAATTCGATTGTTGTGCCGAGCGAGTCGCTTTCTGCCAATTGAAGCTTGATTTGATAGCCTATTATTAGCAATTAAACTAGACATTGTGTAGCAAGAGAAATGCGAGTCCTATTTCCCTTTAACCCGTTAGATGAAAAAAACGCAGATGGATCATTTTGCGTGGAATATCAGAAACTCAAAGCGAGCGGAGTCGAGTGTTCACTATTCGACTTTGATGCGTTGCCGTTTGAGGAATTCCAGCCCCGACCTCGTTTAAGTAGGGATGATGTGGTTTTGTACCGAGGCTGGATGCTAACGCCTAAATTGTATACAGATCTTTCCAATCTTGTGAGCGCCAATGGTGGAAGAATGCTCACGTCACCAATTGATTTTGTCAAATCTCACCACTTACCGGGTTGGTATGAAAGTGTTCGTGAATATACACCCGAAACTATTTTCTTTGGTAACGAAGCTGATGCGGTATCCGGAGCTGACAAGTCTAACTGGGATAGATTTTTCGTGAAAGATTTCGTGAAATCCAATTACAGTGAACGAGGTTCTGTAGCGAACAGTGCATCTGAAGTTCGGGACATTATAAACCTGATCAAAGCTCATCGAGGTGAGATAGAGGGGGGCATTGCTTTGAGAGAAGTTGAGTCCCTAGTTGATGAAAGTGAAGTGAGGTATTTTGTATTCAATGGAAAGCCCTACTCACCAAACGGCATTGTTCCTGCTGTGGTTTTTGAAATTGCCGCACGACATTTAGCACCATTTTTTTCTGTGGACATCGTAAAGCGGGCGGATGGAGAGCTTCGACTTGTTGAAATAGGAGACGGCCAGGTTTCAGACAGGAAAAATTGGGATTCAGACCTTTTTTGTAGATTACTGTTAGAGAATCTGAGATGTTTTCCATAGCGCTATCCATTGAAATGATTTCTGAAAAGGAGATAAAGGAAGCGTCGTGAAAGACTTGATTTGGTACATAGCGGAATTGGTAGTTTCGGTTAATTTTGGGGGGGATGAACCGCACGAGTACGCATTACAAAATTATATAATCAAGGCGGTATCGCCAGAAGCGGCGTACGAAAAATCGTGTCGAGTTGCAAGCACTTTAAATCACACCTTTCAAAACGAGTTTGGTGAGGAGGAAAATCATCGTTTTCTCGGCTTTCATAACTTAAGTGAGCACTTTGACGCTAACAATGGCGATATCATCCATGTGAACAATACGTATTTGTTAGAGATGGAAGGCAAACCACTAAAACCGCGATTACGAAACAAGGGAGAACTATCGGTATTCATTTCCCGATCTTACTAATAAAATTGGAGTGTTGCGGTACAGAATATTGCTTAATTGAATTGAGTGCTGCTAATGCGTCGGTTCAAAAAACTCAAACGCAGTTAAACCGATTAGGTTGGTAACCACTGCGGATATCACCAGACAAAAGAGCAGAAAGCCACTAGATAGCAAGGTGTAAGAAAGGCTCTTTTCGAACCTTGTTGTAAACCGGTTAAAATCGAACCCTTTGTAGTAATACATCATGTATCTATTCTGGCTTGAGCGATTTTTAATGGCAGTGCAAAGCGCAACATTAATAACACGTAAAAGCGCAGGCCGTTGCAACTCAAGATCCATACTATCACGTATAACTATTTTCAACCGACGGTCTAGCGTGAGGTATAGTGTTATCAAAGCGCTCCAGCATACGATGTTGGAGAGTACTATTCCGAGCGATATCGCGATTTCCAATCCCTGATAAACTGCCATTTTAAAATCGTCCTAAGCTAAAACGCTACATTGTACAGCTGCTTGCTTGTGCCGACTACGATTCGATCTACTACTATCGCGAGAGAGCCAGCAATAAATATTCCTAGGACTAATCCAAATGGGCCAAGTAATAGGGAAAGAGACATCATTCCAAGAATAACTCCCGAAGTGAACCCCATTCCTTGAGCAAAAAGTTCTCGCTGCCAATTTCCACCACTTCGATATTCATTCATTACGGTTTCATACCTAAAATATGCGTCAAGCGCTATGAAGCCTGGGCCTAAAACTTTGCCAAACTTTCCAAGCCTCGCAAGAGATTGACTGGTTGGTGCTGAATTAACAGGGACGGAATAGAAAACTGTACGTCCTCGCTGAGATATAGGGATTAATGATGTTGATTTCGTGGAAGATGTATAAGTTTTTAGTACCTGTTCAAGCTCTCTTTTGAATTTAAACTGTAGCAGTTTGTAAGCTTCATCGATGTTAGCTCGTGCACGTTTGAGTGTTTGGGGGGCTGCTCGATGATTTCGAAGTTGTTCAAATTCTGATATCGCTTTGTCATAAATATTCAGAGCCTTTAGGAAGTCATCTGCTCGAGATGCTGCCGTACCCAGCGCGGCTCCACCAAAGGTATTCATATCGGCTTTATATTTTCGAATTTTGTCGATTACTACCGCTAGAGCCATGGTCATGTCTCCGCCAATACTGCGGGAAACTTGAGATAGTGTAAGCTTGGCGTCAGGAGATAGTTCTGTTGCTAATCGCGCTGCGTGGATTGATGGTTGCTGATTTTTCTGGGGTAAGATTATCATGTCACCCGCTTGAGCTTGGTTATTTGCCCGTTGTGAAATTGCGGGATTCAATGCTTGGATATCAGCAATGTATTGATCAATAAAATGCTGAAATTTATCAATAGGCTGGTATAAGTTTCTATAAATTTCTGAGAGTGGCTCACCTTGCTGGCACAGATATACTTGGGTCATTGTGAACATCCTTATCACGAAAAGTCCATTTCAAATACGCGGTTAGCATATCAAAACTTAGAGTGCTTGCCATCTAGGGTAAACCCTATATCAATACTGGCTGAATCTGTGATTTACACAACGCTAGCTATCTGCCGCATCCCCCGACACCTGGGAAACGTTGAACATCCCCAAAACTCCTGCCCGCTTTTTTCGCCCTTTTTTATCGTTCGTCGAACCATCGCAGAACCGCATTTCGGGCAGTTTTCTCCGCTTTCTTTTTCTTTCACTATCGATTTAACATGCTTTACATGTGCTCGATGGGTTTTAAGTGATGGTGTGAGTCGACCTGTTGCAATCGCCTCCAATGCTTTTTGGAGTTGCTCATCATCAATCACTGGTGTCGTTTTTGATTTGATGTAGCGGATATAGCCCAACCCATGCGTGACATTTTCTGGCATTTCGGTTTTAAAGGTACTGTCGCCGACAAAAACGATCACCGAATAGATATGATCAGCCGCTACTTCGATACATGACTCCAATGTCTTCACATGCTTGTAGTTCTGAAACAACGGATTCTGGAATTTATGGGTAGATTTAAAAATTTTCTGAGTCCAGTTTTTTTGCCTTTCGCTACCAAAAATCCAGCCTTTCATATTTTTTGTTTCGACAACGAATATCCCGAATCGCGAAACGATAATATGATCAATCTGAGTCGTCCCGTCCTCTGTGGGGAGCGTGACGTTTTTAATCAAATGGTATTGGGATTTATCGAGGAACCAGCGTGCGAGCATATTAACCATCCACTCACCCATAACGCCTTTGAACCAAGGCGATTTAAAGAGCGTCGCCAGTATCAATGCCGGTAGCCAAAACCAAGCATATTGGATTAATGGCGCGAAAATGAGCGATAGGTCTAGATTCATGTTTAAATCCTTTTTCACACAAAGTCAGTTAAGGTTTCATGGCGAGAAGTGTTGCTCGTTTGAGACCGGTGTTTGTTTTTTGTATTGGTCTGATTAACAACAAAATTCTGCTGCATTTACCAAACTTAGACCCTCTAAAAAATTTGTCTGTAAGCCAAATCTGATTCTATGTAAGCCATATCCTACAGCGCTCAATCAATAGCCTCTCACGACCGGCGCTACGACTCAAAAACATCAGCCCCTTGTAATTCCTCCGCCTCCCGCAAAACCGCAAGCTTATGCCGCAAGTAGCTCCGTGTGTTCTGTAGTTCGTGAATTTTCCGATCCACTCGTTCCAGTTGGTAGTGGAATATTTCCAGCTTTTCTTCAGCTTCGATTTCGTCGTTTTCCCATGGGACGATGAGTGAGGCGATTTCTTGCAGGGTCATGCCAAGGCGTTTGGCGTGTTTGATGAGTTCGATGCGGGCGAGGGTGGATTCCGGGTAGTTGAAGTAGCCGTTTTCCAGTTTTACTGGGTTGAGGAGTCCGATTTTCTCGTAGTGGCGTATGGTGTCTTTTTTCAGGCCGGTGCGTTTGATCAGTTCACTTTTCAGCATGGGTGGATCTCCATTTCAGATAAAAATTATGCGGGCTAAAAAGGTATTGACCGTGGGGTTACGCCATAGTTTAGCGTGGAGCATGAATTTAACTGAAAGAGGGTTGCTCATGTTCAAATTAACACAAGGATGGATCGGGGTATTGCTGGTGTCACTGGCGGGGTCGGTGTCGGCGATGGAGTCGGATGAAATACAATGCCTGTCAGCAAGTAGGAGCGGTTTGGTGGATCTGCCGTTTCCTGTGGATGCGGAGCCATTGGTTTCCGTGACCGAGCGCTTGGTGATTCCGTTGCCGGTGGATGAAGCTTATGACCGGTTTAAACTGTTCCCACTGACGCAGTTCATGACCGGCACGGAAGACCTTGCCGGAGTCGCCCGGACTCATCCGCTGGTCGGACAGGATTATCTGAATACCGGTGAGCGCAGGGCCGTGTGTTTGAAAAACGGGTTTGGCGCAGTGGAGGAGCTGGTGGATGCGACGCCACCGGGGCGATTTGCCTATCGTGTCTGGGCGTATAATGTGCCGGAGGCGCAGGGTATTGAATATGCCGACGGCGAGTTTTTATTTAAACCCGTGGAGCAGGGCACCGAGATTACCTGGAATTACAGCTTCTCGCTGAAGACAGATCGTTTCCCTGGCAGTTTTGGGGCGTTTGGTCGCTGGCTGTTCAGCAAGACATTTCTGGAATCGACCTGGCGGGGTTATATGCAATTGGCATTGCATAATTTTGAATCGTCGTTGTAATCGCGAGGTTGGCATGCTTCCAAACAGTTGTCTCAATCGAAGTCCAATTCAATCTGGGGTGAATGGATTTTGACGGGATCACCCACTTGAATCTTGCCAGACTTCAGAATTTTTCCACACATACCGCCATGTCCCATCATGGCGGCAAAACCGCCGGGGCCCAGTGCTTTTTCCATTCTGGCACAGGGTGGGCAGGTTTGCGTGATCTCGATCAGCGTATCACCGATACAAATCTTCTGGCCTTTGACCGCATAAAGATTGAAGTGTCGGACCACAATATTACGTCTCAGGATTTGCGGGGACAACTGCTCCCGTTTTAGATAGTGCCGGATCAATTGAATATCTTCAGCACAAATTAGTGTGATTTCACGCAGACTGTTTGAGTTCCCGTTCGTGCGATGGTCACCTTGTAGCCCGGCACCCTGTATGGCATGGACTTCATTCAGTTCATTAACCGGCTGATGTTTGCTCGGGCGAACGCCAACCCACGTCACTTCACCGACCGGCATGTATTTTAAGAATCGTTGGTATAGATTGTTCGAGTACGCCATTGCGGTGTGTTTTTTAACCTTGTTCCAGTCCTGTTTCATTTCTGTGCGTCTTCAGCATGATTATTTCATATTCGCTTTGACCCGGTCATCCCCTGAAATCAGGCCACTGGAGCTTGAATTCAGGTCAGGTGTGAATCGAATAGCACTCACGATAGAACATTGCTTCGTTGCTATTGCTTAATCAGCAACACCCCCTAAGCTTTTTAATAGGGTCACGTCACGGCTCAAGGTGGGGGCGAGCTGCCTTGGGAATTTGGTTTGTATGTAATTTGATCAGTGACAACCTGTGATGCTTGTGAACGTAAGATAATAACTTTATGGATGATTAATAGGCTGCTCAGATGCGAATTAAATTGCGTGAAGGAAATTTCGGCACGTTTCTGACGTTGTTGATGACTGGGTTGATGTTTGGTTTGGTGTGTCCGGATCCGGCGGAGGCGCGTACCTCAGTAGATCTGGAGTTGACGCCGGATGAGCAAAGCTGGTTGGAGGCGAATGATACCGTTACACTGGCATACGACGGTTTTTTTCCACCCTACAGCTTTTTGAATGACGACGGTGAACTGGAAGGATTTGCCGTTGATGTGATGCGGATGATCGGCGAGCGTGCCGGTATCGTGTTCAAGGTTGCACCGATCCATGAATGGAAAGATCTCTATGCTGCAGCGCAAAAGCAGCAAGTGGATGTGGTGGCAACCATGGTTGAGCGCGTTGAGCGGGGGCAGTGGTTCAGATTCTCGGATCCGTACATCTACAAATCACTGGTTGTGATCAGCCGTGCCGAAGATGATCGCATTCAAGTGCGGGAGGATGTCGCGGGTAAGCGGGTTGCATTGGTTAAAAATTACCAATATGTCACCAAGATTCTGTCTGAGTTCCCGTCTATTGAATCCCACCCTGTCGATACCATGCTGGATGGTTTGAATGCGGTTTCCGTCGGGGACGCCGATGCGGCCATCACCTTTTTGGGGGCGGGTCACTACTACCGCAACAAGTATCTGCTTTCCAACCTGAAATATGCCGCAGTCTATGACAAACATACCGCCAATGAGAGCATTGCCGTGCGCCGGGACTGGCCGGAGCTGGCCGCGATTCTGAATAAAGCGTTGCACTCAATACCGGAGGCGGAGTTGCAGAAATTGCGGGCCAAATGGTTGCCTGCAGATTTTATGGAAAATCTGGTCGAGTTGAATTTGACCGAGACCGAAAAAAAATGGTTGAGGGCGCATCGGAATATCCGACTGGGTGTAGATCCTGAATTTGCACCATTCGAATACCTGGATGGCGAGCGCTACAGTGGCATGGCATCGGACTATGTTGATCTGTTGAGCAAACGACTTAACGTTAAAATGGAGGTGGTGCAGGGGCTGAGTTGGAAAGACGTGATCCAGCAGGCAGAAGGCGGCGCAATCGATGTGTTGCCAGCGGTGGGTAAAACCAAGGAGCGGCAGGGTTATCTCAACTTCACCCAGCCTTATTTAAGTTTCCATCGGGTGATTATTACACGGGACAATGTCCCCTTTGTGGCTGGCCTGCAGGATCTCTACGGGCAGTCCGTCGCGGTTCAAGCCGATACCTCCCATCACGGCTATATTAAAGAACATACCGATCTGGAGCCGGTGCTCTATCAAACCTTGCAGGAATCGTTATTAGCGGTTTCCGGTGGCAAGGCGGATGCCTTTGTCGGGAACGTGGCCTCGGCAACCTACTGGATTCGCAAGCTGAATCTGACCAACCTGAAAATTGCCGCGCCGGTTTCAACTGAAGTACAGAGCCTGCATTTTGCCGTGCGCAAGGATTGGCCTGAACTGGTACCGATTCTGGAAAAAGGCTTGCAGACCATCAGCCCGCGCAAGCGCAAGGAAATTTCGGAAAAATGGTTATCAATAGAGTACGAAGCCAGCATTAACTATACCTTGCTATGGCAAGTGGTGATTGCCTTTTCAGCACTGGTGTTGATTGTTGTACTGTGGAATGTGTTGCTCAAGCGGCAAGTACGGTTACGGACTTCACAGCTGGCCTATACTGCAAATTACGATCAGTTGACTGACCTGCCGAACCGGTTTCTGATTCTGGACCGTCTGATGCAGCAAATGAATGAAGCCCGAAGAATGCGTACGAAGGTGGCGTTGATCTCGATTGATATCGATGATTTTAAAAAAATTAACGATGCGTTCGGGCACAAAACCGGTGATGCTATCCTGAAAGAGTTTTCCGAACGTGTGAAAGCGCGTTTGTTTGAAGATGACAACATAGGTCGCCTCGGTGGGGATCAGTTTCTGGTGATTCAAAGCCATGTGGGTGACGCAGCGGATTCAGTCCGGTTGGCAGAGCAATTGCTGGGCTGTTTACAGCAGAGCTTTGTGACGCCGTCCCATGAAGTTACACTGACTGCCAGTATGGGAATATCCCTGTATCCGGATGATGGTGATACCGCAGAGTCCTTGTTAAAAAACGCGGACACCGCAACCCACCATGCGAAAGCACAAATGCCCGGTAACTTTGCCTTCTACACCGATAATCTGGTACGCAATGTATCCCGTAAACTGGAGCTGGAGCGACACATCGCCGGGGCGCTGAAACGCAACGAGTTTGAGGTTTACTATCAGCCGAAAGTGGATGCCCGTAGCCATAAAATTGTCAGCTTTGAGGCATTGTTGCGCTGGTTTAGCCCGGAATTGGGAGCGGTTTCGCCGGTAGAGTTTATTCCCATCGCCGAAAAGAGTGGATTGATCGAGGAGTTGGGGGTTTTTGTGTTGCAGGAAGCCCTGTCTACCCTGGCATTGTGGCAGGAGCATTACGCTGCAACGCTGTCCATGGCCATTAACCTGTCGCCGGTGCAGTTTCGTTCTTCAGACCTGATTCCGACTATTGAGTCTTTTTGTCTTAATTTTAACTTGAATAGTAAGACCATTGAGTTTGAAATAACGGAAGGCGTGTTATTGGCGGATTATCCGGATATTGAGGAAAAGCTGAAGCGGCTGGAGTCGCTCGGTGTGAACATGGCGATGGATGATTTTGGCACCGGATATTCCTCCATGAGTTATTTGCGCAAGTACAAATTTGATACGTTAAAGATTGATCGGGAATTTATTATCGACCTCGCGAGGGAAGAATCCGACCGAAAACTGGTTTTTGCCACCATTGCCATGGCTCACCAATTGGGAATGCGTGTCGTCGCGGAAGGGGTGGAAACAGAAGAGCAGCAAGCTATATTGGTGGAACAACAGTGTGATTATCTGCAAGGCTGGTTGTTCAGTAAGCCGTTGCCCACGGATCAGGTCATGCAATTGCTGGATCAGCAATTTGCCGTTAAGGACGCGTCGCCGACTTATTTCTCCACTGAATAGTTTTTTTGACTGAATCGTTACAAGCTCGATCATTGATTGTGAAAACTGTTGGTAATCATCAGGTACGGGGATCAAAGGTATGGGGTCACAACTAGCTCGTTCCGGCTTAACTGGAATAAAACGTTGCATTGAATTACTCGCGGACAAGTTGGGCCTGTGTGTGATTGCCAAGTGGAGACTCGATAGTCTGCTGCTTGAAAATCGACTTCGGCGCATCTTGTTTGAATACGAAATCGATTGTGTCCTGGATGTGGGGGCCAATGTGGGCCAATATCGGGACTTTTTGCGCAATCGGGTCGGTTATCAAGGGCTTATTATTTCATTTGAGCCGGATCCTGAAAATGTTGCCAGGCTCAAGCAGGTGAGCGCCAAGGATCCGAAATGGATCATACAGGATTTTGCCCTGGGCAAGGAAAACACGGTGCTCAATTTCCATATTATGAAGTCGAGCGTATTTAACTCGTTTCTCGAACCGGATCACAGCGAAACCCTGGAGTACAAAGAACACAATGAGATAGCGAAAAAGATCGAGGTCGATGTGCATCGACTTGATGATATTATTTCGAGACTCAAGTCTGAATTCGATTTCAGAAATGTGTTTTTAAAACTGGATACCCAAGGGTTCGATCTGGATGTCTTTGCCGGAGCTTCAGGTTGCCTCGATCTGATTTCCGGTGTGCAAACCGAAGTCTCAGTACTGCCCATCTACAAAAACATGCCGACCTTTGATACGTCGCTGCAAACCTTTCGTGCCAGTGGATTTGAGGTGAGTGGCCTCTACGCCCTGAGTGAAGAACGTTTTCCCCATGCCGTGGAATTCGATTGTATCTATTTACCCAAGGCAAGTTGATGCCTGTTTGTATGGGGTTAAAAATTGAAATTTGATTCTACTTTTTAATATTAAAATGGAATAACTTTCTATTTTTGCTTGCGCTTGAAAAATACCTGACGTAAGGTAGGTTCTATGAAGACAACAAAAGATACTCGATCCGCAATACTTGATGTGGCACAGGATCTGGTTCAGCGCCGATCCATCAGCGGAGTCAGCTTTCAGGAGCTGGCGAAACGCATCGGCATCAAGAAAGGCAGTATGTATTACCACTTTGAAAGCAAGGATGAGCTGGCTGTGGCGTTGTTGGATCGAGTGGCCGATGGATTGAAAAACTGCTTCGAACGTGGTCTGCACAAAACACCGGATGAACGGTTGCTGTATTTCTTTCGGTTGTACCAGCAACATATCGGTGTGGGTATGCGAATTTGTCCAGGGGGGGCATTTGCCGGTGAGTGGGAGAAACTCTCGGAACCTGTTAAAAACGCTGCCCATCGATTAATCGAGGTGCAGCGTTCCGGCGTGGAACAGATTCTCGCTGCGGGTGATGCGAAGCAGGCGTTTAGTTTGCATGGCCAAAGTGTTCGGGCGACGGCCAACTTTATTGTTTCATCAATTCAGGGTGGGTTATTGACCAGTCGAATGCTGGACAGCGAAGACCCATTTATTGATAGTGCCATGTTAATCTGTGGCTATCTGGGGATTAATGTGACGAGGGAAGCACTGCTGGGGTGAAACCCGCTCTGGCGCAGCAAGGGATTTTTTTTAACTGTAAGCCTACCTGACGTCAGGTAAAAGATGAGGGCATCGTTATGAAAACCATAATCTCGAACATGAGTACGTTTCAGGCGCACGTTGTGAAATACTGTACCAGTGTTGCATTCGCTGCAGTGTTTGTGGGCTTGACCGGGGCACCTCTGCAGGCCGAACCGATTGCCCCGGAACAGTTCCACCAATGTGCATTGTATGAATATGAAGTTGACAACATCACCCCGGATACAGCATTTCTGATTGCCGAGTGTTTTGCCCGGCTGCTACCGCCGGCCTCCGGTTCGGATGAACTGGATACAACTGAAATAAGCCCGCTGATTATTCGTCAGTATGCGGACAGTTGGTACAACTATGCGTCCGTTTCCGGACATCGCCGTGCTACGGAGCAGCTTGGTCAAATCCGTGAAGGTTATTAATAATTCACGAGGGGGATTGAAAAGCATCGTCGGCAACCCGCCAGAACGTGACGGAGTCCAAGTCCGGAGGCTTGCAGCGGGTTGCTGATAAGGTTAATGTTCCTGCACTTGGAACCTGATAGAGGTCGTTATGTGCCAGGACGTCAAGGCCATTTACGCGACGGAATCCCGCCGTGTTCTGGCGACACTTATCCGCTTGCTCGGGGACTTTGAACTCGCTGAGGAGGCATTGCATGAAGCTTTTCTCGCCGCACTTGAGCAGTGGCCCGAACAAGGTATTCCAGACAACCCCAGAGCCTGGCTGGTCTCTGCCGGGCGTTTCAAAGGAATTGACCAGATTCGCCGTCGAGCACGCTTTGACCTGGCCTTGCAAGGTGTTGCGGAGCTACTCGAGCTTGAGGCCGATGAGGATCCAGCGTGCATGGCAGAGGATGACATTGTTGACGATCAGCTGCGCCTGATTTTTACCTGTTGTCACCCGAGCCTGACCAAAGCGGCCCAGACTGCAATGAGCCTCAGGGAGATCTGTGGTCTGACCACCGAAGAGATCGCCCATGCCTTTCTATCCAAACCGTCGACCGTTGCCCAGCGTATTGTTCGCGCGAAAACCAAAATCCGTGAAGCAAACATTCCTTATGAAGTGCCCGAGCCTGAGCAGCGTCCCGAGCGTTTGCACAATGTGTTGCAAGTCATTTATCTGGTCTTTAATGAAGGGTACTCGGCATCTCAAGGCGCGTCATTAATACGGATTGACCTCTGTCGGGAGGCGATTCGATTGTCCCGAATGCTCTGTTCACTTTTACCCGACCCTGAAACGACGGGGCTGTTGGCGTTGCTATTGTTGCAGGATTCCCGTCGCAGCGCCCGAATAACGGCCGAGGGAGACCTTGTTACCCTGGAAGACCAGGACCGACGTCTGTGGGATCAGGGCCAGATAGCAGAAGGTTGTCAGTTAGTGCAGGCAGTATTGCGTGGGCGGGAGTTTGGGACTTATACCCTTCAGGCCGCTATTGCCGCCGTACATTCAGAAGCTGCCAGCACGGAACAGACCGATTGGCGTCAGATTGTAGGTCTGTATGACATGCTGCTGATTGCAGAACCGTCGCCCATTATTGAATTAAACCGGGCAGTTGCCCTCGCAATGCATCGAGGGCCGGATGCGGGATTAACGGTATTGGATGCCATCGCCGCTCGTGGTGAATTGGTGGAGTATTATTTATTCCATGCCGCAAGAGCGGATTTATTCCGGCGCAGCGAACGGTGGAACGAAGCGAGAAGTGCCTACATATTGGCATTAAAATACAGTCAGCAAGGCCCGGAACAGCGTTACCTGCGAAGACGATTAGCTGAATTACCCTGATGTGGGCAAAAATGTACTGGGTCTGTCGATTTGCACTGGCGTCAGACGACTACTGGATAGAAGGTGTTGGATTACTCCGGCTCAAGTGTGTTCTTCAACGAAGCTTCGAAAATTCTAATTTGGCGAATCGTCAAAAGACCCTAAAGTGGGATCAATATGTCGATACAAGGGAGTCATCAATTATGAAATATCTAGCTCTGGTCTACTACGCGGAAGCTGAAATGCAAAAGCTGACCCAGCAACAATGGGATGATCTGAATCAGGAGTGCATGGCTTGCGGGGAAGGTTTGAGGTCATCCGGACATATGATCGGCGGTGATGCATTGCAATCCGTTGCGACGGCCACAACGATCCGGGTTCGGGACGGAAAGGTTATAACGACGGACGGGCCATTTGCCGAAACCAAGGAACAGCTTGCCGGGTTTTATTTGCTTGAGGCCAGGGACTTGAATGAGGCGATTCAGGTTGCGGGTAAAATTCCTCCTGCCCGCTATGGCAGTGTCGAAATTCGTCCGGTGCGGGAATTACAAAATGCAGAAAATCAGTTGTACGGAGCGGGCTGACCGCTGATCACCGCCTTCTGGATTACACCAGTATGTTCCAAGATAACGCCCTGTTCGATGTTATCGTCCAGGGCGCTTTGTTGTAAAGTTTGGTGTTTTCAGCAGATAAATATGGGGTTAGTTGCTTGCATCGATTTCATTACCGGTGTGGGGAATCACTAACAGACCCGTGCCCGGAATTGCCAGAAGTGTACCGTCATCAACCAGTACCAAGTCTGACGCCCAGTTATCGATGTTATCCGGTCGGGTAACCGTCAAGTTATTCTGTACAGCAAAATTGTCGGCACTCAAATAGACCAATGTACCGGATTCATAACTGATTAAGCGTTGATTATTAACGTCGATATCGATGGTGTTTGCGCTTGAGCGGTGCAGCAAGATCAGGTCATTGTTGTCCCAAGCCCAGCGATAAAGCCCTGACTCCGGTGTGCCCTCGGAAAAGTACAAGGGTTGAACGGCGGCAAACAGTACTGAAGTTTCTTCGCCAATCAGATCCATTACACTGAGATCCGGCACGATACGCGTGTTGCGTACCGTCAGGGTTTCCGCTGTTGATTCAATACGATACAGAATGCTCTGATGCGTCGCCCAGTCCACAGAGGCTACGACAACATGATTGGAGTCGATGACGGCCATAGCGGATACAAAACTGCTGCCAGGGAGCTTGATCTCACTGAGCAATTCCGGGGCGGTCATTGAGCCTGTGTCGTAAAGGCGAACTCGGGTTTCCCTTTCCACAACTGTTGCGGTAAACAGTCGGTTGGTGTTCAGCACAATATGGTCGGTTTTTTGCCCGACACTCGAGACCGTTTGTACCTGAGTCGGGATCGATAAATCCAGTATCTGGAACCCATCGTCACCTAAAGCGAGTATCAACTGCTGATCTTTCAATGCGAGATCGGTTATAAACGGAGATTTAAGCCGATTGAGTTCAGTTAATTGCAATCCGGCGTCCAGCTCCATCAATACGATCTCAGACGTTGTAGAATCAACATCGCGAACCAGCGCGATCAATTTATCTGAAAGTCGAATCAGACGAGCTGAGGCAGTCTCGACGATCCGCACAGACTCTACGTCGTCAAATTCCATACTTGCATCACCATCGGAGGGTTGCCTGGAACGGGCCATGAATACCGTATCATTGGCGATAAGATCAAGATTTTCAGCAGGGTTCCATTCAAGCAGGTCTGCCATATTGATTGCGCCGTCTACATTGACATCGGCAGTCACCAACAGCGGTGAAAGCTGATTAATGGTTGAGATAAGTTCACTATCCGGTAGTCCGTTTTCGGCCATTACATCAATCAATTGCACCATCGCTTCAGTCAGGTCGGAAATCCCCCATTCTAAATCCATCATCTGTTGACCGCTGATAACGGTTCGTGCCGGATGGACACCAGTGTTGCTGTCAGCAAGGTTCGAAGTATCAACTGCCGGGGTGAGTACTACCGTGTAGAGCTGGTCTGACTCTACGCAAGTATCCGGGATTGAGAATGTTTGAGCCGCTTGATCGTGCGGGATTGTATCCCGGGAAATCAAATCCAGTTCGGATTGTGCTCCAACGTCATCCCGGGTCGTCGGCGGACTTTGCTCAAGCTCGTTGTGAAAATCGGGACTGGCTGCAAGGGCTAGCGTGCAGCGCGGTGCATTCGATTGACCCCGTTCATAGACACTGATAATCGACCCCGCCGGAGTTTTGATATAGCTTTGGCCTTGTATATTCGCACTTGGCGTAACGGTAGAGCCTTCATTTGATCCACCTCCGCCACCGCCGGTACCGATGACGCCCCCACTGCAGGCTGTGAGGAGTGAAAGTAGCGCAAAGAAGATGATGCTGGCAGGCTGAGTCATACTAATCACCTCCCTTGGCGTTTGCTTGAGTATCGGTTTCATCGCGGTTGGTTTCAACAAACAGGTCTTCGAAATAATATACGCCAAGGCCTGCGCGCAAGCGTTCTGTGGATGTGCTTGCCGGATCCCGTTTCACCTTGGGGTTGTCGAGATCCCGTTCTGCAAGCCAGGCATTGTACTTGTTCATGAGCTGATGGGCGTCCTGTTCACACATCTTTTTGAATTCCTGTACCGTTTCCGGTGCAAGGTGGTCATAGGCTACAGCCAGTTGCAAGTGGGAGCGCTCAGGAGGGTGGGCCATATTGTGGGAGATGGTGTTGAGCATGTCCGTGCCGCAAATCCCCATTACCTGAATTAATTGCTCGTCGGCATTATGGGGAATATAGGCATCGCTCACCAGTTTAATTTTACCGGTATCGGAGACTATTACGGCACCAGCCCGCTTTAGCTCATCCAGCACAGCCCGCGCCGGCATGTCTCCACTATAGCGCTTTACCAGGGCAGAAAAGCTGTGCTGTGTTCCCTCAAACGGGAGTGGATTAGGTCGGCCGGCCCGACTTAGGAAGTCCGGATCACTCATCCAGCCGCCAATGACGCGAGCAGCACGATTGAGTGGCTCAATGTCCATGGATTGACTTTGCAGTTGTTCCAGAAGTCGATTCACATCCTTTCGATGCATTCCGGTTAAAACGCAGATTCTGGAGACACTCTGCTTGCGTCCCTCGATACGAAATTCTTTTTCCGCAATATCGACATACGCCAGTTTGGCAATCTCGGCGAATTCACCATAGGAAAAACCATGTCGGAGCATTATTCGCACAAGCGGGCGCATCAGCTTGAACATGGATTGCACAATGATATTACGGATATCTTTCATTCAGTCTCAGTATGGGTCATTAACCGATAGTGGTTGAGTGATTTATATTTGGAATATATTCCAAAAAAAAGTCATATGCAAACTTTTGCAGAATAAATGAGCAGCCTGATTTCATTATCGAGTCGAGCGTAAACGGAGTACCAAGTTTATATTGGTTGTCTTCCGATTGAGTCCCCAGAGCAATTTTGGCCACTTTTGGAGCTGAAATACACTGTTTTATCCTAGTCGACTGCTTTATCTACCCAGAAATGACCGGGGTGGAGAAGTATACCATGGTATCACCGGGGGGCGCGTAGAAGAAATGAAACCCTAAAATGTATAAAAAATGCCCCAAAAGTTTGCACTCCTGAAAAAATTGGAATATATTCCATAAAACAGTTTTGGAAAATATTCCAAAATTATATAAACGGGTCTGGCGGGGCTGGGCTGTTTTGATACATGACATAGCTGATTTAAAGGAATAAGAAATGAATTTTCGAGCTCTAATTCTTGGCGGAGTGGTCACCGGGCCGCTGGTCATCGTCGGGTGTAATGGTGGTAGTGACAGTGCGCCTGAAACGGACAACACCGGGTCTGGTGAAGTGTCCGCGACGGCGGCATTGGTACCTAGTCAATCTTCCGATGAACTGGAAGCCTATATAAAAGAAGGGTTAAAACGCACAGTTGGAGGCCAGCGCTCCGGCGAGGTCGATTTTGCACCACCCACGCTTGAAGCGGATCAGAATGGTTCGGAAGCGGATGATGGCGGCTCTGATAGTTTGTTGGGATACACCGAAACAAACACCCAAGTGAAGGGTGTTGATGAAGATGACAAGGTCAAATTCGATGGTGAGTATCTCTATGTTGCAACCAACGATCTTCGTTACGGTATCGCAGAACCGTTTGTAGGAGAGCCACCGATCGATTTACCTGAGGATGCTCTCGATGAAGAACGGCTGGCCTCAGGAGATGCTGCCCTTGAGGATGAAAGCCTGATTGCCCCGCCGCCGCTCAGCACCAGCCGAATTCGAATTCTGAAAACGGAAGATGGTGAAACCGCTGCAACGGAAGTCGCCAATATTGAATTCAATGAAGGTGAAGGATTGATTGACGGTTTGTACCTGCATGACGCTGATAATGGTGCTAAATCGCTGGTGGTAGTACAAACAGATCAATCCTACATGTGGGCAACATGGAATTATTATGGCGGGTGGAACAACGGTAATACTGAGTTGACGATGTATGCTGTGAATAATCCGCAGAACGTTTCCGAGTCCTGGAATATTACCATCGAAGGGACATTGATTGATTCCCGTCGAATCGGTGACAAGCTGTATCTTGTTACGCGTTATATACCGAACATTCCCGAGCTTGAGTGGTATGCAGAAGATGAACGTGCCCGTTCCAATAATGCAGATGTTATCGAAGACCTGAGTCTGGATCTGCTGTTACCTAAAGCTGCAATTAACTATCAGGCCCGTGAAAATCTGGTTGATCCGTCAAACTGTTTTGTGCCGGATTCGTCTCGTAATCAGGATGCTTATTATTCTCCTGAGCTGGTTACGATTACAGAAGTGGATCTTGAATCCAAAACGGTACCGGCTTCCGTGTGTGTGGCGGGATATACATCCGGTGTTTATTCCTCAAAAACAGCGTTGTATTTGTTTAATGACGGCTTTGACTATACCTCGGACGTCCATAAATTTACCTATACCGAGAGTGGCCCGGTTTATTCCGGTTCAGGCGATGTGACAGGGACGCTGGGCTGGAAATCACCTTCGTTCCGTCTGGGTGAGAAAGAAGGTGCGCTCGTAGTTGTCACAACGGACTACCCATTCATGGCTGAAGATCCCGGTTTTATCGGTATTCCAGAGATTGAACCGGTCGATGGTGCGGATGAAGTGGGTGAAACCTCAATTGTCGCTGATGATTTTGTGCCAACCTATCGGGATTACTCACGTCCAGTGCATCGTATGACTGTTTTGGGTGATGGTGATCCTGGCACGCTCAAATTGAAAACCATTGCGACATTGCCAAATGAGCAACAGCCTGCTGCAATCGGTAAGCCTGGTGAAGACATCTATGCGGTGCGCTATCTGGGGGACAGGGCCTACATTGTAACGTATCAACGTACCGATCCGTTATATGTTGTCGACCTGGCAAATGTCGCTCAACCGAAAATTGCTGGCGAACTGAAAGTAGACGGCTATTCTGATTACTTGCATCCATTTGGTAGCGAGTTCCTGCTGGGAATCGGCAAGAGTGCAATTGTTGAAAAAGATAACGCTTGGTACCAAGGCGTTCAAATTGGTTTGTTTGATGTTTCGGATTTGTCCTCACCCCGTCAGGTTCAAGTCGTAGAACTTGGTAAACGTGGTACAGAAACGCCGATTTCCTATGATCACAAAGCCTTTAGTGTGCTGGCGACGGGCAATGACCAGTACCGCTTCACGATGCCGGTTCGGGTTCATGACGGGGTACAGACTTATCCTTCAGACTGGCTGGACTGGCAGTATACCGGGTTGCACTTATTTGATCTGGATCTGAGTGCTGCGGGTAGTCTGTCTGCGAATGGTGTCATTGTTTCTGAGCACAAGGCGGGTGATAAGCCTTACTACAATTATGCTGAAGTTGAGCGTGGTGTAATAGACGGTGATATCGTCCACTATGTTTACGATGATGAGGTGTTCTCAGCAGACTGGAATGACGTTTCCGGTACTGTCGTTGGGCCCCAATAGCAGAGTCTGAATCATTTCGCGTTGAAGGTTGTTGACCAGGGTAATGGAACATCACTGATTGTCAGCAACCTTGGGATTAAAAAGTTTTCGTTTCCTATCTCCCTTAACTTTGCCGGGTTTTGCATTTCCCGGCTTTTTTTTGCCTGAATATTGGTTCACTGCAGTTTATGCGCACATTGGTGAATCTGTTACACTTAGAAGTCGAGGTATACAATTTGAGTAGTCCGAATTGGACATTGCTTCATCATTTTATTCGTGAAGTGAACATCATGCCGATAGCTGGATTCTGTAAATCAGTTTTTAGAAGTGCTCACCGGGTTGTCATTAACCTGCTGGTTCTAGCGGTGTTTGGATTGACGCTGTTTTGTATGTTGCTGCAATCAAAACCCGTGGCAGAGTCTGCAGATGTGCCCAGTGCGGAAGCAATGTCCAGTATTAAACGCCGTTTGAGCCTCACGGTTGTTAATTACCCCAGAAGCTTTGTGGCCTTTCGGGGCACGGATTTACACAGCCTTGCCTCCATGGCCTCATACACACTTAAACCCCTGCTGTTCGGTGTGGATCTGAATCACACAAAACTCAAGCTCAACACGTCATTGGCTGTGGTACCGGGAACCCGATATCTGAATCTGTCCTGTAGTGTTGAGGCTCACCCACAGCAGCAACCCATTTCCGGTTTGGCCTCTGTGGTGCGCTCGGAGGCAGTTGATGAAACCTCCCCGGGACTGATTCTGGAGCGGTGCGAGCTGGGTGGCATAGCGTTCTCCGGTGAGGATATCCGCTGGGCTGTCAATCTGGTAGCGGGGATGCTGTTAGGCAAAGATGTAGAGCCCATTATCGAACGCTTTCTGAACACTTCCAGGTTGGATCGAGGGGTTTTATGGGTCCGCCAGGTTTCACGGCCACAATTAAAGCAAATGGTATCCCGTTCTGCGGAGCTGCCTCTTGGCTTGAGTGCACTGTTATCCGGTGGTCAGTCATTAACGTTGGCACAACTGCAGCCCTACTTCAATGTTATCGAATCGGTGCGTACTGAGTCGGGTGCCAAACCCGTCAGTCTGACCCGATTTATCCAACCCTTGTTCGCTGAAGCAAACCGACGGGCACAGCGCGCTGATCCGGCCCTCGAAAACAGAGCCGCATTCTGGGCCTTGATGCTGGGATTGGCGGATGCAAAATTTACTGCATTGTTGGGTCTGGAAACCTTGCCCATCAGATCTGTGCAGCAAGGGACATTGGGCGGTCGCAAAGATTTGGCATTGCACTTTTTATATTCAGCCGCCATTAAAGCGTTCAGTAAAGCCCAGGTCAGTTTCAGTGTGGGTGAGCTAAAAGAAATCCTGGATAGCGGGATTGGTGGAAGCGGGTTCAGTTTTCAGGATTTGGCCGCGGACCGTGCCGGGGTGCATTTCGCTGATGTTGTTTTGAGCGAGAAAAGCGCCGCCGAATCACAGTGGGTGCTGGCACATGCAGATTCGGAAAGCAGTTATTTTGTTTTGGACCAAGTTCTGCCTGAGGGGTTGACCGAGCGCGAGTTCCGAGACCATTTTGATTCTGTGAAGTCGTCGGCTTATCACAAAGTGATTCAACGTATAGACCAGGACCTGTTGAGCCTCCCTCTTTATCTTCGTGTTTCCGGCTAGTCCGTTCCCTCTGTTTTATTCGCACACACGCCAGCCAATCTAGATTCATTTTAGTCCTTTCAGTAGTCAAGTGGTACAAGTGAACCACTATATAATCAAGCTGTCTTAAAACATCCCGGACATAAAAAAACGTTCCTTCGGGCCCATTCCCCCGGCGGTATACTAAGAGTTGAATCTCCGAAATAAGCCGTACTGCGGGGTCAGACTCATGTATTTCATGCACGGAACCCGAACGATTTCATTCTTGAGTGTTGTGTTATTCTCAGGTCTTGTTGTGGCTGAGGTTCGGCCCTTGAGTGAAATAGAAATGGCGGGCATTGGAGGGCAAATGTCTGGCGCCGAGTTGCAAAAACAGTTGCAACAGAAGCGGCTGGCGGAAATGCAATTCGCAAACCAGCAGGTGAACGAAATTGTTGTAAGTAGCCAGAAAGAGCTGATTGATGTGTTACGCAGTCAGCCCGAAGCAACGGCGGCCCACCAGGGGTTGATTACTTCCCTTGAATCACTTTTGGACAGCGGCTTACTGGCGGATACGGCTTTGAGCACCGCTCTGTTTTTTACCCCATTCAGTTTGATCCCCCTCGGCAGCCAGACCAGTGGCTTTAAACAGCATAATACCGATGTCACTATGAACCTGAGTTTCACGATTGAGTTCCGTTAGCATAGCTTTTAGCTATGGAATTGGGTAAATTTGGTGGCTCACCAGTAATTATAACGTTAATTGAGTTAGCCTATGGATCACGACGACCAACCGACAGTCTCTGCTGCGGTCGCCTGGGACTTGTGCGAGTCCCTGATCGAAAACGGTGTATTAAGCGCTGGCGAGATTGATCTGCAGTTGGGGCAGACTGATGTGGCGGATGTTGAGCGCCGGGTCTCGGCGCATGTGGTCAGTGAAATGTGGACTCGAGCAAGGGCGAACCATGCCGTTCCACATATTGGTCTGGTGGTTGGTAGCCAGATTCATCCGAACGCGAAAGGCGTACTTTCCCATCTTATTGTGCATGCTTCCACCCTGGGTGAAGCCCTTGTGCTGTTTGAGAAATATATTGCGGCCATGAGTGAATGTGAACAGATCACGGTGCGTTCTCAGGGGCCTTTGTATCGCATTGTGTTTCGTTTCCTGCCGCCCCATGATCATGTATCGGCGATCGAGCGCAGCCTCGCGGCCTCGGTATCATGGGCGCGATATTTGACGAACTCCAATGCATCGCCCCAAGAGGTGGGATTTCGGCATACAGAAGTACCCTATGTCAAAGAGTATCATAAAGTTTTTGGTGCGAATGTTCGCTTTTCTCAGCCAGAGGATTATTTGGTGATTGGGGAACAGGAGCTGAATTTACCGGTCACAACTTCCAATCCTTATTTGAAAGCGATTGTCAGCCAGCGGGTTGAAGGCGTCGTTGCCAGGCTGGAAGCACGGCAATCCGTGAAAACAACTGTGCTCAGTGTAATTGCGAAACACCTTCAAAGTGCAAACCTGTCTTCCGCATTGGTTGCCTCTGAACTGAATATGAGTCGTCAGACATTGCATCGCAAGTTACAGAAAGAAGGGACTAATTTCCGGCAGTGCCTGGAAGAAGTTCGTAAAACCAAAGTTATCGAATACCTCAAACAGCCCGAGATCAGCATAGATGCGGTGAGTAGTCTGTTAGGTTTCAGTGAACCCAGCGCATTTTTCAAAGCATTTAAAACCTGGTTTGGCACCACCCCCCGGCATTACCGCGATCCATTGATCTTGTCAGACTGACAGCGATTTGTCAGCTTGATGAGTTGCAGTCGATTCTGAGACTTGTATAGCAAAGCGTGAATTTGTCACGAGTAAGTGAGACGAATTGCCACTTTTGTGCAACAACTACGCATTCCCCATCTGCAGTCACTCCACTAAAATTCCTGAACCGAAGAGTCTGTTGCGTTAGACAGCAGATTTTTGTCAATGCCTGGGATTTCCATCAGACTTTCAGGCATTGACGTTCGCAGAAAAAAAGAGGCCATAAAGCCCGAGTAGCACACCTCAAACTGGAAGTGCACCAATAACAACGATAGTTAAAATTAGAACGATAGTAATAATTAGACAGGACATGGGAACAGATTATGAAGCACGGAGATGTGATCACTATTTCGCAAGTCGCAGCAAAACTGCCCGGATTTATGGCGGGCCTGCCTTCAATGTTGAAGGGGTTGCGTGTCGGTAACGCCACGGATTTGAGCAAGCCAATGGGGCTCGGTCGATGTGTCGAGCAGGCAACTGAAGAAAACCCGAACGGGTTCGCCATTTTGTACGATGATACTGCACTGACCTATACACAGTTTAATGCCTGGGCAAATCGTATTGCCCACTATCTGGTATCGATTGGTATTCAAAAAGGCGACACTGTAGTCGTAATGTTGGAGAATCGCCCTGAGTTACTGGCAACGGTTACCGCTTGTGCCAAAATTGGAGCGGTCAGTGCGCTGGTGAATACCTCTCAGCGTGGCAAGGTCTTGGTTCATAGCATCAACCTGGTTAAGCCTCGCATCGCCATCGTCGGTGAAGAACTGGCTGAAGCCTACAGTGAAGTCGAGAGTGAGTTGGTCATCTCACCCGATCAAAAATACTACTGGGCGGATCAGGATACACTGAAAGATGCTGGTAGTGCCCCGGAAGGCTGGGTTAACCTGGCGGAGACTACCGGGACTCAGCCGGAAAACAATCTGCCCCAAACCCAGCAGGTTTTTGCTGAAGATGCTTGCTTTTATATTTATACATCCGGTACGACCGGCATGCCGAAAGCGGTTGTATTCAATCACGGCCGATACATGAAAGCATACGGTAACTTTGGTTACAGTGCCGTGCGCCTTACGCCGAGCGACCGCATGTATATTTGCTTACCGTTCTATCATGCCACTGCAATGGCCGTCTGCTGGGGATCCATACTGGCTGGAAGTGCGGCGCTGGTGTTGTCCCGTAAGTTCAGTGCCAGCCGTTTCTGGGATGAAATCAATCAGCATCAGGCGACCGCGTTTGGTTATGTAGGTGAGCTATGCCGCTATCTGATGGATCAACCGGTACGACCCAGTGATCGCAATAATAAAGTGCGCATTATCGTCGGCAACGGGCTACGCCCTTCAATCTGGCGTGGTTTTAAAGACCGTTTTGGCATTGAAAAGGTCATGGAGTTTTACGCGTCGAGTGAAGGTAACATTGGTTTTACCAATGTTATGAACTTTGACAATACGGTCGGTTTGTCCCCTTTACCTTATGCTATCGTGCGCTATGACAAAGAAAACGAGCGCCCGGTTCGGGATAGCAAAGGTCGTATGATCAAAGTGAAAAAAGGCGAAGCGGGTCTGTTGATTGGCAAGATTACGCCGAAGTCACCCTTCCATGGTTACACCGATCCGGAAAAAACCAAGCAATGTATTTTTGAAGATGTGTTCCAGAAAGGCGATGCCTGGTTCAATACTGGTGATTTAATGCGGGATATGGGGTTCAAACACGCGCAATTCGTCGACCGCCTGGGGGATACGTTTAGATGGAAGGGCGAAAATGTATCTACAACTGAAGTAGAACGCATTTGTGACAGTATCGAGTCCGTGAGTGAAACGGTGGTATATGGTGTTGAAATTCCCAACACGAATGGCCGTGCCGGTATGGCGTCGATGCGATTGGAATGTGACCACACCCAATTTGATTTTTCAATGTTCCTGAAAGAGCTGAATAAAGAACTGCCCCATTATGCGATTCCGGTCTTCCTGCGCGTTAGCAGTGGCATGGAAACAACGGGCACGTTCAAACATAAAAAGGCTCCCCTTAAAGAAGACGGTTTTAATCTCGCTAAAGTTGCAGACCCGGTTTATGTCTGTTTACCCAAAGCGGATACTTATGTGCAGCTGACGGATGAACTGCAGGCAGAGATCGAGGCTGGCAAGTACCGTTATTAAACCTGCAAACCTCTGATACAAACCGACACATCGGTTGCATTCCTGACGGCGCATTACGGTCGAAATGACATTGTAATGCGCCATTTTATGATGTAACAATGAGGTGTGATGGGTTAAATATAAAAATAATCAGGGCGTGCTTCAGGGTGCGTCCCGGAGGTTCGCCTCCCGGAGGTAAAAAAGTTATGACAAATACACATGTTGATGTGTTGATTGTAGGGGCCGGTGTTTCCGGGATCGGGATGGCTTGCCACCTGACCCGCAATTGTCCGGATAAAACGTATACCATTCTTGAACGTCGTGATGCAATCGGAGGCACGTGGGATTTGTTCCGCTATCCTGGTATCCGCTCTGATTCCGATATGTTCACCTTTGGCTACCACTTCAAACCCTGGACTGGCGCAAAAGTCCTTGCCGACGGTGCATCCATCAAGGGTTATGTGCAGGAAACGGCTCAAGAGTACGGCGTTGACCGGCATATCCAGTATGGCCTGAAAGTGATCAAGGCGAATTGGTCGAATGAGCTCAAATACTGGACGGTCACCGTGGCGCATGAAGCGAGCGGAGACGTTCAGGAATACACGGCGAATTTTGTTGTCGGCTGCACGGGTTATTACAATTACGATCAAGGCTACAAACCGGACTTCCCGGGTGAAGCTGATTTCAAGGGGCAGGTTATTCACCCGCAACACTGGCCCCAGGGATTGGATTACACGGGTAAAAAAGTGGTCGTTATCGGTAGCGGTGCAACAGCCGTCACCATTGTTCCTTCCATGGCTGACAAGGCCGCGATGGTTACCATGCTGCAGCGCTCTCCGACTTACATGATGCCGGTACCCGTCATTGATCCGGTGACGCGTCAGCTGCAAAAACTGTTGCCGGATAAGCTGGTCTACCGGATCACCCGGGCGCGGAATATTGCCATTCAGAAAATGATCTTTCAGGAATCACGAAAGCGTCCCAAAGTAATGCGCCGTTTTTTACTGTCACTGGTGCGTCGCCAGCTCGGATCCGGGGCAGATATGCGTCATTTTACGCCACACTACAATCCCTGGGATGAACGCCTGTGTGCGGTTGCCGATGGTGACTTGTTCAAGGCGATTCGCAAAGGCAAAGTGACCATGGCCACCGATCAGATTGAGCGTTTTACGGCAGGAGGCATCCAACTCAAATCCGGTAAACAACTTGAAGCGGATATCATCATCACGGCAACTGGACTGGATTTGCAGATGCTGGGGGGCATTAATTTACAGATTGATGAGGAGCCGGTCGATTTCCCCAGCACGATGGTATACAAAAATGTGCTAGTGGAAGGGATACCCAACGCGGGTATGATTTTTGGTTACACCAACTTGCCCTGGACGCTCAAGGCAGATATCGCCAGTGAATATTTGTGTCGCCTGATCAAATACATGGATGCCAATGGCTACCGTCAGGTGGTACCGGTTGATCAGGATAATTGTAAAACGGAATCCACAATGTTGACCGCGTTGAATTCGGGCTATGTCAAACGTGCTCAGGATCGTTTGCCCCGGCAAGGGAGCAAAGCCCCCTGGACGGTGAGTCAGGATTATCATCAGGATTCAGAGGATTTGCGTAAAGCGCCCATTGCCGATGGGATCTTGACCTTTGATGGCTTCCAAAAATCAGGGCGGGCGCGACCGGCTACCGGAATTATCGGGCGGTTGAAATCAGTACTGAATCCGGGTTAAGTGCGGGTTGAGACCGGGGTGAGGGGGCTCATTCCCATCTCTTGTTCAGTACCTTTGATTAATCATTAGCCTTCTGCTGATGCAATCGATATACTGCGCGGAATTTTCAAGAGACCAGAATATGACATTTGCTTCACTGGGTCTGTCAGCCCCCATCACTAACGCTGTTACCGAACAAGGGTATGAAAAACCCTCACCCATTCAAGCTCAGGCCATACCTGCTATATTGCAGGGCAAGGATGTCATGGCGGCTGCACAGACCGGGACCGGTAAAACTGCGGGGTTTGCTTTGCCTATACTGGAGCAGCTGTTGCACCGTGAACAGCCGCGAGCCAATCAGGTGCGGGTGCTCGTGTTGGCGCCAACCCGGGAATTAGCTGCCCAGGTGGGTGAGTGCTTCGAGGTCTATGGCCAACACACGCCAGTCCGCTGTGCGGTGGTTTATGGCGGGGTCAAAATCAATCCGCAGATGATGAAGCTGCGAAAAGGCGTCGATATACTGGTGGCGACGCCGGGCCGTCTTCTGGATTTGTACCAGCAGAATGCGATTAAATTCGAGCAACTGGAAGTGCTCGTGCTGGATGAGGCGGATCGCATGCTGGACATGGGATTTATCCACGACATCCGGAAATTGTTAACCCTTCTGCCTGCCAAACGCCAGAACCTGTTGTTCTCGGCAACTTTCTCGCAAGCGATACGACAGCTTGCCAAAGGGCTGGTTACAGACCCGGTCGAGATTTCGGTTAACCCTGAAAATTCTACGGCGAAAACGGTGAAGCAGTGGATTGTGCCCGTAGATAAAAAGCGTAAGCCGGAGCTGCTGATTCGTTTGATCCGTGAGCACCAATGGCATCAGGCACTGGTCTTCAGCAAAACCAAACACGGCGCGAACCGTCTGGCACTGAAGCTGGAGAAGGTCGGAATAAAAGCCGCTGCGATTCACGGCAACAAAAGCCAGGGTGCGCGCACCCGGGCGCTGGATGCCTTTAAAAAGAATAATATCCAGATATTGGTTGCCACCGATATCGCGGCACGTGGTCTGGATATTGATCAGCTACCTTATGTCATTAATGTGGATTTGCCTGCGGTCGCCGAAGATTATGTGCACCGCATCGGCAGAACGGGTCGGGCCGGAGCATCGGGGGAAGCGATTTCTCTAGTTTGCGCAGATGAATTTGATGTGCTGGTGGGCATTGAGCGCCTGATTCAAAAGGTCTTGCCTCGGGAAGAGGTCGAAGGTTTTGAGCCTGACCATCGGGTACCGGAATCACCCACACACCTTAAGCCACTAAAACCAAAGAAACCCAAAAAGCCGAAACAAAAGCCGCTGGGTCTATCGACGGATGGATCAGGTAAAGGAGCTGGTGGGGGCAAAGGCGCGGGGCATGCCCGTAAAAAGCCAGATAGCGCAAAAGCAAATGGCGGACCGGGTCGCCGCAGTGGTTCCGGTTCCAAATCCGGTGCAAATTCTAAAGCCGGTGCAAGCCCCAGATCAGGAAATCGCCGTCCTTCTGGCGGTGGAACGGGGTCTGGTCGCCCTGCTGGTTCTGGGCGTCCCAGCGGATCCGGACGTACAAACGGTGGAAACCGTGCAAGAAGCTCAAACGGAGCCTCCTGATTTATAGTACGTGAGGTGTAGTACGTAAGGTGTAGTACGTGAGGCGCGAGGGCTCAGTGCCGCCTCAATTCTTCAATCAGTGATACCATCTGCGCGGAGTAGAAATCAACGGCAAATGTCGCGTCGGTATCGCTGTAGCTCAGGTACGCGCCCTTCACAAATGCCCAACGAGAAAGCAATGAGTTCCAAGTGTTTTTGGGGATAGTTGCGTCCTCGATGGTCTCGAGTAATATATCAATTTTGGCTATATGATCTTCCAGAGGAATCGTGGTTTCGTAACCAATATTCACACCGAGGCTTTTGTGAGCGTTGTACAGCATATTGGTGTGGGCAAGCTGTTCTTCCAGTCGATTAAGTTGAGTGCGAACACTGCGTTGTTCCTGGCTGGGTAAATACGGCTGAGTGTTCACCGCATTCAATTCTCGCTGGAACATAATCAAGGCAACCGTATCCCGGTTTTCGGGGCTTTAACAGTTAACGAAATACTTGACTAAACCTACTCATACACAGTGGCTTGTACAGTATTGTTTTCTCATGGATGGAGGTGATGATCATGGCTGAATTTCTATCGATAGGCGCTGCCGCTTTTCTGCTGGGTGTGGCCGTTTCCACCCTTCGTCGCTGGGAAAAAGAATCACGATTTTTCTCAGATTTCCGTACGCCGGGTGGCCATCGTCGTTATGCGCTTGATAAACTTTTAGCCTTTTGCGGTCAGTCGACTGCTAATGAGTAACGCAGAACGATCTGTTATGCACGCGTCTCTTCTCGTGATCAGAAAAAAGATTTGAAAACGCAAATTGCGCGATTGCATGGTTCACGTAGTCGTAAAAATCAACGAGCCATCACCTAGTGGATACGCCAACGAAAACACTCACCTTTGAAACCCGGCTTGATTTAATTCATGAGCAGGATGCGGCATTGTGTCAATATGCCGAGCTGTGGAATCAAGTGAAGTTTCGTTGGTTTGCTAACTTACAAAAGCCTAAAGCCCAGCAATTGAATCGTACCCAGTTTATGCATGAAATGGGGATGCCGTTCAGCTATCGGGTGTTTCAAGGCGTACGGCAAAGCATTAAAGGCTTAATCCAGTCTTACCAAACCAATCGAAACAACCGACTGGTGACGCTGGACGTTAAAATCAAACAGCTGGAGAAAACACTCAACAAACTAGAGAAGCGCCGTGATCATGTTGCAGAGAAAGGCAGCCCGCAACAGGCGAAACAACTTCGCAACAGGTTACGACAAAAGGAAGTTAAACTGCGTCGTTGGCAGCAAAAGCAGGCCGCCTTGGTGGCCGAGAAACAGGAAAACAAAACACCGATTTGTTTTGGTGGTCGAAAGCTGCTGAAAGAGCGTCAAGCGTTAGAAACGGGTTCGGCCATTGAAGGCTGGAAACAACGCTGGCACGAAGCACGACACCGCGAATTTCTATTAGTGGGTTCTCATGATGAATCCTGGGGCTGTCAAAATGCCCAGCTATCGCCCAGTGAGCAAGAAGATGCTTACCAGCTAAAACTCCTGGTGCCCCACCAATTACGCGCCACGTTCGGCACGACCATTAACATTGATCGCCTGCAATTCAAGCATGGAAAGGCGGCGATTGCCCAAGCCGTTTGGCAGAATCAGGTTAAAAAACACGATAAATCAATCAAAGGGCAATCCCTGAGTTTTCGATTTAAGCGAGACGAAAAAGGTTGGCGGTTACTCGTTAGCGTGGAAGTGGCAGGCCCAACAGAGCAAGCAGAGTGGATCGATGATGACCAAGGTGTCATCGGTGTAGATGTCAACCCGGACCACTTAGCGGTCGTCGAGCTGGATCGAAACGGTAACCCACTGCAACACCGAACGTTTGACTTACCGTTACACTATAAGAATGATGCTCAACGGGCAGCCATTATTGGGGATGCCGTACGAGACCTGATGGACTTTGCCGCACAGCAAAGTAAAGCGGTGGTGATTGAAAAGCTGGATTTTCAGCAGAAGAAACGGCAATACCAAAAGCAGGATCATCCTCAGTATGCCCGTATGTTGAATGCCTTTGCTTACGGTAAGATCAAGGACTTGATTGAAACGCAAAGCATAAAACGCGGCATACGCCTTTATCACGTCAATCCGGCTTATACCTCATTACTGGGGCGGATGAAGTATCGCGATCGACACGGTTTTTCAGATCACCACGCGGCCGCGTTCATAGGTAGAACATTAAGCCACCTCACAGAGCTGTAGACCCAAACTGAATCTACCCGAATTGCAGTCTCTTTTGGGGTGGGCTCTCCCCGCATGATGCCCAAGAAAGATAATCAATTTGCGCGCATTGAGTTCAGTTGCCTTCTGGTCAAAGCGCATGATGCCAAGCATCGTATCGCAAAAGGTCATCGTACAGCACATCGCTGTTTTTCGAGTGGATAGCGCTTTGTCGAGTATACGCTGCGCGCTGTGACACATAAAACGCTTTATGAGTGCCGCCGCAATCGCCGCCCAAATTAACCCGGTTGCTACTGATTCCTTGCCGGTATCAAAGCACCGCAGATTGGCATAGGATTTCCACTCTTTGAACAACAATTCGATTTGCCAGCGTAACCGGTAAGCCTCACTGACCTCGTCCAGAGAAAACTGCGTTTGAGGGAGGTTGGTGATCAACCAGGAGAATTTCTTTTCCTGCTTGATCCAGCAAGCGATCAATCTCGCGGTAATCGTGTGCTTTCCTTTTTTCCAGGAAACAATTAGTTCCGTACGTTGTCGCTTGAGTAATTTGCCTTGAACAGATTTCAGCGGCTTTCCCTGCACGTGCTTCAGCATTTTGCCATCTTCCCGATGAGCAGATACAACGGTGGGGTTGATGTTGTTCTTGCATCGTGCGACATAAAACCCTCCAGCATCCTGCAGATCTTGAAACCATTCCAAATCAAAGTAACCCCGGTCAACCAGTAACAGACACCCAGATAGAGTTTGTGGCTCAGGGAGGTAATCCCGCTCGCTGGCTGTGTCGGGCGTCAACGAGATAGTGCATGGTTGGTCTGCCAAAAGATCCATGGTCACCTGAAGCTCAACTGCGGCAGGACTGACGGTTTTGAAACGGCCAGGAAACGACTTCTTCAACGAATCCTTCACGGCAAATGAGCTGCCATCTTGAATCAGGATCTGTTTAAACTGATGAAAAGAGTGGCCTTCCGGGAATGCCAGTGCAGGCTGCAACCAGTCAGTGAGAAGTGATGACAACACTTCCCGCATGAATTCGGGAAACTCTGGTTTCGAAAACTGGTTGTGAAAGGCACGATAAGTGATGTTGCTGTCAGACCACTCACAATATCGACGCTGAATGTCAGCTACACTTTCAATGGTGCTAGACGCCATTATGGCAACCAGGCAAGTCACTAGCTTGAAAGGCGTGATTCGTCTTTGCCGAACACAGAAATCTGCCTGTTTTGCGATTTCAGTGATCTTTTCTGGATTGAAGGAGTGGGTGAGTTTTTCGAGAAATGTGGTAAATTTACGCTGGTTCATTCTGCTTTAAGGTCGGTTGATTGTTTGGCGACTAATAATCTACCTTATCGCAGAATAAATCCATAATAATATCATTGGGTTATCCTATATTTGCGCTTAATGTTCTACCTATGCGGCCGCGTTAGTGATTGGTCGTCGGCATTATGGCTTTAAAGAAAAGCCGCCAAAACAACTCATTGGTATTAACGCGAAGGGTACCGTTAAGACCGAGCATCCGCCTGTAAGGATGGCGCTCGGGGATTATCAGTATTACAACAAACTTCAGCGTTGGTACCAACCACTCGAAAAATCATTAGATTTTCTGAGTGGCTGGCGTCACTTTCGTCGTGTGAATCGGGTTAGTTACTCCGTTGAGGCTCGCCTTGATGGTAGACCGGGCATGAGTCCCGACTTGATTCAGGAAAGCACTACCTTGCTTTCCGCGCACCCTGCGCTGTAGGGATAGGCTCGTTTAAACCTTGAGTAGGTTTAAGCAGGTTTATGAAAACGGTAGCCATTCTCAAGGATATCCCCCATCGAACGTTCCAGTACGATGATATAATCCATCCAGATTGCGTTGAGCTTGTGATATGGGTGTTCTTCAGACTTGCCGCCAAACCGGGAAAGATCGATCAGTCTGGTGGATACAGGTCGTACGAGGTTATTTATCTTTTCGGGGTATCGTGGGTTGGTGGGTTCCAATATGGCTTTAAAATACAGGGTCTGAATAGTGTTGATGTCCAGTCGGATCTGGTGGATACGGCTCTCAAGCACCTTTTCGACTTTGTGATTACTGAATACCGTTCCATTATTCGCTACCGCGTTGGTATGGGTAAGCGACAGAACAAGCCCCAGTATCGTTATTATTCCTGCTATTGATGCCATATCTCACCTCAGATGCGCTGAATACAGCGCTTACGGTAACAGGGGAGGTCTGAATTCTGGATAGGCGCAGCGGACACTCAAGTGTGATTTCAAGCCAAAATGCCGTACCAGAGATATTACCTGATAAACTATAATCCTATAGTTTTTGTTGCCTATGTTTGGCTATAGCCTTATAGTTTAAGCCTGTACTTTGGAACCAAGGGGAAAATCGTGTCGGCGACAGTCAGACAAAACAGGGCCCGAAACACGCGGGAAGCGTTACTGGATAACGCACTCAAACTTCTGCTCGAGGAAGGCGTGAATGAATTCAGTATGAACAAAATCGCCAAACGCACCGGTATTGCTCAGCCCTCTTTCTATAATCACTTTCGTAACCTGGATCAATTGCTTGCTGAACTCCGGGAGCGCATGCGTAAGCGCTATTTAAGCCCCCTGCAGGATTTGACGAAAGCGAAAGTGTCTGCCGAAACAGCAGTCAAGACTGAGGATTCCAGTTTTAATCTCGAGGTCATGACGGCTGTGAACCGTTTGTTTATCGAGCAGTGTTTCCAATCCATATTGGCGGATATCGATGTTTTTCGGCTCATCCTGAAAGATCACCAACAAAATAGTGGTCCAGTGGGTGGCAAGCTGGGCGTTATCTTGGATGAAATCAATCAGGAATGGATTCGCTTTTTTACTGCACTATTAGCTGAGCAGGGGATACCGGTGGCCAAGCAGGAAATGTGTCTGTATGTAGATTGCATGTCTGCTTTGATTCATAGTCTCGTGCTTGGTTGTGATGGCGGGCGTTATCACCAGTCGAAGGCTATTGAAATTACGACTCGTACCAGTTGTGTATTGCTGGCGGACTTATTTCCGTCGTACTTCCCGAACATTCAACCCTGAGCGTGCCCTGGGCACTTCCTTTCAATTCATTGCAATGCTGTTTTGGACAAAAATAACGAGGTAAAGAATGAACAAGCCTTTAACCCATTACCGGACCTGTAACCTTTGTGAGGCGATGTGTGGATTGGAAATCACCCACACCAAAACGGAAATTATTTCCATTAAGGGAGATAAAAATGATCGTTTCAGTCGAGGTCATATTTGTCCGAAAGCGGTGGCATTGCAGGATCTTCACGAAGATCCCGAACGACTTCGAAAGCCATTGGAACGCACTGATACAGGCTGGCGTGAAATCAGCTGGGATGAAGCTTTGGACAAAGCCGCAGCAGGGTTGAGTAAAATCCAGAAGCAATATGGGAACAATGCCGTAGCCAGTTATTTGGGTAACCCCAATGTACACAATACCGGTGCGATGTTGATGGGGCGTCATTTGCACAATGCATTGCGAACCCGGAATAAATTTTCTGCCACGTCAGTAGACCAGCTGCCGCATCATATTGTCGCTTGGCATTTGTTTGGACATCAATTGAAAATTGCGGTTCCGGACATTGATCATTGTACCCATATGCTGATTCTGGGGGGCAACCCTGTGGCTTCGAATGGCAGTATTATGACCGTTCCGGATGTGAAAAACCGTCTCAAGTCCATCCAGAAGCAGGGTGGTAAAGTGGTGGTGATTGACCCACGGAAAACCGAAACCGCAGAAATCGCGACTGAACACCATTTCATTCGACCCGGAACCGACGCACTGTTGTTATTGGCGATGATTCATATCCTGTATCGGGACAATCGGGTTTCCCCTGGCCGGTTGGAAAGTGTGATTGATGGATTGGATGACATCGCCGCAGCGGTTGCGCCTTATGCTCCAGATACAGTCGCACCGGTCGTGGGTATCCCTGCTTCTGAAATTGAACGAATGGTTTCCGAGTTTTGCGCTGCCGACCAGGCGGTTTGTTATGGACGTATGGGGGTTTCGGTTCAGGAGTTTGGCTTGCTCTCCCAGTATCTGGTGATGCTTTTCAATATTCTGACCGGACGACTTGATGAGCGAGGCGGGTTGATGTTTGCAAAACCCGCAGCAGATATATTGAGCCAGACCGGGCGAGGGCATATGGCAAAGAGCCATACCCGGGTTCGGGGGCTGCCTGAGTTTGGTGGTGAGTTCCCGGTGTCGGCACTGGCAGAAGAGATGCTGACACCCGGGGAAGGGCAAATCAAAGGCCTGGTCAGTGTAGCCGGTAACCCGGTGTTGTCGACGCCCAACGGCGAGCAACTGAGCCAGGCGCTGGAGGGGCTGGATTTTATGGTGGCTATTGATTTTTATATCAATGAAACCACACGCCATGCGAATATCGTACTACCACCCGTCAGCCCATTGGAACGTGAGCACTATGATGTAATTTTCCATAGTTTGGCGGTTCGCAATACCGCACGCTATGCGCCGGCGTTGTTTGAAGCGGCCCCTGAGAGCAAACACGACTGGGAAATCTACCTTGGGCTGGAAGCCCGAATGCGTCCCGCAACGCGTTTTAAAGATAAACTGGCACGGCGGGCTCTGAGTTTCACCGGGCCCAAGGCGTTACTGGAAATTCTCTTACGTACAGGGCCCTATGGTGGCGGTATCCATCCTACAAAAGGCTTATCGATTCGCAAGTTGAAGGCTAATCCCCACGGTATCGACTTTGGTCCGTTGCAACCGGTATTGCCTAAAAGCCTCTATCACAGGGATAAGCGAATCAAGCTGAACCCTGATTTCTACTTTGCCGACCTTGAGCGTATTCAGAAGCGTTTCTTCGCATCGGATTCCGACACTGAGTTTTTGCTGATCGGACGCCGCCATGTCCGTAGCAATAATTCCTGGCTCCATAACAGTCAGCGACTGGTAAAAGGTAAATCCCGGTGTACAGCCCAAATTAATCCGGAAGATGCGCAAAAACTGGCCATAGAAAATGACCAGTTGCTCAGGTTGCACTCCCGCGCAGGTACAATCGAAATTGAAGCGGAAATTACCGACCGGATTATGCCCGGTGTGATCAGTGTGCCCCACGGATGGGGTCACAACAAGGGGGATATACGTCAAACCATCGCAATGGCGCATGCCGGTGTGAGTGTCAACGACCTGACTGATGAAAAGGCGGTAGATCTCCTTTCCGGAAATGCCGTTTTGAATGGCGTGCCCATTTCAGTCGAGGTCGTGAGTCAGGCTTGAGGAACAGGTATTTCCGCCCAACCGATTGCAAGCCGCTCGGGATAGAAGAAGTAATCGCGGGCGGCGACGACTTTTCGGTTTCGAATTTTTAGACAAATCACAGCGGAGTTGCTTACTGTAACTCCGGATTTATTGGTGAGTTTGATATCGACCTGAACCATGGCTTGGTTATTTCCTGTCAAATCAAAAATGTTTTCTACGCAAATATGCCGTGGGGTGAAATCGATTTCCGGGTATTGCTCGAACATCCGGCTGAACCATTCCCTGATTTGAGCTTTACCTGTAAATCGCCCGCTGACGCTGAGATTACCTGGATAGTCGAATGTGGCGTGATCGTCCCAACCGGCCAGAAGATGATCCAGCTGGTGAGTGTTAAGTGCTTTGAAACTGTTGCGTACAACGGCTTTGAGAACAAATGTCGCGATCATATTTCCTTCCTTGACTCAGATTCAAGCTGAGTGATCAATTGCTGAAGTGTTGCAATGGTATGTGCCAGCGCTTCCGGTGTGAGTTGAGCGGTGAGTTGCGCTTCTAATCGTTGCAGAATCAAATGAGCGGGTTGTAAATTGTGCTCTGGCGCGATCCGCAATAGTTTGATTCGCTTATCATCACCGCTGGAGGTGCGGACAATTATTTTTTTCTGCTCCAGTTTGTCGATTGCGACCGATAGCGTAGAGGCCTTGACCGAGAGTTTTTCCGCCAGGGCCTTCTGACTGATACCGGTTTCCCCTGCCAGTAATCCGATAATACGAAACTCCTGCAGGGTGATATCCAAAGCTGAAACTTGCCTTTCAAGTGTCTGCATAAGCAGTCTGTGTAATCGCCCTGTTAAGGATATGAGTGAAGTCGAATAGTCCATAGAATTTCCGTATCATCAAATAATATAGTTAGGCTAACTAAATAAAATTTCGAATGCAATGATTTCTCCGGCAAAAAATTGATTTGCACCCTACTTGTTTCGCTATAGACTCATGTTAGTCGGGTTTATCATCAAAAACGTGGAGGTAGGCATGCCTACAGGAAGTTGTTTATGCGGTGGAGTTAAATTCACAGTTGAAGGGCAGTTAGCACCCATTCAAATTTGTCACTGTGTGCAGTGTCGCAAGGCTCAGGGGACGGCGCTGGTTACGAATATTCCGGTCGAAGAAACTGCCTTTAAAATTCAAAGCGGTAACGAACAGCTGGCTTTCTTTGAGTCTTCTCCTGGTAAAAAGCGCTATTTCTGCAAAAACTGTGGTTCTCCCATTTACAGTCAAACTGTCAAAGTACCTGGTGTTGTTCGAATTCGCGCCGGACTCCTGGATGGTGAGCTGGAAACCCGTGCGGAAAAACATTTTTATGTCAGTGACAAAGCGAACTGGTTTGAAATGTATGACACACTACCCAAAATGACTCAGGGGGCAGACTCGCCAGAAGCCGACCCGCAATTTGAACTGTAGTATCAGAACTACAGTATCAGAGCAGCGGTATCTTGCTGTCGAAGATAAGTCCAAATGAGTGGCGGGAATATGCAAATAAGGAGATTAATATGATTCGATTGGCCCTGGTATTTGTAGTGGGCTTGCTTACCGGATTAGCGGTCGGTGCGGTAACGGTTTTATTTTATTATCCCTTTTGGTTTCCTCCAGCCGAGGTGAACGAAACGGTTACGCTTTTGCCGGGTAAGGTAATGGTTGCTGAGGGAGCGTTTATCCATCCGGATCCGGATGATGATGTGCATTGGGGAAAAGGCGGTCTTACGGTGTATCAGCAGGGGGACGCCCTGGAGTATTTTCTGAATGCCGATTTCGAAGTGGGGCCGGGTCCTGATTTTCATGTTTATGTGGTGAATGAGCAGAATATTACGGACAAGAATCAATTTGATCCTGATCGTGCGATTGAGCTGGGTCGGTTGAAAAGTTTCACGGGCAGTCAGGTCTATGTTCTGACCAATGGGGTAAATGCAGGCCCGTCTCATTCACTTGTTGTGTGGTGTAAGACTTTTAAGCAGTTAATTACGTCTGCGAATGTCTCTCTTTGATCAACAGCCCTGTTGATCAAACTCTCCTCTTGAACGATTTTTGATTTATTTTTGACCATTTGTGGTGCGCCTTGATTGTGGTGCACCTGTATGGAGCTTTTTTCTCTGTAAACGTTCTGGATGATCTTCATCTCTCTGCAATAAAAAATGATCATACATGTCATAAAATAATGCGTAATTATCAAAAGCATGCTACCACTTAAGTGGTATTTATGATCGTTAACTAATTTAAATTCGCATAGTTATGGAATGGTTGTTGCTGTGTCACAGTTCACATTCCTTTGGAGATTGGCGAGATGTTTTTGCGCTTTTTTGTACTGATTTTGTGTTTACAGCCTGCACTATCTTGGGGAGAGGGTGGAGAAGGTCAATCTGTATTGACCTTGGTATGGATTATATTGTGCACAGGGTTGGTGCTTTTTATGCAGGCAGGCTTCACTTTGTTGGAGACTGGGCTGACGCGCGCCAAGAATACGATCAACGTCGCACTCAAGAATATCTGCGATCTGGCCATTTCCAGCCTGGTGTTCGGTTTTGTGGGTTATGGTTTGATGTTTGGTGATTCCTGGTTGGGATGGTTTGGAACCAGCCATTTCATGATGGATGATCTTACCGAACCTTTAGAACTTGCCGTTTTTATCTTTCAGTTGGTATTTGCCGGTACGGCTGTGACCATAATTTCCGGCGCTGTTGCAGAGCGTATGCGGTTTAACAGCTATTTGCTCGTTTGTGTCCTGGTGGCGGGTTTTACCTACCCGGTGGTGGGGCACTGGATTTGGTCTTCCGACGGCTGGCTGGCGCAAAAGGGGTTTGTTGATTTTGCAGGTTCAACTGTGGTTCATGGTGTGGGGGGATGGCTGGCACTGGCCGGTGCGATTTGTCTGGGGCCCAGGTTGGGGCGGTTCAATAAACAGGGTGAGGCACAGAAGCTGCCAGGTCATTCATTGTTATTGGCTTCAATTGGGGTCTTTATTCTTTGGTTTGGCTGGCTGGGCTTCAATGCCGGTTCAACGCTGGAAGCATCTGAAGCGATTGTCCAGATTGTGATTAATACGGTCATGTCCGCCGCAGCCGGTGCGGTGAGCTGTATGCTGGTCAGTGCACTGGTGCGAGGCCAGGTTGAACCGGAAAAGGTTTTAAACGGCATTGTTGGTGGTCTGGCCGGGATTACTGCGGGTTGTGCGGTAGTGGATACCGGAGGTGCGGTGCTGATCGGTTTGAGCAGTGGTATCGTGGTTTACATGGGCGAAAGCTTGTTGCTGAGACTCAAAATCGATGATCCGGTGGGGGCTGTCGCGGCACACGCATTTGCCGGTGCCTGGGGAACGATTGCGTTGGCTTTGGTTGCCCCTATTGCCAATTTACCGGATAGCAGCCATATCAATCAATTTATGACTCAGGTAACGGGTGTTCTGGCGGTAGCGATTTGGTCCTTGCTCTCGGGCTTCTTGTTGTTTGGTGGTTTGAGCGCACTTGGAATTTTACGCGTGACGCAGGAAGATGAAGAGGCGGGGTTGAATGTCGCGGAGCATGGTGCAAGAACGGTTTGGCTGGACACCCTGAAAACGATGGAAAACATTGTTGAGACTGGCAATCTTAAATTGCGGACACCGGTTGAAATCGGCACAGAAGCAGGTATGACCGCCCAAATGTTCAATCGCTTGCTGGATGCGTTTCAACACTCGCTTAGCGAATTGCTACAAGCCACTTCCAGTTTACATTCGGATGCCAGTGACTTGCAACATAATGCTTCGGCGGTGAATCAGGCGGCGCGACTCGGTAGCAATAGCAGTAATACCTTGCGTCAGTCGGTGCTGGATATTGCGCTGGCTATTCGGGAAATCTCCCGGCGTGCCGAGGATACGGCGGTGGCCGCACGACAAGTGAGTGAAGAGGCCACTATCAGTGAGCAGGATTTGAGTGCGACTCTGACGGAAATCGAAGTGCTGGCCGAACAGGTCGAGCATGTGGCAGGATTTGTCAGTAATTTTGATCGTCATGCGGATGCCATTAATGTCGCAGTGGAAGCCATCCAGACCATTGGCGAGAACACCAATTTACTTGCACTTAACGCCGCCATCGAAGCTGCCCGGGCGGGTGATCACGGACGAGGATTCGCCGTCGTGGCGCAAGAAGTTCGGGAACTGTCCAATAAAGCACAACTGTCTGCGACGGAAATTGCGGATATCGTGACACAGCTGCAAACGGAAGCAAAAAGTGCACGGAGTGCTATGGATGATAATGTCGTGATGGCACGCCGTAGTGCGGAACGGGCCGGTAAAACCCGGGAAACCCTGCACTCGATTACCGCCGGTATTACCCATATCAATGATTTAAATGCGCAAGTCGCAGTTGCCGTTCAGCAGCAGGAACAATCCGCCTATACAGCCAGCGAGGATGTGGAGTCACTTACGGAACTGACGTCAGGGTTGCATCAGCGAGCTGAAGAAGCGGGTCAACGGAGTCGGGGGGTGCATGATCTGGCGACAGAACTGGCTGGATTGAGCCAGCGCTACCAGGTTTGAGAGCGGGGCCGGTTTGTTTTGCCTGAGCGCTTTGGAACATGCTAGGCTTTTCAAACAGGCACCATCGCACCGATGCTGCCGCCAAGGATTCAGGAGCGTGCGTGATATGTTATCTTTTACAGCAAGAGGTGATCGATCAAGGATAGGGAAGGCGGGGTTCAGGGCCGGAAACTGGACATGCCTGGCGGTTTTGCTCGGCTGTGTCTGGGGAGCCCAGAACGCGGTGGCGCAATGCACTGAGCGGTCTTTCAGTGCAGCGGAGCAACAGGTCATTAATGCCTATATTGGCTATTATGGCCGAGCCCCGGATTATGCCGGATTTGCTTATTGGTCTCAGGTATTGACGGATGAAGGTGGAAGCCTGGGCAGCATCATCGAAGACTTTGGTAATTCTGCCGAGTTTGAATCGCGCTTTGGCAGTTTGTCTAATACCGAACTGGTGAATAATCTGTTTCAGCAGGTATTCGGGCGGGATGCTGATCCTCTCGGGTTGGAGTTTTACACCAACGAGCTGTCCAGTGGTGCGCGAACCTTGCAGAACATCACGCTGGATATTCTGGGCGGTGCGCAAAATGATGACAAAGTTATTGCCGATAATCGCGCTGCAGTCGCCGGACACTATGTCATCCTGTCCAGTGAGGCGAAAACCAATATCGATTCCGATACCCTGTTTTCACTGCTGGGCGCGGTTGGCAGTGACACCAACAGCGCTACTTCAGCCTGTTCGACAGTCTCCGGTTTCTATTCCGATGCAGGTGAAACCAGTGTTGCCTCGACGCTCTCGAAACTCAGTATTGATACCACACCCACTCCCCGTGTAGACCAATCCGGAAACGATTTGCCATCAGATTATGCTCCCCTGGGCGCCAGTCGCACGCTGGAGCGCAAAGCAGAGTTGTTTCTGGCGGGATTACCCCGTTTGAATGAATCCGATTCCCTGAGTTTGTTGAAGTACTTGCCAGCCGGGGCTGGGCAGGACGCTTCAACAGCCCATATGCCAGGGGCGTCGTTGGACGAGAGCTGGAAACAATCTGCCTATAATGCCGTCGCTCCGGGTGATATTGATGGGGATGGTTTCGAAGAAATGGTGTTCCTTTGGTGGAATGCAGGCACCGGGGCGGTGACACTTACGGTGATGGATGATGAGTCGGAAAATTTTACTTACTCGGCCCCGAGTGTCTTAATCGCAGGGACTCCGGATTATCTGCAAGTGATTACCGGCGACCTGGATGGCGATGGCACTGATAACGTGATTGTGGCCATCATTGATGACAGCTCAGGGCGGGTAAACCTCAATGTATTGAGCGGCTCCAAGAGTGCCGGATTTGCGCTGTCGAGTAACAGTGTCGAGTTTAGTGCCAGCCAGAGCAGTAGTGATTTAAGTATTGAAATGGCCGCCGGGCAGCTGGACCGGGATGCGGGGCTTGAGCTGGCAGTGGTGACGTCCGAAACCGTCGGTGGCGGGCAAAATGGTTCACCTGGCGGTGGTCAGAGCCGCTATTGGATTTATGATGATTTGAATGCCGGTTTTGAGCTTAAGCATAATGATCGTATTAGTGCCTTTATCGACACGGCCACGATTGATGGTGTGACCGGGACACTGGCGGTCGGTGATGTTGATGGTGACAATCTTGATGAAATTGTCATTGCCGCACTGGCTGACCATTTTCCAACCACCTGTGAACCGGTGACGACCCTGCAACTGGTTCTGGATGATATGGTGAACGGGAATGCTACGGTTGCCAGTAGCCAGTATTCGAACCGCTTGAATAACTGTGAGTCCAGTGGCAACAACGGCTGGACAAGCTATGTCTGGGCTGATGTGCTGGATATTGATGGTGATGGCTATCAGGAGTTTCATGTTAATGGTGTAGTGTTTGATGATCTGTTCAACACCAGTAGCCTGACGCCGATGGAAATGGATGGTGAAACGATCCAGATCCCCACTAGTAATGTATTCAAAGGCCCGGGCAACAATCAACGGGTCCGGACTACGCGGGAGAACACAGTGTTGACCGCCGGTGATGTGACCGCAGATGGCTACGACGATATTATTGTCTATATGCCCGCCACGGTACCCCTCAGACAGGTTTCCAATGGTGCGGTAACTTTTTGGGAAAACGGCTATGCCGTAACCGTGTGGGGATTTGATCCGGCCTCCGGTGAATGGGGCCAGAAGTATTATGAAGAACTGGATGGCCAGCACCTCTCTGAAGATGAATTCGGACCTCCACAACTTGCTGCGGTGAATGTTGATAATGACAGTACCCTGCTGAAATACTCGGAAGGTACCCATGAAATTGTGTTCACCGAGCCGCTGGTGTTGGCGGCGTTGGCCGCGCCACCTTGTTGGGGGGATGGCGTCCAGGTGACCGATGTGTGCCAAACCTCATGGGGTAAGGGATCGACTGTGGGGGCGAGTAGTTCAGTTTCCCATGAAGTGACTGCCCGGCAACATTCTTCGGTAAGCGGAGATGTCAGTTTGCCTATCATCGGTGATGTGGGGGTCGAGGTTTCCCGTTCGGTGGGCGTGAGCCTGGGGGTTGAAGCAAGTCTGGGTTATCAGACCAGTAAGACGATCACCTACACCACTGGAGCAATGGAAGACACTGTTGTGGCCACCGTCATTCCCTATGACCAATATACCTATAAAATCTTGTCTCACCCTGTATATCCCCAACTGGTAGGTACGGATCTGGTGATATCACTGCCCAGAGCGCCGCGCACCATCCAGATCGAGCGCCAGTTTTTCAACAGCGCGGTTTCCGGAGAAGGGGTTCAGGTTGGCAGTAATGTTTTTGGCCATACCATCGGTGACGTGTCCACCTATCCAAGCCGTTCCGATATGCAAAGTATTGTGGGCTTTTTGGGTTCCTCAATTGGTCCGGTCGATGTGGGGGCGAGTAATGGCAGTACATCGGTCGAGATATCCGAGTCATTGACTGCGGGGCTGACCACCTCGGTTTCGGTCTCCTATGAGCGCGAAGTGAAAACTGATCTGGGCAAGAGCATGGTCGGCTTCAGTGTCGGGAGCAGTACCACAGCCAGCCTGGGTTTTTCTGTGGGCAGCGATGTGGTATTCGCCGGCACGGTGGGAGATATGCCGCCAGAGACCTTTTCGCTGGATCGGGCCTACAGTTATGGTCTGTTTGCTTATCAGTTGACAGACTCAACTTCGGGACAAACCTTTCAGGTTATTAATTACTGGGTGGAGTAAATTAACTTCAGCGGAATCAGGAGACTGGTTCCGCATTGTAAATAGCAGGTTGAAATAAACTGTGAAGTGAATGGTTTAATTTGTTATAAGGCCGTTCCTTCGCGCCTTCCAGAATGGTGAGACTTGTGTCACTGAACTAAGCTGTAAGTACAAACTATAGATTGAAGCTATAGCTAAAAGTGCAAGAGGGATCCTGTGCGTTTGGTTTTATCCGCCTGGTGCTGTGGAGGGCTTGACGTGAAGGCTTCATTGTTCTGGAAATTAATCATTCCCGTTGCTGCGGCTTTTCTGTTGAGTCTGCTATTCCTGGCATTCTGGGTTCCCGGACAAATCGAACAGAATGCCAAACAAAACGCCATTGCCGCGGCGGAACAAACCGTAAAGCAATTTAAAATATTGCGTAGTTACTACACCGCCAATGTGGTTAAAAAAGTGCTGGCCAAAGGCGGCCTGTCTGCATCATTCGAGCACCGGAACGACCCCGATAAAATTCCGCTGCCTGCGACCATGATTCATGATTTAAGTGAATTGCTGGCGCAGGACGGGATGTCCGTTCGGCTGTATTCCGCCTTCCCGTTCCCCAATCGTTCACAACGTGTGCTTGATGATTTTCAAAAGCAGGCGTGGGCCGAGATCTCCAAATCCCCGGAACAGGTGGTACAGGATCAGCAAGTGTTGGATGGTGTCGCAACCGTTCGGGTCGCGATAGCGGATACCATGGTTAATGAGGTGTGTGTGAATTGTCATAATGCACATCCGGATACGCCGAAAAACGACTGGCGACTGGGGGATGTGCGCGGCATTCTTGAGGTTGATGTACCTATTGCGAAAGCATTGGCCAACGGCAGCCAGCTGAGTCACACCATCACACTGGTGCTTGCGCTTGTATTAGTTATCGTTATCGCCATTGTCTGGTTTATCTACCGGAATACGGTAGGTTCCAAGCTGCATGGGCTGATGTTAGCGTTGGATGATATTGCGCAGGGCAAGGGGGACTTGACCCAGCGTCTTGATGAATCCAGTGGTGATGAAATTGGCCAGGTGGCACAAAGCTTTAACGGTATCATGGTTAATCTGCAGCAATTGGTTCAGGATATAGTCGGGGTTGCGGGGCGTTTAGCTCATGCATCGGAACAGCTCGCAGCTGTAGCAAAAGACAGTCAGAATGGTGTAAACCGGCAGACGTTGCGGACGGAACAGATGGCTTCCGCAATATCTGAACTCAGCTCTTCTTTTTCCGAAGTCAGTCACAACACAACCCGTGCCAGTGAGCAGGCGGAATTGGCAAGAACCCGCGCCGAACAGGGGGATGCGAAGATGGCACAGGGCACTGACGGTGTGCGTAAATTGGCAGAGGATGTGCAGTCTGCAGCCAGTTCCATTGGGCAGTTAGAAAAGAAAAGTGATGACATTGAAGGTATGGTGGGGGTAATTCGCGGTATTGCTGAACAAACCAATCTGCTGGCTTTGAATGCAGCAATTGAAGCGGCACGGGCAGGGGAGCAGGGGCGAGGTTTCGCGGTTGTCGCCGATGAGGTCCGGACGCTGGCGAGTAAAACTCAGACATCGACTGAAGAAATCAACCATATGATCGAAGCGTTGCAAAGTGAAGTAAAAGCAGCAGTGCATGCCATGGCCAGGGGAAGAGAGAGCACCCAGAAATGTGAGTCACAGTTGCTCGAGGCCAGTGGGGTGTTGCGTCAAATTGATGATTCGGTCTCAATCATGGCCGACCTGAATCAGCAGATAGCGGTGGCGATGGATGAGCAGGTGAGTGTCACCAGTGAACTTAACCAGAATGCAGAGCAAGTTCATGATGAGTCTCAAGGTGCGGTTGCCCATGCGGAGCAAATTCTGGAAACCAGCCTGCGCCTGGAATCCGTTGCGGTCGAGTTAAAGGGCCTGATTGGCCGTTTTAAAATTTAAATCGTCAACAGATCCTTACGTTGCGTCGCGCAAAGCGGGGTGTACCCGGTCAATCGGGGTTGAGTTCAAAGCCGAGCTCCATGGCCCTGTCTCGAGATATGAGACCGAATGTCTGTTCCTCATCACCATCTGCATGTTCAACGAAATAATCCCCCCGACGCAGCGCTTTCAGCAATTTTTCCCGGTCTGCGCTCAAGTCTCCGTCATACTGTTCAAGGCCCGTTGCTGAGAGTATAAGGTGCTCAAGAAAGCTGTCCCGTGTTTCCGGATCGATGGTGTCAATAAATTCCGGTGGTAATATCATGAAATGTTGTCCTGAATCTATTTGAGCTAACAGCTGTACTCTGAAATGCTGTACTCATCAAGATTGTGTGGTAGAGTTGGAACCCCGGATCGTAATATAGAATTACGATATTGTCATTAACATACGAATTTATGAATCGTACCGTAACCCTGGTTAAAAAGTTGTTATGTTGAGTTTCTTACCTCCCCCGGTGATCGGCTTTATCGCATGGTTGCTGCTCGCGGCAAGTACACTGACGCACTTTGTTGTATTATTTTTTCCTGTTCTACTGAAACTGATTATTCCTTACAAACCTTCCCAGGTGTTTTTTACTAAAATGGCGATCCTGATCGCGGAAAGCTGGATCGGGTTTAATAACTTCTGGATTCGATTAACGCAAAAAGCGGACTGGGATGTGCAAGGGCTCGAAGGCCTGAGCAAAAATGGATGGTATCTGGTCACCAGTAACCATCAGAGCTGGGTCGATATCTTTGTTTTACAGAATATTTTTAACCGTCGTATCCCGATGTTGAAGTTTTTCCTTAAGCAAGAGTTGATCTGGGTACCCATTATGGGGTTGGCTTGGTGGGGGCTGGATTTTCCATTCATGAAGCGCTACTCCAAAGAGTATCTCGCCAAGCATCCTGAAATGCGGGGCAAGGACTTGGAAACTACGCGCAAAGCCTGTGAAAAGTTCCAGCATACACCTGTGAGTGTAATGAACTTTGTTGAAGGGACGCGTTTCACACCGGCGAAACATGAGCGACAGGGCTCACCCTACCAGCATTTGCTGAAACCCCGGCCAGGCGGGACCGCATTTGTAATTGATGCAATGGGGCACTGTATTGATACCTTGGTTGATGTGACGATAGATTACCCGGGCGGTATTCCAACCTTCTCCGATTTCATGTGCGGTCGGGTCAGGAAAATCGTGGTTCGGGTGAATACGGTGAAAATTCCGGAACAGCTGTTCGAAGGTGATTTCTCAGAGGACGCATCTCATCGAGATAAAGTGAAAGTTTGGCTGGATGAGCTCTGGGAAAACAAAGACAAGCAACTTGTTACCTTGAAGCAGCAGTAAAACGCCTACTCGATCCTGTTCGAATTGCCGGTTTGAAGACGGCTGCCCTGTTTCATGTTGCAGGGGCAGCCCGAACTTGTGATCCCTTCCACTTTCAGAGCAGGTCGTGGTACAGCATCTCGTGATTCTGCTAAGCTAACTGAATATGCCTCAGTTCTCTGCGGACTTCCGATGATGCTGCTTAAAAATCCTTTCCTCGGGCTGATGAAGCGCTTGCGCTTCGCCAACAAGTTTTTGTTGGTTACCGCCTGTTTTGCCCTGCCCATGTTTTTCACCAGTGCCTCACTGCTGATCGAGCTATGGCAACGAATTGAAGCCATTCAGCAACAACAGAATGCGGCGTTGCAAATGGTTGAAATGAGTAATATGGCTCAGGAAATGGAGAATCTCCGGGATTTGAAGTTGCTTGAATTCCTCTTGCTGGATAGCGGTTATTTATCCAAAGTTAAGGCCCAGCGGAATATCATCAATACGCGTTTGAATGCTTTTTCCGATCATTTTAATTTAACCCCCTTTCAAAGCACTTTATTGGCATCGCTAAAACAGGAAACGGGAGAGGATACCGTTTCACCGGGGATGGAGGCGATTCCGATGAAACTGGCGTTTGAAAATGCCCATCGGTCGCTGGAAGCACTGTATGAATTACAATCTTCTGTTTTGGTGCAAAGTGGTTTGCTCAGCGGACAGCGGCAGGATATTTTCGGTATCGTGAACCTTGCCAATGAGGAGCTCCAGGCCATCACAAAGCGGATTGCAGAGGTGCGCATCTCCGGCGCGTTTTATTTACGGGTCGGGTATGTTGATGCCAGTGGTGTGGAATTACTGGATCAGCAATATCGAGATCTTGAGCAGACGATTTCAGCGCTTCGGTCGGTCTTGGCAAACCTCTCGGTGACATACCCCGAGTTTTCTGACTTATTAGTCGTCGAGCATTTTATCGAGCCGTTGTTATTGGTCAAGAATGCACTGGATACGGATCTTATGCAGGCGATGACGCTGACCCAAAAATCAACCGAATTTGAAGTGTTTCAGAAAAATAACATAGACGCGGTTTATGAATTGCAGCGGCATTTATTTGAGCGGGTGTTAGCTCACCTGCAGCAGGTGTTGGAAAGCCAACTTATCTATTTTGGTGGGGTGATCGCGGGTTTAACGCTTTTGTTGTGCGTATTCATGCTCATGTTTCTGGCATTTTACCGGAGTGTAAATTCTGCTCTGAAGAGTCTGCGCCTGTTTGCCAGTGAGGTTGCCCAGGGCCGGTATGAAACATCGGTAGATTTGAATACCCAGGATGAATTGAACGAATTGGCCGTGGCGATGGAACAAATGCGTTCCCAGCTGAAAACCCGTGAAGACAAACTGTATGCACTCAGTACAACGGATGCTCTGACCGGGGTTTATAATCGTCAGTACTTTGATCAGGCGGTTAGTAAAGAGATCGAGCGAGCGAGGCGACAAGCTACAACTGTGGCCCTGTTATTTCTGGATGCAGACCATTTCAAACAAATTAACGATACATTGGGTCATCTCGCTGGTGATGCGGTGCTTTCAGAGCTGGGCAATGTCTTGAAAGGGTCCATTTATCGAGCAACGGATATGGTTGCGCGTTACGGTGGAGAGGAATTTGCAATTCTTTTGCCGAATACCAATTTGAAAGGCGCGGTGACTTTTGCGGAACGCATCCGGGAAACCATTGAAAAGCATTCTATACTCTTCGAGGATGAAATCATAACGATTACCGTAAGCATTGGTGTTGCAGCCATTAGACCCGACCGGGATACCTTGGTGCGCGATCTGATTGCTCAGGCCGATGAAGCGGTATACCAAGCAAAAATGACAGGACGGAATCGCTGTTGCACACTCACACAAACCTCGACAACGTTAGAGGTAAAAGAAAGCGCGCCCTGAGGATTGGAATACTCCTGGCGCTATTGTCATCGATTTTTTGGTTTCCTGCCCTAATCCCAACGGCGGATGCCAAACAGAAACTCACACCGGTCGGGGCAATCCAGTCGGCAAATGACTCAGGGGCAATCCCAGCCTGGAGTCCGGACCTGATGGGCTCGTGGAATCCGGCCGAGCACAAGACACTCTTTCGCATAGGCCAGTATAACTGGAAGAAATACGAGCAGTATTTGTGTGCCGGACAAATTGCACTCATCGAAACCTATCCTCGCAGTTTTTTCATACCGGTTTACCCATCCGTGCGAGATGCTCGCCTGCCAGAATGGTATCTGGATAATACGGCTGCACAAAAGGGCAAGGCCCGAATCGCAAAAGATGGTGTTGGTTTAGTTGGTGGGCGATTAGGGGTTCCTTTTCCCGAGCCTGAAACCGGTATTCAGGTCATCTGGAATCACTTAACCCGTTTTCGGGGTAAGTCCTCGATTCGGGAAGGATTGGAAGCCTTGGTTCAAGATGATGGTACATACTCACTGATCCACTTCAAACAGGAGGTCTTGTATCATTATGATGTTAACGCGGATGATGATCGCCTGCTTTCCTATTTGTCACAGATTCTTGCGCCGGCGCGGCTTGCGGGTGGCGCGCTGTTGTTAGTGGATAGCACGGTTCCCGGCGAAAAACCTCGGCTGACCTGGGGCTATAATTCATCCGATCGAAGAGTCCGGCGGTTACCCAATATCGATCATGACTCCACTATCCCCTTGTCTGGTGGCATCCGTACTGCTGATGATACTGATATGTTCAGTGGTTCGCCCGAGCGCTTCGAATGGTCATTGCTGGGGCGACGGGAAATGTTCATTCCCTACCATAATAGTCGCCTGAGCTCCGCCAACCCGGATCTGGATAACCTTTTAATTCCAAACCACATCAATCCTGAGTGGACCCGGTTTGAGTTGCATCGTGTCTGGCATGTCAGAGCGAAGTTGAAAGCGGGTCAGCGCCATATTTACAAGCAGCGAGACTTTTATCTTGATGAGGACAGCTGGAGTATCGTTTGGGCTGATCAGTATCTTCATAATGGTGAGCTGGACCGGATCAGTATCGGGTTTCTGGATTCTTTTGAGGAACAGGAACCGTTGCATTTTCCCACGGTAGAGGTATTTCATGAATTGAGTAAACGGCGGTATAACGCGGTAGGTATTCCGGTTTCGGTTACTCCGGTTATGACGCTTGCTGAACCGTTCCCGGAGCAGCATTTCACCCCTCAGGCATTACGTCGGATTGGTAAGCGCTGAAACGAAAAAAGCCGGTGCATGCACCGGCTTTGAATTTCTATCGAGGACTCCAGATAACGACTGCTTTCTGTTATCTCTCTCGATGAAAATATTATCTCCAGAATAATGATTACTGTATAGCGGGTTTTTGTAAAACAATGTTAAAAGTAAGGAATAAATGTGCAAGACTGATACAAAAAGTAAGTTTTGGCACAGACATTGTTAACTTGTGTTGTATCTGTTTTGTTTGTGTTGCTGTAGGTGTTCAATATTTTCATAATGTGTGTTTATTTGTTTGATTATTGCAGATTGTAACGCAATATTTTGTTCTGTAATCCTTGCCTTGTGAGGCCCAACTGCTCCGCAGCCCGGGTTTTGTTGCCGCCTTGTGCTTCCAGCGCCATTTTAATCAAGGCTATTTCCAGCTCTTTTACTTGTGTATCCAATGTGTGGTTCAGGTCAATTTGGCGGGGTGGTGTGTCTTTATCTGCGGGAACGGTGGAGGATCCGGTTACCAACATCAGGTCGGCAATACTGAGTACATTGTTTTGGCAAACCGCTGCGGCGCTTTCAATCACATTTCTCAGTTCCCTTACATTTCCGGGCCAGATCTGTTGTGAGAACCAGTGTGCTGCAGCGGGATCCAGCTGAATCTGTTGATCATGCTGTGTCCCATAACGTTCCAGGAAGGCCCGAACCAGAATAGGGATGTCCTCAGGGCGCTGTTGCAAGGGCTGGGTCGCAACCGTAAGTCCTTTGATTCGATAGTAGAGGTCATCGCGAAAGATACCCTCTTCAATTGCGGTGGGAATGTCCCGGTTTGTCGCACTGATAACCCGAATATCAATATGTTCCATTTGTCGACTGCCGACCGGATAGTAGCTCCCTTCCTGTAAAACTCGAAGCAGCTTGACCTGCATGGCGAGTGGCATCTCCCCGATTTCGTCCAGAAACAAGGTGCCACCGTCCGCCATTTTCAAGAGTCCCTTGCGATCACGGTCGGCGCCGGTGAAAGCCCCTTTTTTGTAGCCGAATAGTTCGCTTTCCAGCAAATCCCCTGGAATGGCACCACAGTGCACCGAGATAAACGGTTTTTCCTTGCGCAGACTTAAGCGGTGCAAAGCACTGGCGATCAGCTCTTTACCGGTACCACTGGGTCCTTGAATTAGAACGGAGACATCGGTTGGCGCAATGCGTCTGATCAACTCGCGCAGAGATTGGGTGGCTTTGCTATTCCCCACCAGGCCCAGTGTGTCAGTGTAATTTTCCTGTTCGACCCGGGCATTGAGAACTCGGACTTCATTGGCAAGGCGTTGGCGTTCGATGGCTCGGGCCACCACAACATTGAGAAAATCCGGATCAATCGGTTTCGTCAGGAAGTCCCAGGCCCCGTTGCGAATCGCGTCGAGTGCGAGCGACTTCTCGTTGTGCCCGGTCAGGACAACCACTGGAGTATCGCCATAACGAATCAACTCGGCAACAGTATCTTCAGGTCTGAAGGTCGGGGGTAAGGCAAGATCATGAACAACCAGGTCAAAGCGCTCTTGTTCGAACAAGGCCAGTGCAGCCTGCATATTGCCGCAGGTATTGACGGAATACCCTTTTTGAGTGAGCCAAAGGCTGCAGAGTTCGCAAAACGCTTGCTCATCATCAACCAGCAATATGTGCCCTTGCATTTGAGTGTTTCTGTTCATCGAGTTTCCCGGTGTAGAGTGGGTTTGAGCGGCAGTTCTACAAAAAATGTGACGGGCCAGTCCGGCTCCGTGCCACTGTGCCAGACCTTGCCTTGATGTTCATTGACGATCCTGCGCACAATCGCCAGACCCAAGCCACTTCCGCCTGCACGCTTGCTGACAAAGGGGTGAAAAAGCTGAGGCAGCATATTGTCCGGAATCCTTGGGCCATTGTTGTGTATGCCAATGCGAATGGAGTCTGGGTGTTTTTGCAGTACGGCCTTCACGCAACCTGAATCTGACGTAAAGGCTGCAGCATTGTCGAGTAAATTGACCAATACCTGCTGAATGCGGTGGGCATCGACGGTGATCCACAGTCCATCACTTGCTTCCAGATTAATTTTTTTGTTGAACAGTTTTTCACATTGCAGGCAGACGCTCTTGAATAACGCACTTAAATCAGTTCGTTGGAGGTTCAACTCCAGCGACCCCGAGTAAGACAGAACATCTTTTATCAGTAGTTCAGCCCTTTGGATCTGGGTCTGAATATGCTGCCGGGTTTGTTGTTCGGTCTGAGTCGCGGCCATTGCGATAATGTTGAGAGGGTTGCGTAACTCATGTGCAATGGCTGCTGTCAGACCACCCAGTTCGATCAGGTGTTTTTGCTGTAATCGTTTTCGTTCTGCTTCGGCTAATAACAGGGCCCGATCGAGGCTTTGACAGGCGCTGGCAAGTAATTGCGCGAACGTTTCCGCCATACGCTGAATGCCCGGGCTGGTTTCCTCCCAAGAGGTGCAGCGACACAGCCAGGTGCCATTCTGTTTCTGGCAGTTAAAATGATTTTGTGAACTTGGTGCGTTCTGGAGCGAATCCGTATCAATCAGGATATGGCAGGGAGTGCGTGTTTGTTGTTGCCAGAGAGTGTATGCGGTGTGCTCCAGCTCACCCCAACTGTTGGCACGGCTAAATGCGTTAACCCAGGCATCCAGCGTATTGTTGTCGAGCATGCCGTCAGGGTAGATCAGGCGATCTGCAAACTCCTTTGCCGGGCCGTACAATACCCCTGCGATGAACAGTAATATACCTGAGTACAAAATCAGCTGAGCACTGGGCACGCCAGCGAGGTCGGCCAGGCCGAGCGGGGCCAGCAGTGCCAGTAATACACTCATGGCTAACATGCTGATGGTCAGGATAGCGGCCCAGAGTACACCTTTGCTAACCCAGGCGTTTACTTCGATCAAGCGATAACGAACCACACTATAAACAACCAGAATTGGATAGCTGGGCAGGGCGAGCATGGCGTAGGGAAACAGTTGCATGTTCATCGACGGAAAAATAAAACTGACGGAAAGAATAAAGCCCCAGATCCCGGTGATAAACATGGCAATAATCGAACGTCGCAGATTGCCGGTACTGATCATAAATGCGATGAACAAGACAACGTGGGCCGCTGCGCCAACCGCAATTGCATAAATCAGGTTAACCCAGCCGGGAAAGTCCAGATGGAAAAATAATGGGAAGTCCAGCCAGGCCTGGAAATGCCCGCCACCACTTAACCAGGTCAAGGTCACCAGTATAATCGCGCTGCCATAGAGCCATCGCATCCAGCGTGAAATATGTTTTTGGTGATCCTGACTTTCTGTAAACAACGGGGCCAGCCACTGCAAAATGAAGTGAAGAAAGGTGGTGGGCATCAATGGGTTCAATAGCAGTATCAATGCCGCGAGGGACGCATTGCCATTAAAACCCAGTAAATGTCCCAGACACCAAACGGCCATCAACAATGTATAACATGCCAGTATGGAGAGGCCTTTCTCGCGATGACCTTTATACCAGAGCCACGATGCGACGCTGACAGATAAAAGGATGGTCAGCCACATGGAAAAGATGAACAGGAGCTGGTTTGTCATAGGTATCTGTTGGTTTCCAATTGGTCTGCCAATGAAGTTAGCAGCTGCCAACAATGTTTACAGTATTTGATTGATTTTTGTCAACTAAGTTGTCTATTTAGTTTCAGGATTTATGCCGGATTGCTCTAAATCAATAACTTATCATGATATTTGTGGTTGGCCTGCGAATTGCTCTACTGCTGTGAGCGCGGCCTTTTCATCGCTCAATGTTGTGGCCGTAGCAAAAATTACCGGATAGGAGACGATAATGGCGACGTGGATGTTGGATGTTGTAGCTTTGGTGTTTGTGTTGTTCCTGGCGCTGACCATCGTAAATTTGCCCAGGTTAACAGGTTATTCTGCTGCCGGTTGGCAGCCTCCGGGGAAGCACCGCGCCGAGCCGGACGCTTTAGAGGACGCGCCTTATGTTTGATGTGGCTTTGCTTTCACGTATTCAGTTCGCGTTTACCATTAGTTACCATATTATCTTTCCCACCATCACAATTGGGTTGTCTGCCTATCTGGTCTACATGGAAGCCCGGTGGTTGAAAACCGGAAAGTCAGTCTATATGGAGCAAATTCGCTTCTGGCAAAAGCCTTTTGCACTAACGTTCGGTATGGGCGTGGTATCGGGGGTTGTACTTTCTTACGAATTTGGTACCAACTTCAGCCGCTTTTCCGAAATTGTTGGGCCCGTGTTAAGCCCGTTGTTATCCTATGAGGTGCTAACTGCGTTTTTTCTGGAAGCCGGTTTTCTCGGGATTATGCTCTTTGGCTGGAAGCGGGTCAGCCCCAAAGTACATTTTATGGCGACCTGTATCGTATGTATTGGCACCATGATTTCAGCGTTCTGGATTCTTGCTGCCAACTCCTGGATGCACACGCCGGCGGGATATGAAATTGTTGATGGCCAGTTTCGACCGACTGACTGGTTTGCGGTTATTTTCAATCCCTCATTTCCGTATCGTTACACCCATATGGTGTTAGCCAGCTTTATCTCGGCTTCACTTTTGGTGGCGGGGGTAAATGCATACTATTTGTTGCGTCGGCGTCATATTGAATTTGCCCGGGCGGGGTTTTCTGTCGCGATGTGGGTACTGGTGATTCTGGCACCGTTGCAGGTTGTTGTGGGTGACTTACATGGCCTGAACGTAGCGAAACACCAGCCGGTTAAGCTGGCGGCAATGGAAGCGATCTGGGAAACCGAACAGGGTGCAGGATTCAGGGTTTTTGCCTTGCCTGATATGACCCAGGAGACCAACCATTACGAAATCGAGATTCCGTACGCTGCCAGTCTCATTTTGACCCACAAAATTGATGGCGAAATTGCAGGCCTGGACCAGGTCCCTGCCGATCAGCGTCCACCTGTACCGGTGGTCTTTTTCAGTTTTCGTATAATGCTCGCTCTGGGTGGTTTGATGTTACTGTTGGGCATGTTGGGAGCCTGGCACCGCTATCGGGGTACGTTGTATGACTCTGTGGTCTTGCATCGCTTTGCATTGCTCATGATCCCCGCAGGTGTGATCGCGACGCTGGCGGGGTGGTATGTGGTTGAAGTCGGTCGTCAGCCCTGGCTGGTGCAGGGGCTGGTGCGCACTGTTGATGTGGTATCACCCCTACCTGCCTCTCAAGTGCTATTGACGTTCTCGCTTTTCGTGACCGTTTATTCCCTGCTGTTTGTGGTGTATTTGATGTTTATGCGAAAGTTGGTAATGAAAGGGCCGGGTTCAGCTGGACGTGAGCCTGGTTCCCAATCGGATGCTGAAGCCTTACCGGCAATGCTCAATCCCGCGCAACAGGAGGTGTAACGATGGATCTGGCACTGGTTTATCTGCTTTTGATGGCAGTGGGTATTTTGTTTTATGTGTTGCTGGATGGATTCTCCCTCGGTGTTGGTATTGTCTCCCCGTGGCTCAGTAAAGGGGAAGAAAAGGCGCTTGCACTGAAAAGTCTGTCCCACTTGTGGGACAGCAATCAAACATGGCTGGTATTCGGTGGTGTTGTACTCTTTGTTGCTTTCCCCCGGGTGTATGCTGCCTGGTTATCGACCTTGTATTTACCTGTTATTTTAATGTTGATTGCTTTGATCTTTCGTGGTGTTGCTTTCGAGTTTTATTTCAAGGCAACAACCAGCCGTAAATGGTGGGATTTGAGCTTCACTATTGGCTCGAGTCTCGCGGCGTTATGTCAGGGCATAATTGTCGGGGCGGTAGTGGAGCATATTTACCTTCCGGAACAGAGCACTGGAGACTATTGGTTATCACCCTTCTCCGTTCTGACTGGATTGGCTCTGGTGTCCGGGTACGGGCTCTTGGGGGCGTGCTGGTTAATCAGGAAGTGCGATAATACTGCGCAGCAAAAAATGCGTTGGCTGGCCCAACGGGCGTTGTTCTTGACGCTGATCGGTTTGGCCGGGGTATGTTTCTGGGTGCTGTTTGATTTTGACGCCATTGCGGCCCGATGGCTGTCTCCTGCCGTAGGTCCGTGGTTATTGCCGGTACCGATCCTGACACTGTTCGTGTCCTATCGGTTGTGGCGGGCGATTCGCATGCCGTCCCGCAACTTGAGTCAGGACCTGGTGCCTCTGGGGTGGGCGATGTTGTTGTTTGTTTGTGCATTTATCGGCTTGGGAGCGGGCCTGTTCCCGTATATTGGGCCAGAACGCTTAACCTTTTGGGAGGCTGTGGCACCCGACGCGTCCTTAACGTTCTCTTTGTTTGGCATTGTCTTGTTTTTGCCGATGGTGATTGCCTACAACATTTATAATTACCGCGTATTCAGTGGCAAGACTTCGTTGCAGGACGGTTATTGAGTTGCAGCACGGTGAGTTAAGAATGTGTTACTGAATGCAAATTTGCGGGCTGAATCTCATTCTGAATGCGTGCTTTGCAGCTCATCGTTTCTCAGCCACCGTTTATCGCTGAGTGGTTCAATGGATACACTGATCACTTTTACGCTTAACTGGTCGTTAAAGCTTTTTACCCGGTTTCATGGTGATCCTGTGAAACCGGGACTATTGAGGAATCAGTGATCATGAACGAGTCAATCCCGCTCTCGGGCGTGTTAAACGGGTCTCCCGTGCTGGAAGGGTTTCAAGATTGTTTCAGTGTGGTATACGCGGACTCACTGGCGTTGAAGCGTGAAGCCTACCAACTTCGGCACCAGGTCTATGCCCAGGAGCTGGCGATGGAGTCCAGTCACAAGCATGGCATGGACATCGATGCATTTGATCGCTATTCCCAGCATATTCTCCTCAAGCATCGGCAATCGGATCGTTTTGTGGCCTGTATTCGGCTGGTTATTCCCGAGCCGGGGCGTAATCAGAACAAACTTCCCATTGAGCAATTTGGTGTCAACGATGAGTGGCTTTCGTCATTTAAAATTGAAGATTTAACCCGGGGAGCTTATGGTGAAATTTCAAGGTTAGCCATTCCAACCCGGATTGATCGAATGATTCAGGACTACCTCGGGTCAGGCCAACCCAAAGTAGATTCCGCCCGACTTTTTCCTCAGATCACGATTGCGCTGTATCTATCTGCGATTGGATTGGCCAATATACTTCTGCAAGAACATGTTTTTTGTGCCTTACCGCCGATGCTCTACAAAAAACTAAGGGCGCACGGGGTGATGTTTCAGCAAATCAGTCACACGGTGGAAATGCAGGGTACCAAGGCGGTGTATCACCTGGATCTGACCAAGCCTAATATTCTCGCCAAGCCCCTGTTTTCATTTTATGATCAGATCCGTGCTGACTTGAGCTCACAGTTGCAGCTTTATCCAACCGTTGAGGAAGCGGAAGAAACGGTTGTCGCTCAACAGCGTGCGTGACTATACTGGCTGAATGTGACGCCACCGGGAACCATAAAGTTGTATCGCATGAAAGCCGGTCATTGGGGGTTCCATTTCTGATCCAGCCACAGGTTCCGATTTTTGCCGTGTATCGGTTTCAGGATTAATAAAAACTCATTGCTAAAAACCAGATAAATATACAGCCTTCTGCGATTCGCTGAATAATGCCTCGTATGGGGCGCAGAGATTGTGTGGCCATACCGAAAAACGCGAGCAGTATGATGATACCCAGCAGCATTGACAGCGTATGCTGTACTCTGGAGTAAGGCGCGAGTTCAAGGTAGGAGAACCATAAAAAGCCGCCAACTGCGCCAATATACTCGAAAGTCCCCCCCAGATTATGGATTCTGTTGCTGATTGTCCCCCAGATTGGTGAGCCCTTGTCACATGGAAAAAAGGTTGCGACAAAATATCCTGTGCCGGTTAGTGAAATCAGTATGGAAACGGTTTCGAGCAGTGGGTTTTGTACGTATAAACAGTAAGCCAGCCCCCAGAGCAATAACGCCTGGGGTAAAAAAAAGAAAACTCTGACAGCAGGCCCCTGAGGTGCGTTTCGTTCTGCCAATTCACTGATGGTTTTGGATTTGAATGAATAGTCTGGCGTTTTCCGCGCAAACAATATCTGTGCATTGATTTGCAATAGTATGCTGGTTACGGTGAGGCAGATCAGGATTAGGTTCATCGCGCGTGATTTTGTCGGTATGGCCCGGCTGGGCTTCAACCGCCGAATTGTGTTGGCCGTGTAATTTGGGGTTTATGTGCTTGGTTCAGTCTTGGCGATTCGCCGCCAAAAGTAAATAAAAGAACGCTGTGCAATCGACAGTAAAAACATTACTATTCACGGATTCTTAAAAGAGGTAGGAGTGCCTCATGGCCGGTGTATGGGTTCAACGGCGAAAATTTTCAGTTCTGTTGTGCGTTGGAATGTGTGTGTTGGTGTGCGTTGTTTTATTGTGTGCACCGGGAACACGGCTGTATGCACAGGAACAGGTTGAGACGATCCAGAAGAGCGAAACGATAAAATGGGTCGAGACACCTGTATTGAATGGTAAAGCGACGATTCGCATACCTTCTTTGCTATCGGTTATGCCCAAAGCAATGTTGAGTGAAAAGTACCCGGGCATAGAGGCTCCAGTGGAGGCCTATTCCGATTTTTCCGGCAGTGTGAGTATTGCTTTAAGCTTCACCGATAATCAAGTTTCCGAGCAGAATATACCGCAGGCAAAAATTGCATTTTCAAGACTGTTTCGCCAGCTTTATCCCTCGGCAGATTGGATACGCGATGAAATCATCGAACAAAATGGTCGTCAATACATTGTGCTGGAAATGATCACACCCGCAAAAGACGCTAAAATTCATAATCTGATGTATGGTATTTCCCTGGAAGGACGATTACTTATGGTGTCGTTCAATACAACGCTGGATCTGGCTGATACCTGGTTGCGTTTGGGCGAGCAAAGTATGCAATCATTACAATTTGTTGAGTGATAGTTGAGGTAAGAATGATGGACTATAGAGATGTGTTACGTTTCTGGTTTACAGAATTAGCGCCTCAACAGTGGTGGACCAAAAGTGTCCATCTCGATCGAATGATTCGTGACCGGTTTGCAGTACTACATCAACAGGCTGCATCCGGAGAGTGCGACGCATGGCGCAGCTGTCCTGAAGGCGCGCTGGCGGAAGTCATTGTTCTGGATCAGTTTTCCCGCAATATGTACCGTGATGACCCGCGATCATTTGCTTTTGATGGTATGGCTTTGACACTGGCTCAGCACGCTGTGGAGAAAGGCTATCATCACCACTTGAGTGTCAGGCAGTTACCGTTCCTGTTCTTGCCGTACATGCATAGCGAGTCATTGAAGGTGCATGAGCAAGCGCTTGTTTTGTTTTCTGTTGCGGGCCTCGAAGATAACTACGAATTCGAGTTGAAGCACAAAGCGATTATTGAGCGATTTGGACGTTATCCCCACCGGAACGCACTGCTGGGGCGTGGTTCAAGTGATGCGGAATCGCTTTTTCTGACGCAACCCGGCTCCTCGTTTTAGGGGTCTTAGTGTTAAACGCCAGACATGTACCGGTCAGGCCTGTTTTTATACCGGTCAGGCCTGTTTTTATACCGGTCAGGCCTGTTTTTGACCGGCTGATCCAGGGTTTTGGCGATGTAGTGATTGATTAATGTTATCCATCATCGGCTCCAGGTGGGACTCCAGTTGCTCGATGAGACGCTCCTGTTCTTCCCGGTGTGCTTGCTTGTAGTGACTTTCTTTCAATTCCCCGGCGAGTTCACTGATTTTATCCGCACCAATTTCGGCAGCATCCTCATGTAACGCGGCGAGCTCATGGGCGACCTCGGGAAGCGCTTCCCGGAAAAAGGCTTCTCTTGTTTTGTCCAGTGTTGCTTTGTGACGATGGATAAAGTTTTCCAGTTTTTGGGCAAAACGGCGGTCTGAAGTAATTTGATCAGCGACTGAGTTTATCGCTTGTTGGGCTGAGCCGTAGGACTCGTTTGCAAGTAACGGTTCCGTTTCCGGCAATAGCTCCAGTTCGTCTTTGGTGTCAGTAATATCCTGACTGATTCCTCTAAATCCAATGCAATGTCCTTCTGTGGAGAACATCGGGCGGACATTGATCTTTTCCCAGCGCCAGTGGTTATGATGTCCTTTACAGCGTAGTTCGATTGCTATCTTACGTTTTTTAGGGATCGCTTTCTCAAGGGCCTGCCGGAATGAATTGCTGTCTTCCTCATGCAGCATATCCAGGAATGATGACCCTATCATGGCCGTGGGTGGAAATCCGGTGAATTGCACGATCTGTTTTGATACGTAGGTGAAATGGTGGTTGGTATCCAGCTCCCAGAAATAGTCATCACTGATGCGTATAAAGTCGTGCAGACGATCCTGGCTTTCTCGGAGTGCGTTCTCGAATGTCCCTTTCTCTATCATCTTGTTGCTCAGCGCTTTGTTGCTTTGTTCCAGCTGCCAACAGCGGTCATTGGATTCTTCATGCAGGCGCTCGGCCAGGCTTTGCGTAATCCGGACAATGACGTATACCGCAATCGTGCAAAGTAAACTCGCCACGAATAACCAAATAGGCAAACGATTCTGGTATTTCTGGATGAACGCGGGCGTGGCCACATTCACCAATGTCCATTCATGATCGGCGAAGGGAAGTACGACCGTTTTGTGTTCGAGGGGAGAGTCGAGTCCGGAAAATATTTCAGCAGGTGGCCAATGGTAAAGCGGAATCTTGTTGTGGTCTTCATTATCGTAAACCTCAAATGGCACAGCTTGGGCCAGGTTTGATTGCGTAGCCTGTTCGATGAATCGTTTTACGTTGAGCTCCAGAGAGAGTAGACCCCGGAGCTGATTCTGGCTGGTATCTGCTTGGAATACGGGTAAGAAGAGCCGGATCAGGTCTGTCGGGTGATCCTCAGCGAAGGCGAGATAGCGTCGGGTAGATGTGATCATATTGCGGTCTATGGCACTTCTAATCGCATCCCGCCACTGTGCTTCGCGAATTAAGTCAAAACCGGGTGGATGTTGCAGTGGAAGGTGCTTGTGTCGGTGTTGGTACTCAATGGGTAAGTGAAAGGCAATACCGCTGGACTCGGAGTCACTCAGTGTCAGCTGGGTGGTCTTGGCCTGGGTTTGCTGGAGTCGCCGTTCAAATGAATCTAGAGATCCGGATTTGATTTTGGGGGCCCACTCAATCGATTCGATTTCAGGAAAAAAGGCGAGCAATATCTCGGCTTGATTCTTGAAGGCCGCAGGCGATAGATTCCCGGAGTGCTCAATCTGGCTGCGTAAGGTTTGCAACGATGCCAGACGTGATGAGGTGCGATCCGTGAGTGCCAATGCTCGCTGCTGCGTGACCAGACGCATCTCAGTGTAAGCTTGTTGTCGTTGGGATTGGTCGACAAACCAATAGATCAAAATCGAAACGACCAAGCCTATCAAGATGACGCACAAGCGGAAAAGGCGCAGCGTTTTAGTTTGTTTTACCAGATCATTCATTGCCAACTCAGTAATTCGGACGCGTAGTGTCCTCTAAATCTAGCTGAAAACCTGACTTTGGAAAAGTGCACGCTCGCAGCGGCGTGATTTTTCGTTATTCTGGTTTATCGGGTACCCATTAGGCTGGTCCAGAATCCAAGTTAGAGTCAGCAAGTGGGGGAGGGCTTTGGCCAGATCGGGGACGTTGACTCAACAGCGCCTCGTATAACTGGTCTGCGACCAAGGGTTTGGTCAGATAAATATCCATACCGGCTGCAAGGCAGATTTCCTTGTCGCCTTTGAGCGCATGTGCGGTCAGGGCAATGATTGGTATGTGTTGATTAGTTTCGCGTTCTCGGGCCCGAATTTCCCGGGTTGCTGTGAGCCCGTCCATCACAGGCATCTGAACATCCATCAAAATGACGTCAAACTGATTACTATCGGACAGTTCTAACGCATCCCGACCATTGTCAACGAGGGTGACCTTGTGTCCCCACTCTTCGAGTAAATCTTCGATGAGGGTCTGGTTGACCAGGTTGTCTTCTGCAACCAGTATATTCAATACCTGAATTGGCCCGTTGTCGGCAGCGTCACAGGACTCAGAGACTGCTGCGGGGACCGATACGGACAGGGCTTTAATCATCAAGGTACATAAATCTGATTGTGATGCCGGTTTTTTTAAAAAATAGAGCTGGTTTGTCTGCTCCAGAGCCTTGAATGCGGCCAGGTTTTCATCTTCATAAGATGAAGGTAATTGCACAATAATCGGTCCTGAATGAGAGGCCTGCAGTCGACTGCCATATTCGGGGTTCTGATGCAGAACCTGCCAGTCGAGGATAAGCAGTTTATAGGGGCTCTTGTCCTGATTCGCCAGATTGATTTTTTCCAGTGCTTCTTCTGGAAAAGGAGTACTGTCTGCGCGACCTTTCTGGTAGTGAATAACCCGGTACAGCCAGTTGCGGTTTATCAAACTTGGGTCGAGTATCAATATGGGTTGGAGTTGCAAATTAAAATCCGGGCGCACATCACTTTTCAGTTTCGCTTCATACCGTTCGGAGTCTGGAACCAGAACGGGGACGCGCGCAGTGATTGACGTGCCGGAATCGAGTTCACTGCGAATATGCAGATGCCCGCCCATCAGACTGACAAGTTGATTGACGATAGTCAGTCCAAGCCCTGCCCCGCCATACTGACGCGTTGCGCTTGAATCCAATTGATTGAAGGGCGCCAGTATTTTGGACTGCAGTTTGGGCTCGATGCCGATTCCTGTGTCAGAAACCGTAAGCAGCAGGTAAAACGTTTTATTCGGAGCCGGAATACTGTCTGAACCAAAATTCACTTCGACTGAAACTTCGCCCGACGGCGTAAATTTAATGGCATTGCCTAAAAGGTTGAATAGAATTTGCCCTAACCGGGTTGCATCTGCAGTGATGTATTTCGGGAGCTCGGGGTTAATACACATTTGCAGGTTCAAGTGTTTTTTATGGGCACTGGGCCCGAATCCTTTTGTGACGGTTTCAATGCATTTCTCGAGATCCAGAATATCCGGGCGCAGCTGCATTTGTCCGGCTTCGATTTTGGACAAATCGAGTATGTCGTTTAAGAGCGTGAGCAATGTCTGTGCCGAGCTCGTAACCAGGGTAAGGTATTCCTGCTGTCGTTCGTTCAGCGGTGTTTTCTTCAGCAGTTCAATGATGCCCAGCACGCCATTCATCGGGGTTCGGATTTCATGGCTCATATTGGCTAAAAATGCGCTTTTCGCATCATTTGCTGCAGTAGCCAGTCGAACGGACTCCCGAAGCCGGATTTCCAGTCTGCGTTGCGCGCTGATTTCGAGATTGCCGCCAATGATTTTGATCGCGGAGCCTGAAACCCGCTCGAATGTTGCCATGGACTTAATGTATTTGATCCGTTCATCCGGCATCACAACACGAAACTCGACTTCCCAATTTTCCTGGGTTTCCAGTGCTTTTTTAAACGATGTCTCTGCCGCCATGACATCTTCCGGATGCAGTCGGGATAACCAGTAGCCATACAAATCCTCGCTCGACATTTCTGCTTCGGGGGTTTCGTACAGACGGTGCATATGGGTGTCCCAAGTAAGCCGGTTTGTGCGCAAATCCAACTCCCATATGCCGAGTCCTGAAGCTTTTGCCGCCAGCTCCAGACGCTCTTTGGAGTCGATCAGCTGGTTTTGTACTTTATCGATCTGATCCGCCATGTGGTTAAATTGCTGGAACGCATCATCAAATTCGGTTTTGTTTTTGACGGGTAGACGGGCGCTGTTATCGCCTTCGCTGAAACGTTGGGAAACCTGAGCGAGTTGACCTGTTTTACTGAGAATGAGATATCCCAGGGCGCAGACGGCGATGAGAATGGCTGAGAAAAATGCCCCCAGCACGCTGAGCAGACGGTTTATCAAGGCTTCGTTGGAAATTGCATGCTGATCAACCAATGACGTGCTGATGCGTTTGACTTGCTCTGAGAGTAGTTTGGTTTCATTTTGCAGCTGTTGGTACAAAACGACTTGTACATGTGCCGGTAGCGCACTGCCTCTGGTATTAATTTGTTGCACTCGTCCCGCAAAACGGGTCAGTGTGGTAAAGCTATTGCGTACATTGCTGACCAGGTTAGTGTTTAGCTTTTTGCTGACCTTTGCGAAACCAGGGTGCTCAACCAGTCGATCCAGCTGTTTTTTTACAGATTGAATATTCGCTTGCCATTGTTGTGCTGCCCGGGCGCTGCCATTAACCAGGTCACCTGCAAGCGTGTTTAGATTGGCGACCTGGTCGTTCAGGTCATAGCTTAGAATGATACTTTCCTGCGTCTTTTGAAAGGTTCGTTGCGCATCATTCAGGGTTGTCGCGATGATCACCGACACCAACAACGATAGCAATGCCAGTATCACGATAATGAATTTAATTTTCATGGTTTATTTGTAGATACTTACCCTTGATGGAGCGATTTCCAGTAGTGGTGTGGTATCAATCGCATCAAGCAGCTTGATTGACTGGTTTCTAGTTTGGCCAAAGATTTGTGACCAGTGAAGCTGGCTTTCAATTGTGGCAACTAATGACTGATCCAGACGAACCGTAAAATCGTAGTAGGGCCAGATTCGATTTAAAACAGGCGTATCGGACTGCAGGCGTTTCGCGACAATCTGTTTGGCTTTCTCTGAATCTTTACGGATAAACGCTTCCGCTTTCAGCAATGCTTTCAGGAGCGCCGGTACTGTTTTCGTGCTGGGAGAGGGTCGCTTCGACACGAGGTTAAAGGTTAGCGAGTAGGCATTGACATCATGGAGCAGAGTGGCGTTTGACTTCAGTTTCAATATGGTTGCTGTCAGCCACGGTTCCCACGTGGATATGGCATCAACTTGTTGGGATTCCAGAGCTTGGGTCATTTTTTCCGGTTGGACATTGACCTGATCAACGTCGCTGGGCTCAAGGCCTGCCAGGAGCAGAAACATATCCAGGAAATAATGACTTGAGGTGCCCTTGGTCATACCAATCCGTTTGCCTTTCAAGTCAGTTGGATTGTTAACGTTGGCCAATGTGTTTACGATCAAACCGGAATCACGGGAGGAGGAAACAAAAGTCGCATAAATGTTGATCGCTTTTCCTGATTTCAGCGTATTCATGATGACCATGTCGGAAGATGTGCCAAAGTCGGCTCGTCCTGCAATCACATCCTGCATGGATCGATGCCCACCATTGACTGAAGTCAGGGTGATATCCAGGCCCTCATCAGCGAAGTAGCCTAGTGCATCTGCAACGAATATCGGCGCTGAGAGTGGCGTTTTGGAGACTGAGATAACAAGTGATTCCGAGCCATACAAGCGCAGACTGAACAGGGTTATCATTAGTATCAGCCACAACCGGGTAAGCTTCCTCATCATCGTTCTCCATACGCAAGGCAATGGCTAAAGTTTAGCACTGAATTTTTGAACTGTTACTGTGAATGGGATCTTTCAGTCATTAAGCCAGTCTCCAACGCCGTATGGCTCAAGTAACCGAGCCAGTTTGCCTGAGGCACGCAGTTTAGTGATTTCTGTGTCCCACTGGTTGGCGTGTTGCTGAGCATCGGGTATGTTTCGGTTGAAACCGATGTAGCCCGGAACCCGCTCATTGCAGCCAGCGGATTTGAACTCTGCCAGGCGTCCCGTCTGCAACAGGTGATAGCGGACGATGTTGTAGTCTTCAGCGAACGCATCGACCCGTCCCGCCACGAGCATGCGTAGCCGAACATTCAGATTGTCTTGTCCTGCAATCCAGAGGATGCGCTGTTTGTCGTTTTTATTGTGCGCAATATAGTCTGCAAATTCTGGATGGTTGCCGCCGTAGCCGAAATCCTGCACCAGTAAAAGTTTGATTGACCGGAGCGAGGCAATGCCCTGATACGTCCAGGGGTGATGTCGCTTGGTGAAAAAGCACCCGCGGTAAACTGTTGCGGGGAGTTTGGGGTAAAGCAGGTCTGGTGCGGTTATTTTCACAATACCCAGTATTGCATTGAATTGTCCTTCCTGGGTCTGACGTACCGCCCGGCTCCAGGGCAGGAACGCATATTCTATTCGGTAGTCTGTGCCGTAAACGGCATCAACGAGATCAACCATAAATCCTTTACGGATTTTGTCCAGGCACCCACTGTAAGGACAGTAGACATCCCCGGCAACACGCAATGTCGGTTTGCGGCGCATCGGTTCAAGTTCACTGTCTGAAGTAGTGTCCATACTCAATGAACTGATCGCAACCGGTAGCTCTCCTGCCTGGGTGGGTACCTCCCATATTCCCCAGCCACACAGCATCACACAAAGCATGCACCACAACCTGTTGATGCGGCAGTGCAGGCTTCATGCAAAAATACCGCGCTGTAAACTGGGTGATAACGGGCAAATCAGACATCGTAGGGTATCCTACACTGGAAGTTTGGTTGTTTTTTAAGCATAGAAGGGAATGGCTATTTTTTCGATCTGAGTCTGCTGGAATGCTTCAGTCTTAAATACGGTGTGCATCCATTTCAATATTGGTGATTTTGCGGCCCAGCATGACGACCTTTCCGCTGTAGCGGGATTCTCCGGTGGTCGCAAACTCAAAGGCAAAGCGCCGCCAGACATGTAAACGGCCGTCTGAATCTCTTTTTAGCCAAATGCCTCTGAGAAAGATAGTGTCATCCAGTAGTTTCACATCGACCCTCTGGCAATGCCGTTTTAAGTCGGCCAATGCCAGCTCTTTGAACTCTTTCGATTTCCACCAGTACCACGCAATAAATGTCAGTAGAAACACCCAAAAAAGATCAGCCAAAGTCATGCGGTTACTTCCATTTTTCCAGACGAATGTTGATCGGTTCTCCCGATTGCGTGTCACCAAAGGCTGTCAATTCAAACAGACCATCCTGAATACTCACGTGCAGTTCCATGCGGCGTTGACAGCGCTGCGCAGCTGACTGCAAATCTGCAGTTTCGATATAAGTCACTGAAAGGTTATCAAGCTTTGCCCATGACGATTGGTTTTGCTCTCGCCAATTTTGTGCGTTTTGATCGCCATAGGCAAATACGACAAGCTGTGTTGCTTTCGAGCTGCGCTGTTTGAGTCGTTTGAATTCCGGTAAACCCAATTCGATCCAGCGCTGTGGGTGGCCGGTATCATCTTTTTGCCAAAGTTCGGGTTCTTCACTGACGCACAGGCCCCGGGTAAATTCCAGTCGATCATGTGCGTAGTTGGCAAACGCAATGAGTCGAAGCATGAGTCGTGCTTCCGTTTCCGACGGGTGCCTCGCGACGGTCAGTTCGTACGTACCGAATTCATTGGTGTCAAAATTATTGACGGTGAGATGAGCTTTATAGAGCGTTGCGGAGAGTGCCATGTCGGTTCCAGGCCGTCGTGAATTGAGTTCAATCTTCAAACCTGATGCTTGGCAGCACAGGTGCCCCGATGTCTTTGTTAAATACAGATAGTTAAAATACAGGTCGTAATTAAATGGTAATCTTTGCAGGATTCAGTCAAGCTGTGTGTCCCGACCTGTTTCAATGGCGAGTAGTGTATATTACTCTCCCCTTGATTTATAGCGCTCAGTCCGGGCCGTTAATTGAACGATAGAATCATAGAAAAAGCAGAAAGAACCCCCTGATGTTAAGAGACTACAACGTACCTGCAGCACCCGTTGAAACCGAGATGGAAGTTAAAAAAAGCCGCTTCATTGCCCGAGTCTATCGTGCCGAGACCCGGGAACAGGCAATGGCGTGGCTGGACGTGGCGCGCAAGGATTATCCGGATGCCCGTCATCACTGTTGGGCCTATCTCCTGGGGGATCCCCATTCACCGCGCTCTGTGGCCATGTCGGACGATGGTGAACCGGGTGGTACCGCAGGCAAGCCCATTTTAAACGTGCTTCAGCACAAAGATGTCGGGGATATCATGTTAATTGTTATCCGGTATTTCGGGGGCATTAAACTCGGGGCCGGTGGCCTGGTGCGCGCCTATTCCGCTTCGGCACAACAGGGAATGGATGGGCTTGAAACGGAATTGTTCATCCGGAAGCAGGTCATATCGGTAACCTTGGACTTCCAGCATGAAAATGTAATCCGGCACTGGCTGAATCAGCATGATGCTGCAGTAATTGATAACACCTATGCCCAGCAAGTGACGTTGAAGTGTCAGCTGGCAGTTGTTGACCTGGATGAATTCAAAGCGTTCTGTGAGGGGATAGGGGGCGTCTGCTCCGGATTGGACGATTGTCCCTGAGCGTAAGCATCTGGCAATTCACTTAATTATCGGTAATACCTGGACAATGAATGGCGATTGAACTCGAGCCTGAGTACTATCTTGATAATTTCAGGCAGCTTACGGATTTTGTAACGGTCCGATACAGTGATTTACTCGATCTGGATGAGGCGCGTTTCCTGTCTGACTTTGCTGTGCTTTCCCGGGACGCGCAAAAACTCTACGTGCGTATGCTCACGCGCAAAGGGGACGTCTTTCGTCGCAGCAAGTTACAGTATGCCGAAATCACAGATATTGATGAAGCGGCTCGGGAATTAGCCCGAATGGACTTTATCGATACCAACCCTTCGTTATCTCTGGACACAATTTTGAAGCTGTTCAGCAAACCCGAAATTACAGCTGCGGTCGGTGATGAAAGCCTCAATCGGCTACGCCGCGATGAACTCGAACAATCCCTGTTGGCGGATGCTACGCGAATCCCAGAGTTGATTGCATGTGTGGCGTCTTTGGATGAACTCTTCCTGCTCTGTCGGGCACAGGTTTTTGATACATTGAAGCTCCTGTTTTTTGGCAACTTACGCCAGGACATGACCGAATTTGTGCTGAAAGACCTGGGGCTTTATACCTTTGCCGAGTACAGTCTGGACGACGAGTCCCGCTTTTTTCATCATCGTGATCAAGTCAATGCACATCTTCATTACTACGGGGTGCTTGATCAGTTTACGGATGACGATCTGCAAGATGCCTCACGATTAACGGAACTCATTGCCCAGCTCCCGGTTGCCCCGCAGGAAGATCGGGTATTACGGCGACGGGTTGAACGAGTCAAGTTGAAGTTTGCACGCCAACTCGAACGTCTCGGCGATCTGGATCTCGCATTGGCATGGTATCGTGAATGCCAAACGCCACCGTCGCGAGAACGGCAGTCCCGGATTTTAATCCAGCAAAGTGAGATCGAAGCCGGGTTGGCACTATGCGAGACGATACTGGAAACACCAAGAAACGAAGAAGAATTGGTGTTTGCCCAGAGTTTTGGCGCTCGCACAGCCCGCAAACATAAGCACCCCTGGCGTAAAATCAAGGCCTACAAGCCACCTGAGTATTCGCTGGTGTTGCCTAATCAGGGGCAGCGGGTTGAGATGGCAGTTCAAAACTATTTTAACGAGAGTGTGGCTACAGACTCTGCTGGAGATAACACTTGTTATTACGTTGAAAACACATTAATCAACAGTGTATTCGGGTTATCAATCTGGGAGATGATGTTCGCCAGTGTGCCGGGCGCTTTCTTCAACCCGTTTCAGATTATGCCCTCGGATTTTTATGAGCGCGACTTTGTTGAATGCCGTAAGCCGCTGTATGAGCAATGGCAAACTCGTGTCAGCAGTTCCGATGAACTATCTCGTTGTGTTCTCCAGAATTACGAGCGCTATTACGGTCAGTTAAATCCTCTGGTATTTTGGGGAAATATTGAGCCGGAACTGCTGAAAACTGCCTGTCATTTAATTCCGATCACCGATTGGCAGCATTTGTTTCAGCGTATTTTCACAGATATAAAACATAACCGTTCCGGCTTGCCGGATCTGATCTTGTTCCACCCGGACGGACTTAATCCCGAGTTTGATTCACCGCTTGTCACTGACCGCAGCTACCAATTAGTTGAGGTAAAAGGCCCGGGTGACAAATTGCAGAAAAACCAGCTGCGCTGGATGACCTACTTTGCGGAACATGACATTCCCCATAGTGTTCTGAACGTTACCTGGGACGAGTCCCCGTGACAGACCTGTATCGTGTCAGCGTGACGGAGCTGGTGCAATTTTCCTGCCGCAGTGGTGATCTACCGACCGGCTTGCAGGTGAGCAGCGGTCCCACTGCGAGCGAGGGGCAAAAGGCCCACCGTAAACTGCAAAAACGTCGCCCAAAAGGGGTTGAAACCGAGGTGGCGGTAACCCAGACGCTTGCTGGTTTACAAATCAGTGGTCGCATTGATGTGGTCTATCCTGGTCAACTGCCGCCGATTATTGAAGAAATTAAATCGACCCACGTCAGTGTCGACAAGCTCGATCATGGCCAACAACAGTTGCACTGGAGCCAGGCAAAAGTATATGGCTACTGTTATGCCATGCAGTATGATCTGGAGCAGGTTGCGATTCAGGTGGTCTGGTACAACACGCTGGAGGATACTGAACACTCGGCACAGCAGATCATGTCCCGTGCCGAACTTGCGACCTTTGCAGAGCAAGTTGTGCGCCGCTATCTGGACTGGATGCGACTGCTGGATGCACACCGGGAAAAAGCGCGTCACACAGCCCGGGAATTAAGGTTTCCCTATGGTGAGTTCAGGCCGGGGCAACGTCGTATGGCTGAGTCCGTCTATCGCGTCATCCGGGATGGTGGAAACTTGTTGGCAGAGGCCCCGACAGGGACAGGCAAAACGATGAGCGTGCTTTTTCCTGCGGTAAAGGCCATCGGGGCGAATAAAATTGACAAAATTCTGTATCTCACCGCAAAACGGACAACCCGAGAATTGGCGCAGATCGCCATTCAAAAAATGGTTGATCAGGGCTTAGTGCTGACCTATGTGATTTTGCAGGCCAAGAAAAACACCTGTTTTTGCCTGCGCGAGGATAAGAGCTCTGAGCCAGCACCATTTCAACTGGGTGACCCAGCCCCATCATTGGATGAATCCGCTTGTGCCTATTGCAAGGGCTTTTTTGATCGTTTGCCCGAAGCGCGGGAAGCCCTGTTAAAAGCAGGGCATCTAACGCAGGAGGTGATCGAACGTTATGCCCGAGACTTTCAATTGTGCCCGTTTGAACTTGCCTTGCAGATGTTGCACTGGGTCGATATCGCGGTGTGTGACTACAACTATGTCTATGATCCGCTGGTCAGGCTTGCGTATTTTGACGAGAGCCGGGAACGTATGGTGGCCTTGGTGGATGAGTCCCATAACCTTCCGGATCGCGCCCGCAGTATGTACTCCGGCGCATTGAGCAGCAGGTTACCTGCAGCCACGACCGGATTTTCCAGAAAAGATCTTCTGGGGCGTCGCGTTCAAGCATTGGCACGGGTGTTGAGACGATCCCGCTCTGACGAAGATGCGTCTGAGGTGGTTTTGGCCGAACCGGATAATACTGTCTATAACGCGTGCCAGCGGGTGACTGAAGTCATCTCAGAGTTCAGTGAAAAGGGAGGTCGGCTCACGCCAGAGGGGCTGGAGTGGCTGAAAACACTTTATCGTTATCTCAAAATCCACGAGTTGTTTGCCCCCAGTCATCGTACCATTTGGACCCGCCAGGATCGCCACACAGAGGTTGAGTTGTTTTGTTGTGATGCAACGCGCTGGCTGCAGGTGTTGAACGAAAAAATACATGCCAAGGTGTTTTTCTCGGCAACCTTGTCGCCACCAGCGTTTTACAGTCATCGTCTTGGCGCGATGTCTGATGGAGCGATGACAGATGACTGTCCCCCGCATTGGCCGAAATGGCTGGCACTGGACGCAACGTTTCCAGCGGAAAACCAGGGCGTGTTTGTGCTCCCGTTTATCGATTTGCGTTGGCATGCAAGAGCCCGGTTTGAATCCCGGATAGTGCAGCTTATTGATATTCTCCGGACTTCTAAGGCCGGGCACTATCTGGTTTTCTTCCCTTCCTATGGTTTTATGAATCAGATCCATGCACTTTGGCAGCAATACCGCCCCGATATCCCGGTTGTTGTGCAGACCACTGACTCCAAGGATACTGAGCGCGAAGCATTTCTGGCCCATTTCTCGGCAGGCCATCCTCCAACGCTCGGCTTTGCGATAATCGGTGGCGTATTTGCTGAAGGCGTTGACTTCGAGGGGGACAGACTTTCCGGCGCGATGATACTGGGGGTAGGGTTGCCGCAATTCAACCTGCGGCAATCGCTGCTCAAGGCTGAATTTGAGCAGCAGGGATTACCAGGCTTCGATTACGCTTATCGGTATCCCGCCATGACTCGCGTGCTGCAAACAGCAGGCCGGGTAATACGTTCCGAAACGGATAGAGGCGTAGTGGTGTTGGTCGACAGTCGTTTCAATCACGCAGAGTATCGAACACGCTTCCCGAATCATTGGCAGCCAGAACTATGCGCCCAAGAGTCGGCATTTGCTAACGCGTTGGCTGCATTCTGGAGAGGTTCATAGAAGACATGTCGGCTGGAATGCTCCCTTTCCCATTGGCTAAAAGCTGATACACTCATATTTGAGGGTAAGTCCAGCCCGATAGCACTTGAAAACGTGAGAGAACAGAATTCTGGCATACCTGAACGTTATTCACGAAGCCTATAAAGTAACAAACTGTCATGCTCAAAACGAAATTGAATACGCTAACGAGTGCCGTGTTGCTTTTTCCATTATTGGTTTCAAATGCTTATACGAATGAAATCAGGTTGCACATTCCAACGTTGTCAGAGGATCCTCAACATCATGTATTCTTCCATAATCTTTTAGAGCAGGCCATTATTGAGGCCGGATATACGCCAAAACTTATCATTGCAGATGACTTGCCTCAAAGGAGAATAGTGAAATACTTGGAGGTGGGTAGACTATCCATTTTTTGGCTGATCGAGTCTGAAGAAAGAAATAAAAAGTTTATTCCAATTGATGTTGGCATCACCAATGGCTTGATCGGCAAACGAATATTATTGATCAAAAAAGGGGATCAATACTTATACAATGATGTGAAGAATCTGGAAGATTTCAGAAACCTGAATTTAGTCGGTGGATTCGGCGAAAAGTGGTTCGAAGCGAAAATATGGAAGAAGAATAATCTCTTAGTTCATGAGCACTCGGGAAGATGGGAATTAATCTTTAAAATGCTTGGAAAAGGTCGGCAGTACGATTATTTTGCATTGGGCATCAACGCTGTATTGGATTCAGCAAAACAACATCCAGAACTCGACGTGGAACAAAAACTCGCCTTAATCTACGACAGAGATTTTCGTTTTTACCTTAGCAAGACGGGCGTCAACGCAGGGGCAAAATATAAAGAAGAACTTCACCAAATTCTGACAAAAGCAAAAAAAAGCGGCTTAATCGAAAGGCAAGTTGAAAAATATTGGGGAGATGATTTTAGAAAATTAAATTACAGTGAAAGAGTCAAAATTCATTTAAAAACGCCTCAATAAACCTCGATTATTTCTGATCCACTTCCTTGTGTCTATTAGAGTTCTCGGTAATTGGTACGCCCATTCTTTCAATTTGCCTTTTAGCCACCCGAATTCTCTGTAACGCCTAGTTGCAACCGTCCGTTCACTTCCCGGAGTTCTTCCAAATAGAGCAAGCCTTGAATAATGCTATGTAGTTGTTGCTTTGCTTTCGCCGTTACGCGTTGAAATCCAATTAACGCTAACGCAGCAGCAATACAATCATCAGACTCAATACTTACCGCATCTCGAACTGTGACAAAAATGGCGTTTTCAAGTTCCTTTTCACTGACATACTCGATTTTTCTCATGGCACTATCAAGCGCACTCCAGTCTCGCAAGCGGATGGGCTTTTCGGAGTTTGCGTAGATAAAATCATCAATCAATCGAATTTTGTTGCTATGTACTAATTGGATCACCCACTCTTTGATACTATTTTTTAATTTTGCTCCTATACGGGAAAAACCAACCGCACTGCTGATTCGGCTTGATAATAATGATAGACAGATTGGGGACTCAATGTGGACCAGTTTTAAAATTGCGTTTTGAACGTCAACATCCGACAACTCATCAATATCGGAAACGAAAGCAAGTTCAAGCTCCTCTGGGCACACGTACTGATATTTCGGTACCGCAACTTGCCGGATTTCCGGTTCATCAGCGTTGCGGGTGATAGTAAGTGGTGCGGCAACATCCATTGTTGGGGAGGAGTCTGTGGGCAAGCCTTCACTATCGACGGCATTTCTGGCATCTTGAATAGACTGCTTAAGCCGCTCGATTTCGCCAGCGGCATTTCTAAACCAGTCAGTACTCCAAATACGATGAAATCGCCAGCCTAAGCCTTCAAGTACAGACTGCCTTATCCGGTCCCGATCCCGGGCAGAGGCGGAACTGTGGTAGCTGGCACCGTCACATTCTACTGCAAGAATAAAGCGACCGGGTTTATTTGGATCCCGCACTGCGAGGTCAATGTAAAAGCCACTGCTACCTACCTGTGGCTCTGCATCGTAGCCTAACTGTTCGATCGCGTTGTGTACTTCCACTTCAAAAGGCGAATCATGCTCTTTGCCTGTTACCCGAGAAGTTTCCAATTGTCCCGTAGCCGCGTAGTTCAAAAATACCTGTAATGCTTTCACGCCAAAGGGGGTGTCCGCTGTCACGCGAATATCATCCGCACTAAAGTTGCAATACACTTGCATGGCCATTCTTGCTCTGGAGATCAGCACGTTGAGGCGTCGTTCACCGTCGGTTTTATTCACCGGGCCGAAATTCTGTGTCATTTGTCCGGATTGCATTTTACCGTAGCCTATACTGACAAATATGACATCCCGTTCATCCCCCTGTACATTTTCCAGGTTTTTGACAAAAAACTCATCGCCCCCCTCGTGGTGTGAAAAGAAGTTCTCCGTCTCCGCATTGACACGACGCAGGCGTTCAAGGGCAAATAAAATCGCGTCACGTTGAGAGGTGCTGAATGCGACTACCCCCAAAGATAAGTGGGGTCGATGCTTGGCATGGAGTAGAACCGCTTTAGCAATATGTTCGGCTTCAAGTGGATTGCTTCGAGTGGAGCCACGACCATACACCGTATCCGTTAAGATATTCAATGACAGCCCAGTCGCCTCAGGGTGAGAGCCGGGGCTTGGGAAAATCATCAGCTTATCATTATAAAACTGGTTATTGGATACCGCGATCAAAGAATGGTGACGGCTACGATAGTGCCAGCGTAACATGGCCTCTGGCACGCCTTTGGAAAGCATTAAACCCAGTATGCTCTCTACATCAGCTGTGGTGCTTTCGTCAGCTTCTTCATCACTAAACTCCACTGCTCTACCGAAAAAATTAGTCGGCGGCATCTGTTTACTGTCTCCGACCACTATCACTTGTTTCCCGCGTGCAATCGCCCCAAGGGCATCGGGTGCCGGGATTTGACTGGCTTCATCAAATATCACCAAATCAAACTCCACTTTTCCCGGAGGTAAATATGTCGCTACGGACATCGGGCTCATCATGAAAACTGGCTTGGCTTGCTGAATAACCGCGGTGGCTTCGCTTAACAGGCGGCGAATGGGAATATGGCGCCGTTTCTTGGTAAATTCTCTACGCAACAAATCCATTTCCCCTGGGGCGTTATAGTTGGGCAATTTGGTGTGCAAATGACTTACCAATGCTTCTTTCGCGAAGTCGAACAGCGCCCCATCAAGGTGGCGAAATTCCTGAATTAAACGCTCGTGATGCACCCTGTCAAATTGCTGAATGCACGGGTTTGCGTTATAGGCATCGTTAACCAAACCAGCGTAGTAAGAAGCCTTTAAAGTCGGCAACAGACACTCAGTTGGCAGGTGCCATTCTGCGGCAAGCGGGATTATTTCTGACAACCCAACAGCCCGCAATATTTCTTGAATTTGGTTATAGCGCGACGCTTCATAGAGTTTTTCAACATTCTGCCAGCCTGCCAGTAGCTCTGACAAGTCTTGCAGATCGATATTTTTATGCTCAAGAGTGCCTGCTGTGGCTTGAACCTGAACAAGCTCATAAAGCTCGGTTAATTGTGCGCTCAATGCCTCAATTGCGTCGTTTAGTATCGCAAGCTGTGCTTTCCAGCCCGAGAGGGTGGGTGCCTTTGAGAGAAATTTGATGATGCCCGCATCAACTTTAGCGTCAGCGATATCATCATATAAAGAAAGCACCCATTCTGATAGTTCACCCAGAGCTTTCCAGTCCGAGTCCTTGCCATGCCACTGGTCAGCGAATAAAGATTGACCAAGAGTCTGTAACTCTTGGTACGCTTGATAACTCGTCTGGTATCGCAGTAAATCATCCACCCACTCCAGCCACTGTATTGGTTTACCGGTCAGTCCACGAGTAACGTATGCCTGTAGAGCTGATTTGGCCTTCCAATAGCGAGGAGAGAAAATACGCCACCACTTATCAACGCGACCAACCAAACCCTGTTTGATTTCCACCATTACCGCAGTAAACGCTTGTGTGATGAAACGATCTTTGTATTCGGTAAAGATTCTAGTCATTGACTGGCCGTCGGTGATGAGCTGTCGTACGCTATTCCTGTGCTGTTGCCAGGCATCCGCGGCCAGATTAACGCCGGCTAATTTGGGCGCTTGCAGTGCTCTAAGTGATGTTTGATATAAATTGTCTACATCATGCAAGGTCTTGCTTTTGTCTAATCCAATCTCCTGGCTTAGTTGTTGTGCAAGTCTGGTAATGTCTTCGAGGGTTTGCTTGCAATCCGCTACGCTCCGCTCGATTCTCTGTTGTTCTATCGGTGAAAGGGCGGTACGTGTACTTACAAAGTACGGATTCTCAGACGGAATACCGTAACTGTCAATATGCTCCTTAACGGCAATAAGCCCCCGTTCAGCTTCCGCCAACTGGATAGAATCCCAATCCCTTAACATATCAAAAGATAGCTGTGGATAACGACGATAATCCTCTTCTTGCTGCAAATCCAGATAATGCCCAAGCGCTCCGATATAGTCTAAGCCCGACTGCAAAATGGGCTTTGTAATCGTATTGACGTATTGATCAAGCTGCCCCCGGACCATCGTTAAACGTTCATAATGTTGTTGGCGGTCTGGCACTTGAGGTTTACCCTGCTCAAATGTCCGTTTCAGGGAATCCAGTACCGTTTTTTTCGTACTTTTATGACTGTGTAGTTCGAGTACAGCATCGCCTAAATGCGATTCATCCAGACGTTTTTTCACAACCTTCAGAGCGGCCATTTTTTGCGCGACAAAGAGTACTTTTTTGTCTTTGGCAAGGGCCTCCGCAATCACATTAGTAATCGTTTGCGACTTACCGGTACCTGGTGGACCTTGAATTACAAGATTACTGCCTTCCATAACGGCAAGTATGGCTTTTGTTTGACTGGAATCCGCATCTTTGACGAGATGCAGTTTCTCCGGTTCTCGAACGTTCTCATGATTGGGCAGTCCTTCCAGTTGTTCAGTGTCTTTTACAAAACCGGTCTCAAACAGTGCCTTGAGCAATGGCTGGTCAAGCAAGGACTTACCCTGGGGCCAATTGCCCTCATCCAAATCTGCGTACATCTGGAATTTACCAAACGAAAACAATCCCAAGGCAATTTGATTGTCGAGCACTTGCCAGCGTTCTTGTGCTTCGATTGCGGAGCGTACAGATTGCATGTAATGTTCAACGTCCAATTCATCTCCAAACGTCGGTAAATCAACCCGAAATTCGCCTTTTAGTTTCGCAGCGAGTGCTAGGTTCGAGCCAAAATCCGCTTGAGTAAATTGAATAGAGAAGGCTGCTTTGGCTGAAGTCCGTTGTAATTCAACGGGTAGCAATATCAATGGAGCATAATACGGTATATCACTGTTTTTGTCCTCAAACCATTTTAGGAAACCCAACGCTAGATAAAGCACCTCTATGCCTTGTTCTTGCAACAGTGTATGAGCTTCGTTTTCAATTTTTATCAAGGAAATTTCCAGCTTCTCAGGAGTCAACTTGGTCTGCAAGTGCGAATCTTTATGTCGATTAACGCCTACGTTGTCTTCTAAATACGTTTCCAGCGGAGGTAGACTATCGTCGGTATCTGATTCTGATTGGCTCTCCGTATACAGCTCCCGGTAGGCTTCCGGTAGTGGCAGAAAATACATCGACTTGTTTTCGTTGATGAGAATATCAAATGTTTGACTGGCAATTTCGTCAACAATATCCACGCTCTTGGCATTGCTGCGGTAATTTAATAAGGGGTTGGTGCCCAATCCCATATCCAAGAGTTCCCGACGGGCAAATTCTATTTGTTGTTTAATGCTCATGGGATATCCTTCTCCTGATTTTGTGCTCTCGATGAAGTATTGCTCCATGGAGGTGGTGTTTCTAGATATTAGCGATGTAGAACGAGGAAGATCATTCGCGGGTGAATGTTATTTTATTTCCATTAAGTTTAGTCAAAAATACCCATTGGTGCATCTCGTAATTAATTGCCATATTCTACTCTTGCCAATTGCCACGATATAGTCATTTTTGGGTGATTGAGTTGAGTTTCCCTTTCGTGCATCAATGATGTTCACTTGACTAAATCGGCTATGGGAGCTTATTGCAACAGAGAGCCGTACAAATCGATACGGTACTGGAACAAACCGGTTATTTCCTATCGGAATCCTCTGCGCCATAAAATATCTTTACCGACATACACCGGAAAACCTCCTCGGCCACGATTTTTGACCCTCTCCCGTGCTTCGGTCATCGCTTTCTTTAACTCTTCGATTGCACTCAAGGTCAAACCTTCCAATCCGTCTCCTTGCTGTCCCTGAGAAATATCAAATTGCGAAGCCATTCACGGTTTTAATTAACGGGTTTAGTAGTCTTGTGTTTCGGAAGCTCAGCAATCAGTATGACTTGCCAATATAAAGGATTAAGCCACCATTACAGGTTTATAGGGAAAATAAACAGCCGTGAACTCACACTCCAGAGACCCAAATCGCATCAGCAAAGCTATTTCAGCAGTAAATCAATTTTTTAATAGCAGGATCGTGGACTTCGACACCCTATAAAATTGAAGCTATTGATTGGATAGCGCTAGCGAGCCTCAAGAACACCACCAGTCCCAGATACGACGCATTAGATGACGCAGCAGCTGGCATCACATTGCCTAGCGAAATTTCGAAGTGGCTGAAAACTACTGATTGGACTGTGAATCAAGATAATGCGAGCACTGTATTTACGAACTCATTAAACGATCTAAAACTCGCTTCTAGAGAAAATACAGCGGGCCGAGCGATTTTCTTTTTTGTCAAAGCGAAATCGATAGGTTCAGTTGGCAAAGGGCCATGGTGGGGCCCAGACCATTGGATAATGTTAACTTCTTCTATTCAGGTACGTGCGTCAGCAAAATCGACGTGGACCAACATCGAAGCAAGTGCTTTGGCAAATACTGACATTGGTACCTATCAAATTCAATTCTGGATATATACTTGGGGCTTCTACTCTCAAATTGGGCCAAATAACCACCGTTCGACCACAATCAAAGTATCCACGGTAAACGACTTTCTGGATTATTTTTATGGCTTTATTTCTGCTACGCCCCCTAAGTAAAGCGCTATTTGTCATTCTATTTACCACTTTGGTGAGCTCCTGTGGCACTCCGAATAGGGAACTTAACAAATATCATTCTGCTCACGCACTTGAACAGGTGAAGCTTATTCACACTTCGACAATCCACTCACCCTATAAAAGTGGGTATATTTTTTCGAAGAGTTATGACGTAAAAGGTTCAGAGGCACTTATACAAGTTATCGAAACGTTACCGAAGCACGCTTCGAATACAGAATGCCTCCCGGCTTGTGAAAAACGAGTAATGGAACGACGAGAACTCTCTAATTTTAACTTAATGGGACGTTTTGATTTACCAGAGCATGCAGGCTACCTGCTCTCCGCCAAATTGACAGGTGGGACTAATACGCTTGTCTTTGATAATCAAATACATGTTATTGATAACCTGACTCAGGCTACAAAAATATTCGACTATGCAGAACAAGCTAAACACTGTTTGCAGCTCGCCAAGCCTGAAATTGCGATATCCAACAATGGCCAATATGTGATGGTAAATGGATGTATTTGGAATCGTGACACTAATAACTGGAACTATTCATTAAATAGCCCAATAAATAAAAAGTATTCCGTTGATTGGGCGTTTACCAGCAATGTATCAGTTGGAACGGATTATTTTTCTACAACACCATTCGATCAAGATTTTGTGATCATCGCTTCCTTTGCTCACCCAGAAGAAGCTCAATTTATTGAAATACCGAGCCTATCGGTTGAATTATCTCCGGATGATAAGCGGTTATTGGTCAAAGCCGAAAATCACAACATATTGATTGATACCAAAACAGGTAAAGAGATTAATCGTTGGCCTGGGTCAAAAGAAAAACAAGAAGCGATTAGCTGGGAGAACAATCGCATCGTAGAACTTACGAGCCGGGGCAAACAACGCAAGTGGGGAATATACCAAATTGAACCATTCCAATTTATCGCGGGTGGACAGGTGGCTGCCTCATCCCCCCCACTAATTTCGAACAGTGAAAAGCTCACATTATTGCTGGATAAAACATCCGGGAGTGTTGAAATCATTGATTTAGAAACCGGACAACATCTTGGGCAGCAGACCATATCTAGCATCACTCAGGCACATGCATGGTTGGGTCAATCTGCACTACCCATGGTTGATACTCCATTAACACTGTTGTTCAGTCCTTCCCCTCACTCATCTATTGAAGTTTATGGGATAGAGCGAAGTACTCGAATGTGAATCGCGCACTGCAAGGACAGGTATCAATCAAATGCCGCATCAAATTTTAAACTCAAATCCGTAAAATTCGGTACTTTGCAAATGCGATATCGGAGATTCATCCAATCTGATGGTTAAAAGTAGAGAACTTCGACTATCCGTGAGGTAATTGTCAAATTGAAGACGAAAGCCATTCTTCGCCGTCGTTGAAAGAGAATCCGAAATGGATTTAGAAAGATTGGCGTGCTTAGGCAGCGACGGATATAAGTCTTTGCTTTGAATACTGCCGCTCGTAGATTGATTCAAATTGCATTGATCGGGTTATCCAGTCTTGACTGCCTAAACCCAAACGACAAAGAATGGTCGGAAGGTGCTCTGGTATATTGCCCCGATTCGAGGAATGCAAGTTCGCTGCTTCATTCGGATTCAATTTGATCACGATATAAGTTTTGGCTAAATCCCTTTTTGCTGTTGGGCGATAGGCGTGTCTGTCCGCGATGCCGTCTCGATGCCTGAGAAATAGTTTGACTTTACTTCGTTTGGCCTATACGATGGTGGCAGCTTGAAAGTAAGTATGTTTTTATTACCTCCATTTCGTTGTAATCTTTGTAGTTCTTCGTCCTGTAGATTCTAAATTTCAATTTATATTTCCCGCTTATTCGTGCCTCGCGAAGGCATTCTTATACTTTTATATACAGGATATTTATTATGTCTAATACAACTACTGGTACCGTAAAATGGTTCAACGAATCTAAAGGTTTTGGTTTTATTGAGCAGAAGAGTGGCCCAGACGTATTTGCTCATTTCAGTGCAATTGTCAGTTCAGGTTTTAAAACATTAGCTGAAGGTCAATTGGTTGAGTTCACTGTAACCCAAGGCCAAAAAGGCCCTCAGGCTGAGAATATTGTAGCTATCTAATAGCTCACGAGTTCTTACAAAAAGGTGAGCTGTCATGGCTTGCCTTTTTTTGTGCCTAAAAATCAGTATTCTGTGAATATTATGGTTTTTCAGTTTCATCCGTTCTGATGGTTAAACGTAGAGAATTTCGTGTTTTTTCCTGGACAGGCATTTTCTTCGGCTCCTCCTCTATTCACAGTGACAGGCATTACTTGTATGTCGAATCAAAATTTGATTTGTTCTGGGATAATGTTGTAAGCGCAGCAACGAGCTATCAGGCAGCTTGAGGAGTAAATAGATCTACACCCTTTGTGTTGTTTGTGTTTTGTGTTGTGATATGCCATCGCTTTGTTGGCAATTGGAGAATCTAAAATGACTCAAATTGATTTAGCTGTAAAATATTACCAAGCGCTTTATTCTGGTGAACACGATATTGTTCGAAGCATCGCCTTTCCGGATATGGTATTTGAAGATCCTTCAGCACCCCATGAGTTCGGCATTCCTCCTCAGATAGATGAATTAGAAACATTTCTCAGTTTTATGGAGGCTAACCTCCTTGGAGAAGTAGAGATCCATTTTACGGATAATTATGTTTCAAATGATCGAGTGGTTCTTATTGTTTCAAGTAAGGGTATAGTTCCAGCCAGTCGTGTTGATATGGGAGAAGAAGGTACGGTTAAATATGCTTCGCGCGGTGTATCGGTTCTCCATATAGTTGATGGAAAAGTGAAACGTCACACAGATTATTTTAATTATCCAGCACTAGCTGGTAGCTTTAAGCGATTAGATTGAGTCAGATGACAGATAATGCATTGATGCTCTTGTTACGGGCACTATTGATAGGCTTGCATCACTAAAAATACGATAATGCAAACTAAACCATTTTGATGGTTAAAAGTAGAGAATTTCGAGCTTACAGTTCACGGATCTATTTCAGGAATATCCGTGTTCAACGTTTATTTCAAAATCTTTACGCACCCACCGGTATCGTGCTTGATGTTGTTGCCTGCCGTGGCGTGATCCTGTCTTTCCTTGTGCCCTGCATTTAAGCCTTAAATGTGTTGCCCTTCACTTTGTTGTCTACATGATCTGTGTTTTTGGTGGAAAAGATTGTCAGTTTGTTATTGGGAGTATATGATCCATATACGAAGTGTATATTGGTGGTGCTATGGGAATTGTTAAAATTAATGACGAACTTCATGAGGAAGTTCGTAAGGCTAGTTCAGTTATGGTGCGCTCTATTAATGCTCAGGCTGAGTTTTGGATAAAGGTTGGCATGCTCGCTGAGGCGAATCCCAGCATGACGTTTACAGACATCATGCGCGAACAGATGAAACTGGCCGAAGTTGATTTAAGGAAGGCCGTTGGTGAGTAGCGTAAAACTGAAAAGTGCTGAAGAGCTAAAGATCATGCGCGAGTCCGGTCGGCTTTTGGCTTCGGTTTTTGAATACCTGGACGGCTTGATCGAGATTGGCGTCTCAACAATGGACATAAATGACCTGACGGAGCGGTATATTATCGATCAGTTGCGTGCGCGTCCTGCGAGTAAAGGCCAGTATGGGTATCAGTATGTTCTGAATAGCTCCGTGAACCATGTCGTATGTCACGGGATTCCATCAACTAGTCAAAAGCTGAAATCCGGAGATATCGTAAACATTGATATCACATTGGAGCAGGGCGGATTCATCGCTGATTCCAGCAAGATGTATATGATTGGTGAGGTGCCTCCGGTCGCCAGGCGTTTGGTCGGTAAAACCTACGAGGCAATGTGGGAAGGAATACGAAGTGTAAAACCGGGGTCTACGCTTGGTGATGTTGGTCACGCCATTCAAAGGCACGCGCAGAAAAATGGCTATTCTGTCGTTCGCGAGTATTGTGGACACGGAATTGGACGACAAATGCATGAGGAGCCGCAGGTACTGCATTATGGCCAACTTGGTAAGGGTCTAGTGCTGCAGGAAGGAATGGTGTTTACAATCGAACCCATGATTAATCAAGGTAAGTCCAAGGTTAAATTGAAGAAAGATGGGTGGACGGTTGTCACGAGTGATAAAAAATTATCTGCACAATGGGAGCATACCGTGGCCGTTACCGCGGATGGTTATGAGGTGCTGACGCTAAGAAACGAGGAGCTTATTTAACAATTGCTGCAGACAAGCTAAATGTCTGGCATGAGTCCCGCCATCTTTAAAATTGATCACTATTTGACCTATACTAAAATCAGGTTTTCCCGAATGACATCGTTGCTGAGGTGGTTTCGGCACCCGGCGACTTATCTTTTGAGGAGAGTGGCTGATGGTATTGTCGATTTTGACCATGTCCCGCTTGCATTGCCTTATTCTGGGTGGCTTGCTGTTTTTGGTCAGCGCTGTTTCAAGCGCTTCCCGGACTCATCAGATCGCGTTGGTGGATCAATTCTATCCCGGCGATCAGTACTTCAAGTCTGATACCGAACGCCAGCATCACACGGTGTTGCACAGTTTTATTGATATTGATGCAGACCAGCAGCGAGAGCCGCTGTACCACGGCGATATTGTGAGTCGCTTGGTATCCCATCCCGACATTGAAATCCGACGCTTTCCGATTCAACAAGGTCAACTGCCCATTGCAGAAATTCTGCGTAATCTGGTGGAAATTCGAAAGTATGTGTTTTGGCAGGAGCCTATCGAAGCGGTGCTCTTGCCCTGGGAGTCTTCGACGTTGATCAGCGCTTTTTCTGATTCCTTGAATCCGGAGCAGGTCGACCAATATGTTGCAACGCTGTCAACCTGGGGACGCACCGATCCGGTCTGGAAATTGACGTTCCAAATTATATCCGTGTTGGAGGATATCGTGGACTACGGGGTACCCGTCTATACCATCGCAGGAAATGGCGGATCACGTATGGTGAACACCTATTCGTTTGCTCGCGGGGTCACTACCGTTGGCGCGACTGAGCAGGAGTTGCGCCATTTTGTTGCGGACAATGTTTTCGTCGATGACTATGCGAATGCAGCCTATTGGTTACGCCGGGTGGATAATGCGCTGGGGGAACCGGTGGGGTATGACATAAATGATGATCATTGTCCGGATATTCAGGTGGCGGAGCTGACCGGGTATCAGCCCGGTTCAGCACGGCAACAGTTGCCCAAAACCTACTGGAAGGTGTTGAGAGGTTCTTCCTTTGCCGCGAGCGCTGCCGTCAGGCGGGATATGGTAGGCTCGGTTCCCCCTGAAGTTTGCCAGTACTAACGATCGGGCAGGCTGGTTTGTAAACCGCATCCGGGACGTATTCACGGGTTCCCATCAAGTGATCAAACCAGGGTTTTAACAGTTAACGAAATACTTGACTAAATCTACTTGTATACAGTGGCTTGTACAGTGTTTTTTCTCATGGATGAAGGTGATGATTATGGCTGAACTTCTATCGATAGGCGCTGCCGCTTTTCTGCTGGGTGTGGCCGTTTCCACCCATCGTCGTAAAAATCAACGAGCCATCGCCTAGTGGATACGCCAACGAAAACACTCACCTTTGAAACCCGGCTTGATTTGATTTATGAGCAGGATGCGGCATTGTGCCACTATGCCGAGCTGTGGAATCAAGTGAAGTTTCGTTGGTTTGCTAACTTACAAAAGCCTAAAGCCCAGCAATTGAATCGTACCCAGTTTATGCATGAAATGGGGATGCCGTTCAGCTATCGGGTGTTTCAAGGCGTCCGGCAAAGCATTAAAGGTTTAATCCAGTCTTACCAAACCAATCGAAACAACCGGCTGGTGACGCTGGACGTTAAAATCAAACAGCTGGAGAAAACGCTCAACAAGCTAGAGAAGCGCTGTGATCATGTTGCAGAGAAAGGCTGCCCGCAACAGGCAAAACAACTTCGTGACAGGCTACGACAGAAAGAAGTGAAACTGCGTCGTTGGCAGCAAAAGCAGGCCGCCTTGGTGGCTGAAAAACAGGAAAACAAAACACCGATTTGTTTTGGTGGTCGAAAGCTACTGAAAGAGCGTCAAGCGTTAGCAACGGGTTCGGCCATTGAAGGCTGGAAACAACGCTGGCACGAAGCGCGACACCGTGAATTTCTATTGGTGGGTTCTCATGATGAATCCTGGGGCTGGCAAAATGCCCAGCTATCGCCCAGTAAACAGGAAGATGCTTACCAGCTAAAACTCTTGGTGCCCCATCAATTACGCGCCACGTTCGGCACGACTATTAACATTGATCGCCTGCAATTCAAGCATGGTAAGGCGGCATTAGTGGCAGATCACAGACTTCAGTTCTATAAAAAGCAAACTCGAAAAACTACCAAGCCAGCAATCAACCGGTATCGAAAAATTTAATAGGGGACTCATATTACTCTCATTCCCAAATAAACCCCATCCCAAACACACATCCCTCTGGCAAATTCCACAAACCTCAACTTCACTGAATAAACAGCATAGAAAATAACAGGGATTAAGGAGGACGTGTGTTAGCGGCGAAGAATGATGTTGATGGCGCGGATGTGGACTGGTGGTTTATGTATAAACTGCCGGAAGGTGTTGGCCGTCAAGCTAAGACGACAGGTAATGAGTATCTTTATTATGACGGCGTTGAGTGCAAGAAGCTGACGTTGTCACCCCATCGATTGGGTACGGCGGCGCAGGGGGCGTTGTTTCATACCATGAACCAGCTTTTTGATTCCGCCTCCGGGTCATCCGACAGTATCGGGTGGATTCATTACAATGATGAGTATCCCTATTCCCTGGACCATGGCGATTGGGCACCTAAGGTTCCTCCCAAATATTACAGCGAAAAAGCGCGAGAGAAAGACCGCGGACATCCGGTTGATTGTGCTCATAACGGGCACTGTAAAGGCACGTTGATGTTTGATCTGGAGTCGGACACGGCGGTTTGGCTGGCGCATTCTACGCCCCGGATTCCGGATTTGCATGAAGACCCGGCAACCCGTTTTTTCTATCCGGATTATGCTTATAAATATGCGCAAACGTTTATCTGCATTACCCTGAAAGATGTGGCCACGGCAAATCAAATTGCCGCCGTGCTGGCGCGACAGCACGAACCCCAGGTGTTTGGGTGCAAGTTACCAGAGCGCGTGACCCAGGATTCCCAGTGGTCGGATCTTTGGACGCTGGCCCAGGGGCATGAACCACCCGCTTATTCCCAGGCTTATGTTAAAGAACATGGCAAGCGGCCCCCTACAGATATGAGTTTTCAATCGTCCGCAGGGAAAGATTTTCGCCTGATCGCCAAGAGCGGTGCCTGGATGGATGATTTCTGGATTAATCTTGTTGGGCCGACGCTGCAAACAGACTTGCGAGTAGAGACCTGGCGTCGCTTGACCGCCACAGCAGGGTTGCCGGTAGATACCGTAAATGGACAGGCCGAATTTGGCGACAAGGATTTTGAGACCGACCATAACAACCATGAATATCATCATGAGTTTGAAGATGGTGACCAGAAGCATCTAGAAGATGAGATTACCACCGTTGACCTGTCTGTCCTCACCGACGCACAGGGTCAACCTTTAACAGGCATTAGCTGGTCGTATACCCACGATCACGCCAAGTGGTCGATTTCGGAATCCGACGCCGAGCACGGGGTGCATACACTGGATACTGAACCGGGCACGGCGCAGAGTTGGATTTGTGTCGCGGATATTAACCGCATGACTTCCCAGGAAAAACGCGGAGGTGGTGCGATCTGCTTCCATGAACCGGCCCTGTGGCAAGACCTGAATGAAATCGAAAAAATTGATGGCCAGATAACCTGATTGAAACGGAGATTGATCTCGATGAACAGTAAAATAATACTTGGCGATGTACAGGCCATTTCCGAACTGTATTCTTATCCCAATATTCCGGGCTCGACAGAGTCGCTGTCTGATACAGTGCTGCACTGGTTTAAACAGACTTTGGATCGTGACGGTGTCAGTGAACACGTGCAAGCAACGGTCACCCTTGAAAATGATCAGGTTGCGCTTGAGTTGATTGGCAACGATGCTGATGCGGATATCACCCAGGTTATTGCACTTTATAGCGAACGGCTACCGGCATTACTCCAGATCGGCCAGAATGCACTGAATAATGTGATTCCACAGCTCCACAAAGTCGATAAGTGGGACCCGGAGAATACCGGACAATGGCGCTTTTTTCTGCCGCTTGGGCAAGCTATGGCGCGCCAGAAGTCAGTTCAGTTCTTTCACTACCCGCCTATCCGGTTGCTGGACCCGATGCGCGATTATCTCAATGATCCGGTACCCGTACGTTGGGAAGAGCTGTTGCAGATAAACGGAGTTGAAAGCGAGCAGAGCAGTTGGCGTTACGAAACGGTTGTCGATGCCACACCGATTGCCGCACCGGATGATCAGGGTTCTAAGAAGGTCGACAAAACCAAGTACAAATACGGATTGATTCCGATTGAATACTTTTCGGAGTATCAGATCGAGTTGACCCGTCTGATGTTGAACCCGGCACCCGGTAACTTGGATTTCACTGTACCGGTCGTGATTTATGGCGCACATCCCCGATCCGAGTTTGAGCACCTGTTTCTGGAAGGGACGGGGCAGAAGTTGGGCATTAACAAAACTGCTTTAGCGAAAATAGTGCCCAACCGTAAAACTGCGGTGCTGGCCACCAATCACCCTTATCGTTTCTATGCGCAGGCGCAGATTGATGATAAACACCCTGAAACGGGCTATGTCGGTTCGGGCCAGATTGCCCCTGGCCATATGCGTTCTGCAGTAAACCTGATGAAAGATGATCTGGCTGCAGCCCGGTGGCAAGTCAGGATGGCAGCGGATCCGAGCCTGGATCCACAGGAGACCATGACTGAGTGTATCGAGTACTGGCAGCAGGATGCACAATTGAAAACAGTGTGCCAGCTTACCCTCCATCAGGGGTCGCTCTATTATCCTGACCCGAATGCATTGCAATTCTGCTTCAAGGTATCCATGGAAGAAGCCCAGAAGATATGTGAGGAAACCAGTTTAGAGGTTTTACTGGACCGGTAATATCGTCGTGGAGGTCAACCTTGTCTGGCCTCCTGTTTTACCTGCCGTTTGTTGCGTCTTCTTTGCTTGTTAACGTTTCTCAATTCGTTAAAGTTCGCTTTATTTGTGTTCGATAGGCTGTTGAATACATTGCGTAATCGACAAACTCAGCTATAACTTTAGAGCAAGGGAAAGTTGTTCGGCATGCACCAGATTGGGACAATCTTTCTATGTTTAACGGTGCCGAACCAATACTGATAATAAAAACACCCGCCTGATACGTTTCTAATTTATGGTTTTTCGTACGGCTTCTTGGTCGATAGAAGGCGGATATGCCAAATACTACCTTTCAGTTCCACAGTCATGAGGCTCAGAGGATATGGTTCCTACTCATTCCATCGGCAAACTCAATCTCGAAGGATTGATGAGTCGGGCAGAAATATTGTTTACGGCTGCTTACGTTTTTAAAGGTCAAATCGATACTGATCTGCTGCAAAGTTGCTTTAGTACTATTTCCGAAACCATTGCAAAGCTCAACCACCAGATACAATTTAAAGCTCAGAATGATTTCTCATGGCATCCATTTGAGGATTACGGGCAGTGTTTTCACGTTATTGATACACCCCATATTGAGGATGAGTTGAAAAAGCTCTCCGCACGGGGCTTCGACGTGCGATCCGGGAGCAACAACTTTCCCATGAATCTGGTTGTTTTGCGCTCAAGCGATCCGGGCGCGCCGGATCAATTCGCCATCGCTCAGATGTGTTCCCATGAGTTTCTGGATGCGCGCAGTGCAGAAACCCTGTTTCATTTGATCGTGGATTTGTACAACGCCAGGAAAGAAGGGAACACGGCTGCAGAAGCTGAAGTGCTTGAGGCTGCGCATCGTTTGCATACTCTCGATGCAACCGAAATGTGCTCTCTGCTCCGCAGTGAAGATTATGATCTGGACGCCAATGCGCAAGACCTGGAGTCGTATGCGGTTGCGGATATTGGTGATTACGGGGTTCGTATTGATACCTTGCCGGAATTGCTGCCACGTTTCGCCGAGCGCACGCGCCATCCGGTCAGTTGTGTTGTCGATGCTCGACCCATGATCGAAAAATGTCGTGAAAAGTATCCCGATGTTACCAAAAATGCGGTGATCACGGCGGTGCTCCACAAGGCCCTGTATAACCTGAATGTGACCCATAAAAACAAGCAGGGTGAACATATTATCAGTGGCAAAACAGTGTCGGATTTACTCAGTCCGGAAATGCGCAAGGATTACATTGGTAACTACATTGCTTTTGTGCCCTTGACCACCCGTGGGGAACCAGACATCGAGGATATCGCCAAGGCCGTTCACGAACGCATCGTTGAATTCAAGGCGAAACAAATCAATTTAACCTGTTTCGAACTGGTGGAAGCCGCGGCCAATGAAAACATCATGGGTACAGCAGATGAGGAGTTATCCTACGTCATCACCAACTGGAACAACTACCGGTTTCTGGCCGATAAAAATCTGATTCATGGTTGCGAATCCATTGCCCATCTCAGTGCCGTCAATGTTGATCCCAAGGACGCTGGCGGGGCCGCGCTAATCAATCGCGCCATTGTGGTAATTAACTTGTCTTTCAATGATCAGCTTTGCTTCTCGATGTTTCCATCTTTACGTAACGATGATGAAAACAGGTTGTTGGTTGCCGAAGTTGAACGGCTTTTTGTGAATGCCTAGCACAACTCGCAAATTGGATCGGCAGCCGTGAGCTGCCAAATAACATTGATGGTTAAACTTCTGTAAGGCCGTGACGATCATGCCGACTATTCTGAACTACGACATTTCCGAACAACTCTTCGAAAGTAAACATGCTCGAGTCTATCGGGCTACGGATCAGATTAATGGCAGATCGGTCATTCTCAAGGTATTGAATCATGATTTCCCTGGACAAGAGGATCTGGCGCGCTACCGTAATGAATACGAAATCACACGACAGCTGACGGCGTGTAATGCAGTGGTCAAGGTGCTAAGCCTGGAGCCCTACCAGAATACGCTGGTACTGGTGAAGGAGGATATTGGCGCAAAAGACCTTGCCGCCTGGATTGCGGATGAATCCTTTGATCTGGCGACCCATTTGAGTATTGCAATTCAGGCCAGTAAAGCCCTGGAATGCATTCATAAGGCCCGCATCGTTCACAAGGATATTAACCCGAGTAATCTGGTTTGGCAGCCGGAAGATAACCGCTTGAACGTGATTGACTTTGGTATCGCATCCCGAATTGCGCGTGAGCATCACTCCTTTTTGCATCAAAATCAGATTGACGGGACGCTTGCCTATATCGCCCCGGAGCAAACGGGAAGGCTAAACCGGACGGTGGACTACCGGGCGGATTTGTATTCTCTCGGGGTTACACTTTATCAATTGTTTACCGGCACGTTACCGTTTCAGGGCATTGATGGTATCGAGCTGGTTCATGCCCATATCGCCCTCACGCCACTGGAACCTCACTACGTTAATCCCAATATCCCGCTCCCTGTTTCCCAAATCATAACCCGTCTCATGGCAAAAATGCCGGACGCCCGATACCAGTCTGCAGCAGGTCTTTGCTATGACTTGCAGCATTGTCATGAGCAATTGGCGGCAACGGGGCAGATTATGCCTTTTGCGCTGGGTGAGCAGGATTTCTCGGAAGACTTTATCATTCCGGAGCAATTGTATGGTCGGGAAAATGAGGTTCGCGCCATCGTAGATGCATTTGATCGTGTCAGTCGGGGTGAAAAAGAACTCATTATGATTGCGGGCTATTCCGGAACGGGTAAGAGTGCCTTGGTCCATGAGGTGCATCGTCCTTTGACCGAAAAGCACGGACTGTTCATCTCCGGAAAATTTGATCAATACGAACGGGATAATCCCTATTTTGCCTGGACTTCAACCATTCGGGAATTTGTTCGCTATGTGCTGAAAGAGCAGGAAGAAGCACTGGCTGACTGGAAGGCGAAGATTCTCAATGGTGTGGGCGGGGCGATGGCAGGCGTGGTCACCAATTTGGTTCCCGAGTTGGAGTTGATTATTGGAACCCAGCCGGAACCGGCGGAGCTGGCCGGGGAGCAGGCCCTGAACCGGTTTAATTTAGCGTTGAATGCCTTTGTTAAATCAATCGCGACTGAAGATCACCCGTTGGTTATTTTTATAGATGACTGGCAGTGGGCGGATTCCGCCTCAATGAATTTGTTGCGTTATATCATGAGTGATATTGAATCTCGCTATTTGCTGGTCATCGGGGCGTATCGTGATAATGAGGTCGGTTCAAGCCATCCGTTCCATCTAACGCTTGAAGAGTTGCAGAAACGTTCGGGCTCGTTGAATGAGGTTCGGGTGGAAAACCTCGCCCTTGAGGATGTCTCAGCTCTGGTGGAAGATACGTTAGGCGAATCGGAGCTGGTTGCTCCTTTGGTGCAGCTGATCTTCGAGAAAACCCAGGGCAATGCATTCTTTGTGATTCAGTTTCTCACCAACCTGTTTAAGGAAGAGCTGGTCCATTTTTCACCCGAGTCCCGCTGTTGGTTAGCGGATCTGGATAAAATTAAAACCCTCAGCATTACCGATAACGTGGTTGAATTGATGGCCTACAAGCTGCGTAAATTCGACCCGGATACCCGCCGCGCTCTGGAATATGCAGCCTGTATTGGTAACCAGTTCGATTTGACCACGCTGGCCGTCATCATGAATATCGGCACCCAGCAGGTCGCGCAATATCTTGAGCCTGCCATTATCGAAGGGGTTATCAAGCCTCTGAGTAATCGCTACCGGTTAGCTCAGGTGGACGCGTCTTGTGACCTGGTCAGTTACCAATTTATTCACGACCGTATTCAACAGGCCGCCTATAGTTTGCTTGAGGGGCAAAATATCAGTGAAATTCATCTGAATATTGCACGGATTCTGATGGAAAAGTTCGCTGGCGAGCAACTGCATCGTCGGGTTTTTGATATTGCCAAGCACTATAACCTCGTCGAGTCCGCCTACTCTGATGAGCAGCACCGTGAAAATGTATTGCAAGTCAACTTGCTTGCAGGGAAGCGTGCCAAGGAGGCTACGGCATATCAGCCCGCATTGCATTATTTCCAGTCGGCAATCGCAGCCTTACCGAACCAATACTGGCAACTGGAAAGTGAAGTTGCATCAGAGCTCTTATTGCTGGCGGCGGAAGTTGCATATTTGAGTAAAGAATACGATTTGATGGAAGGTTGGCTTGATGAACTGTTAGCCAATTTGCAGGATCTGCCCCGTAAAATTCAGGCCTATGCGATCCGCCTGCAAGCCTATACCGCGCAAACCCGTTTGCCTGAAGCCGTCAAAATTTCCCTTGAAGCATTGCGCCTTTTGGGGTTTTCGCTCCCGGAACAGCCCAGCGACCTGGATGTGATGGCAAAATTGATGAAGACCAAATTGATGCTGCGTGGTCGCTCAACGGAGTCATTGAGAGGCCTGCCAGAAATGACGGATGAGCGTGTGGCGCTGTCCATGAATATCCTCGGGTTAACTATTCCTCCTGCTTATTGGGCGTCACCTAATCTGGTTTTCCTGGTGATCTTCCAACTCACCCGCAATTCCGTTGCCCATGGTTATTCTCCGTTTGCGGGCTTCAGTTTTTCATGGTGGGGCATTACCGAGTGTGCGGTATTGGGTAATATTGAACGTGGCTATGAATTCGGGCAATTTGGTATTGATCTGGCCAAGCAGCACAACTTGCCGATCCATCAGTCGCAATTCTATTGGGGCTGGATAATCAAAAATTATCGAGACCCCTTGCGGGATTCGATTCCAGAGTTAAATACGGCATACCAGCAATCCCTTGAAATCGGCGATTTTGAATACGCCTCCTACGCGCTGAATAACCGTCTTCAGGCTCAATTTCATTGTGGCGCGCCGCTCATGCAGTTGACTCAGGATATGGCCGCGGCTCAACATGATCTGGACAACTTCAAGATTGTTGCATCCCTTAACTGGCACGGGATATGGCATCAAACAGCATTGAATTTCCTGACTCCGCAGGAACATCCAACCCGCCTTGAGGGCGAGGCGTATTCTGAAATCAGCAAATTCCCAGAACATAAAAATAACAGCGATGTCAGTTCTCTGTTCCTGTATCACTGTGCGAAACTGATGTTGTGTGTACATTTTGGCAATGTACAAGGGGCATCGGAGCATGCTTTGGCGGGGCGGACGGTGTTGAAAGGCGGGGTGGGGATGTTCGCTGTGACCCTGTTCCACTTCTATGATGCATTAGTTTGGCTCGATGTTGCAGAAAATCAACTCGGACTGGCCCGCCGTAAGTCGTTGTCCAAAGCAAACAGCAGTCTCAAGAAAATTCAGAAGTGGGCGCACCATGCACCTCAGAACCATCAGCACCGCTATCATTTAATCTGTGCGGAAAAATGCCGGATGAAAGGTGAGGCCGGAGCGGCATCGGATCATTATCATAAAGCGATTGAGTGGTCCCGTGAGCAAGGCTTTGTTCAGGATTGTGCCCTGATTTGGGAGAAAGCAGCGCGTCATTATCTGGCGCGTGGCCAAAAAGAGTTTGCGGCCTATCATGTCAAGCAGGCCCGTTACTATGCCCAGAAATGGGAAGCTCAAGGTAAAGTCGACTATCTTGAATTTCAATTCCGGGAAATATTGCCAATGCTGGAAACCAAGGAAAGCCCCTCGGTTTCCGTGACAACGCACCAGCATCTCAGTACCGGAAATTCCAGCTCGATGTCGACAACGACCCTGCATGATCTGGATCTGGATTCGATACTAAAATCTTCCTACGCTATCACTCAGGAAATTGTTTTCGAAAAACTGGTGAAAACGCTCCTGGAAATCACCATGGAAAATGCGGGGGCGCAAAAAGGGATATTGTTCTTCCGCCAGGAGGAAAAGCTACAACCGGTTGCGAAAGCCGAAGTGGTGCAGAATCGTATTGAGCATGCCCCGCCTGAACCGGAGAACCCACTCCCTCATGATGGTGAATTTTCTCACACGGTGTTCAACACAGTAGCCCGTGCTGGCAAATTGGTTTTACTGGATAATGCTTGTCAACATTCAGACTTTAAAACAGATCCTTACATTAGCTCGACGGAATGTAAGTCCATCATCTGTTTACCTATCCACCATCAATCCAAATTAATCGGCGTGTTGTATCTTGAAAACAATATGATGCCAGGGGCGTTCACGCAACAGCGTGTGGAAATGCTGTCCCTGCTTTCCACCCATGCTGCCATTTCCCTTAAAAATGCCGATCACTATGCCATGCTTGAGTCCGAGGTTCGGGATCGGACTCGGGAAATTGAGGAAAAGAATTTTGCACTAAAAGTAGCGAATGACGCCAAATCAGAATTTCTGGCGAATATGAGCCACGAAATTCGAACGCCGATGAACGCCATTATCGGGCTAAGCAAATTAGCCTTGAAAACAGACTTGTCGACGGTTCAACTGGATTATCAGAGCAAGATTCTGGAATCGGCTGAAGTATTGCTGGATATCATTAACGACATTCTGGACTTTTCCAAGATTGAAGCGGGCAAAATGAAGCTTGAGTCGATCTCCTTCAATCTGGATAAGTTGATCGAGCGTGTGGTAAACGTCTGCTCATTGCGTGCACACGCCAAGGCGCTGGAATTGGTCGTGGACATGAGCCCCGGACTACCGAAGCAATTGATTGGTGATCCGTTGCGATTACAACAAATTCTGGTCAACCTGATTAATAATGCGGTCAAGTTTACCGAGGTCGGCCATGTTGCCGTTCAGGCGAAGGAGTCCGGGCGCTTTGATGATCAATTGACTATCGAGTTCCGGGTTTCGGATACGGGTATCGGGATGAGCGAGGAACAGCGTCAACGTTTGTTCCAGACGTTTACCCAGGCGGATGTTTCAACCACGCGAAAATATGGTGGTACAGGGCTTGGCTTGGCGATAAGCAAGCAGCTTACGGAAATGATGGGTGGCAAGATCCGGGTTGACAGTGTAATGGGTGAGGGGGCGGTCTTTACCTTTACCACTCAGGTTCAGGTTGCAGGCAAGCAGCCGGTGGGCAAGGACAGTATCACACTCGACAATCTGAAGATTCTTGTTGTGGATGACAATGAAATCTCCCGTGTTGTTCTGGCGGGGATGTTGAATCATTACAATGCCCGAATTGTGCAGGCGAAAAGCGGGGAAGAAGCCATAAAACTGGTTAAAGCCCATTACGACCATGGTGCGGCGTTTGATCTGGTTATTATGGACTGGAAAATGCCGGTTATGGACGGTATCGAAGCGGCCAAAATCATCAAGCAGGATTCCAGTATGGTGAACACACCAGCTGTTTTGATGGTTTCTGCCTATGATAAGGATGAAGCCCGGGCGCTGAGTGAGAGTGTCGGTATTGATGGTTTCATGGAGAAACCGGTCAGTCAGGCGACGCTTGTGGACATTATTTCCCGCTGTCTGTCATCGGCTGATATCCAGACTCGAGATGAACAGGCTCAAGGTGACAACATCACTTTGCTGGATATGTCCGGGGCCAGAGTACTGCTGGTTGAGGACAATGCAATCAATCGCCAGGTGGCGATTGGTTTCCTGGATGAAACCGGGGTTGCGCTGGATATCGCAGAAAACGGGAAAGTGGCCGTGGATAAGGTAGCGGAAAATCACTATGAGCTGGTATTGATGGATATTCAGATGCCGGAAATGGACGGCTTGACGGCAACCCAGAAAATTCGGGAAATGGAGCAGGGGGCAACATTACCCATTATTGCCATGACGGCCCATGCCATGCCGGGAGAAAAAGAGCGTAGCTTGCAGGCCGGTATGAATGATCATATCACCAAACCGATCGACCCCGATGAGTTGTACCATAAAATGGCACAATGGATTGATGGCTCATCGGTGCAGCAACGGAAATCGCAGCGAATTAAATCTCTCAATACCACTCAGGAAAATGTATTTCTGATTGACCGCCTGCGTGATAACCCTCAACTTTGTGTCGACTCTGCCTTACAGAAAATGCAGGGTAAGACCGAACTCTATCTCAATCTGCTTCAGGATTTCGTGAAAGATTACAGTACCATACGGGAAAAGATGCAAAAGCTCTGGCATGAAAAGGACACAGAGAGCCTGTATCGTTTCGCGCACTCACTGAAATCAAATGCGGCATACGTAGGGGCGGAGGTCATATCAAAAGCGGCAGAAGATCTGGAAAACGCAATTACCGCTAACAAAGGTGTGCAAGCCAAGCTTGAGGTTACTGCAGAGTTAACCGAAAATCTGGTGCGTAACGCTGAGCCTGCTGTGAAGATAAAGGCAAATACGGATGCCCGTAGTGGTTTCGACCAGCAGGCCGCACTGGGCATCATCAATCGCCTTATTCCGTTGGTTGAAGACTCTAACGCAAAAGCAGAAGATTTGATGCCGGCATTGAATGAAATTTGCCAGGGATCCCCCCATCAAAACGCCGCAGAATCGATTGCAGACCTGATTGATGATGTGGAATACAGCGAGGCATTGGGTCGACTCAAACAACTCGTCGCCGAAATGCAGTAAATAAATTGGACTTCTTTAAACTATCCGGGCTGGAACAGGTATGCAAGTTGAAACTCCCACCATTTTGATTGTGGATGATGAAAAATCAAGCCGGAAGATACTGAATGATCTTCTCAAAGAGAAGGGGAAAATTGTTCTGGCCAAAAATGGTACCCAGGCGCTTGAGCTTGCCGCAGCGCAACGTCCGACGCTCATCTTGATGGACATTTTGATGCCGGATATGAATGGTTTTCAAGTATTGGAAAAACTGAAACAAAGTGATGATACCAAACATATTGCGGTGATGTTTATCACCGCGCTGGGCTCTCACAATGACGAAACCAAGGGGTTGCGACTCGGGGCTTGTGATTATGTGCATAAACCCTTTCACGCCGAGATTGTTCAAGCCCGGGTCGGGACGCACCTGGAGCTTGCGAAGCAACGACGCATGCTTGAGGAGCTGGCAAACCTCGATGCATTGACATCTATTCCGAACCGGCGTCAGCTAGAGAAAAAGCTGGATATTGAATGGGCTAATTCCGTTCGAACCGGCGAGCCTCTTGCCATAGCGATGGTTGATGTTGATTTCTTTAAACTGTATAACGACGAATATGGACATGCCTCAGGGGACAATGTGCTGAGACGGATTGCCAATATTCTGGAAGCACAGTTGAAGCGTCCCAGGGATCTGGTGTACCGCTATGGTGGTGAAGAATTCTGCATCATCTTGCCTGATACCGAGTCAACGGGTGCGCAGCATATTCTGGAAACCTGTTGCAAGAGCGTCGAGTCCCTTAATATTGAACACCGGGAGTCGACAGTATCACCAGTCGTCACGATTAGTATTGGCGCGTGCATCTGCGCTCCCAAAGCCGGTGAATCGGTCGAAAAAGCCCTGCAGCAGGCTGATCAACAACTCTACCAATCGAAACGCCAGGGTCGAAATCAAGTTCACATTAAAACGTTACCGGAAATTGAGAGTGTGTCCTGAGGCACACACCCTGAGGCTCCATTTTCCGGTGCTGGATGCCTCGCACTCAAGATTCCGCCGCTCTCAAGGATCCGCGGTTTTCAAGGATCCGATAGCGCTGATTTCGCTTTTGGTGTCAGTGCGACCAGCAAATTTGCAGTAATGATCAGCGTGGCACCGGCTACCATCTGCCAGGTAATGGCTTCGTCTAAAAACAGCGCACTCAACAGCATCGCCAAGGGGATGTACAGATAAGAGATTACCGCTGTCAGGTTACCCGGTAATTCGGTGCTGACTTTGTTCCAGAGGGTGTGCGCTCCGATCGTGCAAACCACCCCCAGTGCAAGCAAGCCATACCAGTCATGTTGTTGCAGCGTTTGCCATTCAGTTAAAGGCCACAGGAACAGAAACCCGATGAAGCCAAAGCCAAATTGTCCCAAAGCACGAAAATTTGTGGGCAAATGGGCGATTTGTCGATTGATCGGTGGCAAACACGCATACAGGAAGCCACTGAATACGCCAACGATAAAGCCAATACCCTGCTCAAACGAGTCAGCATGAAATGGCGTGGCGATAATGACACCACCAATAGCGATGGCAACGGCACAGAGATCGATACGCCTGATGGTGTCTCCGTAGGCTACGCGGTTAACCAGCAATAAGTGAATTCCGAAGGTACAGACTGCAATGGCGGCGAGCGCTGCGCCTGCGCGTTTGATTGACCAGAAGTACAAATACCAATGTACTGCGAACATGATACCCAGTGACGCAAGCCAAAATAACTCGCGTCGGCTAATTTGCCGGAATTCTCGACGGGCCATCATCAACAGCGCAATGCCGAACGAACCAATCGCCAGTCGGGCAAAACCAATCGTAGCTTCATTTGCATCAATACCAAATATGAGTACCGGGACAAATCCCATCATCAATACGGACAGAAGTGATAGCGCAAGCAGCTGTGGGGTCGAGGATTTGGGGGTTGATGGTTTGATAATGTGTTTCCGTCACTGAATTCGGCAGTAAGAGATATTGTTCGCCAAAAAGTTTAACCGAGGTTCTACTCTGGAATCCATAATACCTCGGTAGTAATGGCCCTGATCTACTGGATACCCGCGATGTCGGGTCTATACTTTTTTACTGAGACCCACGTACAAATTTTTGTGCAGGACAAATAGTGAGTAGTTACAGATGAAGAGCAGGGAGGTCTCTCAAGAATGGCATACAAAATGGATAATTTGAGGAGCGATTAAGTGTCCGATGTACAAAATATTCTGGCCAGCTATAACCTGGAAGAAAATCATATTTATCTGCTGGAGCTGATTCCGCTGATCGAAATGATCTGGGCGGATGGTAAAAACAAAACCCCCGAAATTAATATTCTCTATCACTTCACAATTGAACATCTGGCCCGTCTGAACCGGGACAGTAACAGCGTGGAGGTCATTAGCGAAGATGAGGTGAATCGTTTTATAGACCGTTTTATCCATGAACGGCCAGACCCTCAGATGCTTAAGGACCTGCGGGATGTCTGTGCGATACGAATCTCGGAGAAAACAGATGAAGCCGACCGGCAGGCCAGTCGCGAAGCCATATTGAACTACTGTATCGATATTGCAGCAGCCTGTGCTTCCCAGTACCCCTATAAATTTAATGAGCGTATCGTCGCAGAGGAGAAAAAGTTGCTGATCGAGTTATTTGCAGCGTTTTCCTAAACAGTGGCATTTTAGTCTGGTTTTTGGCGGTGTTGCCGGCCATAGTAGGCGTACGCATTCTTTCGCTTTATCGTATTCTTCATATTACCTAAATTCTGCAAACAACATTGTACTTGAAAAGAAAAAGGCGATTTGATTCAATTGGTTATCATCAAACAACCAAGCACATCAGAGTCACCTTTTTCATGATCAAGAATACCCATAAAAGTGCCAAAAAACCAGCCGCAAAAATTCGCTATCAACACACCGGAAAAAAGCTGACTAGTCAAGCTGGCATTATCCCTGCCATGCATTTCCTCGATCACATCGGTTTTACCGAGGCTTGCCAGAAGCATCTTGATTTGCAACGCGGCAACACGGCTCGTTACAGCTTGGGCGACTCAATCTACCTAACGATTATCGGCATCATCGCCGGTGCCACTTCGCTCAGGAAGGTGGTTTCTGTGTGGGCAGATCAGGTGCTGCGTGAAGTGGGGGGGTGGCTATCGATTCCAGATGACAGTACATTGGGTCGTATTTTCCGTCGTGGAAAGCTCAAGCATGTCACCCAGCTCGAACAGATTAATCACACCTTGCGTCAGGGAATTTGGCATAGAGCATTGAAGTCCGGTACTTGGTTGCCCGGAACCCTCTATCGAGGCTGGATTGATGTGGACTCGACTGTCAAAACCGTTTACGGTCAACAGGAAGGTGCTGAAAAAGGCTACAACCCAACGAAAAAAGGCTCTAATTCTTATCATCCACTGGTTGCCTTTTGCAGCCACACCAAAGAAATTTTGCAAGCATGGTTGCGCAGTGGCAGCACCTACACCAGCAACGGCATTGTAGGCTTCATGCAGCAACTTTCTGCGCAGATGCCACCCAAAATGCGGCTGCTATTCCGAGGTGATTCAGGATTCTTTGTTGGAGAGCTCATGGACTGGCTGGATCAGGCTCGCCATGGTTACCTGATTAAAGTGAAACTCAAAGGCCTTGCCGCTTTGTTGGACAAGCAAGCTTGGCAACGAGTACCGGGTCATACCGATTGGGAACAGTGTGACTTTTTCCATCAATGCGGTCAATGGGAGCGGTCACGTCGCTTTGTTGCTGTGCGGCGTAAAACTGCTCTCATCACCAAAGGCCCTCAACAAGCCTTGCTGAATGAGCCCGTTTACGACTACTTCTGCTACGTAACCACAGAGCGGTTGTCTCCTTGGCAAGCACACACGACATACGGAAAGCGCGCAACTTGTGAAACCTGGTTGGATGAAGCTAAGAACCAAATGGGGCTGGCGCAAATCAAGAGCCATGATTTCATGGCCAGCTCATTAATTTTCCAATGCGCTGTGCTGGCGTATAACACGGTACGCTGGATGGCACTACTGAGCGATAATGACGAATTGAAACGATGGGAAATTCAAACTATCCGAACTTTTCTGGTACGTACTGCTGGACAACTCTTGCGTGGTGGGAATCAGCTTAAGGTCAACGTTCCGAGCAACCATCTTCACCCAACTCCGTGGGCTGACTGGTTAAAGCTGTCGTTTATTCATTGACCAAAATACCTATACTTAAATTCTTCGACTAAGCAAATTCCAGATTTGGAGTCAGGCAGACTTTGGCCTGTTGCTCCGGTTGACGATAGAGATGATTATAATTTAAACAGTCCAATCAAGTGAATTACGCTTGTTTCAGTTGCATGGTGTGCAAAATGGTGATCCATCGACACTAAATGTCGCTATAGTCGTATCGAATCGATTCAGACATATAGATTGCAGGATTTAGGTATTATTCAATGGCTTGGTTCGATACCTGAGTTTCTATCGAAAACAGCTTGTGATAAGGTGGATAGAACTGTTTTAACCCGTGGGAATGTCGTATGCCACTCCACCAAACCATTCGCACGCTGTGCGTATTTATGGTGCTGATTTCTGCTCGAGCGATGGCTGATTGTCCAGAGCGCTTAACTGTTGGCTGGGAATCGTGGGAGCCGTTTATGTACCTGAATAGTGAAGGGCAGCTAACGGGACTGGATATCGAATTAGCCCGTGCAATCGGGATGGTAATGACATGCAATCTGGTATTTATAGAAATACCGTTCAAGCGACATTTGCTGGAACTGAAGCGTGGCAAAATCGATGTTGCCTCGTCAGTCCAGTATACTGCTGAGCGTGCAGAATTTGCGCGTTATTCCAATGCCTATCGCTCTTCTGGAATGCATTTGATTATTCGTGCGGGAGAGCGCAAATGTTATCCCTTCAAAAGCCTCGAAGACGTTGCCCGGAGTACGCTGGTTTTGGGGAGTACGACTGGCTACTTTTATGGCAACGAAGTGAACGCGCTTTTGGCGCGTACAGACACGGCGATCACCCACGAAGCTGTTCTATCCGATGAGCAGAATGTCCGAAAACTGATTGCCAATCGGATAGATGCATTTCTGGGGGATCCGGTTGTTGCATTTCGTGTGGCCCAACGTTTTGGACTGAGTAAGCAAATAGAAGTGCATCCCTTGCCTGTTCATTCCACCACTTTTTATTTAATCGGGAGTAAACTTTCTGTTTCGGAGGCTACCATGGATTCGATCAATATGGCGTTGGAAGAGTTGGAAGCAAATGGTGCGTTACGCGGTATCCTGCAGCAATATATGCCGCCGGTTGACATACATAATCCTAATTAGCGCCAGTTTAGGGGCCTGACAAAATGAAAAATTTGTTAATCCAACGTGACAGAATCAAAAATAGAGGCCATAGTTTGGGTAGGTATCGCAATCGCTCGCTAAATAAATGGTGTAGGTGATGAATGCTCAACATGATCGTGCTTATATCCGCCATCCTTCCAGTATTCCCATCGAAGTGGAACCGTTTTGTGTTCATCAGCAGCTCTGTCTGCAATTACAGGATATGAGTGTTGGAGGACTATCCTTCCAGTCTCCGGTAAATTTTCATCGTGGTGCCATGGTTAAAATCAGGATCCTGGGTACCAAGCCTGTGTTCAGAGTCAATGGTGTGGTTCAGTGGTGTAAAAGTGTGAATGATCACTATGAACTCGGCGTTGAGTTTTTGCGTGAGGATGATGCCTTCCGAGTGCGCATGATGGAGCAGGTTTGTCATATTGAGCACTATCGCAATAGGCAGCTCAAACGTGGTCGCCGTTTGAGTAAAAATAAGGCCTCACTGGAATGGATCGCTAAACATGGCGCTCGATTTCCTCACTAAGGAACAGCGCCGTTTTACGTTGCGCTGCTGCTTGGTGCTGGTGCTCACGTTTCAGGCGTTATTCTTTTCGGGGTACTCCGGCGCGACAGAAACCGTTCGCATTGCCAGCGGGGAGTGGCCACCTTATTTATCTCAGGACCTGATTGGCTACGGTGTTTCATCCCAGCTGGTTACGGCGGCTTTCAAAGCTGCTGGACTCGGGGTTGAGTATGCTTTTTTCCCCTGGAATCGCAGTTTTGCCTCTGCCTTGAAGGGACAGTTTGATGCAACGATTGGTTGGGAACGTACTCCGGATCGGGAGCGTGATTTCTGGTTTAGTGCCCGCCCTATTTTGGTAGAGCAAACGGTGCTGTTTTATTTGCAAGATAATCCGGCATTAAAGCAAGGCATTTGGCAGGCTGATCGAAGCCGAAAGTTACTGGTGGGTACCACTCTTGGTTATGAATATGGCCAAAAGTTGTTTGATGGTGAGTCTCAAGGTTATTTTGTTATCTATCCGAGTCCGACCGACGAATTAAATTTGAAATTGTTGGTTAACCGCAGAATTGATTTATTTCCCATCGACCGTCTCGTTGGCATCGATATGATGAAAAAGCATTTCAGCAATGCATTGCACAACGTGCGTTATGACCCTGAGCCGTTAAGAGTCGTGGAGTTGTATTTGCTGATATCGAAAAATACAACGCGAGGTGAATGGTTGAAAGCCCGGTTTGATGAAGGGATGAATATTCTGGATCAAAAAGGGGTATTGAATGAGTATTTTGAAGAAGCCCATATCGTACCGCGTTGAACCATTGAGGTCGATGTGCTCGTGCGGTTCTCCGACTCGGCTTTCCTGCGCCATCTCATCTGGACAAAGCTTTGCTGGTCTTGAATAGATTTTCCCGATAGATGGAAGGCGGATCCCCAGTCCACTTCTTGAATGCGCGGGTGAAATTCGCCGGATCCTGATAACCGACTCTTTCTGCAATGTGCTGCAGGCTCAAGTCCGGATTGCACATCAATTTTTTGGATTCTTCCAGACGGATATCATCGACTAACTTTTGATAGGTGGTGCCTTCTTCTTTCAGGCGTCGTTTCAACGTCCTGCTCGAGACAAAAAAATTATCGGCGACGCTTTCTAACGAAGGCACTTTACTGATTTTGTCCCGTATTGTTTCTTTCAAGTTGTACAGGAAATCAAATTCATTGGTTATGCTGGCGAGCTCATTTTCGCATTGCGCGATGGCGATTTTTGATGCATGCGGGTCTGCCATACCCAAAGGTCGTTGCAGTGTTTCAAGGGGAATCATTCTGGTGCTTTTGTGGATGAATCCGATGACATATCGGAAACGCAAATCGATATAAACTTAACCGGCGTGATACTGGGCTGCAAACTTGCACTGCCGAGGATGATTCGCCGAGGGAGCGGGCATATTGTTAATGTTTCGTCCATGGCGGGCATGGTACCGATCCCCGGGCTGGCAGTCTATTGTGCGACCAAGTTTGCCGTGGTGGGGCTAACGAAAACACTGCGGGAAGAGTATCGGGATACGGGTATCAACTTCAGCACGATAATGCCCTGCAAGGTCACAACCGAACTGGCGTTAGGAAGCGATGAGGCAGCAAAAGGTGTACCCACCTCAACGCCTGAGGAAATTGCTGCTGCGGTTCTGAAGTCAATTGCTCATGAATTAACGGAAGTCACTATACCCAGCTATCTGGGGTACTCGCCTGCGATTCTAAACCTGACACCGTTTTCATAAACCTGCTTAAACCTACTCATGGTTTAAACGAGCCTATCCCTACAGCGCAGGGTGCGCGGAAAGCAGTGGAGTGCTTTCCTGAATCAAGTCGGGATTCATGCCCGGTCTACCACCAAGGCGAGCCTCGACGGAGTAACTAACCCGATTCACACAACGAAAGTGACGCCAGCCACTCAGAAAATCTAATGATTTTTCGAGTGGTTCGTACCAACGCTGAAGTTTGGTGTAATACTGAAAATCCCCGAGCGCCATCCTTACAGGCGGATGCTCGGTCTTAACGGTACCCTTCGCGTTAATACCAATGAGTTGTTTTGGCGGCTTTTCTTTAAAGCCATAATGCCGACGACCAATCACTAACGCGGCCGCATGGTGATCTGAAAAACCGTGTCGATCGCGATATTTCATCCGCCCCAATAATGAGGTATAAGCCGGATTGACGTGATAAAGGCGTATGCCGCGTTTTATGCTTTGCGTTTCAATCAAGTCCTTGATCTTGCCGTAAGCAAAGGCATTCAACATGCGGGCATACTGAGGATGATCCTGCTTTTGGTATTGCCGTTTCTTCTGCTGAAAATCCAGCTTTTCGATCACCACCGCTTTACCTTGCTGCGCGGCAAAGTCCATCAGGTCTCGTACGGCATCCCCAATAATGGCCGCCCGTTGAGCATCATTCTTATAGTGTAACGGTAAGTCAAACGTTCGGTGTTGCAGTGGGTTACCGTTTCTATCCAGCTCGACGACCGCTAAGTGATCCGGGTTGACATCCACACCAATGACTCCTTGACCAGCATCGATCCACTCTGCTTGCTCTGTTGGTCCTGCCACTTCCACGCTAACGAGTAACCGCCAACCTTTTTTGTCTCGCTTAAATCGAAAACTCAGGGATTGCCCTTTGATTGATTTATCGTGTTTTTTAACCTGATTCTGCCAAACGGCTTGGGCAATCGTCGCCTTACCATGCTTGAATTGCAGGCGATCAATGTGAATGGTCGTGCCAAACGTAGCGCGTAATTGATGGGGCACCAAGAGTTTTAGCTGGTAAGCATCTTCTTGCTCACTGGGCGATAGCTGGGCATTTTGACAGCCCCAGGATTCATCATGCGAACCCACCAAGAGAAATTCACGGTGTCGCGCTTCGTGCCAGCGACATTGCCAATCCCTGATCCCTTCATTGGTTCTTAGTGTTTGTCGCTCTTTCAGCAGCTTTCGACCGCCGAAACAAATGGGGGTTTTATTTTCCTGTTTTTCAGCCACCAAGGCGGCCTGCTTTTGCTGCCAACGACGCAGTTTCACTTCCTTCTGTCGTAGCCTGTTGCGAAGTTGTTTCGCCTGTTGCGGGCAGCCTTTCTCTGCAACATGATCACAGCGCTTCTCTAGTTTGTTGAGTGTTTTCTCCAGCTGTTTGATTTTAACGTCCAGCGTCACCAATCGGTTGTTTCGATTAGTTTGGTAAGACTGGATTAGCCCTTTAATGCTTTGCCGTACGCCTTGAAATACCCGATAGCTGAACGGCATCCCCATTTCATGCATAAACTGGGTACGATTCAATTGCTGGGCTTTAGGCTTTTGTAAGTTAGCAAACCAACGAAATTTCACTTGATTCCACAGCTCGGCATATTGACACAATGCCGCATCCTGCTCATGAATCAAATCAAGCCGGGTTTCAAAGGTGAGTGTTTTGGTTGGCGTATCCACTAGGCGATGGCTCGTTGATTTTTACGACGATGGCCACCAGGCGTACGGAAATCTGAGAAAAATCGTGATTCTTTTTCCCAGCGAAGAAGGGTGGAAACGGCCACACCCAGCAGAAAAGCGGCAGCGCCTATCGATAGAAATTCAGCCATGATCATCACCTCCATCCATGAGAAAACAATACTGTACAAGCTACTGTATATGAGTAGGTTTAGTCAAGTATTTCGTTAACTGTTAAAGCCCCTGGACAGGGCAACCTAGCAATAAATGATCAATTTGATCGTGTTGAGATCAATTCACGATCATACAAGAACGACTCAAAGCAAAAGGGCTTGTTGCTCTCCGAGGAGCATTGAATAATCTATTGGATTCCATTCAAAATGGCTTGTGACTGAGTATTTTTCAACTTAAACGTTCAAATAATGTTCAATCAAATTGATCATTTATTGCTAGGTTGCCCTGAGCCCCACAGGGTTACGCAAGGATTTCGTCGTCTGTTTGGTGATAGACGTGTACTTGAAAAGCTCAATGAAAAGGAACGCAATCGCTATAACCAGCGGATTAACGATTTGGTGCAATAGCGAATCGATTTCAATGGAAGAGGATAGTGGAGCAAGGTTGGTCTGGGCCTTTTGAGCAGCATAAATCGGGACTCGAGTGATATCTTCCGGTTTATGCTGCTAAATTGCACTACTCGGAACTACATGATTCCGCCAAACATTCCGAAGAGCTGTGCGAAGCCTGCTGCAAGTCCTAACAGTGCACCGAGAATGATGAGTTTCCATTCATCCTCTTGGAATGCGGGTCGAATGACATCCTGGAATTCTTCGGTTGAGAGTTCCTCCATGCGGCTGCGCAGGAGTTCGAAAATAATTTCCGACTGTCCTTCGCTGAAGGCTTTGTTGTGCATTAATTCGCTTTCAGCAGTATTCAGGGCGAGCTCGGCAGCCTGTGCTTTGAGATCGATATAGGATTGCGTCCCGATAAATGCTCTCGTGATGGGTGTGCCGATCCCCAGCGAGCCCCAGCTGGTTGTTTCATCGATGGCTTTTCGGACCTGGGTTTGAATCAGGCGTTTGGTGCGCTCTGACTTGGGGCCCGTTAACATCGAATAAAGAATGTTATTGATGGTGATGACTTCTTCGGTAGTAATGCGACAGAGTACGCGCGCCACCTCGGATTGCCGCTTCAGGAACAGTCCCTGAATGGTGTAAGGCCCGAAGTGTACTGGGTGCAGGGGTTTGAAGATAATTTTCAATGCAATGGCATTCGTTGCGTACCCGACGATCAAACCAAATAAAGGCAAAATCCACCAGTTTTGTGTGAAAATCCACAGCGCCATTTGTAACAGGCCGAATGCAGCGCCGAAGTACATACCGGAGGAAACAATAAATTTGAACTCGGCTTTCCCGGCCTCAAGAAATATCCGGTTCAGTAGCTCCTTGTTCTTGGTTAGTATCGACACAACCATATCTTCGAGGTCAAACATATCATCAATTTTGTCCCCAATGTCTTCCAGCATTTTGTCCGTAATAATCGGCATTTGCTTTCGAACGTTCTCATAAATTCGGCGCTTGAATGCATCCGGGACTTTTTCCCATAAGGCGGCATTGTCCTGATTCATCAAATCATCGACATATTCTTCAATGCGTGGATCCATCATCTTGACGATTTGTTCCGACAGCGCGCTGCGATCGATCTGGTTGTATACCTCTGACACGGTCGCCAGTGATTGCAGGCCTTTATCGACAATCACTTTTGCCATTTTTTCTGCTTTTGAGGGAATAACGCCCTGCCAGCCGAGAAAGAATGGTTTGTAACCTTTAAACTCTAAAGGCACAAACATTAATTTGACGGCAAGCCAGTTGGTACTCCAACCAACCAGACCCGCCACAATGGGGATACTTATGTATTTCCATAAATCAGGATGAGAGAGAATGACATCGATATTCACAATATAAGCCGCTACCTGGAACAAAATGGGAATCGATAAGGCTTGCCTCGGTCTACCACACAGCTCAAGCTGTTTATCACGTGTGCAATAGTTCGAACAAATTGTGCTCATTTGTACCCAGTACATTCAATTGTGCAGAGTACAAAATGTGGACAAGCGTTTTGAAATGCCGGGTAGGATATCCGACCCGTCGGTTTTTTCCAAGTGAATGAGCGCACACAATACACGCTGTAGGTTTGATTACGCTTTGTACGGATCGATTTCTACTGCGAAGTTGATGACACACTCAGAATTTCATTGGGTGTTAAAACAATAGACTATTCTCGAGTTTTAGCAGTTTTTCCTTGGCTTTAATGCCTCCCGCATAACCCACCAGACTGCCATCACTTCCGATGACGCGATGGCAGGGGACGATAATCGATAGTGCATTTGCGCCATTGGCACTGGCGACTGCCCGAACAGCTTTCGGTTGCTCAAGATCTTTGGCCAGTGCGCCATAAGTTGTGGTTTGGCCATATTCGACATTGAGCAAAGCCTGCCAAACGCGTTGTTGAAATTCGCTCCCAGCGAATAAGAGCGGGATGGTAAAGTGAGTTCGTTCTCCGGCAAAGTACTCACTCAATTCCTGCTCGGCCTGTTTGATGGTGCTGTCTGTTGTAGTTTGATATTGCGCTTTTAAAAGCGTCTGAATACGGTTATCAACCGCACTGCGCATTTTGCGATAGCGCCAATCGCACAAGCATAGTTTGCCCTCGAACGTGCCCAGCAAAAGTTCACCAATCGGGGTCTCTAGAGTTTGGACATGAATATCTGGCATTTAAGGTTTCTCGCGCAGGGTAGATGATATTGGCAAGCTTAAGATGAAATGGTGACCAGGCACAATCCGGAAGTTGCTCTTGTTGGTGTAAAATCAAACAACACCAGAAGGCCACGCAGATTGTTTTCAAAAGATCATCACAGAGTGTTGAAAGTTGAACTATGCAGACAAGGTTTAAAGTTTCGAGTCCTTTGCTTCGCCGATCCTCGGAAGCCATCCGGGTGTATCCTGTCGATGGCAATCCCGTGTCATTATCGGAGTATTATGGTGAGCCAATCCCTTACCGTGATGCGATAATGTGCGCCTTTCACCGATTGCAAAAAGTCGGCGAGTTTGATGGTCAAGCCCTGAGTGATGTGCTGTTGCTGCAGATTTTAACCTTGCCAGACCCGGCTGATCCTTGTGCAAGCGATACCGTCTCTTTGCAGCCTGGGCCCAAACCACCGAAGCGGTCCGCGGCCCGTCCCCGCGGATACAGGGGGACCAAATATCGTCCTCCCAAGTTAAAAGATCAGGTCGTGGGGAATTTGTATGCCGCGATGGACAATAGAAAATTGTGTCAACACCTGCTTGCTCTGAATTGGATGTTTCTGGCAAGTGCGGAGCGCGAAATAAACACCATTCTGGGGACGAATTTCTCCTGGCGAGAGGTTTGGTTAACCCCGCCCAGTGACGTCTTTCTGGCTGTATGGCACCCAATGATTTACAGCAAGTATGCCGGGGCCGGGGATGTCGGTGGTGTATTTTGTGAAAATTTCAAGAATGAACTTTTATGGTGGTGTGACACTGTTGATCCGGATCGAATGTTGTTGCTCGACCAATTATGTCGCGATAATACATTGGGCTGGTGCGAGCCTGTCGCTCATCTGTTAAAGAAAAATCGGTTCATCAGCGGTAATCGGGTTGTAGATTGGTGTTCTGCAATTGGCTATCTCCCGGTGGTCGAATACCATTTATTCATGCGGGTTTTGAACAGATTTGAGTCGATTCCACCGGTTGCTGAACCCAGGTTACTGGAGCGTTTGACTCGGCTTCAGGCTGATGTTTTGGAAGCCTCGATCCAAAATGTCCTTGATTTTCTGAGTTCCGGATGTGACCAGGACTATTTATGTCTTGGTCTGGATATTCATCTCGAATTTTCACCCTGGCGTACTTTTTATGGGGCATACAGTGAGGCCCCGATTTCAGACACCTGGGTGACGTTATTCAAGCTTGAATATGATCAATCTGATGCCGGTTTTATTCTGCCGGGCCTATGGAAGCTATGCGGATCGACTCTGAAATTGGATGCGTATCTGGATGCGCTCCTGCAATCCGATTGGCCTAACACCGTTGTCGAAGCGGCTTTGGTATTTTTGATCCAGTTTGCCGCCTATCGGGAAGCACCTTTTGCGAAGGCGTGGTATGTGAAGAGTGCGATCCACCTCGAAGAATTAGTCCAAATGCTCGGCACAATTGAGGTGGAATACATCCAGGGCACGATAGCTGACCTGAATGTATTGTTCTCGGATGACAAGAGTCTTGGTGAAATTCTGGTCTCCTGGAAGGAGACCTTATGTGTGGTTCAACGCTACAGAAAATCCCCTTTTTCGCCGAACCTTTTACTGGGGCGTGTTTTGTGGAATTTGGCGAGAGTCAAAAACTGTCCAGAAATAAGCGATACCACGCTGATCACCTTCAGCAAGCTCTGTAAACGACACGATGACACGAATTTATTCGCTTGGGGTATGGGGGCTCTGGCTGATACCTGGCCCGAGCTTGTAGCCGTTTCAATTAACAGATACACGAAAAGGCTATATTCCTGTGCTCACAATTTGGGCTGTTTGCAGTGGGAAACGCAACGTCAGGTTGTGAATGAGTGGATACGCATTAAAAGTCCGTGTTTTAAATCTGAATCTACCTCCCTGAAAGCGGTTGCGAATGAGCTGAAGCATCTATTGCCCGAAACGCACTCTGCGTTTCTGCCAAAAGCGGTGAAAGCCCACCTGACAGGGGACAGAATACTGAGTGATGCTCAATTGCAACGCCACTATGAACGTATCACGGATGATTGGATCATTGTTCTTCTCAGCTCGTTGACAGAGTTTATTCATGTTCATCTCGGGCGAGCCATGACAGGATGCCTCGCTAGCCATAAGGATTTTCTCTTCGCTCTCAAGCTCCTGCCTGAATCCGATGGCAATCGAACCGCATTCAGGCGTTTTCTAAAAGCCTATAGTCAAGGTAATAGTGATTACCTTTGGTTGCACCCTCTCAGCCAGAGATGGATAGCGAATTATCCTGATCTGGAGGTTGAGCGGTGGCGGATCGGAGTCGTCATTTCTGAGGCTATTCAACTGGATAATGAACGCAGTGTTGAGGTAACGCTCACGACGGAGCAAAATCCGTTGGAAGTACTCAAACTTGGTCAGTATGTTGGCTCATGTTTGAGTCTTGGGGGGATTTGTTCCTATTCTGCAAGTGCGGTCATGCTTGATGTCAACAAGCAAGTTGTTTTCGCGCGAGATGAGAAAGGTCGTGTCCTCGCACGGCAGCTGATCGCGTTGACTTCTGAATGTAAACTGGTTGCGTATGACGTTTACCCGAGTGTCTCGGAGCCACTCAAAAAGTTGTTTACAGAGTACCTTCTATCGTTGTCCCGGTCTTTAACGCTGGAGATAACCTTCGATGCCGATGCAAGCGTTGATTTAATACTGGCATCGGAGTGGTGGGATGACGGGGTGATAGATAAATCCTGTTTGCTCACCACTGAGTCTGTTTAATTTATTGGAACTTCCGTCTCAAACTGCAACTTCGCGAGTCGGGCATACAGTGGGGAGCTTTCCTGAAGTTGGGCGTGGGTTCCAATGGCTTCCAGCTTGCCATGGTTTAGCACGGCGATGCGATCTGCATTTTTTACGGTGGCCAGTCTATGGGCAATCACCAACGTGGTTTTGCCCGCCATAAGGCGTTCGAGAGCCTGTTGGACTAAATACTCACTGTGGGCATCCAGAGCACTGGTCGCTTCATCTAAAAGCAGGATAGGGGCGTCGCTGAGAATGGCGCGGGCAATGGCCAGGCGTTGTTTCTGGCCTCCCGATAAACCCAGTCCGGCATCGCCCAGACGGGTTTGGTAACCGTTGGGGAGTGCCGCAATAAAATCATGGGCATTGGCGGCTTTGGCGGCTTCGATCATGGCCTCGTCTGTTGCGGTAGGACTTCCGTAACGCAGATTATCTGCAATGGTGCCATAGAACAGCGTGGGAGTTTGTGAGACCAAAGCGAAGCAACTGCGCAGTATCTCTGGATCGAGACTTTGAATAGGGGTATTTTCCAGGCGAATCTGCCCGGATTGTGGATCAAAGAAACGCAGTAGAAGATCAAAAAGTGTGGACTTGCCAGCACCGGATGGACCGACCAGTGCGAGTGTTTCGCCGGGTTTCACTTGCAGAGATAATTGATCTATGGCGTTGACTTCTGGCCTACTCGGGTAGGCAAAGGTGATTTCATGCAGGTCAATATTGCCTTCAATTTTCGGGGGTAAGACTGTAGGAGAGGCGGGAGCTTGAATTTCACTGCGCGCGTTCAGTAGTTCTACGATCCGTTCTGCGGCACCGGCTGCGCGTTGCAACTCTCCAATTACCTCACTGATAGAGCCGACTGCTGCCCCGACTAATATACTGTAAAACACAAAGGCCGCCAGTTCGCCACCGGTAATGCTGCCCTCGATAACGTCCATTCCGCCGATCCACAGCATCATACCAACCGCACCCAATACCAGAATGATGACAATGCTGATGAGTAATGCGCGTTGCACGATTCTTTGTTTGGCCACCGCAAACGTTGCATCAACATGGTGATGAAATTGTTTAATGTCCTGCGCTTGATGATTGTAGGCCTGCACGGTTTTAATTTGAGTCAGCACTTCACCGACGTAAGAGCCAACGTCCGCAACCCGATCCTGAGTTTGTCGGGAGAGGCCCCTCACGCGGCGGCCAAAAATCAGTATAGGGGCGATCACGAAGGGGACGGAAACCATCACAATGCCAGTCAATTTGGCATTGGTAATGAACAGCCAGATCACGCCACCGATCATCATAATAATGTTTCTCAAGGCGACGGAAACAGATGAGCCGATTACAGCTTGTAGTAAGGTCGTATCAGCGGTGAGGCGGGATTGAATTTCGAGCCCGCGGTTACTGTCGTAGAAGCCCGGGTGCAGGTTGATCAAGTGATTGAATACTGTTTTTCGAATATCAGCGACAACCCGTTCACCAATCCAGGTAACCCAGTAGTATCGGGTAAAAGTCCCGACGGCCAATGCGACCACGAGCACCATAAATATAGAAACGTAATACCCAAGCAGGTCGGGTGATGCGGTAGCAAAGCCCTGGTCGATCATCAAGCGGACACCCTGGCCAATCGACAGCGTTATACCCGCTGTAAATAGCAATGCGAGCAAGGCGTAGGCGACCGGGAGTCGATAGGGCGCGAGAAAGCCTGCTGAAGAGACAATGGCAGTCCATTGGGATGAGTTTGATTGGCTGTTCTGAACTGGAGAGCTTGTATTCACGCCGGAGCTCCTTCGCATGGCTCGAATTGAGGTGACCGATGGTCAGTAAATGGGGGCTTGGCATATCGATTTCAATAAACCATACCCAAAAATTGTAAAAACAAGTCGATGATTATTGTGGTAATACTTCGGGCTACGGCAGAATAGGGAAGTACTTGATGGATAACAGGCTCGATTAAAACTGGACGAAAAGGAGTGCGACACAATGAGTCAGCGTTTTGGGGAGATTAGGCAAATTGCCTTTGTGGTGAGAGATATCAATCAGGCAATGCAGTATTGGGGGGAAACGTTAGGTATCGGTCCTTTTTTTATCAAGCGCAACATCACTTTTGAGCCGTTTATCTATCGTGGCAGGGTATCACCTTCTCCCAGTGTATCGATTGCCCTGGCTAATTCAGGCAATTTGCAAATTGAATTAATTGAGCAACATGACGATGTTCCCAGTATCTTTCAGGAGTTTTCAAGCAGTGAGGGGCAAGGCTTACAGCACGTTTCTGCCTGGGTGACCCGCGAGGAGCTGCGAGAAAAGCGAACGGAACTATTGGCGCAAGGTTTGCTCATTGCTCAAGAGTGCACCATCCCCGCATCCGGAGTGAACCTTATTTATTTTTCCACAGAAAATAAGCAGGGTGGGTTGATCTATGAAATTTCCGATCTGGCAGAACCTGAGCACAAGGCGCGAATAGCAAGTATTCAGAATGCGGCGGAGGTGTGGAATGGCGAAGGGGTTTGGCGGGAAGTTGTGCAATAGTCTGCTATTTTTAAGGTATTGACGTTCAATGGGCCAAAAGTATGAAACGCTTCTCTCCGTTTGTTAGGCTCTGCATTTCATGCAGTTGTTTTTGGCTCATTTCCTGTATTGCTGTTGCCACGGCCAGTCGCGCTGAATTCAAAGTGATGACCGAAAACCTCGAACCTTTTAGCTTCTATGCCGAAGACGGGTCACTTCGGGGTGTTTGTGTCGATTTGATGCGCGCGCTTTTGAAGCGCGTTGATCATGTTGACAATATCGAAGTGCTCCCTTGGGATCGGGCCTACTGGGAAACACAAACGTTACCGGATCGAATATTGATCGGCGTCGGGCGGAGTGAAGCCCGTGAGCACTTGTTCCACTGGGTTGGTCCGCTGCTGGACAATGCAACTTATTTTTACAAGCAAAAAGGCTCCAATGTTGATCTCCGCTCATTTGATGATGCCCGCAGGGTTGAAAGTATCGCAGTGCGTCAGAACTATTTTGCCCACTCACTGCTGGATCGAGAGGGTTTTAAGAACCTTTTTTTAACCCGTGATGAAGCGATGATTTATCTGATGCTGGTTGCCGGAAGAGCCGATTTGATTGCGGCGGGCGAATGGGGATTGAAGCCTACATGCAGCAAGCTTGAAATTGATTGTACAAGGATCGAAAACACAGGCGTGAAAGTCTACGACTCAAAACTGTACCTTGCATTTTCCAAGTCTACAGCTGTGCGCGAATTGGAACGCTGGCAAATGGCTCTGGAAGCCCTCAGGGGTGATCCTGTCTACCACGACATTGTGCAGCGCTATGGCCATTAAATTTCTAGCAGATAGTTTCGGCGTTGTTTGTTGACATAAATGCATATGCATGTATAATTCAAAGCCATGACTGATGAAAAAACATTCAAAATCGAACCCTGCCTTAACCTGGAGTTGCGTAAAGCAAACCGGGTGATGAGTCAGATTTACGACCATTATCTGGCCAGTTGTGGCATAAAGACCAGTCAATATTCCATATTGCGGGCCATCTATTTGCTGCGTGAAACCACCAACTCGCAATTGCAGGATATTCTGATTTTGGATCAAACTACCTTGTCCCGGGGGGTTAAACCATTGATTCGGGACGGGTTCATCGAAGTCAGGCCCGGGGTTGACCGAAGGCAGAAGTTACTGGCTTTGACCGAGTCGGGTCGAGCGTTATTCAAAGCGGCAGAAGTGTGCTGGAATGATGCACAGAAATTCGTATCAAAGCGTTTGGGGCATGATATTAAAAATGAATTGCTGAAGCTGACACACGCGGTCGTGGAGTTGAAGCGCTGATTTATTGAGTTTATTACATGCGTATGCATTTATGTGTGCGCTTTTCTTTGGTTCTAATACATGTATACGCATCAAAATTGCGAGATTGAGAGGTAATTAAAATGCCTGATTCTGAAACTGTACTGCCGGAGCAGATTTTCCGCTTTATTGTTCGCTACGCCAAGACATTAATTGTGATGAGTCTATTGCTTTTCGTCGGGGCTGTAAGTTTCTTGCCGGGGCTGGTGAAAGACACCCGGTCCGACGCCTTCCTGGCTGCAGATAATCCCGCACTGGTTTACCGTGATAAAGTTAAAGCGTTGTTTGGCCTGAGTGATCCAATGGTAGTTGCGGTTGTAACCGAGGATCCACAGGGTATTTATAATGCAGAAACACTCTCCCTTGTGAGCTGGTTGACGGAGAAAATCAGCGCCTTGCCCAACGTTGATGCTGATCGTGTTGTCAGCCTGGCCACAGAAAGCAATATTGTTGGCACGGAAGAAGGGATGGAGGTTAATCCATTTTTGGATCCCATCCCATCAACACCGGAGCAGTTGCAGGCATTGCGCAACGCGATACACGATTTTCCATTATATCTGGGAACTCTGGTTTCCGAGACCGACAATGCAACGCTCATTGTCGCTGAAATCATCGATGATACGGATGTAGAAGCCACCTATAGCCAGATTCTGGATTTGGTTGAACAGGCTCCGATCAAGTCTGGTGAGCAATTACATGTTGCCGGGGAAGGGGCAATCGCCGGGTACCTCGGCAGCTACATTGATCAGGATGCGCAGCGCCTTAATCCGCTGGCGGGTGTGATTATCACGCTGATTATTATTTTTGCATTCCGACGCCTGAGCCCAGGGCTGATTGGCAATGTCATTATCGCGGCGTCGGTGTTGATGACGTTGGGAATTATGGCCGCGAACGGTACGCCGTTTTTTGTGATTACCAATGCCATGCCGGTTATATTGATTGGTATCTCTGTCGCGGATGCGATTCATGTCTATAGCCATTATTTCGAGCTTCAGGCACGTTCCCCGGAAGCCAACCGAAAAGGGCTTGTCGTTGAAACCATGGTCGAAATGTGGCGCCCCGTGACGTTGACGACACTGACCACGGCTGCAGGCTTTCTGGGATTGTATTTTGCTTCAACCATGCCTCCGTTTATCTACTTTGGTTTGTTCACCGCGTTGGGTGTTTGCATCGCCTGGTTTTTCTCCATGGTATTTTTACCGGCGACACTGGCTTTGCTTCAGCCCTCCGCGAGCCGCTCTTTTATTCGCGCACATCAGGAAAACAAGCCGGATCTGTTTAGTCAGCTGATGCAGTTTCTGGGGCGAATCAGTGTCCGCTTTGCACCATTGACCATCACTCTTTTTGTCGTCTTGATGGCTTTTGGAGCCTACTCTGCCAGCCAGTTACAAGTTGATGAAAACCGTATCGGAACCTTCCATCCATCGGAAGCCATTGTTGCTGCAGATCAGGCGATCAATAACCATCTTGATGGCTCAAACAATTTGAATATTGTGATTGAAACGCCAACTGCAGAAGATCTTTTTGATCCGGAAAATCTGAGTCGTATCGAGGCTTTGCAACGCTTCGCTGAAACCCTTCCCCATGTTACCGGCAGCACATCCATTGTCGATTATCTCAAACAGATGAATCGAGCTTTAAATGAGGGGGCTTCGGATGCCTATACGCTGCCCGACTCGAAAGATCTCACGGCACAATATTTTTTACTCTATTCTGCTTCCGGCAATCCTACGGATTTTCAGGAAGAGATTGATTATGACTACCGGCTCGCTAATGTCAGGGTAACGCTAAATGATGGCCACTTTCAGGAAACGAAACCGGTTGTCGAGGCATTGCAACACTACATTTCCGAGGAATTCAATACTGATTCGATCTCTGCAAATTTAAGTGGTCGGGTGAATCTGAACTATCACTGGATCAAAGATCTGGGGGCAAGTCATGTCGCCGGGTTGGGGCTGGCGTTATTTCTGGTCTGGCTGGTTGCGAGTCTGTTATTCCGTTCACCTGTTGCCGGTCTGTACGCCATGTTGCCAGTGGTGAGCTCTATTCTGTTGGTTTACTCCGCGATGGTATACCTTGATATCGATCTTGGTATTGGTACCTCGATGTTTGCTTCGGTGGCTATCGGGCTCGGTGTTGATTTTGCCATTCACACGATTGACCGCTTGCGGGCCTTGTACCGACTGCACGAAGGTCACCTGGATGCCGCACTGGATGCTCTGTTTCCATCTACCGGGCGTGCACTGTTTTTTAACTTCCTGGCAATTGCCTGTGGCTTTGGTGTTTTGATCTCCAGTCAGGTCGTTCCTTTGAACAACTTCGGCACTATCGTTGCGTTGTCGGTTACCACCAGTTTCATCGCCAGTATGACGCTGTTACCTGCGCTGATTAAGGTTTTTCGGCCACAATTTATTCGTGTCGAGTTTGCGCCACAATCGAATCAGGCCCGTTGGGCAACCACAGCTTCTGTGCTCGTGGCCGTGATATTTCTTGGTGTGCTGACTTGGTCATCGCCAGGCCATGCAGATGAATTACCCAAAGGTGACTGGATCGTTGCTCAGATCAATCAGCAAGATGATGGTGAGTACGTGACCCAACGGCTCTCGATGACCTTGGTGGACAGCCGGGGTAAAACCAGAGAACGTGAGACATTGGGGTATCGTAAGTATTTTGGTGATGAGAAACGCACCATTTTGTATTACAGCGAGCCTGCCAATGTTAAAGGCACCGCATTTTTGACCTATGACTACCCGAACGCGGAGCTGGATGATGACCAGTGGCTTTACCTGCCGGCGCTGCGTAAGGTGCGACGTATTTCGGCATCGGACCGGGGTGATTACTTCCTCGGGACAGACTTCACTTACGAAGACATCAAAAAAGAGCGCAAGATTGAAGCGGGGGATTATTACTTCACAACGCTGCAACAGAAAGACCATTCCGGTCAACCGGCCTATCTGGTTGAAGCAAAACCTCGTTCTGAAGCCATTGCCGACGAGTTGGGGTATGGCCGATACCAGTTCTGGGTTGATAGCCGTAACTGGGTTGTTTTTGCAGGAGAATATTGGGATCCGAAAGGGAATCCGTTGAAAACCCTTGCCGCTGAAGATATTCGTTTAGTTGATGGTATTTGGACGCGTCACAAACTCACCATAAAAAATCTTAAGACTGGACACAGCACGGTATTCCAAGTCCGTGAGGTTGATTATCAAACTCCGGTTCTTGATCAGGTCTTTACCAAACGTGCAATGAAAAAAGGATTTTAAGGTGATGTTTTCAGCTATCCGGAATCTTGTTGTTCGGTCTGGTGTTTCAGGCTTTGCCTGCGGGATAGGTTTGCTTGGTTGTGTTTCGTCGGTGTCCGCAGTTGATCTTGGTGATGTCGATTTCAGTGCGACCTGGGAACAGGAGTGGGCCATCGATATGGATCAGGGAAAGAGCCAGAAATTTGAAGCCCAGATCGAGCCACAATGGCAGGGTAACTGGCTGAAGCAGCGCTGGACCCTTCGCCTGCGAGTGCGAGCCGATGGTGTAGGCAATCTGGGGCCTGCAACGCACATGCCCTTTGCCTATTCTGGCGCCACCGCACCTGCCTACCAGAATAAGCGATTTGAATTGGGTATTCGGGAGTGGTTTGTGGATGGAGCGCTATATAGTCATAAGTTCTTGCCGGATATGGAATGGCGGTTGGGTAAACAGCAAGTGGTGTGGGGGCAAGCGGATGGCCTGAAAGTATTGGATGTGGTGAACCCGCAGCGGTACCGTGAATTTATCCTGGATGAGTTTGAAGACGCGCGTATTCCGACCTGGATGACGAATGTGATCTTCCCGATTGGAGAGGATAGTACGCTTCAAGTGCTGTGGATTCCTGACACGACCTACCATGAATTGGCGGAGCCGGGGACGCCTTTCCAGGTTACGACGCCTGAAGAGGTTCCGGTACCTGCACCCGGTGAGCAAAGACAGATTCGTCTGTCTGAGCCAGATAAACCGGGACACCTCCTTGAAGACAGTGAATTGGGCTTACGTTTTTCCACCTTCACTGCAGGTTGGGATCTGACCCTGAATTATTTATATCACTATCAGGACGTGCCCGTCTGGTTTCAGCAAATTCAGCGTAATCAGATCCTGATCTCACCTGAGTATAAGCGCAATCATCTTATCGGTGGCTCAGCCAGCAATGCATTGGGCGATTTCACGTTAAGAGCCGAAGTGGGCTATCGCACAGATCGATATTTGACGGCGACCAGAAGCGCAACTGGCGGTATTAATAAACACCCTGAGCTGTCTTCTGTTCTTGGGCTGGATTGGCAGGGGGTGTCAGATACCCTGATCAGTGCCCAGTGGTTCCAGCGGTATTTGTTTAACTATCGGGACACCACTGTGCGAGATCAATTTGATCAGACCTTCAGTTTTCTCGTGCGCAGCGATTTCGTGAACCAAACCTGGAGAGCGGAGATCCTGGCCCTGCATTCTATCAATAACAATGATGGCCTGATTCGACCAAAGGTGAGTCACGAATTGCTCAGTGAGCTGAAAATTTGGGCGGGTGCAGATGTCTTCTACGGTTCCAGGCAGGGGTTGTATGGCCAGTTTTCCGAGCGTGATCGTATTTTAGTCGGCTTTGAATTGGGCTTTTGAAATTCACCAGAATCGGACGCTGACCTCGGGTTAGCCCTTGGATGCTTTTAAATGTGTTCTTGTTAAAGAACGATTGGTAAACAGAAAACAGAGGAAAGTCATTATGAACATGGCAATGCAAATGTTTCGAAGTAAAAACACCGTACTGGGGTTGTTAACCCCAACTTCGACAGCAATAAGAGCGAGAGACCTGTTTTTGACGCCGCGTAAACACCCATTGCGGGACTGGGAGGAGGTCAAAGAAGCGCAAGGGCGGCGAGAAATACTGGACAGTGGGATTAGCGTAATCCATTGGCGTCCCACGGATGAGCCATCGGAAAAAGTCGCTAAACCGGCACCCAAAATTCTGTTGGTTCACGGTTGGGAAAGCCGTGCAACGCAGTTGGCAGGATTTGTTGATCCACTTCTGCATAAGGGTTTTGAGGTTTACGCGATGGACGCTCCGGCCCATGGTCATTCTATAGGGAAGCAGGCCAATCCCGTGATGTTTGCCCGGGCAATTAAAGCTGTGGTGGAACATCTGGGCCCATTTAACGGGATAGTTGGCCATTCCATGGGGGGAAGTGCTCTGGGAATTGCGCTATCCGAAGGGCTGAACTGTAACAAAGCTGTTTTGATCTCCAGCCCGTCTTCGATAGTATCGGTATTACACCGGTTTGCGGGATTTATAGGTTTGCCCAAAGGCGCAACCCGACGCTTTATTCAATTGATCGAGGAGCAGGTAGGCGTTCCAGCCAGTGATCTGGATATCGCAGAGCGCGTGCGTACTTCAAGTACGAAAGCATTGATTATTCATGATACGGAGGACCGGGAAGTTCCGTTTCAGGATTCCAAGCTGATATACAAAAACTGGTCGGATGCCACCTTTGTATCCACAACCGGATTTGGTCATAGAGCAATCGTGCGGCAGCCTGAAGTCTGGGAGAATGTAGCGCGTTTTTTTGCTGAATAATTGGGTTGCGTTGAGGGGGTGAATTTTATGTATTCATTGTAAACATTTTCCGGTTTGTATATAGTTTCGTGCCGTTTGGGTAACGATTGCTCGGATTGCTGCTTGAATTCAGTCTGTCGAGCCTGCCGCGATAATGTTTTTTGGAGGTTTCCATGTTAATTGATGAGTATTTGGCGCAAGTCCGTCAGGGTGAATTGCAGTCGATTCGCCCCGGCTGGGGGCAGGGTCGAACGACCTTTGGTGGTCTGGTCGCGGCGCTGTTGTTGGAAAACCTTGCATCGGAAGTGGAGGCTTCGAATTTGTTGCGCTCGATTAGCGTCAACTTTTGTGGGCCATTACTGATCAATGAGCCCTTTCAGTTAGCGCGTCAGGTTTTATCAAAAGGTAAATCCATTAGCCAGCTGAACAGCCAGGCTATTCAAGCGGGTAACGTGGTCACCCAATTGACTGCTTGTTACGGTATTGAGCGTGCTTCGGATATCGAAGTCGAGGCGTCAAAAGTTGAACTGGGCAAGCCGGGGGAGGGGACGCTGATACCCTTTATTCCGGGTATTACGCCGGAATTCATCGAGCATGTGGAAATGCGGGTTAATCGTGGTGGATTGCCGTTTACCAAAAGTAAGTCAACTGAACTGGCTGGCTGGGTTCGGCTCAGGAATCTGACAGGCGCTGTTCGTGACCCCCATTTGTTGGCTATCGTCGACAGCTGGCCCCCCGTCGTTTTGCAATTGCTCGCGAAGCCCTGCCCGAGTGCCAGCGTAAGCTGGAGTATGGAGATTTGTCAGCCTTTGTCCCTGTTGCAGTCTGAAGTATTGGCGGATGACTGGCTCTATTATGATGCTGTGGTCGAACAAGCCCATCATGGATATGCCCACACTGTTGCCAGAATCTATCATAGCGATGGCACACTGATTGCGCTTAGCCGACAGCTTATCGCGGTGTATGACCGTCGCTAGCCCTTAACGGGTAATCTATACATAATCCTATGTGTCGGAGTACCATTGTTGACTCGATAACGGGCTGGTTGGCAGAGCGCGGTACGGTTAAAAAACGCTCGCAGAAATTGATGGGAACAATTGCTGCGAGCCTAAAACAGGCAAGACCTTTTCGGAGCACGTAGTGCTGCAAGCACGCCTCCATTGAAGGCGCCTCTTGCAGGGATAAACCCGTTCACAGGTGAGCCCGGTCATGGGAGAACTACAGTGCACTACGTGATTGGCTGAAGTATAAAGGGCTGACATGAGCTTACACTTGTAAGTTTTGATGATTTTCACGTCAGCGGATATGTTTTGTGCACAGAGTCACCTATTTCTCCGGATAAGCAGTCCAACCATCCAGCCAGGTTTTTCCGGACCCCGAGGGCAAGGCACCGGGGTATTGAGCAGACTCATCCCAGAAATCACCCTGAGGAATAGGTTTCACCTGCTTGAATGAGTCATGGCTCAGCGGTGGTGCGAACCTGGGTTCAAATTGATCTTTCGCGGCAAGCGTCAAAAAGCCTTGCAGGGTAATGGTATTGAGCTTCTCAGGCAGTTTCACGTATGCCTTTTCATCGAAGCCATAGTCATTATCCTTGGCTTCACTTTCAGGGAAAGCCAGTCCAGATGGCCCCGATTGAGAAACAATGTTGTGGCTGAAATCGAGTGCATTTTCACCCAGAACCGCGTCAATTTCATCGCGGAAATCAACCGCTTCCTTACTGAAACCACTAATCAGCATGTTGTGGAAATAACCGCCACTGCCATGGCGCACCAGTATGCCTCGGTGGGCCTTTCCGGATGTGCCGGATGATGCCAGGGTAACATTGTAGAACGTAGGATTGGAGCGTGGTTGCGCGTTGTGTTCTTTTTTATTGTTATCCCCTTCAAAGGCATTGTCTCCGGTGTCGGCATATTGTTGAACGACCAGAAACTGTACCCGGCCTTGCCAGCCCATATCCCAATCCAGACCATCGTCACCGGCACCGGTGATAACAATATTCTTGAGATCAACAGTGCCACCAAATACTTCGATGCCATCATCTAACGCACGGTGTACCTGTACATTGCGGATGATGGTGTTGGCACCGCACCCGCCCAGTGTCAGGCCATTGAGCTCATTGTTTGCGTAAACTTCATAACCGGCGAACTCAATGCGCACATATTCCATCACACCACAGCTGTGATCTGGATTATCGCCACCGAACAAACCGCTTTGATCGTTTTCGGCAACGCCTTCGATTGTGGGTTTACCTGAATTTACGGGTGCCTGGCCAAGGAGAACCAAGCCACCCCAATCACCGGGTTGGCGTTTACCCAAGGCTTGGGCACTGGTGAACACAATGGGAGCTTCGGCGGTACCTTTGGCGTGCAAGCTGGAATGCTGAGTTACGATCAAAGCAGATCCGTTTTTGCCTTGAATCGTTACACCGGGTTCGATAGTCAGTTTGGCACCATCACGGACATAAATCAGTTTATCGAGAATATACACCTCGCCACGGGTCCAGGTTTGGTCACTGCTAATGTCCTGGGAAATATGCACGGGTCTATGTTCGAACAGATTAATAAAACCTGTTGTGCCCAGTACCACGAGAAATATGGATGCCAGGCCGTAAAAAAGCTGTTTGTAGATACGGCTCTGCGGGATTGGTTGCGGTCCGCTGGCTGCTGAAGTTGTGCGTGCGCGACCGACTTTACCATCGTTTTTTTCAATCTCTCGAATAATCTCGAGCAACTCAGGGTCTGTGGAGAGTTTGGCTTGCTCGATGACGTGTTCTCGATACTCCGTGTTGTCGAGTAACATTTTGAACTGAACCAGCTTGATGTTTTCGATGTGGAGCTCTTCGATACGTTTTTTCAAACGCCAGAACAGCTCCACGTTGATTGGGTTCGGGGTTGATTTTTCCACTTTGACGGTACTCCGTTGGACGAAAAGTGAACACTAAAGTCCATAAAATTCAGTGTATTAGATACGGGGCGGCATTTTGCCTTTACGTGCAGATTTATATCGGGGAAATGTTATAGAGATATTACTAAGTGACGTATGTCACAATTCTTTACCAAACTCCAACAGTCTGGAAAAGCGGCGACCATTGCAGTCGCCGATTTCAGTTCTCAGCCGTTCCCTGGCTTACATTGTTTGAGCCTTGCGTTATGAGGGCACGGAGGCCCGTTTATTTTTCAGGGAGGTGAGTTGAAGGGCATTAAAAGCCTTCGCAGTCCGATTGCAATGAGTGATCACAACCATCGGTACCAATGTAACGTTGCGTTGAGTATTCGGCGATAGGTAATTTGGTGACAGATGCGCCTTCCGCATTCAGGCGTTGCACATAATCGACAAATCCTTGCGCGTATTCCGTAAAGGTGTCCACGAACAGGCCGGCCGAGAAAACCGTACCGAAGGTGTCATAACCATCCTGACCTGATGCAATAAAGTCATTGGTGACAACGGTGTAAGTGGCAGTCAAGTTGATAGCTTGCCAGTCACTCTCAACCCGGGGGTTCACTTCAACATTCGATATACGGTTGCCCTGAGTCTGGGAGGCGTCCACGTTGTAGCGCAAACCGGAAGCATAAGGATAAGATCCGCTTGAACCGCCATTATCCAGGGTATTAGCCAGGGCGTCCTCCAGAACATCCACGATTTGTTGGCCGGTCATGTCCAGAGTCACCAGCGTGTTGGAGAAAGGCAGCAAGGTGAATGCATCGGCGATGGTGTAGTCGCCTGCAGCTACGTCAACACGAACACCACCGCCATTCTGGATTGCGATATCCGCTGTTGGGGTGACCGTCATAAATGCCTTCGCAACGACGTTTGAAATATCACTGCCATTGGCATAAGTTGCTTGTGCGTCACACAGAGAAGAGCGTGCCTGGCCGGGAAAGCGTTCCAGACACAAGTTATCTGCTACAGAGCCGATCACGGTTTGCTTCAATACATCCACTTCGTTGTCGTAACCGGCAATCAAAGCACTGGTATCCGCATTTGGCGTGACCAGCATAATCTCGTCATGTGCGGTCAGAGCAGCAGACACCAGCTCCATGTCCTGCCCTTCGAGCATTCTGTTTTCACTGTCGGAATGTTCGTAGCTGTATTGGGCTTCGATTGGCATGTAAGGGTGGCCGCCACAGGATTGCACCCGACCTATACCGTCAAACGTTACGTCCAGCTTACCCATGATATGGGCATATTCCCACGCCTGGACGATACATACTGTTTCGCCATCTTTATTGGTGGTAACGGTTGGGTAGTCGCCCACGGGATTGAAGCCCAGCGCAGAAAACGTTTCGTCACCCAGTAAGGTGTGAGAATCACCACCTACGATAACGTCAACACCCGACAGACTTTCTGCCAATGCGATATCGTTCTGGTATTGGTAATGGGTAATCAGAACAATTTTGTCTACACCCATCGCAGTGAGTTCATCGATGTATTTTTGCGAGGTTTCCGCTTCATCGAGAAACGCTGTATCGGCATCCGGGCGGGAAGATTCTTTGGTTTTTTGTGCGATGTCGATACCAATCAGGCCAATTTGTTGACCGTTCACTTCTTTGATTACGTAAGGCTGGATGTAGCCTTCGCGGATTGCAGAGTTCGCCCCGGGAACGACGTTGGCGGCGAGTGTTGGCGTCTGGCAGTCGCCTTTATTCAATTCATCGAGGAATGCCGCCAGACCACTGTCACCGCCGTCAAATTCATGGTTGCCCAATGCGAATGCATCGAAGCAGATTTGATTCATCATCTCCGCATCTGCGGCGCCATTGAAGAGTGTGTAGTAAAGTGTACCGGTGATGGCATCACCAGCGTGGATCTTCAAGACGTTGTCGTTCGCATTGCTAAGCATATCAAACAGATTGACCATCATCGGGAAGCCGCCGTAGTTCAATGTAATTTCATTGACGACTTCACCTGCTTCCGTTGTGGTGCTCAATCCCAGGCCAGACACGTCGAGGTCGAAATCCTCAGCGGGCAAATGTGAATGGTGGTCATTCATATGCAGAACGGTGAGTGACATCCCGTCATTCACGGTTTTGTCAACCAGTGCGGTAATGTTGTCGCAGGCTGAGGTGACTGTCCCGGCTTGGGTCGTGATATCGCCCAGCAGGCCTTGTAAACGTTGCTCAGGTAATTCGATATCTGCTGATACTGCAGCGTTCAGATAGTGTTGTGCGGCAGCACGACGGTTGCTGACGGTTTGCAGATCCTCGTTTTGAGCTCCGGTCAGAATGGCCAGTGCAATATCTTGCAGCGTCATCGCGCCAGTGGCCAGTTCATTACGGTAAAACGCCAGACCATCAGATTCTGCATCACGACCAAATGCCTGTTGGTACAGGTTGTTAATCAGTGTTTCATCGTCCAGTGTGCCAAAGTTCCGGGTAAACTCTTCGGAATTACCGAAGTCCTGGATAATGGCAGCTAAGTCACCATTACTTGCTGCCAGACTCTCGCTCCAGAAGCTGAGCCCCGCGACGTCGGGCGTACGTCCATAGTACGCCATGTACGCGTTGATTACGGTATTTTGCTGGTTGTCAAATCCGTCACTATTACAGTCTGCCTGCGCAGTGGCAGCAATGGCCGATGCTAAAAGCAGGGGCAATGTTCGAAGAGTCTTGGTCATGTCCGTTTCCTGAAATTTTTTGAGTATTCAGTATTAAACGGGGGGACTATGACAATAGGATTAAAGCCCCGGGAGCCTTAGTCAAATGCGTTCACAGGCCAGTGCCATATTCTGCTTTTCCTCTTGGTATTATTTTGGAAGCGGCTTAATATCTCTTAAAATATGATCAAGTGGTCAAGATTAGGCCATTTTGTAAGCAGGGTAATGAGCGTTTGTGTGAGAAACTGTTCTCAAATATTTTGTGATCTGTGTCACGTATTTTGGTTGTGGTGCTCGCTTGCGCTCAGGAGGCTAATACCAGCTTCACAATCAACATTAACATGAGTATGAAACCTAAAATAAAAATGATTCCGGCAATGATGAATTTTGCAGCACTACCCTGTTGCCAGCTTTCTTCTGCACCTTTCCGGCTCTGTACACCAATCATGGCGTGAACCACGCTGACCATGGTTTGCCAGAAACTCATTGGTGCAGGTGGGGGCGGTTGCTTCGCATGCTCCCCGCTCGGGTCGGATTCCTGACTGGAACTGCTTTGAGGTGGGGGCTCGGGTTGAGATATCATAAATACTCCTGATTGTGCAGTGAGTGTGTGTTTAATGAAGTTAGTCTCCGGTCTGCAGATTGCAAAGGGATCGGCTAAAATGTTTAAGAAATCTAGACAAGTGGTTTCGACTCATCGCGTTATTTACCCTGATTGCGCGCAAGGTCAGGGGGCGAGGGGTTGATGTTCGTTATGGAGAATCGGGTGGTATTGGCACATAAATCTGGCGTATTGGGTGTGTTACGGCGTTTGGCCGGATTCGTTCTGTGCTGCCTGCTGCCGATGAGTTCATGGGCACAGTTAAGTTTGCAAGAAGGATCCAATACGGTGGTGACCGTACAGTTGGCCGGTTTGCATCAGTTTCGGTATTCCGCTTTTTATGCAGCTATCGCACAAGGTTATTATGAACGTGCCGGTTTGAGCGTGATTCTGAAAGAGGGCGGCCCCGGAGTTAACCCGATTAATGAAGTCAGCAATGGCTGGTCCGACTACGGTGTAGCTGAAGCGGATATTCTCAGTGCTTATCTCAATGGCGCGCCTCTGCTCGCCCTCGCAGTCCTGAATCAGCACGCTCAACAATCGGTATTTAGCCTCGATAAGGCCGCGATTCAGACACCCCATGATCTGCTTGGCAAGCAAGTCCGTTATGACTCCCGTGCATCAGGTCTATTACTGGAAGCGTTACTGGTCAGCGAGGGGGTTGTCAGTTCACAGGTAGATTATCGACTTTCCGAAACGATGATACAGGATCTGCTCCAGGGAAATGCTGATGCGATTGTGGCAGATCGCAGCGCATTGCCCGGGATGTTGCAGGACCTGAATATTGAGTACCAGGAAATTTCGTTGCAGGATTATGGACTGGACTTTTACGGTAACACCTTGTTTACCCACGCGCGCCGGGCTAAAGGGATGCCTGAGCAGGTTCAGCGCTTTCGCGAAGCGACGCTTAAAGGTTGGCGTTATGCTCTGGAGCATCCCCAGGATATGGTAGCGTTAATCCTGACTGACTATCGGGTTAACGCTGAACGGGATGATTTGGAGTATGAGGTAAGCGAGCTGCAAAAGGCAGTCGTGCCGGATATGACCACATTGGGTTATATGAATCCTGGGCGTTGGGAGGTCTTGGCAGAACTGGTTGCAGACGTGTTACGTATCCCTGAATCAGAGCGGCCTTCGATTGAGGGGTTTCTCTACGATCCGGAACAAAATGACCGGATTATCTGGCTGCAAAAACTTCTGGCCGGTGTAGTTATTGCGTCAGTTGTTTGCCTGGTGTTGCTCATTCTCTGGTTCGTCTATAAAGAAGCCCTGAAGCGCGCAGTGCAAGCTCAAACTGAAAAATTCCAGGATGATATCGCTGAAATGGGTAAGCATCTCAACCAGTTGCGTGAACAATATCGTGAGCAAAAATTACGCAATGGGCTGTTGGAGTATCGCATCTCTGAACGTGATAAAACCATGGTTGCGCTTCATCAGGAATTGTCGAATGAGGCGACGGAGCGAGAAAGGAAAGAGTGGTACCTCAAGCTTTATGACACCGCCATAGGGGTTTCCAGTTCCGGCATTCTCGTTGCGGACTGGCAGGGGCGGGTGGTCTATGCCAATCCCACATTTTGTGCCCAAACGCGCTACAGCCTTGATCAATTGCTGGATAAACCCGTATCGGTTTTAAATTCGACGTTGCCAATACCGGGTTTTGATGTGGGCAAGACACGTCCGAATATTGATAAATCCGCAAAGGTTGATGTCTGTTGTCTAAATGATGACCAGGAAGAGGTGTGGCTCCAGGTTCAGGTTGTACCGGTTCGAAATCTTAAAAAAGCGGATAGCGGGCAGCGCTCAGAAAGTGCAGAAATTGATGCTGACCCGGATAGTGTAGATAAAGGGGGGGCTGAATCAGACGTAAATAGCAATTTTCCTGCTCCAGATAGTTTCCCGGAGCAGGCGTCTGATATCCGTAATTATGTTATCGTCTGCGAGAATGTCACGGAGCGTCGAGTTAAACGTTTTGAACGGGATAAGCAGGCCATTACCGATGTTGCAACAGGGCTGGACAGTCGAGGCTTGTTTATACTCAAGCTTGAAAAGTTGTTGGCGTCTGGTGCTCGAACGGGTGGGCGGCATGCACTGTTGCTGATTGATATTGAACGATTGAGAGATATCAATTACCGCTACGGGTATAGTATTGGTGATCAGCTGATTCGCGCGATGGCCGGGCGCATTCAGGAACATTTCCCCAAAAGTGAGAGTACCGCGCGATTTGCCGGAGATGAATTCGCTGTATTGCTCGGTGGTATTCACAATATTCAGGATGTCAGGTCAGCGGCAACGGGGCTATTGGACGTGCTCAATGCGCCCTTGGCGGGATTCCCCGAAGGGATGCAGGCTTCTGTCAGTATTGGCATTCGACTCCTTGAGTACGGTGTCAGTCAAAGGGATGAACTGTTGAATCAGGCCGACAAGGCCTTGCAGATGGCGAAAACAGGCAATTCAGCCATTCAGGTTTACACCGGCTCGCGTTCGACGAATGGGGATGGACAGCAGGCTTTGTTGAACGAGCTGTCTACGGCGTTGGCTGAAGATCAATTGGAATTGCGCTTTCAACCCCGAGTTGATCTGACCACGATGTCCATGACGCTGGTCGAGGGTCTGGTTCGCTGGACCCATCCGAATAAAGGCATGTTGTTTCCGGAGGACTTTTTACCCCATCTAAGTCATTCACCTCTGGCATTGGAAGTTGATCGCTGGGTGCTCAATCAATCAGTAGATGCAATACGATTTTTACAACGGGAAGGGTTTGGTCGACTGCTTGTTGCCATCAATGTTGCCTGTTTGCCAGACTACGGAGACGCTTTTTTGGCTCAGGTTGAACAGATTTTTTCCCGGAATCCTGACCTTGGTGGAAAACTGGCATTGGAAATTCCTGAGCATCAACTGCGGGAGAATTTTAACCGTATCACCCCTGTTCTGCACAAACTAAGTAAATGTGGTGTATTGATCGTTATTGATAATTTTGGCAATGGCCAATCACTGGCCATGTCCGAATTAAAAGCCTTACCCATCCGTTCCCTGAATATTACGCGAGAACTTTTACAGCCCCGGCTTAGCCGGACTGAAAATGAACAACTGGTTAGCGCCATGCAAAGTGTGGCACAGAGGATGGGGCTGCAACTTTCCGCTGTGGGCGTAGAAGATGATCAGCAAGTGAGTTTTCTACAGCAGTTAGGCTGCGAATCAGCTCAGGGGTTCTTTTTTGGTCAGGCGATGACGTTATCCAAGCTTGTGCAGAAACTGCATGACGCCCAGTCTTTTGCGTCAACGGCACAGAGCTAAAAAAAGCTTAATGCGGGCTTGATCGCCTGATACACTAGCATCCTGAGATTTATTGTTACCTCGAATTGTTACCCATAGTTAGTTACTGCTATACAGGTTCGACGAAAGCCAGTCGTTAATCTGGAGGCAGGTGTAAAGGTGTGGAAATGGCTAAAACGCTACAGGAACAACTGCTGCAAGCTGGTCTCGTAGATCAAAAAAAAGCAAAACAAATCAAACAGCAGAAACGCAAGCAGAAAAAGCAGACCCCCAGAGGACATGAAGGTGTCGATGAGGTGAAGCTGGCGACACAGAAAGCCCGCGAAGAGAAAGCGGAAAAAGATAGAGAAAAGAATCGTCAATTGCAGGTGGAGGCCGAACTCCGCTCGCTTCAGGCACAGGTCAAACAGATTATCGAGATGAATCGCATCGCCCGTAATGATGGCGAAGTGGGTTATCAGTTTACGGATGGCACCAAAATTAAAAAGATTTATGTAACCGAAGCGCAACAGAACGCTTTGGCCAAGGGACAAATCGCCATCGCCCGCCTTGAAGAACTCTATGAACTGATTCCCAAAGGTGCTGCAGAGAAAATTTTACAGCGTAATGCGGATGCGATTGTATTGTTGAATCAGCAAGATAGTCAGGAAGAAGTGGATGAAGATGATCCTTATGCGGATTACCAAATTCCGGATGATCTAATGTGGTAAGATGAGTCCACTTGAGTTACTAACGAACAGGATGTGAAGATGAAATTGACACTGGGAATGCTGTTTGTAAGCTTGTTTGCTGTGCTGCCGGGATGTGCTTGGGTGGAAACCACACCGGAGGGTGAGCAGGTTCATCTGGGGCACGAAGCTGAAATTGGAGACTGCAAAAAAGTCGGTATGATTACCGCAAGCGGTGTGAATAAATATGGTTTTATCGAGCGGAATGAAGATAAAGTAAAAGAGGAACTGGCCATCCTGGCACGCAATGAAGCGGCAGAGATGGGGGCAAATGTCATCGTCCCGGAGGATGAAGTGGTCGAGGGGCGACAACGTTTCGTCGCGTATTTCTGTAGTAAGCTCTGATTCCTGTGAATCACGACTTAATACGCCTTTAACAAGGGTCAAGTCAGCAGTGCAAAACAGGGTGAGTAGTCGCGGTTTTCTGCTGACCCGGCAATGGCAAGACCAGGAGCATCCGGAACGTGCAGTAGAATTGACGTTCTGGTTGCTTACACCAAATGGCCCGGAATGTGTCCGTATCGGGGCACAGTTTCCGGTGTTTTTTGTCCCCCTTTCTCAACAACCTGCCGTTGAAGACATCCTTACCCGGCTTATGGGTACACCAGGGTTTCCCCATTCAAACTGGTGGATCAAACCACTGGAACTCGTTGATTTTCTGTTCCAACCCGTAGCAGGCGTTTATTTCCGCTCCCAGTACAGTCTGTACCGGGCTCGGGATGCCCTGAGCAAAGCAGGACAGGTTCCCCTGGAAGCGGATATCCAGCCGACAGATCGTTATTTGATGGAGCGGTTTATCTCAAGCTCTGTGAGCCTGTGCGGAAATCCTGTTCGCAACGGTGAAGTAACCCTCTGGGATAATCCCCAACTCAAACCAGAGCATTATGTTCCCAAATTTCGTGTTTTATCCCTCGATATTGAAACCTCGATGGACGCTACCGCGTTGTACTCTATCGCCTGGGTGGTGACGGATGTTTACCCTGAGCAGTCTGGTGCCAGACCTCGAGATATTGATAAAACCGTTGTGGTTCTTCACCCGGAAAACGTGGGGCAGTGCTCTGGGTCTCCAATCATGTGGGTTGATTCTGAATTGTCATTGCTGGAGCATTTTATCCGTGCGCTGAACGATCTTGACCCGGATATACTCATCGGCTGGAACGTTATCAATTTCGATTTGCGTGTGCTCCAGCGGAAAGCGGATACCCTGGGATACCCATTGCTGATGGGCCGTGGCGGGGCCAAAATCGATTGGCGGCAGTCAAGAGATGATGCAGAGCATTATACCCTGACGATTCCCGGCCGCCTGGTTCTTGACGGCATCGATACCTTGAAATCTGCGACCTACAATTTTGAGAGCTTTTCGCTGCAGTTTGTGGCTAACGCGGTGTTGCAGCGTGGCAAATTGATTGATCATGTGGATGATAGAGGGGAAGAAATTACCCGCTTGTTTCGCGAAGAGCCAGAAGCACTGGCGGCATATAACCTGGAAGATTGTCAACTGGTACAGGATATCTTCGCGCAATTACAATTAATCGCCTTTGCAGTAGAAAGGGCTCATCGCACGGGATTGGTGATGGATCGGTTTGGCGGTTCTGTCGCGGCATTTGATCACCATTATCTGCCACGCCTGCACCGCAAGGGATTTGTCGCGCCTGCTGTACCACAAAATCCAGAGGGAGTGGGTAGTCCAGGCGGATATGTCATGGACTCTCGCCCAGGTCTATACCGGAATGTGCTGGTACTCGATTTCAAAAGCCTGTATCCCAGCATTATTCGAACCTTTAAGATCGATCCGCTGGCACGTATTCAGGGCGCCAAGCGGGCACGGAATCAGGCAGAACGGCTGGGCTTGCCATTGCCTCCGGATCGGGTTCGAGATCCTGAAGAAACTGCAATTTGGGAGCGTGATACTGCTGTGCCGGGCTTTAATGGCGCTGTTTTTGATCAGGAAAGTGCCTTGCTACCGGACATCATCGGCGAGTTATGGCGGGCCCGTGATAAAGCAAAACAATCTGCCAACAGTGCCATGTCACAGGCCATTAAGATTTTGATGAATTCATTTTATGGCGTATTGGGAACACCGGGCTGCCGGTTTTTTGATTATCGCTTGCCAAGCTCCATTACGTTACGTGGCCATCAAGTGTTATCCCAGACCCGGGTATGGATTGAAACGCTGGGCCATGATGTGATTTACGGTGATACCGATTCGGTATTTGTCTGGTTGAAGCCAGGGGCATCCCCGGAGGTGGAAGCGGATAATCACGGTGAACTAAAGCCGGAACAGGTTTTTGCGGAAGGGGAACGTCTTGCCGGTTATTTGAATTCCGCCTGGGCCGAGTACCTGTCAGACCGCTATGGCGTGCGCAGTTATTTGGAAATTGAGTTTGAAACCTACTTCCAACAATTTGTGATGCCGACTATTCGTGGTTCGGACACGGGCAGCAAGAAGCGCTACGCTGGATTGCAGTACGAGCCTGATGGCCGGTCGGAAATGGTATTTAAAGGCCTGGAAACCGTACGTACGGATTGGACACCGTTAGCGCGACAATTTCAAAAGGAACTCTACCGACGGATATTTGCCGGAGAACCTTACGAGGGCTATATTCGCGACCTTGTTGTGGCTGTCAGGGCTGGGGAAAAAGATGCGGAGCTGTACTTCAGGAAACGAATCCGGCGTCCGCTTCAGGAATACCAGAAAAATATACCACCTCATGTCCAGGCCGCCCGAAAAGCAGATCAGATACGGGCAGAAAAAGGCTTGCCGTTGCGTTATCGCCGAGGCGGGTGGATTCAGTATGTGTTAACAATTTCGGGGCCAGAGCCTTTGGAATTCCAGAAATCAATACTGGACTATGATCTATACATTGAGCGACAGTTGATTCCCATTGCGGATGGCATCTTGCACTTTATGCAGAGTAGCTTTCAGCAGATTGCGGGTGATCAACTGGATCTATTTTGATTATTCAGGAAGTGGACCTGGCTTCGAGATTCCGAACCCTTGGGCAAAGTCGATATCAATTTCTTTCAGCGCATTCAGCGTCTCTTCATTTTCGACAAACTCAGCTACTGTTTTCAGTCCCGCTTCGTGCGCGATTCGGTTGCAGGCGTCTACAATGCCCCGGTCGATTTTGTTGCTCAGCAGGTTTTGCACAAAGCTGCCGTCAATCTTCAAATAGTCCACTGGGATCATTTTTAAATAGGAGAATGAGCTCAAGCCAACCCCAAAATCATCGAGAGCAAATTTGAAGCCTCGTTGCCGTATCTCGGTGATGAAACCTACAGCATTGCACAGGTTGTCAATCGCTGCAGTTTCAGTAATCTCGAAGCAAATGATTTCGGGATCAATTTCGAAGTGTCGTTGCATTGTCTTGATGTCTTCGAAAAACTCCCGATCGCTGAGCGTAGAACCGGAGAGGTTAATAAAATATTGACCGTAGGTTTGATGCAGCGCCCGTGAACGCAAATACTGGAACACGTTTTTGACTACCCAGCGGTCAATAACCGGCATCAAATTATAGCGCTCGGCAGCGGGTATGAATTCACCTGGTGCAACCTGTCGCTCGTGTTGCATGAGACGGAGCAGGAACTCGTAAAAAGGCGGTGTGTCCGGGTGTTGTAAACTGATCATCGCCTGTTGGTGCAGAACAAACTGGTTTTCTTCTGCTGCCTGTTTGATTGCCGGTGCCCAGTGCATCTCTTTACGGCGTTTTAGAAACTCTTCGTCCTGGGTGGAATAAAGGATGATGTTACCGCGACCTCGATCTTTCGCTGCGTGGCAAGCGACGTCGGCACAACTCAAGATCTCCTGATGATCGCCTGCATTTTGGTCAATTTGCACCATACCGATGCTGACGGATACTTCGAACTTGCGATTTTGCCAAAAAAAGCTTTCTTCTTTCATCTTTTGACGAATGCGTTCTGCGACGGAGAAGGCTTGTTCTGCTGTGCGGTTCTGCAACAATATCCCGAATTCGTCTCCACCGATACGTGCCAGAATTTCTTCCTGATTGAGTACGTCTTGAAGCAGTTTGGTGGTTTTGACCAGCAGCTCATCCCCTGCGATATGGCCACAGGTATCATTGACTACTTTGAATTGATCCAAATCCAGCAGCATCAGCATTGTCGAGACATGACTGTCTTTTGCCTGATTGAGAGCCTGAACGACGCTATTTTCAAATTCCTGGCGATTGATGAGGCTGGTGAGGTTATCGTGGTAGCGCAGAAAACTGTACTCCTGCTCAAGCTTTTGGCGCAGTTTTCGGGATTCGTGTTGCTCTGACTCTCGGGTGATAACGGGGATCAACCGGGCAAGATTGTCTTTCATGACAAAATCTTTCGCCCCAAGGTGCATCGACTCAACGGCGGTTTGCTCGGGAATTTGCCCTGAAACAATAATAATCGGCAAATCGGCATTATGACTTTTTACAATATGGATGACTTCTGCGGATGAAAAGCCCACCATTTTATGATCGGTCAGAACGATATCCCAGGGTTGGCGTTCAAGCTCATTTTGCAGGTCTTCAAGATATTCGATGTGGCTGAAATCGAACTGTAGTCCTTTCCGGCTGAGTTGGCGGGCCAGAATCATTACATCCTCTTCGGAATCATCCACAATAAGAAGACGGATAGGGCTAACTTCTTGTTTGCTCATAATGTGTAGGACTGCAGTAGTGCCTTTCGGCAAGGGTTTATAATATTGTTATGGTTTGTACTGTTGTTGTTATTTTTTGGACATAGTTGCCGGATGACGCATTTTGCATATGCTGGCCACATATTTCAGCTCCTATTGTTCAGATTAGTGCTTTTTTGAGAAGCTGTCACTGCTAGTAACTTGCACTGGGTCACGAAATCGATACCTCAGCTTGCCTGTTTCCCGTGCCTGTTCAATGCCATAGGCGCCCACCGCTGGCAATCAGTACCAGAGTGAGACCCAGCCCGAGATTAATGGCCACGATCATGCGAATTTTATTCAGCTGTTGTGCCGCACCAGCCCAATCCGAAACACCAACAAGGCGTTTCATGCGCCGAAAGGGCGCAAAATACAGGTGGCCAAATAATGCAAACATCAAATAGCCCAGCCCCATCATAATGTGCACATGCATTCCTATTGCTTTAAAGCCACCGTATAAGGCGATCAATGCATGGCCTGTGAGCAGCAGGGTTATGGCGCTGAGCCACACCCACAGGAAGAAACGATTAAATGTTGCGAGCCAAAGCGGGAGTCGCATTTCCGGTGGCAGTTGCTGTGCCGCAACCGGGCGCAGACACATATAGGCGAAAAACATGCCACCAACCCAGATTACTGCGGACAGAACATGCAAACTCAAAGCAAATGCCATCGGATCGCTCCTTCGTTTCTTTAAAGACCTGTTTCTTTAGATATCGAGATTAAATGTTATCCCGATTGCGGGACGGCTGATGTCATACGACGTGGTATCCAGAACTTCGGTATATTCGAGATTAATACCAATTTGTCCAATTTCAACCTCGGTGCCAATACCATAGGAGAAACCCAGCTCCCGGCTGCTATTCCTGACAGCGCGACATATTTCTTGGCCTAGGTTATTAATGCCGCAAACCACTCGATCTTCCGTAAGTTTGGCAATGCTGCCGCCCAGTAAGCCGTATACACTCAAAGGCCCAATTGATATTTGTGGCTTCGCGTACAGGGAAAAATAGCTTTTCATTTCGAAGCGTCGATCACCCAACCAGTCTTTGGAACCCCAGCCCAATCGGGATTCAACACCCATATAGTAAGACGGGATATCAACACCGTAGCGAAGATCCAGCGAGTTGACGCTGTAGTCACCAGCAAAGCTATCGTTGTCGACGCTTGCGTGACCGAATGAGACGCCCAAATAGTGCTGTAACTCGTCATTTGACAGTAAACCGCTTTCATAGTGCTCAGTTGTCGCGGCACTACAATTCATTGCGGCCAGAGAGATCACGCTGGCTGAAGTAATCAGTTTTAAAATGTGTTGTTTAGTGCAAGTTGTTTGGATCATATACCTCTGCCATTTCGTGTGTAAAAGAGGGCAGTTAACTCTATATCATGTTGCAAATCAAGGCATCAAAGCGCAAATCAGGGCATGACTGGAATTCTAAGCATAGAAGATGTCGTTAATATTACGACTAAGGTATAGATTTAGCCTATCGGCTAACAGCCAGCTTCCTGTTTATGCTCTAAACTGGAGTGTTAGTTCCCGGATTATTGTGATTGTCAGCGTGAAGCTGGCGATGGCAGCGGAAGTTGATCGTTAAAGAGAGAATGGCATGCTGAATAACTTATCGATTCGAGCCCGACTGATGTGGCTGGTTGGTTTTTCCCTGATTGGCTTGGTTTTTGTGCAGCTTTACTCTGCTTCGGAGTTGCGAGGCCAGCTTCTGGAGCAACGCCAGAACCGCTTGATTCAATTAACCGATATCGCGAAGTCCCTTGTTCAGGAATATTATCGCCAGGCGTCTGAGTTGGGCGAAGCAGAAGCTAAGAGGCAAGCCCTGAAGGCGGTTCAGGATTTACGTTACGGGGATAACCAGTATTTCTGGATTAATGACCGAGACTTGAATTTGTTGATGCATCCTGTCAAGCCTCAGATTGTCGGCAAGAACATGTCGAACACTCAGGATGCCAGTGGCCAGTATCACTGGAAAGTGATGCAGAAGGCTGTAAACTCATTGGATAAGGCGGGCTTTGTGCATTACGACTGGAAGCCCAGCCCCAATAGCAAGGAATCCTTCGCCAAACTGTCTTATGTGAACTTGTTTGGTCCATGGGACTGGGTTATTGGCACGGGGGTGCATATCTCGGATATTAATGATGCGTTTTATGCATCAGTGATGCGAATGATCTTTGTTAGTGGCGGCATTATTGTTCTGTTATTCCTGTTGGCGATTGTGATCAGCAGCTCGATTCTAAATCCTCTGGGGGAGGTCATTCGGGTATTGCGCAAGCAAACGGAAGGTGATTTTTCTGCGCGAATTGATGTTCAGGGGCGGGATGAATGTGCCGAGCTTGCGAGCGCCCTGAATGCCATGGCCAGCCATCAGCAGGCTGTGCTTGCCGAGATTTCGAATACCTGTACTGTGCTGAGTACGTCAATTGCGAGTTTGAATGGTATTTCCACTACCAATAAAGAAGGGGCTGATCTGCAATTTATGGAGATTGACCAGCTGTCGACCGCGGTCAATGAAATGAGCGCATCGATTCAAGAAATTGCAGGTACAACCCGTCAGGCCATGGACGCCAGCGAACAAACCGAATCCGTGGCCCAGCGGGGTATGCAATCCGTGAATGCCAGCCGGGATTCTATTGTTAAGCTGTCTAACGAGGTTAACTCCGGAACGGAAACCATCCAGCAACTGAAAGCCAATGCCGACAAGATCAGTTCAATTGTAAGTGTGATTGAGGGAATTTCCGAGCAAACTAACCTGTTGGCCTTGAATGCGGCGATTGAAGCTGCCCGAGCCGGTGAAGCCGGGCGTGGATTTGCGGTTGTGGCGGATGAAGTCCGTGGTTTGGCAAGCCGAACTCAGGATTCAACGGTAGAGATTCAGCAAATGATCACACAATTGCAGCAGGGCGTTGAGAGCGCTGTCGCCAGTATGGAGTTGAGTCGCAGCGAGGCTGAGTCCACATTGACGGCGAGTGGCTCTGTGAGTGAAGACTTTTCCGAAATTTCGGGTCAGGTTTCGTTCCTGAAGGATATCAATACGTCCACAGCCTCGGCCACAGAACAGCAGAGTTCAGTGGCCGAGCAGATCAACCAGAGCCTGTTGCGTATCCGGGAAATTTCGGAAACCGCAGTTGAAACCTCAAGTCAACTTCAATCCGATGCCGAGAAAGTAACCGGTGTTATTGATGGGTTGCAATCGCTCGCGTCGACGATTCGGGTAAGGTAATTGTTGATGGTGATCTATCCCGCTTAATGGCGCGGGATAGATCGAATTTGGCCGTAAGACTATTCCGGTTTGGTTGTGGTAAAGCTTTCCCGAGCGGATATTCTCTGGCAGAGTTTGAGCAAGTTGGGATAACGTGTTTGCCAATCCAGCTCGTTGAAACGGAAACTGTACCAGTCTAAAAAGCAAACCGCGCTGATATCCGCGATGGTCATGCTCTCTCCGTAAAACCATTCCTGATCGCCCAATTGTTCTGACATGGCTTTCAATCCCGATGCAAGTTTACCTTCCTGGCGGGAGATCCAATTTGCATTTTGTTGCTCAGATTCTCGTTTGCGTTCCAGAAATACTGCAATTGCGGCTTCGCAAGTACCATCGCACAAGGCTTCATACTGTCTCACCTTTGCGGCAGCCAATGGTGCTTCGGGCACCAGTCTACAGCTGCTGGACAATGTTTCGATAAACTCCACGATAACCGGAGAATCGAACCAGATTGCACCGTCATCTGCAACCAGAGCAGGTACTTTACCCAATGGGTTATAGTCGCCTACGTCGGTGTCTGCTTCCCAGGGAATGCTTTGGTGCCACTCAAAGGATATGTTTTTTTCTGCCAGTTGAATTCGAATTTTTCGTGCAAAAGGGCTGGTGGGAGATGCTACGAGTTTCATTGCGATGTCCTTTATCGAGTCGGGCAGGCCGAACAGTCGTTGATATAGGCTACGATACTCGGCACGGGATGCCTGGACAAGTATTACCTCCAAAAATTATGAAAGTGTTAATAACGTTACGATAACGTGGCTATTTATCACTTTTGTATTGCATATCAATGACAAAGTTGTTTCAACTTGTTACAAAAAACTTGTTGAAAAAATGAACTGTGTTTCATATAAGGGAATACTAAAATAACAAAAAAGGTTGTAGGCAGTTGAAAATAAAAACATCGAGCAACTTGATTTGCGCGGTGCTGGGTGGGTTGATTGTAGCTTTGCTCGTCACGTCCTACTGGGCATTTCAGCGTATAAAAACTCCTCTTTCCTTACTGGATAACTACTATTTGACCGTGCAAAAGGTGACGGTGAACGTCCGTGGCCTGGGTGAGCAGTACCTGCTAAGTAGTGACGCCAGTTTATTACAAGATGCCAATGTGCACCTTGACAGTCTCTTGGCCTCTCAATTTGATGTGTTTCCCGAGCATGTTGCATTGCAATTGATTGAACAGATAGAAAACTATCGAGATTTCATTAATGGTGATTTGCGGGCTGCGGGAAAATTATCCCGCACACCTGATGTCCTTTTGGTCAATGGCGAGCGCCAGTTATTGGATTATTCAGACTTGTTGTTTGATTACGCCTTTGCTGGCATGGAGGACAATACGGCGCTGTCCTACCGGTATATCAGTGCCAGTCGTGCTCTTTTTGCCGCCATATCAGCCCTGATTTCGGCACGGGAAAAATATGTACAAACAGCGGATAAGGCCCATCAGCGCAATGTATTTCATTATTTAAAAGAAGCGCGGGATATTGTCCAGGAGATACAGGCCTTGCCACTATTGAATGTCTACGAGGCCGAAGCGGAAGATAATTTTGGCTTGCAACTCAGTGTTGAGGAGCCAGAGGAAAAGCGGGCAGAGATTGATTCCGAGCTGAACAGTCTATTGCGTCAGTACCGGAAAGACTGGGATTCTACCGAGCAGGTGGTGCAACAAACAGGACAAACACAGCATGCATTTCAGGCGTTGTCGGAAACAATGGTCGGAACCTTGGCGGGTTTCGAGGCCGATATCCGTGCGCACATTACGCAAATTGAGACCGAAGTGAAAACGTTGGGGATCGGGTTGCTGGCATCCATGTCCATCGTGGCAACGGTTTTATACTTTTTTATCCGGCTCGCCATTAATTTGCCTGTGACCCGGTTACTGGAGAAAATGCGCGATCTTACCCGTGGTGAGGGAGATCTTACCAGTCGGATAGAATTGGAAGGCAAAAACGAGTTGGCTGAGCTGTGTTTAAACCTTAACCAGTTTATTGCGGAAATTCACGGAATCGTCTCCCACGTGAAACTGGCGACAGGGGAAATGGTTCGGCTGGGTGAGGATATGTCCAGTAGTGTCCAGTCCTGTGAGCATAATTCTGCGGAGCAGGTTTCTCAAATGGAACAGATTGCAGCCGCAACCGATGAGATGGCCTCCACCTCACAGTGTGTAGCCGACAATGTAGAGCACTCCAGGCAACTCGCGGATCTTTCTGCGAGTAATGTCAGTGAAGCCGCATTGAATATGAATCGCATTCAGTATCGAATGGAAACGTTGGCAGACAAGGTTCGTGCAGCGGATTCTGAAATGTCGCTGCTAAATGATCAGGCTAAAAATATTGCCGAATGTGTCACGATCATCCAGGCTATTTCCGAGCAGACAAATTTACTGGCCTTGAATGCAGCCATTGAATCGGCTCGGGCGGGCAGTGCTGGCCGTGGTTTTTCAGTTGTTGCCGATGAAGTAAGAACGCTGGCAGCAAGATCCAATGAGTCCGGTTCGATGATTACCGATACCATCACGCAAATACAGGATAAGTCATCATCCACCAGCACGATGATGCAGGAATGCTCGGAAATATCCTCGGAGTGTGCCGAATCGGTTAATCAGTTAAGTGAACGACTGGTGCAATTGGAGGCACATTTTCAAGGTTTAAGAGAAAGTCATGATCAGGTTTCGTCCGCCGCAGAAGAGCAAAGTGTCACCACCGAACAAATGAATCAAAATATTCAGGTCATTAACCTGGCCAGTGGTGATGTCTACCAGAAAATTCGTGCACTGGCGGGTGTCAGTGAGCGGGTTGGAAAGCAGGCTCTGGAGATTGAGACACTTGTAGCGCGTTTTCAGACCTGAATCTGATACTTTTTATGACTTCCTGATTCATCGTGGCACCATAGGGTTTCGAGTGATCCAAAGGTGCCATGATGTCTTCATTTATTTTGACGTCGTTATTTCTTTTTCCGGATCAAGCCAAAACCATCTCCAGATGTGTTTTCACTTCCTGCTTTCGTGGGGGCTCGGCGGGATGGAGTACCTTCACCACGGGATTGGGTTCCCCCTCCATGTTGTCGGGAATGACTGGGGTTTTTCCCGGAACTCTGGCCTGATGTACCGGGTGAACTACGTTTCTTCTGATTTTTGTCAGATTTCTTTTTGCCGCTTGCAGGCTTTTTCTTTTTCCCTGCCGCCTTTCCGGATGATTTAACTTTTGCGGGCCCTTTGTACTTACCTTCCAGTGCTTTGATGACTCTGGGTTGTGTTTCCAGCTTGAGATATCGGCTGATGCTGGCCATTAAATTCCACTCTGTGGCGCTGACCAGCGAAATCGCGAGGCCTGATGCCCCTGCACGACCCGAACGACCGACCCGGTGGGTATATTCATCGCCACTGCGGGGCACATCAAAGTTAATCACTAGGTCCAGATCTTTTATGTCCAGTCCCCGTGCTGCAACATCTGACGCCACTAGAATATTGATCGAGCCGTTTTTCATCTGCTGGGTGACATGGGTACGGATTTCCTGACTTAAATCGCCGTGCAGTATTCCCGCTTTCAAGCCTCGATAGCGTAATTTTCCGGCAAGGCTATCGGCCTGGACTTTGGTGTTGGCGAAAATAATCGCTTTCGAGTAGGTTTCCTGCTCCAGTAGCCAGCTGACTAATTGAGTTTTATGGTGACTGTCGTCTGCCACAATAATTTGATGCCGTAATTCGCTATTCAACTGGCGGTCGGCGTTTAGAATCAGGGATTCGGGATCATTTAAGACTTGCTGGATCATTTCGCCAAGGTTTTTATTGCGCATTGTGGCGGAGTAGAGCAGCGTCTGCCGGGTCGCCGCACATTGTTCTGTAATTGCCAGAACATCCTCACCCAGTCCCTGATCCAGCATTTGATCCGCTTCGTCCAGAATCAGGACTTCGAGGTCATTTAAGTCGACTGAACCTTTGCGCACATGTTCTGCAAGTCGCCCCGGGGTTGCGATCAGAAACTCGGGGTTCTTGCGGATTAATGCTTGTTGAAATTTAAATTCTTCACCGCCAACGATCAACGCGTATTTAAGATGGGTGAATCGAGCAAGTTGTTGCAAGTGTTTCGAAACCTGACGGGCTAATTCCCTAGTGGGAACCAGTATTAAAGCCCGTGTACCAGTCTGAGGTGCATCTTTCGCCAGCAGCTTTTGCAACGCCGGGATCAGGAACGCCACGGTTTTACCGGTCCCGGTGTTAGCGCCGACAACCAGATCCTTACCTTCGAGCGCTCTGGGAATGGATTGTGCCTGAACCGGTGTCAGTTCGGTATAACCCAGACTGTCTGTTGCTTTTTGCAGGCGAGAATCAATGGAAAGACTGGAAAACACGGGTGGAATCCTTAATGCAGCATGGAATGGGGCTCTATTTTGTCATTAAAATGAAAAATATGAAATCCTGAAACGTCATTCCGGAGTATTCAATTGTCGGCGCTTTTTAATTCCTGTTGCATAGCTCGTATATGCTTGAGTTCCTCCGGCAATAATCCAGTGATGAAAGCCTGAGCGCCAGGCGCTCACTCTCTTGCTTGCGTGAAGTCGTTTTTTTCCTGCATTGATAATAGTGCGCAACGCGGTTCACGGTTAGGTTTATTCTGCCACTACAATCTGTATCCTCAATATTTCTGGGTTGTTGGCCCATGGAGTGAGCATTGTAATTTTTACCTACGAATATATTAAAGTTCTCACCACATTCCATCCATCATTACGGGATAGGTAATTGGTTTGTAGTGTGTAAATTCGATGTCTCTCACATGTGTAACTCCGAACCAAAGTAATCGAGCTCCTCTCAGCCATTTTGTGGGTCTGACCCGATTTTCAATTTTTTGAATTTCCTCAGAATTGGCTTCTCGAATAGGCCCTGCTTTGCCGTAAAGCCTAATTCCGGGTGGGGTTACGAATTGCCCCTTAATCAAAGATCGCAACCAAAATAATCGGCCAGAGTTTACCGCCATGACACAAACATCAGGCTTGTGATCAATGTTTCTTCCCAACGTCTCTGCATAATGATCAAAGAAGTAGCCGGTTTGATTTTCCCTTAGGAAAACGGTTCCAACTGGCGTAATGTGGGGGGGATATATGGATTTTGGTGCGGGCCCAGACTGGAAGCGCCAATCTCGAGGCCCTAGAGATTGGCGAAGCAATTATGACTTGGGCGTATCGCTAATCTGCCAGATTCGCTTGAGTAACGCGGTCTGCAAACCGAAGTATTTTTGCTGACATATCAGCTCCATATTCTTCTAGAGCGAAATGGCCAGTGTCATAGAAGTTGTATTCGATATCTTCCAGGTCATTTTGATAACACTCGGCGCCTTTCTGAGAAAAAAACATATCGTTTATCCCCCAAATAACCAGAGCGGGAGGCTGGTGTTTTTTGAAATACTCGTGCCACTGTGAGTACTTCTCAACATTGGAATGATAGTCGTAAAACAATTCTATCTGTATCTTCACACGGGTTTCATCAGATAGAAAACTGGAATCTAAAGTCCAGGCGTCGGGAGATAATTTTTTTGTTTCGCAAACTCCGTTAATATACATGTGTTTGATGAAATCTGGAGTGCATAATTGTCTCAGAACAGCAGCATTCTCAGTTGTCTTGTCTCGCCAATAATCTCGAATGGAAGCCCAGGCATCTGTCAAACCGTCCGTATAAGCATTACCGTTTTGGATAATCAAACCCTGTACTTTTTCAGGGTGTGTGCTCGCGATTCGGAATCCAATTGGTGCACCGTAATCTTGAACGACAAGAAAGTAACGGTCTACTTCGAGCGCTTGGAGCCACTCATCGACTACAGAAGCAAGGTTATCAAAGCTATACTCAAATTCGTCCATATTCGGAGCCTCCGTATATCCAAAACCTGGATAGTCTGGAGCTATGACATGGTATTTCTCTGCTAATATCGGCATTACTTCGCGGAACATATGTGATGACGAAGGGTAGCCATGTAGTAATACGATGGTTGGATTTTTTCTTTCACCGGCTTCTCGATAGAAAACCTCGATGTTTTGAATAGGGATAAATTTATACTTCATCATGCTCTCCTTTTAGGTATGGGGTTAAAGTTCCACAACAAGTTTTCCATTGCTTAAATTACTCTCCAATTGTCTGTGCGCGTCGGGTAATTGGTGAAAGCCAAATACGTGTGAGGGTTCAGCTTTGTACTTTCCAGAGGAGACATTAAGTAAAATCTCCGCGAACGGAATGTCAGATAGTGGGAAATCAACTGTCCCGAACATGAAGCTGGCGAAGAAGTTTAGATTGACGCCACTTGGTAAATCGATAAGAGGGTTGAAGGAAAGCGGGGCTTGCCCCCCCAAGAAGCCGGCGTTACATACATGTCCACCCTTATTCGCTATTTTAAGAGAATCTATTAAGGTACTGTTTCCCACCAGGTCTAATACCGCGTCAAGGCCTTCGGGAAAGCTTTCTCTAATTCGCTCTGAAAGGTTTTCCTCTTCGATGTAAACCTGGTTTACTCCCTGTTGGTGCAAAAACTTTTCTTTTCCACTGTTTCGTGTAGAAGCTAGAACCTTTACACCCTCAATATTCTTAGCGATATTGATTGCGGCTAGTCCCAACGCAGATGTTCCGCCTCTTATAAACAGAGTACGCCCTTCTGTTATTTTCAGGTTTTGATGTAGACAATACCAAGCTGTGCAGTAAGTCTCAGGAATGGCGGCTAACTCGGGCCAAGATAGGTTTGTATCGACAGGTATAACGTTGAGCCTTGGTACAACGGTGTACTCAGCATAGGAGCCATTTATCGTCCGACCCAACCCCCCCATCAGGGCAACGACCTTTTGGCCTTGTTTTAGAATGTTCTGGGGATCTTGTTCAATAATTCCGACGCACTCAATTCCACTCACAAGTGCGACCTCTCCCCATTGACCTTTTCGCATATAAGTTTCAGCGCGATTCAAACCGAAGGCTTTGATTCGAATCAAAACCTGGTCTGCGCTCGGAGAGGGCTTATCCAATTCCCTGATGGTTAGAACCTCTGGGCTTCCGAATTGAGAGATGCAACACGCTTTCATATCAGTTTCCTTTCATTAACGAGTATCGTGATGAGATAGATAATGATGGAAAATAATGTATATAAAAAGTACTATTAATATACATATATGGTAGATATTAACTACATATAAGGTTCATATGGACATACAACAGTTGAAGACTCTTAGGGCTGTCGTTGAGAATAAAGGCTTCCAAGCCGGAGCTCGACACCTTCACAAAACCCATCCGAGCGTGCTTACCCTAATCAAGAATTTCGAAGATGAGCTAGGGTTCTCGTTATTTGATCGATCAAAATATCGAGCAACGCTCACCGACGACGGTAGACGTTTTTATGAAAGAAGTATCAGAGTTTTGGAGGAAATGGAAAGACTGCAACAGTACTCTAATCAGATTAGAACTTTGGAAGAAACTGAACTGAATATTGTAATTGGCGACGTCACGCCTATAGGGCGTATCCTGCCATGCCTGAAGCGCTTTTTTCAGGCCCATCCAGGGACGCAGCTAAATTTATTATTTGAAAACCTGCGCGGTCCAAATGATAGGCTGCTTGCAGGGGAAGCTGATCTAATTGTTCATCATATCGATAAGACAGATACACGGTACGAGTATTTTCCCTTTCTACAGGTCACAATTAAGCCGGTCGCTGCCCCTGACTTTCTAGTTGGCCAGGAGTTAAATAGGTTAATGTACTCTGATCTTGAAAGTCTAACTCAGTGCGTCGTACGTGACACATCAGAACATCCTGACGAGACGAGCTACCATGTAATGAAAAACACGCCTAAGGTTATGGTGGGGGATCAGTACACTAAACGAGAAGTCATCAGACAGGGAGTTGCTTGGGGACACATGCCAGACTTTCTCGTGGAAGACGACATAGATGCAGGGCGTCTATTAGCACTTGCTGGCCATCATGTTAGAAATCACAAGATTGATATCGTTATTGCAAGACGGTCAGATGCGGAAATTGGCCCAATTGCTAATAACCTGTGGACATTACTGAAACGGGAAATCGCTGTATCGTTCCATTCGCAACAACATGAGTAGCAATGCGCCATCCTAAGCCCCAACAGAGGCTAAATATGAAACGTCACCAGGCCCTAAATATTGTATTTTTATAACAATTCACTAAACCGATGAACCTCGATTCAAGGGAAGGAGTCCATTACGGAGCGGGGATAACATACGCCCTGGCGTTTTTGTATACGGAAAAAGGGACAGTGAATGACGCAATATCAATACAATCTTGTCATTATCGGCGGTGGCACGGCAGGACTAATTACCGCCAATGTTGCTGCTCAGGCAAAAGCCAAAGTAGCGTTGATTGAAAAACACAAAATGGGCGGCGATTGCTTAAATACAGGCTGTGTCCCCAGCAAAGCATTGTTGAGCAGTGCTAAACAGGTGGATTTCGTTAGACGTAGCGGTGAATTTGGTATTCATGTAGAAAATTACAAGATCGACTTCCCGAAAATAATGGAGCAGGTACACGGCATCATTAAAACTATCGCTCCAATTGACAGCGTAGAGCGTTATACTGAATTGGGTTGTGATTGCTATGAGGCTGCAGCAACAATATTGTCCAGCCACCAAGTACAAGTCGGAGAGGAGATCCTGACCACGGATCATATTGTGGTGGCAACCGGCGGCACACCATTTATTCCTCCAATTCCTGGTATTGCAGACTTGGAGATTCTCCATTCTGATAACTTGTGGGATTTGCAAGAACTTCCCAAGCGATTATTGGTGGTGGGAAGCGGGCCAATTGGGTGCGAATTGTCTCAGGCGTTTTCCCGCTTGGGCTCCGAAGTAACGATCATATCGCAGGATCCAGGCATTTTATCCCGTGAAGACCTTGAAGTGTCCCAGCTGATTGAAAATGCTTTTACGCAAGAAGGGATTAAATTGCGATTAAAAACGAGTATTTTACAGTTCAAGGCAAATGCAAACGGCGCGGGCTGTGTGCATTTAGACGTAGATGGTCAGCCAGAGGTCATTGAGTTTGATCGTGTTCTTATTGCAGCGGGGCGGAAAGCGAACACCGCAGGTATAGGGCTTGATCAGCTCGGGGTTGAATTAAATTCCAATGGTTCGATTAAAGTCGATTCTCAATTGCGAACCTCAATACCTCATATCTGGGCATGCGGTGATGCTGTCGGTCCCTACCAGTTTACACATATGGCTGCTCATCAGGCTGGATACGTGGCTTTAAATATTTTGGCTCATCCCTTTAAACGGTTTAAAGTAGACTACTCCCAAGTTCCATGGGTAACCTACGTTGACCCGGAAGTCGCCCGATGTGGCCTCAATGAGACAGAAGCGAAAGCGCAAGGCATTCCTTATGAAGTCACGCAGTTTCATTTTTCGCACCAGGATCGGGCTTTAACAGAAAGAGCCAATAAAGGTTTTATTAAAGTCTTAACGGTACCCAGGAAAGACACAATTTTAGGCGTCACGATCTGTGGGCCCCATGGAGGGGAGTTGTTGGCGGAATTCAGTCTCGCAATTAAGAACAAGCTTGGCCTGAAAGCAATCATGAATACTATCCATCCTTACCCCACTTTCTCAGAAGCGAATAAGAGTGTTGCGCTTGAGTGGCGTAAGAAATACCTTCCAAAACATTTATTGAAGTATGCCAAATCTTATTTTGCGTGGAAGCGGCACGTTAAAGTTTCTTGATTGGATTTAGCGCCCTGCCGTTAAACCGGAAACCGGCTCTTTTTTCAGAGAGGGATCGGTTTCTCAAAATAGGCTGCTCTCAGTTTTTTTACCGCAGCATTGATCTCGGCCAAAGTGAACGAAACGTATCCCAGAATAACGCCAGCTCTAGCACTCTCAATCGAACCATATTGAGAAACAGGCACTAATTCCACCCCTGACAACTTGGCTGCGATTAGAACTTTTTCTACCTGAACCGCTGGTTTCAGCCAGCCAATCAAGTGTAATCCGCCATGAAGGGGAGGTACCTCCATAATATCGCTCCAATACAGTTCTGCGGCCTCGACTAAAGCCAATTGCCGATGAGAATAAAGCGTCCGCATTCGGCGTAAATGACGTGCAAAATGTCCTTGATCTATAAAATCTGTTAAGACAGCCTGTTCGATCACAGGAGAATGTCGGTCTGATAACCAACGTAGCGCCGCCAAAGGCTTAACGAGCATGGGGGGGATTACCATATATCCAATACGTAATGCAGGAAATAATAATTTGCTAAAACTACCCATATAAATGACACGTTCGCTTTGAGCCATGGAATACAAGGTTGCTAAAGGTCGCCCACGATACCGGTACTCTCCGTTATAATCATCCTCTAAAATAATCGCGCCAGATCTTTCAGCCCACTGTAATAATGCCTTGCGACGGGAAAGCGATAAAGGTATACCCAAGGGAAAGTGACTGGAAGGTGTTACATAAACCAGCTTCGCCTGTTTTACCGTGTTCTCAAGTATGTCAATCCTGATTCCCTGATCATCTACTGGAATCGATTTGACAACCGCCCCCATCATTTCGAACACGATTTTTGCCGGTGTATAGCCAGGTTCTTCAAAACACACCACGTCACCTTTATTAATCAGGGCTTTTGCAATCAATTCGATACCCTGCTGTGCTCCTGCCGTTATCAATACTTGATCCGGGATTGCAGAAACACTTCTAGCTGCCCCCAAATGACTCGCAATTGCAATGCGCAAAGGCTGGTACCCGATTGGATCATTTTTCTCCATCCAACTTTCGGGCATATGCCTTAATCTGCGGGTATATAGTTGCTTCCAAATGTCTATTGGAAACGCTGCGCATGCTGGTGTATGTGCGCGGAACGGTCGCGCGACTGAGCCCGCATCTAATGGTATTGGATAAGTATTGGATTCGACACACTGATACCGGGAAGACAAAGGGATATGGTATTTATTGGCACTGGAGACCGTGAATGAAGTCGATTGTGAAGCGTTGGATTGCGGCAAATTTTCGCTAACGCAAGTTCCAGCCCCTTTTATGGAAACAATGAAACCTTCAAGCATTAATTGCTCGTAAGCATTGACTACAGTATTACGAGCTACACCCAGATCATGGGCCAGATTCCGTGTTGATGGTAATCGTTCACCTGGTTGCAATAGACCTTTCCAAATAGCATCCCGTATCTGTGATTCCAATTGACGATACAAAGCAGTGCCATCTTCCGGGTGTAAAACCAAAGCATCAAACTGAAACCGCTGCTGTGTCTTTGCCACAAACTATCCTCATCAGAGCAACCTGGGAAAAATCAGTTTAGCGTGAAGTGGACCCTATATAAAACCTGATAGTGGATCTTTTAATAGAACCAATTAAGTTTATTATTCCGTCACATGTCCTTTCAATTTTGTTTTATTCCCGATAAATAATGAGGTGATTTGCATGAAATTAATATTCCGCTTTTGGGTTCTGTTTGTTTTTTCGAGTCTGGTACATGCCGCTGATTCCAAGATTGGAATTATTGTTTTTGATGGCTTTTTGACGAGTGATGTCACTGCGGCTGTCGAGGTATTTAACACAGCATCTCAGAAAGAGTGGTTTTCCCACTATGACGTCGTTCTTATCTCTGCAACCAAAATTAAACGGGTAACATCTGCTGAAAATCTCGGAATTGTCGCAGATAAAACCATTTATGATGACCTGCATCTTGATGTTCTGATTGTACCCAGCGCTTATGATATGAGCCCATTGGTCAGTAACAAAGATTTGGTGAGCTACATTAAAAACCACGGGAAAGAAGTATCGTGGTTGGCAAGTAATTGCTCCGGTGCATTTTTGCTGGGTGAAGCCGGTTTATTAAATGGCAAAAAAGCCACCACCTGGGCTGGTGGTGAAAAGGAACTCAGCAGTGCTTACCCAATGATAAAAGTACAATTTGATCAAAACGTCGTTGTTGACGGCAATATCATCACATCTAACGGAGGCCCCATCAGCTATCAGGCTGCATTTGAATTGTTAACTCACCTCAGCACAAAGGAACACTCCAACGAGATAGTTGAAGCTCTGCAGTTTGCCCGACTGAAACATGCATTTTAAGGTGTGGGCGTCTATATTTAGCAAAATTCTGCGTAAGCCCTCGCCCACTCGGGCGGGGATACAAACAGGAATCGCGCAGCGGTTCTAACCCGGCGTGGCCTGACGCTGGACGTATTCCCTCATGGCATCAAATCCTGAAGCGTCATTCCGGGCTATTGAATTGTGAGTTTCAATTCTTGTTGCATGGCCTTTATGCGCCTGAGCTTTTGGTGCCTCTCTCAAGTTCTACTCAATAACTTAAAAGTCAGGTGTTGTTTGATTCCAGGCCATTCGTGGTTGGTGATACTGAAAATTACGGTGTCTCTCACTCTGCCGTCCGGCATAACCATATGACTTCTTAGAATACCTTCTTCTTTAGCGCCAAGGCGCATAATGGCGTTTCGTGAGGTTGTATTTAAGTGGTCGGTCAGTAGCTCGACTCGATTTAAGGAAATTACTTCAAATGCGTGTTCTAACATTAAGAGCTTGGCTTCAGTGTTGATTTTTGTCTTCTGATAGGATTTAGCGATAAAAGTATATCCAATCTCGACTCGTTTGTTGGGTAAATTTGCTTTCATAAAGCGAGTTGAACCAATTACTCGACCTGACTTTTTGCCGATACTCTCGGGATTTGCGCTGACATGTTATTAATTTTGCAGTGGTATTGTTGTTGGGCTCTATACGGATTTATATGCGCCCTGATCATTGAGTATTATTGAGGTTGCAGCGGACTGCTATCATTTTGCAAGAGACCTGAACAGTAAATTTCTTGAAATTAAATCGGCGAACAGTATCATCTATAATGCTGCAGTTTGCAGTACTCCAACCAGAGATATTGGATAGGGAGCTATTTCATCACAACTCAAGGAGAGAGTATGGCACATTCAACACACTCATTTGCAAGAACCTTTTTCGATGTATCTTTTATTGTAGTAGTTTTAACGGCTGCCTTATATGCGTTTGGTCTGCTCTACTATGATCAATATTTACAGTTCTGGGGATTAGACCTGTCAGAATTTCCTCTTGATTTTAGTCTCGCGCTCGTTTGGGGGTTCCAGGGTATTCTACAGTCTTCAGCTTTGCCTGCCGCCTTTTCTATTGTTGCTGGTCTGTTTTGTGTTGGGTTCTACATAATAAGTAAGGCTCTCAATACATCAGTTTTCAGTCGTTGGCCTCCCTCCGATTCCGTAAAGCGTTTTTTTGAAAGTGTTGAGAGTGGTAGCTTTGTTGCTTTATCGTGGTTAGTTGCTTTCGCTTTATTCATGTTAATTTGTATTGCGCTATCAAATGAGGCCACTAAAAAAGGTCGTGCATTTGGAGAGCAACAGTTCGGTGAATTTGGTGCAATAAATACTGAATATGGCTTTAGCAAACTGGAAACAATTACGATAAAGGATGAAAAGGGCGAATTGTCAGAAATAATCGCCTATAAAATTCAATGCTCAGATAAGCTATGTGCATTGTATGAACCCGAATCGAAAAAGCGACTAAATATTGAGCGAAGTCGGATGTTTAGTGCTGTCGCAAATATTGATACACAAGCGAAAACAACCCAGAAGTAAATTCAACTATTGAGAAGCCCGTTTTGATAATAAAAAGCGGGCTGTTTCAAAAACGGCTCTGTTTGTTGAGTGTGCTTTAGGCGGATGATCCGTCCGGTTAAGGAGAATGCTGGCAAATTTTTCAATGCACGGGCACAATAACTTTTTTAATGGGCACCATGATTCACTAACACAAGGACGACGAATAATGATTGAATTGCAGTGGCACAGCGTGGCTGGCGATAATTTCCATACTTTACTGAGGGTTACCCCTAATAATCAAGCATTATATAAAAAAGATAAGAGATTCGTTTTAAAGGATGGTAATCAAAAGTTATATGTGACTTTTGGTGCGGGTCCCGAGTGGGGAAAGCTCGTCAGTAATAATAATCGTGGTGCAGATAAAACTCCCCATTCAGCTGGGCAATCACTTAGTGTAAAGGTTCCGCAGAAATACAGGAATGAAGTTGAGTTTATTGAGGCTCTTTTTGTTCTTGACAAACAGTACAAAGATCATTTGGACTATGATCTTTTCCCCGCTACTGTTGGAAATGAGGTGTGGTGGTTGGCTGATGATGGGTATAACTCCAATTCATTTATTGCTGGATTGTTGAAAGCGTCTGGTGTTAAGCCAATACCCACACCACCTGTGTCTGTTCCTGGTTTTAATAAACCGGTCCCCTCGAAGTATTTTGGTGTTACCCAATAAGGGAGACAGGTCTGTGCCAAAAAAAGTATGCTCATATATTTTTAGATTGTATGGGGTTACCGGTCTGGTAGGTCTTCTAATTCTAAATTTGGTGGGAATAGGCTACGATGGCGGAATGGCTTCGACTGTATTCTACTTCGCTGTTCAGATATTTTTATTGCCATATCATATTACATTGGAATTGATGAGTTCTGCGAATGACCATATTATTCACTCGTGGATAATCGCTATCGCAGCTATCTCTCAGTTACTTGTTTGCCAGCTCCTTGATTATATTATTGTTCGGTGGAGAAATCGGAATCATATTTTCTAATTCTTGGGAATGGAGTTTAATTGTTTGTAGTATCTCAGCAGGCATTCTATCTATACTTGAATTCCCGCTGAGCTAATCACAGTCTCGTACTCAGTTTAAGAAAGACTAATTCCGAATCTTGGGGAAATTAGAATATCTGACAGATGACCTCAAGCTTAAAATAAGACCTAAATTCTGCAAACAACATTGTACTTGAAAAGAAAAAGGCGATTTGATTCAATTGGTTATCATCAAACAACCAAGCACATCAGAGTCACCTTTTTCATGATCAAGAATACCCATAAAAGTGCCAAAAAACCAGCCGCAAAAATTCGCTATCAACACACCGGAAAAAAGCTGACTAGTCAAGCTGGCATTATCCCTGCCATGCATTTCCTCGATCACATCGGTTTTACCGAGGCTTGCCAGAAGCATCTTGATTTGCAACGCGGCAACACGGCTCGTTACAGCTTGGGCGACTCAATCTACCTAACGATTATCGGCATCATCGCCGGTGCCACTTCGCTCAGGAAGGTGGTTTCTGTGTGGGCAGATCAGGTGCTGCGTGAAGTGGGGGGGTGGCTATCGATTCCAGATGACAGTACATTGGGTCGTATTTTCCGTCGTGGAAAGCTCAAGCATGTCACCCAGCTCGAACAGATTAATCACACCTTGCGTCAGGGAATTTGGCATAGAGCATTGAAGTCCGGTACTTGGTTGCCCGGAACCCTCTATCGAGGCTGGATTGATGTGGACTCGACTGTCAAAACCGTTTACGGTCAACAGGAAGGTGCTGAAAAAGGCTACAACCCAACGAAAAAAGGCTCTAATTCTTATCATCCACTGGTTGCCTTTTGCAGCCACACCAAAGAAATTTTGCAAGCATGGTTGCGCAGTGGCAGCACCTACACCAGCAACGGCATTGTAGGCTTCATGCAGCAACTTTCTGCGCAGATGCCACCCAAAATGCGGCTGCTATTCCGAGGTGATTCAGGATTCTTTGTTGGAGAGCTCATGGACTGGCTGGATCAGGCTCGCCATGGTTACCTGATTAAAGTGAAACTCAAAGGCCTTGCCGCTTTGTTGGACAAGCAAGCTTGGCAACGAGTACCGGGTCATACCGATTGGGAACAGTGTGACTTTTTCCATCAATGCGGTCAATGGGAGCGGTCACGTCGCTTTGTTGCTGTGCGGCGTAAAACTGCTCTCATCACCAAAGGCCCTCAACAAGCCTTGCTGAATGAGCCCGTTTACGACTACTTCTGCTACGTAACCACAGAGCGGTTGTCTCCTTGGCAAGCACACACGACATACGGAAAGCGCGCAACTTGTGAAACCTGGTTGGATGAAGCTAAGAACCAAATGGGGCTGGCGCAAATCAAGAGCCATGATTTCATGGCCAGCTCATTAATTTTCCAATGCGCTGTGCTGGCGTATAACACGGTACGCTGGATGGCACTACTGAGCGATAATGACGAATTGAAACGATGGGAAATTCAAACTATCCGAACTTTTCTGGTACGTACTGCTGGACAACTCTTGCGTGGTGGGAATCAGCTTAAGGTCAACGTTCCGAGCAACCATCTTCACCCAACTCCGTGGGCTGACTGGTTAAAGCTGTCGTTTATTCATTGACCAAAATACCTATACTTAAATTCTTCGACTAAGCAAATTCCAGATTTGGAGTCAGGCAGACTTTGGCCTGTTGCTCCGGTTGACGATAGAGATGATTATAATTTAAACAGTCCAATCAAGTGAATTACGCTTGTTTCAGTTGCATGGTGTGCAAAATGGTGATCCATCGACACTAAATGTCGCTATAGTCGTATCGAATCGATTCAGACATATAGATTGCAGGATTTAGGTAAGACCCTGAATTGCAATTCAATTTCCTGCACAAAGTCATTTTACACCATTCTCAATATCAGGATGACACGTAGACACAATTATTGGTGCTAACAGATCATAGGGAAGAACTACTGTATCCAGTAACAAGCTAGATATTAAGTTATTTATCTGTAATTGAAATTCACCGTACATTTGGTAGTTGGCAAGAGAATCTTGTGCTAGCTCGACCGAATGATAAGTGCCTTGATATGGTATAAGTTGCCTTGTCGGGGTATCAATATGAACTTTAATAGTTGAGCACCCCATCACGGACATATATAAGATCAAAATTAAAATTGTTTGAGTTTTGTGAACCATATTTCCACCTAATATCATTTCATAGCCTAGCATCGGCATCGGCATCGGCATCGGCATCGGCAATTTGGCTATCCGTTGCCCTACTAAAGCAACCGTGAATATCACTGAGAAGATACGCCAACTTGCAATTCAAAGTGATGACGTGCAAGCAATCATAGTCGAAAATCCATATTCTTCCTTGATTTCCGATGGGGAAATCAACTCAAATGCTTTAGGCATTATGCTCACTGACACATACTCGATCCATTAGATTGGTTGGCCTTATATTAGGACTCTAAACCAGTGGCCGTAGAGAATCAGAAGGACACCCAAGGAGATTATCGATTTGCGAATCAGGTTTTGAAAATCGCCCCAATAAAATAAAGGGTAATAAATCGCTGCCAGAGGTAGAGATACCCAGACTAGCAGAGGGAGTGCAGAGCTCCCAATCTCAGACTCAGGATCCAGAGCCATGTAGCTCACGACTAGATATAGTCCTGTTGTTTGTGTGAATGCTGTCGCCCAGTAGGTTGCAAGTCCTGCTAGTTTTGATCTTTTATATCTCACCGCTGTAGAAGGGATGGCTGGAACCAGGAGCCAAGTGCTTAAAAACAGGGCCACCCAATACGGGTCGTCAGATGTTAGTGGCGCAGTACTGAGTTCCTGTGTCGCTCCTCTCGCAATTGCTATTAAGCATACGAAAATATAGATACCTGAGGTTGCAGCAGAAATGCGAAAAGTGAGTTCTGTTATTACCTGTGAGCTGGATTTTGTATCGTGCATGGGGAGCAAATTCCGGTAAAGTACATTGCAGGTATTCTGACATCATGAGCGGCGTCTGCCCCTTTGAAATCGCTGGCATTTGGAGCTAATTTTGCCGGAACAACATCCATAATTGAACTTGCCCAGCTGTTGCTGTTTTTTCCAAGCCAGGGTGGAGGATATGCAATGTTAGTATTCTTTTCGTTGATTATGTAGTGATCAATTGCGTCCAGAATTTGTCTTGCTAGTTGTTCTGCTGTATAGCCCTGTTTGGGGTGCACGTGCTTCGCTTCGGCTGGTTTATAGTTTTCCCAAAATGCGTGACCGGAAGGTTTCGAAGAAGTTAAAAACTCTTTTGCTGCAGCCAAATCTGCCTTTTCAAATGCTTTAAACATAAGCCGGTTGAATTTTGCAGGTTTGTTTTGGTTACTTGGTGGAACATTGTGGGCTCCTAAAACCAGCCCATATCCTTTTCCGAGATCACGAGTAACGATTGTTTGGTTTGATTTCTGCAGTTTGAACGTTCTTGATACTTTCCCTGTAATGATGACAATAAATTGATGCCTTCCGAACGGTACCTTGTTCAAATCCCTGGCTAGCCAATAAATCTCCATATTTGTAACCTCAGTCCTATGAGAGTGTTTCTGTTTCTGTATGACCAACGCTCCATGTTACTCGTTCTTATTTGAATTAAAAGGAATTGATGCTCATTTTCTGGAGTCTTTTGTTGAGCGTTAATGTCTAGGTTATTGAAGTTAATCTATCCAAATAAAAACCGGACAAGAGCGTCAAAATAAATCGGTTGATACTGGTTGTATGTACAAGTATCATCCGGGGATGAACGATTCTTCAATCCGACAATTGGCGTTTAAAACGCAACTGTTTGCTAACAATATTCAACGGGCCTATTTTGCCAAGGCTTCTGGCGTATCCCGTTTTTGTTGGAATTGGGGGGTGTACCAGTGGAATAAGCAGTATCAGGCCCATTGTGTAAACCCTTGCTTGCCCAAGCCGAATGGCAAGGCGTTAAAAAAGCAACTGAATGCGATAAAGAAAGACGAGTTTCCTTGGATGTATGAGGTAACAAAGTATGCGGCCCAACAACCTTTTATCTTTCTGGACAGAGCGTACAAAGATTGGATTGAAGATCTGTCATCGAGCAAACCCAAACACCTGAAAAAATCACGACCGACGTTCAAGAAGAAAGGTAAATGCCTTGATAGCTTCTATGTTGGTGGCGATCAGGTTAGAGTTATTGGTGATAAAGTCAAAGTGCCCAATCTGGGTTGGGTGACAATGGCCGAACCGATTAAATTTGATGGTCATATTCACAGCATGACCATAAGTCGCCAAGCCGATAAGTGGTATGTGTCTTTTTCCATTGCGGATGATTTACCCGTATTGCCGAGCAAAAACCAAGCAGCATGTGGTGTAGATTTAGGGATCAAGACACTGGCTACGTTGTCCAATGGAGGCATAACACACTGGCATACCCCGAAACCACTCAAACATGCCTTGACAAAGTTAAAGCGCTATCAACGACACCTCGCAAGGAAAATTAAAGGTAGCTCAGGCTATCAGAAACAGAAGCAAAAGATTGCCCGTTTACACAAGCGCATAGCAGATATTCGGTTAAACACACTACATCAACTCACTAAATATTTGAGTAAACACTTTAGCAAAGTGGTGATCGAGGACTTGAATATTAGAGGTATGATGCAAAATCGAAAGTTGGCTAGATCGATTGCGGATGTAGGTATGTTCGAATTCCGGCGACAACTTTCATATAAATTAGCGTGGAAGGGTGGGAAGTTGATTGTGGCAGACCGCTGGTTTGCATCGTCGAAATTATGCTCAAAATGTAGAAAGAAAAACGAGCACCTGAAACTTTCGGATAGGATATTTCATTGCGTTTACTGTAATCATTCACAAGACCGTGATGAAAATGCGAGTGTCAATTTAGAGTATTATGAACAGTTTTATACCGGTCGTTCACCGGGAATCAACGCTGTGGGAGATGACGGCTCTGCGTTATTGGTCTAGGCCAGTAGTGCAACCAGCATCGTTGAAAGCAGAAGGATCAGTAAACCCGAGAAGTTCGGTTTATGTAAGAATCACAGGACGGATAATCGTTTTGCCGCTTAATCAGTGATATGCTGGGTATCCTAAATCTGTATTGAAAATAAGATGTTGTGAGGATTATGCCGCCTATCACGGTTACCCGAGAAGTCAAAATTCCAGACCCTGTCCGCCTTGAACGCTATCGGCGCTTACCCGAACTGGGGTCATCAGTGCTGTTTTTCACAGGGGGAACGGCATTAAAAGGGCTCAGTCGTGAATTGACGACCTACACCCGAAACAGTATTCATCTTTTAACTCCTTTTGATTCGGGTGGGAGTTCGGCGAAACTGAGGCAGGTTTTCAACATGCCTGCAGTAGGGGATGTTCGCAGCCGGTTGATGGCTTTGGCAGATGACAGTATTACAGGCAACCCGGAAGTCTATGCACTGGCCAATTACCGTTTGTCTGAACAGGCAACCGGGGTGGCGTTATTGCAGGAACTGGAGGACTTGATTGCCGGTCAGCATCCATTGATTCGTTCTGTGCCTAATCCGATGCGGCGTTTGATCCGTTTACAGCTTGGCTTTTTCCGGGAGGCCATGCCGGAGCATTTCGATCTGGCCGGTGCGAGTATCGGTAATTTAATATTGACCGGGGGGTACCTGAATTACCAGGAGCACCTTGACCCGATTTTGTTTTTATTTTCCAAACTATTGGTCGTGCAGGGTATTGTGCGCCCCATTGTTAACGACCCGTTGCACCTCGCAGTTCAGCTGGAGAACGGTGAAACGGTTTTGGGGCAGCACCTGTTTACAGGTAAAGAGGTACCACCCATAGCTTCCCGGATTAGTCGTATGTGGTTGTCGGGGTCGGCACAAATGGATCAACCGGCGGTAGTTCAGTTGCGCAAAAAAGTGGCAAAGCTGATCCATGATGCGGACCTGATCTGTTATCCCCCCGGCAGTTTTTATTCCAGCATTATTGCAACGCTATTACCCGATGGTGTCGGCCGTGCTGTCGCACGTAATGCGTCACCCAAAGTTTATGTGCCGAATCTCGGGGTTGACCCGGAACAGTTTGGCATGAATTTGACCGACAGTATCGAGACTTTGTTGCAATATTTGAGGCAAGGGGTCGGTGACAAAGTTGAAGATACACACCTCTTGAACTACGTGTTAGTTGACAATGAGCTGAGTCGATATGATGCGGGGTTGTCCCGCAGCTGGTTTCGCAAGCGAGGTATCGAGCTGATTCAGACGGAGTTGGTCACGGAAGCCTCTGCGCCATATTACGACAATGCCCGTCTGGCGCAGGCACTGTTGTCTTTGACCTGATGTTGTCTTTGTCTAAATGTCGTCTTTAACCAGATATTCTCGCGTTCAGTGCTCGACCATTACATCCCGTCGAGCAGATGAAATCGTGACGGTAAAACCGGCGACGACATCGAGGAAGGCGAGAATGGTTAACACCAGGAAGCCGGGGGTGCCCGTGTTTTTCACCAGAATCAGTTCCAGAATAAAAACAATCAATACGACCGTTGAGAGTCCGTGATCAATCACCGAGGCCACGGAAGATCGAGTGGCTTTGAGCAGTTCGATAAACATCACCAGCAGGCCCAGCAACACCATAAACATGTCCAGCGTGAGGGTCAGGGTTGCGCCGGAAACCAGGTTCAATGAAAACAGGGCGGCCTCCATCGGTGTAGAACCTTCACCCATGAATGCTGTGATGTTGTAAATGATCAGAATTACCGCGAACAGGGGGACATGTTTGAGTAAGTGCATAGATTAGCCTTTTATTTTGTTGATCTTCTGATGTTTTTAGATTTTCTGAGTCGAATGCGATTCTATTGTGTCGGAATCAAGCTTCAATAGCATTTTCTAGATTGTTAAGGCGTTCTTCCAGCGGGGGTATTTCATCTTCACGATGGAGGCTTTCCAGCTTTTTACGAAGTTGCTCGATTTGTGCCCGTAATGCCGGAATAACCTGCTCTTTCAGGGTGTCTTGCGTGGTTTTTCCGGCGCTTTCAAACTGGTTAAGAAAATGTTCAATCTGCTGCTCAAGTTGTCCAATTTGCTCTTCCACAGGGATACCCTGAAGGTCTGCCCAGGCCTGTTGCATCGTAGCCGTGAAGGATTGCAATTGCGCGCCCAGTTTCCGTTCAAAGGTACCTGCCAATGCATCAAGGGCTGTAGACCCTTTGACTTTGCTGCCGTCCTGGATGAGGGCACCTTGCGCGGAGCCTTCAATGAGGTCGACAAAGCCATCTCCGGATTGATTATTGCGGATGACAAATTCGGTTTGCTCTGTGGCCAGGGATACGTGTTCCGAGGTGAGTGCGACGGCCACCAAGAATGTGCCCTGATCGGTATAGTCAATTGCCTCGACGATGCCAACGGGGTTGCTCTGGTAGGTAACCGGAGCCCCTTTTTTAAGGCCATTAACCTGATCGTACTCAATAGCAAAATGCAGATCTTGCTGGCTACAGCCAATCAGCGCCAGGGCACAGAATGCGAAGAAGAGTCGAATTGTGCGGGTTGCCATGTTCAATATTGGTTTCTGTCTGTTCATGGTGTTTACCATCGCGTTGAATGCGGTGCCGGAAAAGGCGGGTACTGTTCAGCATATGGCGATATTGTTTCACAGAATTACCGAACAGTTCCACTGTGGTATTTGCCGCCCCTAAATTGCGTTGAATCAATGGAAAGAACAATAGGGGGCGTAGAACCTGTCACTCGTGGATAGCTGTCCTAAACTGTATCCAGGCACAAATAAAAGAATGATTGGCAGAAACCTGTTTGGTTCGGAGTCGATCCTGAATAATTGGAGTTGAAGTGTGGGGGCGTGTATTGACTGCATTGATTAAGAGAATTTTGTTGCCGGTGCTGCTGGTGATTCTGAGTTATCTATTCTGGTTAAGCGATAATTTGACTCAGATCTGCGCCGGTGTTGCGATTTTTTTATTTGGCATGCTGTCCCTGGAAGAAGGCTTCAAAGCGTTTACCGGCGGGGTACTGGAACGCGTTCTTCAGAAAACTACCGACACGCTGCCCAAGAGCATGGCGTTCGGGGTTGCAACTACGACGCTGATGCAGTCCAGCTCCTTGATTTCTGTGTTGACGATCTCTTTTTTGAGTGCGGGTTTGTTGAGCCTAAGTCAAGGTATTGGAATCATTTTTGGTGCCAATCTGGGGACCACCACCGGTGCCTGGCTGGTTGCAGGCTTTGGTCTGAAAGTGAATATCTCCGCCTATGCCATGCCATTACTGGTGTTTGGGGCGGTATTGGTGCTCCAGCGGAATAAAAAATGGCAGGGGTTGGGGTATATTTTTGCCGGAATTGGTTTTCTATTTCTCGGCATCCACCACATGAAAGAGGGCTTTGATGCCTTTCGTGACCAAATTGACCTAACCCAGTATGCCATTCCCGGTTTTAAAGGGTTGTTGATTTATACCCTGCTGGGGATCGTTGCGACTGTGGTCATGCAGTCGAGTCATGCGACGCTGGTGCTGACGATTACCGCCTTGTCGAGTGGACAAATCACCTATACCAATGCATTGGCGCTGGCGATTGGTGCAAACGTTGGCACCACTATAACCGCAATCCTCGGCGCGTTGAGTGCAAATGTTGAAGGTAAACGATTGGCGTTTGCCCATGTTATTTTTAACGTGAGTACCGGTCTTTTAACCTTGTTAATAATTGTGCCATTGCAGCATACAGTGGATTGGGTGTCCGCCGCGTTAGCCATAGCAGATGATGATTACACCCTTAAACTTTCTGTGTTTCATACCTTGTTCAATTTGATGGGCATCCTGATTATGATCCCGTTCACCGCGACGCTGGTGACGAAACTGGAAACCTGGCTACCAGATAAAAACCGTCGTGCAGAGCTCCGGCTTCCTGTAAACAAAACAGATGAGCGGGTTGAAGTCGTCAAGGCGCAATACCTGAATGCGTCGGCGAAGCTGTATCCGGATACGGCAATACAAGCGTTGATTCAGGAAGTTCGACATCTTTACAGTAATACGTTGGAAGTTGTGCTGCGAGGCATGTCGATTCCCCGTGATCTGGTGGAGAGTAGTAAGGCTGATTTGAGCCATGAGCTACCCGAGATCCGAGGTCAGGAGCAGTTTCATGGTATTGAGGATCTTTACGAGCGTTATATTAAACAGCTCTATGCCGAGATAATGGAGTTCGCATCGAGTGTTCAGGCCGGCTTGACACCCAATCAGAGTGTGTTGCTGGTACAGCTTCTTTCAGCCTGTCAGAAATTGATTGAGTCCGTAAAAGCGAGTAAGCATCTCAATAAAAACCTCATTCACTTTATTGAGTCTGACAATCCCTGGGTTGTCGAGCAATATAATAACTTTCGCATCCGTATCGCAGAATGTATTCGGGAGTTGTTACGTCTGCAACAGTTTGAAAAGGGGCACGACTTGCTGACTTGTGACCGGATTAGAATCTACGCTGAACAGGCGGACTTGATCAAAAATGGGGATCTCTTCAAGATCATAAGGGCGGGCCATATTCCGGGAGCTGTGTCTGGCTCACTGCTCAAAGATGGCCATTACTCCAGCCAGATTATCAGCGCACTGGTGGACTCTGCTGAAATCATCATGAAATCTGTCAGTGCCGGTGTTGACCCTGCTGAAATGGAGCTTAATCTGGCGGTTGACGAAATAGAAGAACTGGCACGAAATAAACATCAGGGTTAGTGTTGAGTGAGGTACAGTAGCGATGCCTGAATCCAGTAGAGTGATGAAAGCGTTAAAGAAAATTCAATTGTTTCTGGACGCAGAAAAGCGAGAGCAATTAAAACGCCGGGAACAAATCCGCGATAAAGCAAAAATATTGAAGAAACGCATCAAGGCTATAAAACGCAAGCTACAGGCAGAATTATCCGATGATACGAGGATGAAGCTGGAAGATGAATTGAACTTGATTAAGGCCAAACGCAGGAAGGCAATCGAAATTTTGAAACAGATTCGAAAAGATCGTGGTTAATGATCAATTTGAATTTGCTATAACTTGTTGATTAATTGGTTAATATTTCTGTTGTCAGTAATCGTAACAGCAGACGCTGATCCTTCGGCTTTACCGAAGGAATGACTCGTAGATTGCGATCATGAAACGTCAATACACACCGGATCGTTTTTTCAGAATTAGAACGTTGGCCATTCTATAAATCGACGTCGCGCCGTTCGTGAAAGGCGATTGCAGCCGCTTTGGTCTCTGAACTGATAGTCATCTCCATCGGTTAACATTTTGTGCGAGTTGTGAATGTAATGATTGCTGCAGTGGACTTTGGCAATGTAGGTGTCAAACGCACTCTCAATGTCTTGGTAGTCGTAGGTTCGTGCCGCGATATCAAGCAGAATCACACCTCGCTGTAATTGAGAATTGGCGACTTCGGCCTGGGAAAAATAATGGTGTCCACGTTGTTGAATTAACAAACCATAAAGGAAGGTTGCATCAACAGGGGTGGAACCGGCAATCAGCACATTATTGATCAAGGGAGTGCCGTTCATTTCCACGGTGGCTTTGGCGGTGTTGGTGAACCGGCCGCCTTTGCTTTTTTGCAGGTTTGTAACGATTACATCTTCATTTAACTGACAGGAGATAGACGCGTTCTCAAGCGGGTACATTCCGTAAGGCCCTGCTGTGATTTTACGGTTCTCCAATTGAACCCGACCGGTATCGGGATGATCGGCACGGAGAAACTCGAACGTACGGATCTCGAAGATTTGGCTTTCGGGGATGCAGCGCACAGATATGTAAGGCACCATCTCGGGTGAATCTGCGATAGCAAGCGCATAACCAACGGGGTGCAGAAAGAAAGCAAGTAAGACCCACAGACTCAGCTTTTTGACTTTAATTCGGTGTGAAGCCCGTTTCATATTCAGTTCATCCTTGAAAGTATTTGCAAGTACTGTTTCATCGTTAATGTTTTTCATGTTGGCGCGATGCCTCACGACGATTTATCTCATTCCGTACTTCAGCCGTACTTTAGTTTATAGCACTTAAGCGTCGAAGACCGACGTTAGTGTCGAATACCAACGTTGGTCTCCAATAAAAATAGTCCGCAACTGTCGGCCTTAATTTATGTTGCGACAAACCTGCCGGATTCCCCTCAACAATTTTTATTTTTTTTGTATTTTATTTTTGATTTGCGTAAGTGCTTAAATTTTAGTGAAAAAAATATCGGACAGGCGGGAGCTCTTGTGAAGGTTATTTTATAACGGGTGTTATCTGGAGATTGAAAATGGTTTAGAGCTGGAAAAAAGGGGAGTTATAAACTCCCCTTTAGCGCTGGAGGCGCTCTGATTTCCCCGAAGGGTGTAGATTGATACTGTCATATTTCTGAAAAAAATAAAACCGCCATAGTGTTACAGTCTGTATATTTGTTGATCATGGTCGCTCGAGTTCAGCCTGTTGTAACCGTCTCTGCAAATGTAATCCTCAGGTAATCGTTAAGAGAATGTAAAGCTGGTATTCCTCCCCAGTCCTGATATGTCAGAATAATTGACAACGCTTTCATCCACTTACAGGAATATGGCCAGAATGAGAAAAAATATCGGAGCCGGTGTCGTTTTTGTGCTTGTTATTTGCCTGAGTAGCGCAATTACCTGGCGCTTTATGCAGGATTCGGGTACACCGCAAAACCGGGGCGCTCAAGCCGCCGCCATTCCCGTTGAGCTGGCAGATATACACATCGGTTCGATTGCACAGCGCAGAGAGTTTACCGGAACGCTGGAGGCCGAAGGGCAGTTGATTGTTGCACCCAAAATCAGCGGCCGAGTCGAACGATTGCACGTTAATCTTGCAGACCCGGTTACCCGGGGGCAGGTCGTTGTCGAGCTGGATAATGCAGAATACTTGCAGGCTGTAGCACAAGCTGAGGCCGAGATGGCTGTGGCGAAAGCAAATTTGTTACAGGCTAAAAGTTTGCTGGAGATTGCCGAGCGTGAGCTTTCCCGGGTATCGGCGTTACGCAAGCGGGGTTTGAGTTCGGAATCGGCTTACGATGCTGCCGTGATCGCACAATTAACCCGAAAAACGCAGCTCGAAGTCAGTAGTGCAGAGTTACAGCGGGCGGAATCGCTGCTTAATCTCAGCCAGATTCGCCTGGGCTACACTCGAATTAATGCTATTTGGCAAGGGGGTGATGGCCAGCGCATTGTGGGCGAGCGCTTTGTGGAGGAGGGTGACACGGTTTCCGCCAACACCCCGTTGTTGCGAATCATTGAATTGAACCCGATCAGGGCGGTATTTTACGTCACTGAGCGAGACTATGGACAACTCAAGTCAGGTCAGCAGGCATCGGTAAGCACGGATGTATTTCCGGGCCTCCAGTTCCTCGGGGAAATCGTCCGAATTGCCCCTGTTTTTCGTGAAAATACCCGTCAGGCCCGAGTCGAGCTTAAAATTGCCAATGTCGATGGCAGGTTGAAACCCGGTATGTTTGTTCGGGCAACGGTTGAGCTGACACGGGTTCAGGATGCGATTTTAGTGCCAGAGCAAGCGTTGAGCCAGCGTGATTCAGCGTTTGGAGTTTTTATCGTGGATGAGGGGCAAACCGCTCGCTGGATTCCGGTACAACCCGGCATTCAGAATGCGGGGCAAGTTCAAATACAGTTGACTGCGGAAGCAGACCAACAGGTGATGGAGCGGCTGCTTGCTACGCAGGTGGTCACTTTAGGCCAGCAGTTGCTGGATGACGGCATGCCGGTTCAGATTCCCGCCAAGCAAATCAGCGCGACCCAGGCAATCCCTCCAAGCCGGGAGCATGTGCAATGAATTTGCCTCGATTGAGTGTTCAGCGGCCCGTCACAGTTGTGATGTTGACAATGATGGTGCTGGTTATCGGCAGCGTCGCGCTCAGCCGGCTGCAAATTGACTTACTCCCCAGCATTGAATTGCCCACGTTAACTGTGAGAGCTGACTATGAGGGCGCCAGTCCCGAAGTCGTGGAGCGCTTGGTTACGCAGATTATCGAAGAAATTATTGCGACGGTTCCCGGTATTGAAAAAATTGAATCCCGTTCAGAAGAGGGTGACAGCTCGGTGCGGGTCAGTTTTGGCTGGGGGACTAATATTGATGCCGCCGCGATGGACTTGCAAGCCACGCTGGAAGACGAAGTGAATGAACTTCCCGATGATGTTGTCGGGCCACGGGTGAGCAAGTTTGATATCGATAGTTTTCCGGTTGTGATTTTGGGGATTTCCAGTCGTCTCGACCCGGTGGAAATGACCGAAATCATGGAGAACCAGTTACGGCATCGCTTGGTGCGTCTGCCGGGGGTGGCTCAGGTTGACCCTTGGGGCGGTTTCGACCGAGAAGTTCGAGTGGAGCTTGATCCTGCAAAAATTACCGCCCTGAATATTCCGGTGAATAATATTCTGGATGCCCTTCGTGATGCCAACCTGGATTTGCCCACCGGCACAATCGAACAGGGCCGCTATCAGGTTACGCTTCTGGTTCCAGCGGAGTTCGTGGATCTGAATCAGGTTCGCAAAACTGAAGTCATGCAGCGAGATGGTGTCAGTGTCACACTGGGCCAGATCGCCACCGTACGGGACACTTACCGAAAGCTCACCCGGATTGTCAGGGCTTTAACAGTTAACGAAATACTTGACTAAACCTACTCATATACAGTAGCTTGTACAGTATTGTTTTCTCATGGATGGAGGTGATGATTATGGCTGAATTTCTATCGATAGGCGCAGCCGCTTTTCTGCTGGGTGTGGCCGTTTCCACCCTTCGTCACTGGGAAAAAGAATCACGATTTTTCTCAGATTTCCGTACGCCTGTTGGCTATCGTCGTAAAAATCAACGAGCTATCGCCTAGTGGATACGCCAACGAAAACACTCACCTTTGAAACCCGGCTTGATTTGATTCATGAGCAGGATGCGGCATTGTGTCAATATGCCGAGCTGTGGAATCAAGTGAAGTTTCGTTGGTTTGCTAACTTACAAAAGCCTAAAGCCCAGCAATTGAATCGTACCCAGTTTATGCATGAAATGGGGATGCCGTTCAGCTATCGGGTATTTCAAGGCGTACGGCAAAGCATTAAAGGCTTAATCCAGTCTTACCAAACCAATCGAAACAACCGGCTGGTGACGCTGGACGTTAAAATCAAACAGCTGGAGAAAACGCTCAACAAGCTAAAGAAGCGCTGTGATCATGTTGCAGAGAAAGGCAGCCCGCAACAGGCAAAACAACTTCGCAACAGGTTACGACAGAAGGAAGTTAAACTGCGTCGTTGGCAGCAAAAGCAGTCCGCCTTGGTGGCCGAAAAACAGGAAAACAAAACACCGATTTGTTTTGGTGGTCGAAAGCTGCTGAAAGAGCGTCAAGCGTTAGAAACGGGTTCGGCCATTGAAGGCTGGAAACAACGCTGGCACGAAGCGCGACACCGTGAATTTCTCTTGGTGGGTTCTCATGATGAATCCTGGGGGTGTCAAAATGCCCAGCTATCGCCCAGTGAGCAAGAAGGTGCTTACCAGCTAAAACTCCTGGTGCCCCACCAATTACGCGCCACGTTTGGCACGACCATTAACATTGATCACCTGCAATTCAAGCATGGTAAGGCGGCGATTGCCCAAGCCGTTTGGCAGAATCAGGCTAAAAAACACAATAAATCAATCAAAGGGCAACCCCTGAGTTTTCGATTTAAGCGAGACAAAAAAGGTTGGCGGTTACTCGTTAGCGTGGAAGTGGCAGGACCAACAGAGCAAGCAGAGTGGATCGGTGATGACCAAGGTGTCATCGGTGTGGATGTCAACCTGGATCACTTAGCGGTCGTCGAGCTGGATCGAAACGGTAACCCACTGCAACACCGAACGTTTGACTTACCGTTACACTATAAGAATGATGCTCAACGGGCAGCCATTATTGGGGATGCCGTACGCGACCTGATGGACTTTGCCGCACAGCAAAGTAAAGCAGTGGTGATCGAAAAGCTGGATTTTCAGCAGAAGAAACGGCAATACCAAAAGCAGGATCATCCTCAGTATGCCCGCATGTTGAATGCCTTTGCTTACGGCAAGATCAAGGACTTGATTGAAACGCAAAGCATAAAACGCGGCATACGCCTTTATCACGTCAATCCGGCTTATACCTCATTACTGGGGCGGATGAAGTATCGCGATCGACACGGTTTCTCAGATCACCATGCGGCCGCGTTAGTGATTGGTCGTCGGCATTATGGCTTTAAAGAAAAGCCGCCAAAACAACTCATTGGTATTAACGCGAAGGGTACCGTTAAGGCCGAGCATCCGCCTGTAAGGATGGCGCTCGGGGATTATCAGTATTACCACAAACTTCAGCGTTGGTACCAACCACTCGAAACATCATTAGATTTTCTGAGTGGCTGGCGTCACTTTCGTCGTGTGAATCGGGTTAGTTACTCCGTTGAGGCTCGCCTTGATGGTAGACCGGGCATGAGTCCCGACTTGATTCAGGAAAGCACTACCTTGCTTTCCGCGCACCCTGCGCTGTAGGGATAGGCTCGTTTAAACCATGAGTAGGTTTAAGCAGGTTTATGAAAACGGTAATTCCTATCGCATTCTGGTACAGCTGGAGAATGCAGAACGATGTTCACTGGATGAAATATTGTCAGATCCAAAGGTTATGATTTGCTGGTTTCTCTGGTGTTGGCCCTGGTATTGGTATACATGGTTCTGGCTTCCCAATATGAGTCATTCAAGGCACCCGTAGTGGTCATGTTTTCAGTACCTCTGGCGGCGATAGGTGTGCTTGTCATCCTGTTTGTCACGGGGAGTACGCTGAACCTTCAATCCGGGATCGGCTGCATTCTTTTGGGCGGGATTGTGGTTAATAATGCCATACTGCTGGTTGATCAGGCTGGACAGTTGTACCGGAATGATTTCCCCGATGTCCAACTGGCGGTTCTGGAAGCCGGGCGACGTCGCCTGCGACCGATATTGATGACGACACTGACTACAATACTCGCTTTGTTGCCGCTGGCGTTGGGTATCGGGGAGGGCGCAGATGCCCAGGCACCACTGGCCCGGGCCGTAATTGGTGGGCTGCTGGCATCAACGCTGATTACCTTGTTTTTAATACCGGTTGTGTATGTGCTGCTGCATCCTGGGCCTCAGAGTAAGGGCCAGTTATAGATATTCCCGGCGGTAAGGAGGACAAACTCATCTGATTGTGCCATCAGGTGAAAAGCATCCGCCTGAGACTGGGCGCGGGAGTCGAGTTCGTTCAGCCACCAGGCATAGCCTTCGGCATCAGCTTCGCGACCGAATACATTCGTGTACACGTGCGCGAGAAATTCCGGGTTGGAGACGGCTCCATCCCGGGATTGGTCAGCGAGGGCAATGAATTCCGGTGAGTCAATAAAATAGCCTGCGATTATTGATCCGCTGAGGGATTGCGCCTGTTGTGTCTCGTACCACCACTCAAAACCGGATTGATCCGGCGCGCGTCCCATCGCGCCGAGGTAGGTTCGATACAGTTGTGCCTGCTCTGCTGTGGCAAGACCATGGTCAAGGCCCGGGGAAAGAATCGATGCCTCGGCGAGTGCTGGCGCGTCACCGGGAATAATCAGTTCAGCGTTATACTGTTTGATATCCGCAAACAGTTGCGCACTGCCAAGGGTCATGGTGCCCCAGTTGAGGGTTTCAACTGAATCGAGCTGTATCTGTTCCGCCGTGAGTAAATTCAGTAAGCGCAGCTCATCATTGGCGGTAAAAAATTTGTACAACCCGAAGGAGTCAGTAGCTTCAATCTCCAGTGTATCCTGGCCATCACCGCCAAGAATTGAATCGTTGCCACCACGATAATAGGTGACATCATCCCCCGATCCGGCCTCGATGATATCATGGCCGGTACCGCCCCAAATATGATCATTCCCGCCGTTCGACTGAATATGATTCCCGCTAAATGTGCCTGTCAGCTGATCATCTCCCGCGCCGGTAATCAGGCGGTATATCTGGGTGCCCTCGGCAAGATACAGGTTTGGGTCCCGATAGCCTTGAAGTTGGTAGCCTCCGCCAGTATCCAGCCAGCTATCAGGTTCAAGTGTAAGGGTGAGCGGGTTGTTCTGGTTGATGATCAACGTGTTTTCACCACCAGCGTCAACGATTGATACATAACCGGAAGGGTATTCGTGATAGGCGGCATTTAATGATTCAGCCAAGTCTGCGTATGCACCATTCAGATCCCACTCATAGGGGGCGTGGAGAACGTACACATCATCGTCACGATCCTGCGGGGGGCCATATAGATAATGCAAGGCGGCAATATCCTCAGGCATCAGTGTGGCCGCTTCGGTTAGATACTGAGCATCGGACTCATTCTGGCCGTCTGGCAGCCAGTTGTAGGACATCGCGCTGTATCGGTAGTAATCTTGTGCCCCGGGAAGCGTTGTTGTCGCGAAAGGGGTGTCGGGTTCTCCGCCTTCATGACTGTGGGCAAGGCCCAGAGCGTGACCGACTTCATGGCTGAAAACACTGATAAATTCGCTGTCGTACAGCGGGGAGTGAATCCAGTCATCAACCAACCAGATATCCCCGCTGAAGGCCATAGGGGTTAAAGGCGCATTTTCTGTCGATTCAGCAATCGGGTAGGGGAAGTAGGCAAATGCGGCTACGTCGTTGTCATTGAATGATGTGACTGCAATGCGAATATCGACATCGGGGCTGTCAGTGGTTTCAACGAATTCAATGTTGGCGATCTGGGATATTTCAAACAAAGCCTTGCGCGCCAACGCTTTGTAGTCGTTGGGCAGAGCCTGAAAGCCCGGTTGCAATGGCTCAGGACTGTAGGTTTCCGAGTAGCCGGTGTCGTCATCGAAAATGTACTCGGCATTTTCATCCGGAAAGCTGAACGTCAGTCGAAGCGGGGCATCTGGATCAGGTGCATACCATTGCACACCTCCGAGCACACCATCAAAGTGTTCACCGCTGGGGGTTAGCGTATATTGGACATCGTGTTTCATCGTGAGCAAGGTATACGTGAGCCAAGTATATTACGTGGATCTGTCTCTTCAAAAGACTGCAGACAGATCCGTGCGCAAAAACAAGGGGGATTAATTACAGTACGAAGTTTAAAGCGATGGCCACAATCCCGACAACGATACCGATAATGCCAAACAGCTGGCCATTGTTGGATGTTTCTTGTGGTTTCATCTCCGCGAGCATGCTTTCCTTTTCTCGGGTGAAGAGGTTTTGTGAGACTTCGTGGGCGACGGTCTCGCTGGTTTGGGACGCGATATCCTGACTGATTTCCTGTGCTTGCTGTCGAGCGGTCTCGGCTGCAATTTCCCGGGCGGAGTGCTCGGCTGTTGCCTTCACTTCTGAAATTAATTCCGGCGTAAGGGACTGACTTTGCTCAATATCGGCCTGGACACTGCTCAGTCGTTCATTCACTTGCTGTAGCAACTCCTGGCGCACGCTGCCAAGCTGCGTTTCCAGCATATCTTCCACTGCTTTACGTGCTGCGAGTGAAGCGGCTTCGGTCAATTGTGGTGTCAGTGTATCCACTATATCGGTTGTCAGTGGCTCCCGAGCCTCAGCCAATGCGCCACTCACAGCTGTGGTTACGGTGGCTTGTGCAGCTTCCTGAACCGTCTTCAGAAGACTGGCTTGCTGTTCCTCGAGCAGCTTGCTGACCAGGTTCTCAACTGCACGCTGGTTCACGCCAGCGGTCGTACTGGCGGCTACGGAGGATGGGGTCGCTGCTGTGGGTTCTGAAGCGGCTTCTGAGGCGGCCACCGGGGCGTCTTGAGGGATTGCCGCTAGCTCGATGAGCATGGAGGCCAGAACGTCTTTGGGGGCGGGCTTGGGTAAAATGGCAAAAGCACCATGGGCTTTGGCTTGTTTCTCGTATTCGTCACCTTCTTTGGAGGTACACATCACGATAGGAATAGTGTTCGTATTTGGGTTGGCTTTGATGGCTTTGGCAGCCTCGAATCCATCCATTCCAGGCATTAAATGATCCATGAAGATAACATCAGGGCGGTTCGTCTCAAGATAGTTGAGTGCGTCGCCTGCGGATTCGGCAAATGCAGATTCTACACCTTGAGTCGCCAGTAACTTTTTAAGTGAAAATCGGGCCGACTTGGAGTCGTCGACCACCAACGCGTTCTTGATATCCATAACTGTAGCTACTTTTTGAAGTTGTAAGATTTTCAATGCAAACCAGAGGTTGCAACTACTCAAGATCCTCTGGTTACTCTGCTTTTTAGGAAGTATATATGAAGGATCCGGGAAATGCTGGTAGAAATTACGTAAGTAAATGTTAAGCGTGCATTGAATCCCTTGGAAAAATTGTCGAGACTGTCTAGGGTCTGTTGACGTTTCATATTTAGCCTCTGCCAGCGCTATTTTTTTGTCCAGTCAGGCGCTGCGAGTGTCGTGTAGTTATTCTACATCAACGAGCAGCAACGCATCGGGGCGAAAAAATAGCGCTGGCCCGAAGGGTTGAGCCTGAAATTCGCTCACTCCGCGTCACTCGTCGTTCATTTGGAATAACCAAACCACTCTCCTTATTCCTTGATTGAGCGAATTTCAGGCTCAACAGAGGTTAAATATGAAACGTCAACAGACCCTAATCATCCCGTGCGATATGGATACAACTTTGGGGGTAGTCTAAAAGCTGGCATTCCCCGGGTGAATGCTCACTTCTTGTGCAGTTGTGCAAGTCGAAATCTGATCGCACTGTTCACCCTTCGTCGGGATTGTGACCTAAAGCCTGAAATTGTGATCATGTACTACAAAATATTGCGGGAATTGTCGTCCTGAATGCTGTGATATTCATGCCTGGTTATCGCGAGCTATTCAGATTGAGTCAGTGTCTATTGGTGTCTATAAGTGTATGAAAAATATGCTTATTGTTTCTGTTTTTTTATTGTTTTATCGCCGTCAGGATAGACCAGGTCGGAATTCAACGACTTTTAATTGTCTACGAAACAAGTTGGATGGCACGTTTGTTGTAATAGTGAAACCTGACATGCAATCGTTTAGGGGTAAAAACTTGGTGCGCCCAGGGGGTAATAACAATGATTGAATTGCAGGATATTCAGAGTACCAGTGCCTATGTGGACGGGGGCACATCCTTCGAAGTGGAAGAGCTGATGGATCAAGCCCATCACCTGGAAGGGTCCGCAATGGCCGAAAAACCATTGATCAGGGCCTACATGATTGAGCCACAGAATTTGGGGGTGCTGTTGCAGTTGTACCACCTTTATTTGCAACAGACCCGTGTTACTGAAGCGCTTGAGGTGGCGAAAAGGATGATGGCCGCGATTGCGCCCCAGATTGATTTTCCGGAAAACTGGGAAATGTTGTCCCGGATTGAATTCTCTAATGGTGTGATGACTTCGTTTCGATTGGTCAGGCTCTATTTAAGTGCACTGACGAGCGCGGGATCGCTTTCGATCAAAGCCGGGCAGGAAGCTTTGGGCCGGGCTATGCTGAGCAAAGTCGCCGAATTTGATCCAGATATCAACTTTAAAAAAGCAATCTGATTAAAATGTACGGAACAATTGAAATAAATACGCAGGATAATCAGAGCATAATGAAGCGTCGACAATTTTTGCTCTACAGCGCTGCAGGTATTGCATCGCTTGGAGCGGGTGGCGGGATTTGGTTGAGCCACTCCAATGGCCAACCGCTTACCATTGAGTCAGCACTTGGCAAGCTTGCTGCCTTGCAAGGGCGGGTGGTGATCAGTACTGGTGAGTGGTCAGCCTTTCAGGTGTTCCGTCATCTGGCCCAGAGTATTCAGTATTCCATGGATGGCTTTCCGGAGCACAAACCGGAGTGGTTTCAGAATTCGGTGGGTCAATGGGCTTTTTCTGCGTTTGCGATGAAAGGCGCGATGCACCATGATTTGAGCGAGCCGATTCCAGGAGAGCCCCGCTGGGAGGTAGAAGGGGATGTGCAATCCGCTCTTTTGCATCTCGATTCAACATTGCGCAAATTTGCAGCCTATGAAGGACCATTGCAACCTCATTTCGCCTACGGAGTATTGGCGAAGCAGGACTATATCGCCGCGCATGTCATGCATTTGAATAACCACTTGAGCCAGATACGGGTTTAAGGGGCTCGGTTATCCCAATGTCGTGATCGTTTTCATCAGACTTACCGCCCAAACCCCTAGCAAACAGAGCGCCAGAAAGCAAAATAACAACAAGTGCACGGTGTTTCGTTTCTGTTCGGTGTTCTTGATCCAGCGAAAATAGAGATCGGTGATAAAGCCTGCCAGTACAAAAAAACTGGCGGTAAACGGGAGGGTCAGGTTGGCGAGTGTTAAACGGCTCTCTTGTGGCTTCATCTCTGCCACCCATAAAAGCCATAGTATCAGAATGCCCAGGCTGGTGAATTCTATGATCAATGCTGCTTTTCGAACTGCAATGGCCATCTGTGGGTAAACCTCTTCACGTTAACAATCGTTCGTAATCAATCGTTGGCATTTTCAATAGCTTGCGTCAGTTTCAAATCGATGTGTTTGACGGCGCAGCCATTTTTACCACGTTTGGCAGGGCAATACCAATATTACTGCCTTTACTGCCCCTGCATTTTCAGAATATTGCATAAACATGTCTGATGATTGTTTAAGCATGACAATTAAGTCGCTATAATGCCCCCTTATTTTTTAGGGTTGCGGTTTGTCCGTACTGAATACATCAAACTTCAATTAGAGGTGAAACGTGAAAAACGGGTTGAAATTGTTGGCGATGTTCCTGATGGTTGGAACATCCTTTGTACAGGCGAGTTCAGATGCAGCCATTGAAGAACGAATCAAGCCTGTTGGTGAGGTTTGTGTTCAGGGCGACCCTTGTGCTGACGCGGCACCAGTGGCTGCAGCTGCGAGTTCCGGCCCTCGTTCCGGTGAAGAGGTGTACAACACCAAGTGTGCCGCTTGTCATAGTACCGGTGCTGCAGGTGCGCCAGTGAGCGGAAATGCTGCACAGTGGGCACCGCGTATCGAACAAGGTCTGGAAACCCTGGTTTCCCACGCGATCAATGGTTTCAATGCCATGCCTGCCCGTGGAACCTGCATGGATTGTTCCGATGAGGAAGTGGGTGCTGCTGTTGAATTTATGGTTGATGCTTCCAAGTAATTAACCGCGGAGTTCGTGCTCCTGTGTTTACCCGGCCAAATGTTCGCCTAATCAAATGGGGAGCACATCTCTAAACCCGAGCACTCTGCTTTCCTCAGGGTACTCGGGACTCTATTTCGAACTGCTTTATTGCACTTGACTGTGTAGTTCAGTCACTTTGCCGTCCTATCTATCTATCTATCTATCTATCTGTAGATGTTACTACCCCTTTCTACGCCTTTTTGGGCAGTCACCGGATTGCAACAGCTTTGTGGTACGGTCGAAGCGATCAAGAATCTATTCTGGACTGAATTACAGATGCCAAAGCTTAAAACTCTCGCCCGAATCAACACGACAAGCCTGATCTTTATTGCTCTGATTCTCGGTTATTCGACCTATTGGGGGTTGAGTCACCTTAAGAAACCACAAGACTTGATAACGGATTACGATCAGTTGTTCTCCCGCTTCAGTCTCGAAGTGGAGCAACCCTTACTGGATTATCTGGATTCGGGAAATGCCCTGAATTTGCAGCGCGCGGAAACCGGTCTAGAGGCTCTCAGTACTGAACTGGGCGAGTTCCCGGAAGCATTTCAGCAACAGTTGACGCCTTCATTACAACAGCTGGAAACCTTTTTAAAGGGCGACTTTCGTGCAGCGGGAAAGTTATCCGGGGATCCACAGGTGTTGCTCACGCAGAATGATCGTGAGGTCAGGGATGAAATTTCCTCTTTAATCGATTATGCCCTTGAAGGATGGTCGAATGATGAGCAGGCTGCTCGAACGTATGTGAAGTTGGCGAATGAATTGGTCACGAATCTTGTGGATCGCAGTTTGTTGCGGGAAAGTTATTTTGCGGATCAGAATTCGAAAACCAAGACCGCCTTGTTTGATAATGTCAGTGCAGCATTGGCAATTTATCAAGAGATTGAGGCGTTGCCTTTCCTCGGAATTTATCTTGAGGCGGATAACGAATTCATGTTGGGTGAGCCGGAGGAGGAAGATAAAGCCGAAACCATTGTGGCAAACCTTGGTTCCGCTCTGCGCCGTTACGAAAAGGACTTCACCAATACAGAAGGCTCAATCAAACAATCATGGGGCAGTCAGATTCAGATACGCAGCCTTATTGTTGATTTGCGCAATGAACTTTCCGAGGCCAAAAGTTCCATATCTGCCATGTTCGATGATGCTTTCACATTGGTTCGTGCTTCGAATATCGGCATTGTGCTCGTGATTGCACTGGTTGCGTTTATTATTGATACGATCCAACGTGGTGTTATCCAGCGCATCAAGAGTCTTCAGCCTTTCCTTCGGGAGTATGCCGAGGGCGATTTTTCCCGTGAAGTCGACATACTCGCCAAGACCGAGGAAACAAAGAGCCTTAAAGACTCTGCCAACCATCTTCGTCTACAACTGGTTTCTCTGGTATCAGATATCGGTGGCCACTCCAGCGCCGTTGGTGTTTCCAGCAAAACAATTGCTGATGTAGCACGGGAGGTTAACAGCAAAACAGTACAACAGCTCCATGAAACCAATAATATCAATCGTGCAATAGAAGATATGACCGAGTCATTTGCACAAATGGCACAGAGTGCTTCCGAAGCTTCAGATGCAGCACAGTCGGCAGATACCGCAGTAAAACGGGGCGATGAATTGCTGGAGGCCGGGTTGAGTAATGTTGGTGAGTTGGTCAACAGTGTTTTTCGTACGGAGTCACAATTGAATAGTTTGTCAGAAGAGGCGCGCAGTATTGATGCGGTTCTGACCGTAATTGTTAATATTGCGGAACAAACAAATCTGCTGGCCCTGAATGCGGCCATTGAAGCTGCGCGGGCTGGTGAGCAGGGTCGAGGCTTTGCGGTTGTCGCAGAGGAGGTTCGCGGTTTGTCCCAGAGAACCTCTGATTCCACCAAGGAAATTAAAGAAATTATAGATCGACTGCAACATTCTACGGAAGATGCGGTTGACTCGATTCGCAGTCAGGTCGAGCTTGCCAAAAATACACAGCACTCAACGACTGAAGCAGGGCAGGCCTTGAAGCAAATTGTGGCGGCTATGGAGAAAATGTCTGCCATGAATATCCAGATTGCCCAGACCACAGAAGAGCAAGCCCAGGTGGCGCGGCTAATCAGTGACAACGTAGGGGCTGTAAATCGTCTGGCAGATGAGTCTGTACAATGCGTAGAGCGCGCGGAACTGGAGAGTGGAAACCTGGTGCGTTGCAGTGAGTTACTGAATTCGGCGGTGGGGCGATTCAAGGTTGAGCCGTCTGCAGATGGCTTCGGTGCAACCGCTTCCAATGGATCATCCGAACGGAATGTTGTGCGTATGGGGGCTGACAGAATGTCCGCAGCCTGAGGCAAAAAATGCCGCCTCTTGCAGGCGGCTAACAGGGCAGGGAGCATAAGTTATAGAAGGGATGTGTAATTCAGGGCGATGCCGTAATGGCGTACTTAAAATCCGTATATTCCAATTCCACTCTTCGATTTTGTGCCTGACGCTCGCGTTCGGACAGGTCGGGCGCGATATCATTTTTCAACCAGTCCTTTCGTGAAACCGGCTGTTCACTCCCCCAGGCGACGATCTTGATCTGGTGTTCAAGAACACCCTCGCTCTTCAGTATATTGGCAACTTTCTGAGCTCTTTGGCGGGCCAGCTTGTGGTTGTAGCCACTAACCCCTTGGTTATCCGTGTGACCATGAATGGTGATCAGGTATTCCGGGTGTCGAGTTAAATATCGGCCATGGGATTTGATGATTTCAATATCTTCCACACTCAGGTTGACCTGATTGAAGCCGTAGTGAAACAGCTTCTGAGCAGGCGCCTCCAGCGTTTCATCTGTCTCCTCAATATCATTTGGTGTTTGTTGCTTTTGTGCTTCCCGTTCCATGTTATAGGCTAGGCGGGCAACTTCCTGATTGGCTTGTTCCTGATTTTCAATCACCAGAATTGTCATGTTGGGCTGCTCCTTTTGCATTGAGCGGGATGGGTTGACGGACTCATCGTTGTCGATCAGGTCGGTATTGTGAGCGTTTTCAGGGCCTGAAGTGGGCATGGAATCCGTCATTTGATTCATGCTGATCAATGACGTGGGTGTATTCTGAGTACTGCTTTCTGGTGCAGGATTCTGACTTGCACAGGCGGCCAGAAGCGTCACGGGTAAGAGAAACAAACATTGCTTCCTGACTTGTCTTGTTTTATCGCCACGTATACTGGTTTTGTCTCGACGCATAATCTTGTCCTCGTTCTGCATATTCATCTGAATAACATGCTGCTTTTGAAATACAGGCGTTTGCTGAATGATGTGTTGCTTGATTTCTATTAAACGCCGAGACTGTGGCGGAGTGCGGGCACAATTCAGGAACCCGTGGGCTCAAAAAAGGCAAAATATGGCAACCTGCCTGAACCTGCAGGGCTATTTGACCAATTGATACTCGCAAGATGACCGGATTTTGGGTACAGTCAGATCATAATGATTTTATATATCCAACGATATGCTGCATATCGTGTTCTCATCCAGGATTAATTTCCGGATGTATGGTGGATGCGAAATTGGAGTAAAAATGCCCCACCCCGATACAACTTCTTCGTCCTCTGAGCGTGCCGCGCCGTTGAGTTGGCGCAACGTTCGAGGCTATCAATGGCGTGATCTCCTGCCGATGGTTCTGGAGCACAGACGGGAATTAATAAAAGCAAACCTGATCGCCATTTTGGCTACCCTTGCGGCCGTTCCGGTGCCGCTGCTGTTACCCCTGCTTGTGGATGAAATTCTGCTGCATGAACCCGGGCCTGTGACGCCGATTATTGATGCAATGACTCCAGTGTATTGGCATGGTCCTGTGCTGTATATCCTGGCCATGCTGTTGTTTGTATTGATCCTGCGCCTGGCGTCGCTGGGATTCAATGTCCTTCAGGCGCAGGAATTTGCCATTATCTCCAAAGATATCATTTATAAAATCCGCTCTAGAATGCTGGTGCGCCTGAAGCATATCTCCATGGCGGAATATGAAACCGTGGGCAGTGGCTCGGTGGCATCGCGGTTTGTGACCGATCTGGATACCCTTGATCAATTTATAGGTGCTTCGATCAGTCGCTTTCTGGTTGCGGTGTTCACACTGGTCGGGACGTCTGCGGTGCTGCTCTGGATGCATTGGCAATTGGCGCTGGTGATCTTGTTGTTCAATCCAATGGTGATTTACTTTACGACGGTGATCGGGAAAAAAGTGAAACACCTCAAGCGTCAGGAAAATAAAGCCTATGAAGTTTTCCAGCAGGCCCTGACCGAAACCCTGGATGCCATTCACCAGATTCGTGCGGCCAACCGTGAACGCCATTATATGGCACGCCTTACGGATCGGGCTCGTGGCGTCCGAGATCACTCGATACATTACGCATGGAAAAGTGATGCCGCAAACCGGGTCAGTTTTATGCTGTTTCAGTTTGGGGTGGATGTGTTCCGGGGCGCAGCAATATTGACCGTATTGTTTTCGGATCTTTCGATTGGCTATATGTTTGCTGTATTCGGCTACCTCTGGTTTATGATGGCTCCCGTACAGGAGGTTCTGGGCATTCAATACAGCTATTACGCCGCCAAGGCCGCGCTCGCCCGCATTAACCAATTGTTTGAACTCAAGCAAGAACCTTACTTTCCGCCGCAAGTCAATCCGTTTGTTGGAAAAACCACCGTCAGTGTCCATATTGAGGATATTCATTTTGCTTATGGTGATGGCAGTGATGTTTTGTCCGGCGTTACTCTGGATATTGCCGCCGGGGAGAAAGTCGCGCTGGTTGGGGCGAGTGGTGGGGGCAAGTCCACGCTGGTGCAAGTTATTTTGGGGATGTATGCGCCAACACGGGGGCAGGTCTATTTTGACGGTATTCCGGTCACTAAGATCGGGATGAATGTTGTTCGTGAAAATGTGGCAACGGTGTTGCAACACCCGGCGCTGTTCAATGATAGCATTCGGAATAATCTGGGATTGGGGCGAGAATTTAGCGACGAGGACTACTGGCATGCCCTCAAGGTAGCCCAATTGCACGATACGATTCAGGCGATGCCAAGGCAACTGGACACCATCGTCGGCAGGCAGGGCATCCGCTTATCCGGTGGTCAGCGTCAACGCCTGGCCATTGCTCGCATGGTACTGGCCAATCCTGCTGTCGTGATACTGGATGAGGCGACCTCGGCATTGGATGCCGATACGGAGTATAACCTCCATGAGGCTCTGCGGGATTTTTTGCAGACACGCACCACATTGATCATCGCCCATCGACTCAGCTCCGTGAAACAGGCCGATCGTGTTTACGTCTTTGAAGATGGTAAAGTTGCTGAAACCGGACGTCATGAGGAATTGATTCAGCAAGGGGGCTTGTATGCCCAACTCTATGGTGAGCGGCAGAATTGAAAAGGCGATGCGGCTTTTTTTAATTCAAGCCGTAATGGCCGTAAAGTACAGGTGAGCGCTTTTTTTGCTGAAATCCAGAACCCGCCCCTCATCGAATTTAACCTGAAACGATGAACTCTCTTCCCGGGTGATTGTGCCGCGTCCGAAAATGGCGTGATCAACGTATTGTTGTTGCCAAATGGGCAGTTGAGGCTCCTCGGAAGTGGGCTCAGCCTTGCTTTTGGGGGAAACGTAAGTGACATTTTCCAAGGCACAATAGCGCCTGGCCGTTGTGCTTAAAGGCCTATCCGGGGTGAACGGGGGGGCGGGGAGCGTCGTTTTCCGTTTTGCCAAATAGTGCCCTAACTCCTGGGACAGATTGAATTCCAGCTCCCCCAGAAAGCGGCTTGGCGGCGGAGATTTATCCGGAGCCGATTTTTTACGGGCGGGACAAATCAGATGAAGCTGCTCCACCGCCCGGGTCATGGCGACATATAGCAGACGCCGTTCGCTTTCCAGTAGCGTTGCCGTAATCTCATTCTCCCGGACGGTATAAGGCATAAACTTGTCGTTCAGCCCGGGTATAATTACAACCGGCCATTCCAGCCCTTTGGCGCGGTGCATGGTTGTCAGTAACAGTCGATCATCCGCAGTGTTTTGGTTGGCCCGCTCTGACAGGTCCTGCAAATGCTCCAGACTCTCTGCTGTGCCCAGCTTTAATAAAAAAAGGTAGTGGAATATGCCGGTGATCGTTGCCACGCGTTCTTCGGCAATATCTTTTGTCAGTGCGAGGCTACGCACACCTTCAAAAAGTTCGGTGGCGTTCGCGTAGTGTTTCAAACATTGGGCTGCGGTGTTACCCCGCTGCGCCAGTAAAAGTAACTGTTGTAATGCGTCTGCAACAGCGCCTAGTTTACGCTTTTGCAAAGGGTGCAGGGACAGTCCGCCCGAGGGACCCAGCCGTTCCCGTAAATGTTCGGGCCAATTTCGGTCATGGCTGGCGAGATTCTGGCTAAGATCCTGAATCCGGTCTTCAGCCAGACCACAGTGCGGAAAGCGCAGAAGCGTTTCGAAGCGTTTTTTCCGCACGGCCATGGGAAAATCCCGGAATTTTCCGGATGCAAACTCCAGCAGGCAACGTACTGCGTTCATTTCCTTGGAGTGCAGGGCACCTTTACCGGCACTGATTTGATACGGAACCCGGTTCGCCAGCAGCGCCAGCTCAATGGTAATGCTCTGACTCCATACCCGGCAAAGTATTGTGATATCACTGAGTCTGCGGCCAGATTGATCTGATCCAGAAGACGGATCTTGCCCTGAAAGTGTGTTGACCAGCTTGAGAATCTGTTCGGCATCTGCTCCGTAGTGCAATGATATACTGCTGTCATCCACTGTCGGATGTGAGCGACACAAAACATTGTTGCGCCCCGTGTTGTGCGTGATCAAGTGATTGGCCAGCAGGGCAATCCGGTGTCCGTAGCGGAACGTGTAGCTCAGGGTGAGTTGCTTGGGATTTGGAAACTCCTTCGCGAACCGGTTTAGAATATATTCCGGCTTGGCGCCTCTGAATTCGTAAATGGTTTGATCCGGGTCACCCACTACCGTGATTTTCGCCCGGTCTCCCGCGATGTACTTCAGTAAGAGGTGCTGAATTTCATTGGTATCCTGATACTCGTCGACGAGAACCAGATCCATTTTGTTGGTGACCAGGCTCAGCAGCTCCGGATTTTCGTGTATCAATTTCACCGGCTCATAAAGCATATCGCTGAAGCTATAGCGGGCGTGTTGTCGTCGCCACTGCTCAAAACGGTCAAACAGATCGAGTAGAAAATTGAATCGCGGCGAGTAGTCCAATGCTGCAAACACTTCACTCGGTTTTTTCAACGTGCTCTTGACCAGATCAATGAACTGGCTACCACGCTCGACATATTCCTTTTTATTGCGTTTGATTTCGTCGGCAAGATCGGAAGGGGCGAGAGCCCGGATTAAATTCCAGACCTGATAGTGGATTTCTTGCTCGCTGAGAATCTGCGGGTTAACCGGCTGCAGGTAACCCTCCCGGACAAAGCGTTGATAGAGTCGGTAACCCATCGCATGATAGGTACGGATCTCCGGCAGCCGAAAATGGCCTTCATTGCAGAGCCGACCTAACTTGCGCTCGAAATCTTCCTTGGCATTCCGGTTAAACATCAGAATCAACATACGCCCCGGGTCATGGCGCTGTTGCAGTAGCGCGATAATCCGGTGAGCCAGTGTTGTGGTTTTTCCGCTACCCGCAACGGCGGTGATCAGGCAATGTTCGAAACCGACGTCGATAACCTGCTGTTGTTCCTGGGTAAGCTGCATAAATGTGCCGATTAATTTGGGCTGACTTCAATTGAGGCGTGTGGGTCGGCACTGTAGCACAATATCCTTTGAGCGTTAATGCACAATTACTGCCCTTTTTGTTGTTTCCGGACGTCTTTCCATTTCACGTCCATCGGGGAGTTCAGCCATTCATTGACGCTGTCGAGCAGGCCGTGTTTCCGGTTGCTTTCTGACGTCTCATCCTCAGTAACTTCCGGTACTGGCAGGGGGACTTCTTCGGGCTCTTCTGCGGTTTGGTTTAAATCGATGCGGTCAAAGGCCATGGGCAGAGAGGCAACTGATTTGCCTGATTCGATATGATTGATGTTACATTCGACCCCGGTCAGCATGCTGGACAGTCTGTCTTTGAGGTCTGGTATTCGGGAATAGGATTTGATCAAACCTTTTAATTCGATTTGCAACTCTTTCATATCCTTGAGCAGTTTGGCTTTGTAGATACGCTCTTGAATGCGCAACTTGCTGATATAGTTCTTTAAGGTATTGACGGGAATGTCAATTTCGAAACCCTGAACCTGTTCGCCACGTTCACAGAGCAGTACCCGGTAAGCCAATACCAGCTTCACCCGTCGTTTGAACTCCTCAACCCGCTGATGAGACAGCACGTCATCGGGGGGGATATCCTTTGCAATATAGGGCTCGGCATCATGTTTCAGGTTGATAAAATAGTACACGTCATCCCTGATTTTGTTTTCCAATGTCTCCAGTCTGAATTCGACATCGTCAGAGGATAAGGCGCGTTGTTTTTCATCCAGACTATCAAGCAGCTCAAAAGCCTTCTCGGACAGGCTGTCATTGCTGGAAATCGCGATGATGTTGTTGAGACTGGCTGCAAGACGCTGGAAATTGAGAATGAGCCTGGCGATCTCCTCAAGTGCGCTGCGGCGTTCTTCTATGGATTTGACTGCGTCAACACCATTTTGTGTATCGGCCAGGTTTAGTGGACTGTTTTTTTGATCGGCTGTCACTGTTTGCTCCCCCAAAGATAAAACAATGAATCGCATTCAGGGCAAACTGGAGTGTTCTGGTCTCGGTGCCCTTTCCCAATTCATTTTATCGTTTTGGCTAATAAATAAGCATGTTTTTTTGTAACAAATGATTTAAAGCTCAATTTGTCTTATTCTGGATGGCGTAAAGTGTTTGACTCAGTCTATTGATAAACAGTATTTTATACAGTGTTTCTTAACAAGAATTGGGATAATTCAAAATCTTGAGCTTTCAAACCCTCTATATTGCAGAAAAACCCAGTCTGGGGCGGGCGATTGCCGACGTGTTGCCCAAGCCATTGACCCGGAAAGACGGTTATATTCTATCCGGTGATCAGATTTGTGTGAGTTGGTGTATCGGCCACCTGCTCGAGCAAGCCGAGCCGGAAGATTACGACCCTGCCTACAAAAAATGGCAAGCTCAGGACTTGCCGATTATCCCTTCCGAATGGCAACTGAAGCCCAAATCACAAACCCGGAAACAGTTGACTGTATTGAAAAAGCTCATGGCTCAAGCCTCGGTCGTGGTGCATGCTGGTGATCCGGATCGTGAGGGACAACTGCTGGTGGATGAGGTGATCCATTATGTGTTGGGTGGACAAACACAGGGTTTACGCATTCAGCGGTGTTTGATAAGTGACCTGAATCCACCGGCTGTGCGCCGCTCTCTCGCCAGTTTGCGGGATAATCAGCAGTTTATACCGTTGTCGACATCGGCTCTGGCCCGTGCTCGGGCCGATTGGCTGTACGGCATAAACATGACGCGTATCTATACCCTGCAGGGGCAAAAAGTGGGATATCAAGGTGTGCTGTCAGTTGGTCGCGTACAAACGCCGGTGTTGGGGCTGGTGGTGCGTCGGGACCAAGAGATTGAAGCATTTGTTTCCAAGCCTTTTTATGACGTGCTGGCCGAGTTGGAGACGGAATCAGGTGAAATGTTTCGCGCCAAATGGAGCCCTAGTGAAGCCTGCCAGCCTTATATGGATGAAGCTGGACGTGTGTTGTCAAAATCCCTTGCAGAAAATGTGGTACGTCGCATTTCCGGTCAGCCTGGGGTGGTGGAAAAGGTTGAATCCAAACCCCGTAAGACCGAGCCCCCCTTGCCTTATAATCTATCTGCCTTGCAAATTGATGCGGCAAAACGATACGGGCTCAATGCCCAGCGTGTCCTGGACAGCTGTCAGGCGCTTTATGAAAAGCATAAGTTGATCACGTATCCCCGCTCCGATTGCCGTTACCTGCCAGAAGGGCATCATGCTGCGGCGGGTTCGGTGGCTGCGGCGGTGGCCAGCAATATGCCGGTGTTTCAGGCAGTGGTTGATAATGCCCGGTTCGACTTGAAGAATAAGGCCTGGAATGATCGCAAAGTCGAGGCACATCATGCAATCATTCCCACGGCAAAAAAAACGTCGAGCACATCGTTGTCCGAGACAGAGGTCAAAATCTATGGTTTGGTCTGCCGCCACTATTTGCTCCAGTTTTATCCCGCATACCGATATCAGGATACCCGGGCCGAAATTCGGATTAGCGGTGGACTGTTTATCGCTTCAGCACAAACACCCATTGCGATGGGCTGGAAAGACGTTGCGAATTGTCTGGATGCAAAGCTAGCCAGAGACCTCTCTGATAAAAAGGCACATCTCGCTCATACAACAACCCTGCCACCGTTAAAACCGGATCAATCGCTGCATTGTCAACGGGGTGTATTACTGGAAAAACAGACGCAACCACCGGCTCACTTTACCGATGCGACATTGCTGGCGGCAATGACCGGGATATCTCGTTTTGTGAAGGCCATTGAGATTCGCAAAATATTGAAGGAAACCGATGGGCTTGGAACCGAAGCAACCCGGGCGGGAATAATCGAATTGCTATTCAAGCGTGGATTCCTCAAACGGGAGGGCAAAAAAATACTGGCGACACCGGTGGGTCGTGGCTTGATTGCAAGTCTGCCGGCCCAGGCAACACTGCCGGATATGACGGCCCATTGGGAAGCTCAATTAAACGAAATCAGCCAGCGATCATTAAAGTATGACCAGTTTATGGGCCCATTACAGGTTTCATTAGCGGATTTGATTGGTCAGGCGGTGCAACATTTACCTGAATCCCTCCGTGGGGTATCCGGGCCAAAGCAGACCTCTCGCTGGAATAAGCGGCGAACATCCGCTTCGGGCAGAAAAGCGAAATCGCGACCTAATGCTCAGACCCAGACTTGATTTTTTGTCCAGAGCGACGTTTTTATCCAGACCGACACGCCGAATCGTGGCCCGGCTAAAATGAGTAGTGCAGTGTAAACGCGGTTTGCTAGAATGGCCGAGCGGGAGGGCTCATGTTCGTGAGCGAGTGGCTCCTGATGGTTCTCAACCTCCAAAATTCAGAAAGGTATTTCTCTATGCAGGTAAAAAAATTACTTCCCCTGGTTCTGGCTTCGGCGTTTGTGTCTGGTTGCGCAACGGATGGCAGTTTTGATCTGAATCAGGCAGTAAGTGTTGGGGCCGGCGTGGCTCAGGCCGCGACCTTGAGTGAAGATGAAGTAAAATTGACGGCTACCAAAGCCGCAGCCCAGCTGGATGCCGAGAGTAACGTCGTGCCAGCGAACAACGCCTATATGCAGCGCTTGGCCAAAATTGTGAAGGGATTGGAGCATTACGATGGGTTGGCTCTGAATTTCAAGGTCTACCAAGCCGATAGCATTAATGCATTTGCCATGGCGGATGGTACGGTGCGGGTGCACTCAGCGCTGTTGGATGCCATGCCGGATGATCAGGTTCTGGCGGTTATCGGGCATGAAATTGGCCATGTTAAGTTACGACACAGCTTCAAGCAAATGCGCGAACAATTGTTAACCAGCTCGGCCTTTCAAGCCGCGGCTTCGACGAGTGGTTACATTGCCTCGTTAACCAATTCTCAATTAGGGCAAATCGCTTATAAAGCGGTCAATGCGCAATTTTCGCAATCCGATGAGTTGGAGTCGGATGAATATGCGGTTCGATTGCTGAACGCATTGGGCAAGGATCCTTATGCCATGAAGCGCGCGATCGAAACGCTTCAGAAAAACTATGGTTCAGGTGGTGGATTCCTGAGTTCTCACCCTTCTAACGATGCTCGTATCGAGCGAATTGTTACAGCAATCAAAAAGAATAAATAAGTCAATTCGGAAAGTTTGCAGGTTATGTGAAGCTTTCACTTTTAAGTGATGTGAATTTGATTAAAAATTAGTAATGATCACCCGGGCGGGTTCCGGGGTGATCGTGCTGCTTAAAAAATTACAACTATAACCGGTGGGAATGGATACTGATTCCCACTTTAGGTCCGGGTATGTAATCTGTTTTCAGACCTAGGAATTGAAATTATGCCGAACACAATAGAATTTTTCAGTGAACCAAGGAATTGGGTGATGAACCAAAGCAAATTATTAGCGGTTGGCGTTATGGTCGGAGCCATAGCATTGACCGGGTGTGAATCCACGCCAACTCAGACCCAGAACGTCTCTCCAATACTGCAACAGGCCAGCGCCGACGCACCGACACTCATGATGCAGGCGGCATCGAATGGCGACATCGAACAAATTAAAAAACTGATTGAATCTGGCCATGGAGTCAATGTTGAAACACCGCAGGGCACAGCGTTGTCCTGGGCCTTGAATCAGAATCGTATCGGTGCGGCGCAATATTTACTGAGTATCGGTGCTGATCCCAATCTTGGTGTTAAAAAAGGCGGCGAGTCTCTGCTGATGAAGATGGCCGAGAAAGGCGAAACCCAATTGGTGAAGTGGTTGCTGGCCGCAGGATCGGATGTTAACTATCTGGACACGAACGGTGACTCTGCATTATCGCGCGCAGCATATGAAGGCCACCTTACGACCGTAAAGGCACTGCTCAAAGTGGGAGCGAATGTCAACACAGCCCCCCGTGGTGAGTCGCTTTTAATGCATATTGTAAACAATAATGATCTGTTGATTGCCCAGGTATTGATCAATGCCGGTGCAGACGTAAATTATATCGATGACGCTGGGCGTTCCGCCCTACAAATTGCCCGGGAGAAAGGGTTCGGGGATCTGGAAATGTTGCTGATGCAATCCGGTGCGACCTCCTGAGTTATCGGCACATTATATTCTCACGCATTTAGAAGCGCAGAAATTGTTCGGGTGGATACGGCTTAACTGCAAATCCTGAACAATCTGCGCTTTATTTATATTACAGACTTGTAAAATACGGCCAACTCTGAACAATAGGCGAGGGGATTGAAAGGACATCAAATTAAGTTGGAATTAAAGCTTGTAATCGAGCTTGTGTTAAAAAAGAGTAACCAGGATTAAACCATGGCAAAACTCGTTATCAAAATAAATAACCTCAACGGCTTGCCTGACGATTTAGACTACTCCAAATATGAAGAGGATCAAATATTATGGGGTAGAATTGTGGGGGTTGCACTATTCGGTCTGGTTCTGCTGATTGCGCTATTGGCAGGAATCTGGAATGCCTTGACAAGTGAGCAGGAGGTTGTGGCTGGTGAACTGGCCAGTACAGTTCACCCGGCACAAGATAGTCAACTCGCACAGAATAGCCTGCAGGTCAATACTGTGCCTGGCAAAGCGGGATTTGACTCAATAGCCTCCCAACCCGTCGTAATTTCTCAGGTAGACAACAAACCGAATGTTGAACACAAATCTAACGTTGTGCACAAATCTAACGTAGAGAATAGGCCAGACGCAGGACACAAAACGAAATCGGCAGAAGTGTTGCCGCAATCAGGCGCTTCTAACCCGTTTGCGTCAGGCGGTGCGCGTAGCCTTCCTGAGTTGAATCAACAGCCACCTGCAGCGGGGCTTCCTGCTTCGCAATCCAATGGGCTTAACGCTCCAGGCAATCCGGTTAAAACACTTATGCCCCAAATTGTCGATGCGCAATTGACTCATACCCTGAATGCGGAAAAAATGCCGGAGCAGGCATTAGGACGCGTCATTCCCATGGGCAGTGAAGGCATTATACGGGTCTACCTCTATACCGATATGAAAGGCCTTCAAGGTGAAACGCTCATTCATAAGTGGTATCGGGACGACAAGCTGATGGCGACTGTTCGCATTCCTGTCGGTGGCGAGCGGTACAAAGCATCGTCAAGCAAATTCATCGATCAATACATGCTGGGAGACTGGCGCGTCATTGTGGTTGATGAGCCGCAAAAAATCCGTTATGCCGAGGCACGATTTTCAGTTTTACCCCAAGGTTGAGCTGCCGTTCACACATAATTATTTCCGGCATTGCTTACGCACTTCAGGCAAAGGGTCTAAACTTACTGGAGTGTCGAGGTATCAGGCTTATAACGTAAGGTTATTCTGGGGACTGTGAGTTAAAGATGAGAAATGCTGCTACTGTATTCTATGTCAAATTGCCCATGTCATCGTTTTTAAAAAGCAGTACACTATGCTGTATGGCAAGTTGTACCGGTCAGGTACTCTAGATAGGGATAACAGGAAGCAGAGAATTGGAATTTCCATCGATACCCGGGTACACCATCGAAAAAATGATTGGCCAAGGCGGTATGGCCAGTGTTTACCTTGCCACGCAGGAGTCCTTCGGTCGTCACGTTGCCTTGAAGGTAATGGCTCAGCATCTGGTTCAGGACGAGTCCTTTGCCAAGCGCTTCCTGCGCGAAGCGAAAATGGTGGCGCGCCTCTCACATCAAAGCATTGTGCCGGTGTTCGATGTTGGCGCGATTGGCAATTATCACTATATTGCCATGGAGCATCTCTCAGGGGGCGACCTCAAACAGAAGATGCGGGCCGGCCTGTCTCTTTTTGATTCCATAGATATTACCAAAGCGATTGCTGCAGGCTTGCACTATGCCGGGTCGAAAGGTCTGGTACACCGGGATATCAAACCGGAAAATATTCTGTTCCGGGAAGATGGCAGTCCGGTCATTTCGGATTTTGGGATCGCACGCAACATGGATTCCAAAACCAATATGACCATGACTGGCGCGGTAATCGGCACCCCTCATTATATGAGCCCGGAACAGGCTGAAGGGTTGGAGGTTGATCCCCGCTGTGACCTGTATAGTCTTGGCATCATTGTGTATGAAATGCTGACCGGTCATGTTCCGTTTACCGGAGACTCGGCCGTCGCGATTGGCATCAAACACATTACCGAAGATCCGGAACTGTTGCCTCAAGATGTTGCGGGTTTTCAGCGTTTTATCGATCAGGCTTTGGCGAAATCCCCTGATGATCGTTTCCAGTCCGGAGAAGAGTTTATTCGGGCACTGGAAGATATTGAGTTTAATCTGTCGGATGCTGGTGGCAGTACAGTTGTCATGTCGGCCACCGATGTTCGTAAAAGTTCCAAAGGTACGACCTCGGCTGCGCGTCGTAGCCGCCAGACCGGGCGTTCACGCACCTCTGCGGCACGCAGTGTTGTGTATCGACGCTCAAGGGATGAAGCCAAAAAACGGGAAAAACGAATTCGCTTTTTGCTGGGCGGAAGTGCTGCGCTGGTTTTCGGTGTCGCTGTCGCGCTCTGGCAGGCGGATGTATTTGTCCCTGGACCTGATATCCCCGAGTTACCTGAACGACCTGTCGATCCTGCACTTGAGCGAAAGTACAAAGCATTGCTCACCCAGGCGGATCAAGCCATTCTTGAAAAGCGTTATTTTAAACCTGTTAATGAAAATGCCCAGTATTACCTGACAACACTGCTGGCATTGTCACCTCAAAATGCGGAAGGTCGCAAAGCCATTTCGCGATTGTTCTCGGTGTACCTCGAAGAGTCCAAAGCCGCGCTCGCAGTTTCAAATCTGGAAGGTGCGTTTGAATATCTGAATCAGGCTTCCCAGATCTCGTTTTATATCAACGATCAAGCGTTGCTTGCGAACTACACAGAGCACCATAAAAATCTGGTCAGCCTCAGACAAAAGGCACTGATTTCCAAGGAGAAAGAAAAGGTTATTGCGGACTTGCTGGTGCAGGCAAAAGCCGCATTTGATGATGGTGCTTTGACTGCGCCAAGCGAGCGAAATGCTTACGATTTATACCAGCAAGTGCTGCTTGAAGACCCCGATAACCAAGTGGCCCAGGCGGGGATTGTGCAAATCGCTGAACGTTTCCTTGCGATGGCGAAAGATAAGGTCAGCGAAAAAGAGTTTGGTTTGGCCAAGGTTTTTGTTGCGGCAGCGGTGCATGTCAAAAGTGACCTGCCAGCAATCACGGAAGTACAGGCACTCGTTGAAACGAAAGAAGAAGAGGAAGCTCGCCGCGTACTGGAGGCGGAGAACGACAAAGTTGCCGAGCGTGAGCAGGCCCGTTTGGCACGGGAAGCTGAATTGAAGCGACAGCGTGAGCAGATCAACGGTTGGTTGAGTCAGGCAAAAGCGGCCACTGAAGCAGGGCGTTTTACCAAGCCCGCAGATAACAGCGCGATTTACTATTACGAAAAAGTTTTGGCCCAAGAACCTGCCAATATCGCGGCATTGCAAGGTAAGGAAAAAGTAGGTCTGAGTATTTTGCAAAATGCCAATGAACTGATTCAGCGGGGTAAGTATGAGGATGCGGAGCGCTTGATTGTCGAGGCTCGGGAAGTCGTCTCCTCGAATATCGAGGTCAGTCGCACTATTCGATTGCTTGAAGAGGCCAGAGGGCAGGCGAAATTAAATGCCTGGCTCGCTGCTGCGGAAAAAGCAATTCGCAGTAACCGTCTGAGTTCGCCGGAAAAAAACAATGCGCTGTTTTATTATGATCAGGTGTTGGCTATAGACCCCAATAATATCGAAGCACAGCGGGGTCGTGAAAACGTTGGGATGCGTTATATCGAGCTCAGTAAAAACGCGATCGACAAAAAGCAGTTCAAAGAAGCCTCCCGATTCCTGGATGTCGCGAGAAATATTACCCGCTCAGAAGTTGAGATCGCGACAACCGAGCGCATGCTGAGTGATGCGCGCGTCAAGTATGAGCTGGATGGGTTGTTGTCCAAAGGTGAGCAAGCACTTTCCCGTGGCCGACTCTCACGCCCTGAGGGGGATAACGCGTTAGCCTATTTCACCGAAGCACTTAGTATTGCGCCTAATAACGCAAGGGCACAGAAAGGTCTTTCAGCCATTGCAGACAAGTATCGGGTATTCATTAATAGTGCCGTAAAACGCAATGAGTTCAAGAAAGCTCAGGAATATATGGAGTCGCTCAAGCTCGTGCAGGCGGACAGTCCTGATATTATTACATTGCAATCGGAAATTGCCGATAAAAAAGCAAAATACGATAACGAACAGGCTCGCCTGGCGAAGATTAGAGCGGAACAACAAGCGAGAGAGAAAGCCCTGGAAGAAAAACGTCTGGCAGAGGCTCGCAAGAAACAGGCTGAACAGATCGCGAAGTTGATGAGTGAAGCCGGATCACTGGAAGCGACCGGACGAAACGACAGCCGTAACCGCAGGCTGGCGGAGATTTATGCAACGGTCTTGAAGTCCGGTGCGAACGCGAAAGCATCTTCAGGGTTAAATAACACGAGTCAGTATGAGGCGGATAAGGCCCGTGCGGCTTTGCGTTCCCGTAATCTCAACGAAGCCGAGAAGCATATCTCAGCGATTGCAAAATACCACTCGAATTTTGCTGATCTTGATAGTCTGCAGCGCGAACTGGCGCAAGCGAAGAGCAAGGGGGCACAAATCAGTCAACTGTTGACTGAAGCGCAAAAATTGATTGATTTACGCTATGAAACACCCGGCGCCTTCGCAAATAATGCAGAGCCGCGCTCGCGCTTAAGCAATGCTTATCGAACAATAGACGAAGCGCGAAGAATGGATGCACGCAATCCCCAGGTCGATTTGACGTTAAAGCGGCTGGAAGAAAAATACACCGTGATTATTTCCATGCTGATGCGTGAAGATAAATTTGACGATGCTCAATCATTCATCAACGATACCCGTGGATACAATTGGAGCGGTGATCGTGCGGTGGATAATTTGTCGCAACAGTTAGTGATTTTAAAGGAAGAGGCGGCCAAACGTTCGGTCCCGAAAGCGCTGGGTGGATTCTAAAATCAGGTTACGAAGCCATCCAGAATCCTCCCAAGCCTGCGCCAGTCTGACGAAGTGCTAAACTTCCTGTTACACAACCTCACCAAACGCTAATCTCCTCAACGATGACAAGGAGCGCCCCAATGAAAAAAACGACGCTGATAACGACAACTTCACTGTGTATGCTAATCGGCTCCCAAGCCGTATCAGCACAAAATATCACCATTATCCCGCAATTAGCAGTCCAGTATAAGAATCTGGATTTTGATCAGAAGATAAAGTTTGGCTTTAAACCGAGTGATGGCTCAGGCACCAGAGAGCGCTTGAATGAGGATTATACGGGCGGATTTGAAGCGCAAATTCCTACCCTTAGCGCCTCGCTTACCGGTTATTACAGCGGCATGTTCGTAACGCTGAAATATGATAGTAATGTTACAGAAACGCAGACAGATTCGACTGTTGGATTCACTAATGGTCCAACGGATGTAGACCGGAGCGATATCAGTTTGACCGTGGGTTACAATATTGTTGATAATTTGAACATCTTTGGCGGATACATGAGAGGTCAGACTGAACTTACCCCTGAGCCCGGTTATGTAGATGATATAGAAGGCTCACAGCAGTTTTATTTAGGGTGCGTTTTCTCTGATGACTCGTCCATACCCTGTACACCACCCGTTTTTTCAAATCTCGCAAAAGATCATGAAATACTTGGGTTGGAGCCTTATAAACAAGAATATGAAGAAAATGGCTGGTTTGTTGGTGCTTCTTACGGGGTGGCTTTAGGTTCTGGGAATTTATCTTTCAGCATCGCTTACGCATTGATGCAGGGGGAGTACCGAGATAATTACCTCCAAGGCGTGGTTGAGGCAGACTCCGTGTTTAAGGGGGATTCCAAAGGGCTCAGTCTTGGCGTTACCTGGCGGGAACAGTTAAGTGACACCACTGGGTATTTCATCGATCTTCGACGCCAGGAATATGATATGGATGCAGACGATGAGAAAGGGTTGCTGGATAATGAGTTTGGCGTTCCGCTATTCGAGAAAACCGAAACTGAAGAGCGAATGACGACCTTGACTGCGGGTTTGCATTGGTATTTCTAAGTTAATCCCACTTTAGATGCTGGTGGAGGCTCTCGCCACCAGCCGTAACGCCTTGTTTGTCATCTCTGAAAAAAAACTGGTCTAATACGGTGTTTACATAAGATAATACGGTTTCGCGTAAGTACTCTGGACGCGGGCCTTGTTTCACGAGTCTGCGTATTCCGTAACATGTACTTAATCTGCTGGTTATCATAGTCGGTCGGCTATAATAGAAAGTTGCAGTCTGCCAGAGGGGTAGTGAGTGTTTTTGCGTGGTCGATTGGGGAAATTGACACGAAAATACTCAATTCTGTGCGATCTGGCTATACCAAACCGGAGTTCTCCGTTTAAAATCACACGATTGAACGAAACACCAAGGACGTATTGTGACAAACTTCCCAGAAATTCCAGGTTATAAAATCGAGAAAGTAATAGGTCAGGGTGGGATGGCGACCGTTTACCTGGCGATACAAGAGAAGTTTGAGCGCCATGTAGCGCTGAAAGTATTATTGGATAATCTGGCCAGAGACGAAAGTTATGCCAAGCGCTTTGAACGGGAAGCGCGTACAGTTGCCCGTTTGTCACACCAGTACATTGTCCCGATTTATGATGTTGGCTGTGTTGGAAAATTGCACTACATGGCCATGGAATACTTGCCCGGTGGTGACTTAAAGCAGAAAATCGAGAAAGGCCTGTCACTGATCGATTCATTACGGATCATGAAGCGGGTTGCCCAGGGGATTCATTATGCGGGCACCAAAAATCTGGTTCACCGCGATATTAAACCGGAAAATATCCTGTTCCGCGAGGACGACAGCCCGGTAATCTCTGATTTCGGCATTTCCCGCCAGGTTGATTCTGCCACAAACATGACCGTTACCGGCACACTGGTGGGGACGCCTCACTACATGAGCCCCGAGCAGGCAGAAGGTGAGGAGATTGACCACCGGTCGGATCTATACAGTCTGGGGGTCATACTTTACGAACTCCTCACCGGTGATGTCCCTTTTACCGGCAATTCCGCGATTACCATCGGCATTAAGCACATCACCCAAAAACCGCCCCAGTTACCGCCTCAGTTCAGAGGCTTCCAGCGTATGCTTGATAAAGCCCTGGCAAAACGCCCACAGGATCGTTATCAAAACGGCCTCGAGTTTGTGCAGGCGTTGGAAATGCTGGAAATGAGCTTGTCCGATGCCGGTTCTCAGACCGTGGTCATGCAGCCGGTAAGTTCTGGGCAAATTAAGCGCACGACACAGCGAACCGGTCAGCGATCTGCACTTCGCACCGGTGGTGCTCGCAGTCGGGTAGCGCCCCCACCCAGCACCATGGATCGCCTGACGGATTTTCTGTTGGATAACAGCAAGGCTTTTGTCTTTGGTGGTCTGGGGCTGATTCTCTGTGTGATCCTCGCGATCTGGTTTTCCCGTGAACCCTCGCCTTACGTCCCGGACAAAGCGGTGGTGCAAAGTGGCATTGATCTCAACAAGCTGGTGGAGAATGCCAATGCTGCATTGCAGGAGAAGCGTTTGTATGCGCCGCCCGAGAACAATGCGCACTATTTTATTGAGACGTTGGCAACCCTGAGCCCGAACAACAGTAAGACCCGGGAATTGTCAGCAGCCCTTTTCACCGTGTATCTGGCAGAGATAGAAACGGCTCTGGCGCAACAGGAACTGGCTAAAGCCACACAATACCTGAATCAGGCCTTGAAGCTGGGCTTATATCTGCCGGATCAAGAATCAAAACAAAAGTTGGCACAAGTACAAAACAAAGTAAATGCATTGCGCCAAAAACAGCTGATTGAAGCGGAAGAACAAGGGGAGAGTGGTCGATTACTGGAAAAGGGTAACGCCGCGTTGTCTAAAGGCGTGTTGATCCCCCCTGTCCAGGATAACGCCTATAGCTATTTTCTACAGGTGCTTGAAAGTGAGCCGGAGAACGAGCAGGCTAGAGCGGGAATTCGTGCAGTAGCTGAAGCCTTGCTTGCCAAAGCGTTGCAGGCTGAGCAACAGGGGCAATCAGATAAAGCCCGTACGGCAGTTGTTTCGGCAACTAAAATGCTGGATTTTGAGGCGGATGATCACCCATTAAAAAAGAAGTTAATGGATTCCTCCGCAAGAATGGGCGTGTCGCAAGCGGAGCAAGAACCCAGCACAGTTGATATGGCGGCGAAGTTGAATGCTGAAAAAAAGCAACAACAGGCCGAACAAATCAAAAACTGGCTGACGTCGGCCACTGAAGCGCTTGCTGCAAGCCAATTGGTTGATCCTCCTGAAGGTAACGCCGCGTATTTTTATTGGCGGGTGTTGGAAGTGGAGCCCGAAAATAAAATCGCGCAAGCGGGTCTGGACAAGGTTGTAGGGCAATTGGTTGAACTGGGTAATGCTGCGTTGCAAAAAAAGGATGACGGTTCGGCAACGCGTTATCTGGAGCAGGCTCGTAATATTGGAGCGAACCCTATTGCGATTGTGCAATTGACAGAAGCGTTAGAGAGCGCCGAGCGTGACCGACAAATCAACAGTTTGGTAAAAAAAGCCGAAAATGCATTAAATAATGGTCGATTGACCAAGCCTGAATCCGATAACGCGCTCAACTATTACCTTGAAACCTTACGATTGCAACCTGAAAACAGCGCGGCATTGGCGGGAATTCAGGCGATAAAAGATAAATATGCCCTGTTTGTAAAAGGGTCATTGAGTCGAAACGATTTCACTCAGGCGCAGGCGTATGTTGACAGCATGCAGGAGCTATTGTCTCGCTGGGCTGATGAACAAAAGGGCAGTAATGCAGACGCGCTCTTCAAATCGCTCCAGAATGAGGTCTCCGATACTGCAGGAGGTGTTGCGACCCAAGCCGAGTCATATCGGCAGACAATCGGTAGGAAAATCGAAGGCTTGGTCAGTGTCGTAAACCGGCTGGAGAAGCGCCCTGCTAATGCGTCGAATAACGCGCAACTCAGGGATTCCTATTTAAAAATTCTCAAGGTTGACCCGCAACACGGTGGAGCGTTGAGTGGTTTGAAAGCGGTGAGTGACTATGAAGCGGAGCAGGCACGGGAAGATATGCGAAACCGGCAATTTACTAAAGCTTTGCAACATATCGCGATTATTGCCAGCACACACGATCAATATGATGCCCTGACTGCACTCCGGTCCGAGTTGGCTGATACTGAGGAAAAGCACAAGCAATCGATTACCTTTATCAATGCTGCGCGCAAGGAAATAGCAAGAGGATTCCAGAAGCCAAGTTTGTTTGGCAGCTACGATGACGAGCGTAAGCGACTGCGCAAAGCATATGATTATGTCGAACAGGCAGTCGGGGTCGACCCAGAACAACCTGCCATCCAGTCAGCATTGCAGCTTCTGGAAAATGAGTATGTATCCACTGTGAGTCGAATGATGGCATCTGGAGATGAACGGGATGCAGCTCGTATCGTATTGGATACCCAGCCGTATCGCTGGTCTCCTGAGCGTTTGATGGAGCTCGCGGATGAGTTGCAACGCCGGGCGGGCAAGTCCGGTGATAATATCTTGTCGAATTTAAAGAGCGCTTTTGGACTCTAAGCTACTGCCTGTAGGCTCTAAGTGATTGTCTGTAGGCTCTAAGTGGTTGTCTTTAGGTTCTAAGTTTTAGCCTTTAGGCGCGACTCATATAAATTCCAACCCGAAAAGTACCAACGCAACGATGGTGATAGACGCAACCAGCGAAATCATCAGAATTTTCTGGAGGGGAAATGCTGAATGGACTGATGCCGCCTTGGCTTTGACACCCCCATTCGCTGTTGGTGCTGTTTCCAGGCGTTCCAGAACCATTTTCCGCTGAGCCCGATACGCATCGAAGGAGAGTTGGCCTTCGTGATATCGGTTGCAAAGGTGTATGAGTTCGGTATTTATCTCATGTGCCACAATGACGGACTCTGAACATTCAATTATTTAATATGATTCTATAACTATAAACGAAAAATTATCTCTTGCCGGAGTTTTGAGGCAAGCATCCGTTAATTTTTCAGAGGCTTTATCTATTTTCTTGTTACTGCAGAGTGCCACCAAGTCTGTTTCGGGGACTTCGTTGTAGAGTCCGTCGGAACAGATGATAAAGCGATCGCCCTTGCGAATATCAAAAGCATTGATATCAATCTCAACTTGTTCATGGGCACCCATGGCTCGGGTTAGTACGTTCCGGAATGCGCTCTTTTCTGCTTGTTCCTGACTAATTACACCTTCATCGACCAAACGTTGCACTTCACTGTGATCTTTCGTGAGTTGGACGAGTGAATCGCCACGGATTCGGTACAGACGAGAATCGCCGACCCAGAGGACAACCCCCAGATTGGCTCGGGCTAACATACAGACCACAGTAGAACCGACTGTCAGACCATTGAGGTTGGACTGGCTGTATTCGATTAGTTCCTGGTTGATTTTTAATAGCGTGTCTTCAACCTGGTCAACATAATCCGAAATGTAGGCTCTGGGTGAGAGCTCTCCCAAGCGGTGCACAATTGTTTGACTGGCAACATCACCTGCCTCATGGCCACCCATACCATCAGCGACGACCCACAAGCCACCCTCGGGTTTGTCCAGCACCGAATCTTCGTTGCATTGTCGGACCTTGCCTACATTTGTGACGGCTACGGATCTCCATGAAAGTGAGGTTTCACCCATATTTTGTATTTCTTGCAAGTGGTTGGTAAATGGCTACTTTTTTGCAACCGGTGAAGTTTGTCGTCATTATAACTATATTACAATCTAAAAAAATGTCTTGTTTTGTTGCAGACCCTGGTTTGTTATTTACCTTTGGCTCCGCTGTGGTCTAATTAAACTCCCGCCAATACCAATTACTCCATTTTCCAGTCAACATTGCAGTATAGCTTACCGGACGGGGAAGTTTATTTGTGGTCAGCAATACTGGGGATACTTCCTGGCTGCCGGTAGACCACCATAGACAATAGGGTTCGCCCAAGCGCCGTAGCAGAAAATCACTCATTCCAGGGGCAGCGCGCAGTACACGGCTTTCAGGATTATCAATATGGATTACGGTTTGATAGTCTTTGTCCTGACAAACGTCCGTAGCCATCCCGGCTTCAATGACTTCCACCGAGGGGGTGGCGAGCTTGTAGGCAATTTCTTCCGCTTTCCAGCCTTGCTCCAAAGCTTCAACAGCAACATTCTCGATTTCAGTGAACCAGGCACTGGCGAGGCTCATGAACACAGAGAGCGTTGTGTTTTCCGGCAATTGCGCAACCAGCGTTAGTGGGTAGTAGCGTCCCACGCTGTCAACACTGGGCAGCATAATACCTGCCCAGGCGTTCTCGTGGTCAACAATGCCGGGTGACAGTGCAAAGCGCCAGATGGGACCAACCAGATAGAGTTCCAGCCACTGGCTTTGTAACTCTTCCTGGCTTGCCAATAACGCTTGCTGAAGCCAGCTGTCCCAAACTGAAACAAAGTCAGGGGCAACATTGTACTGTACGAAATCACCGTGACCAGGAAGTTTGCCAAAGAGTCCAGTCATAACCTATCCCTGTTAAAGTGAAGTTGGACACGAATACAATCGCATCCAGGATGATTGAAACGGGTTCAGGAAGCTATTGGCCTTGATCTGATAATCAACTTTCCGACCTTCCACATCAAATGTTGCGAAGAAGGTATTGGCCTGATTGGCTTTCTTGACCGTTGCTGAATCAAGTACTTTGAACAGCGCCCAATCTCCAGTGTAGTTTGCATCTCGCAGTGTTTCGTTAATATCTTCAAACAACAACCGGATTGAATTGTCACCCTCTCCCGGCCAGCTCAGAGAGACAGGGAGTTTTGGCCCGTGTGAGTAGCGCACTCGCGTTTCGCCGAAGCGCAATTCGAAACGGCGAACGCTGGAGTCCATTCGGGTCGGCGTCAGCGTGAAGTCAACCGAAGCGGCAGAGGCATCTTTGCGGAAGAACACCTTACGAATGGTATCAGCTCGTTTGATTTGCGTGAGCGCCGCGCCGGAAATACCAATCGAACGACCGTTGAGTGACTTGGGTGACCAGTTTTTCGAGGTCGAGATAAACGGGGTCAGAAATTCTTTGATAAAGCTTTCTTCTATACCACCCGGTTTGAAGAATTCGGTAAAATCAGCCAGTGCAACATCTCCTGAAGCGCCGGAGAACGGGTAGCGCGAGCCCAGAGAGGCTTTGAAGGGTTGATAGACCCGGCTGTTCCACGCCTGGTTGAGGTGTGCTTTACTGTTGCCCAAAACCACTTTCCAGCTTTCGTCAGCAATGGCACCTAACCAACCCTTGAGTGGGTTAGGGGACTGATTGGATTCCACCAGAAGGCCTCGAATCGGGTCGTCTCCGGCACCTTGAAAGCGGCCTTTGGCAAAATCGAATGCGGCAGCCTGTTGGCTGGGTGATAAAGCAAAACCCTCAAGCAGTTCACTTAGACTTTCCAGCTTGCGAACGACATTCTCCAAGGCGTTGGTATCGATTAGATCGTGCAGCTTGCTGAATTCCTTGTCCACTTGCGTTGGTGGCAGTGCATTTTCCTGCAGGGCTGCCACGGCTCCGCCTATCGCAGCGCTATTGCTGTTTGCGGCATTGGATTTACTGGCAAGCTGCGCCAGTCTTGGCGTCAGGGATGTCTGGTTTGACGCGATATTCAGGAAGCGCACTAATGGTGAGTCTGTCGTCGAGGTCAGGGTTTTGAGGATATTGCGGGCATCGTTCATGTTGGCGAAGCTTTTAACTCGCAAAGTCGTCAGAGCTGATTTCCATGTCTCTGTGTATTCTGCGAGATACAGTTTTTTCACCTTCTCCGCAATGTTCTCAATATCCTTGTCGGTAAAGTCCTCAGTTGTTTCAGTGCCGACTACCCATTGCTCACTGGCAAACTTGCGAACCAAGTCAGAATCTTTGGAGAGGTCCAGCTTGTCATAGCCTGCTTTGGTGAATAAAAATGGTACTTTCAAGCGTGATCCGTTAGACGTGTCGTTAAATGCTGCTTTGAGGCTGCGACCGACTTCCAGCTCCAGGTCGATTAGTCGTGAGTATTCCGGATGATTCCGAATCTGATTGTAGATGCGTCGTTCAATAGGCACCTCTCTGGCTTTGTTTCGAGCTTGTTCCAAGACGACGGTATTGTAGTTGATCGGTTGGTAACCATGGGTCAGTGCGTCCGCGAGGAAGCCTTTAAGCTCGCCTTGCAGCGCGGCTTTGCCCTGGTATTCCTGCAGCCAGTCATCGGAGAACCAGCGGGTCAAAGCCTCGGGTTCGAGGCGGCTTTTGTCCCCCAGCATCAGATAGACTCTCAGGGCATTGTAGAGTTCTTCATCATCTTTGGTGGTTGTCAGTATGGTTTGCAAGCGGTAAGCCAGTGCCGGAATGTAGTACTGTTGCAGGCCTGAGTAATACGCTTTGGTTGCGGATTCTGGCACACTGCCGTCGTACATACCCAGGCTGGATAACCAGGGGGCACTCAGTTCGGTATAAATCTGAGTGGCTTCATCCAGCGGTTTCAGCACTGCATCCACTTTCTCCATGTCATAGTTGGAACCAAACGATGCCTGAACGGCGGTTTCATGTTCGGATATCTTCTCTGTAACCTCGGACATCAGACGCTTGTTCTGGATTAAACTGGAGGCCCAGACACCAATCGTTGCAAGGGTGAAAACTGCCATTAATGAAATACTAATGGCCCGGATAACTTTTAACTTGCGTTCAAAGCCCCGGTTGAGTCCGACAATCCCGGCTTCCGGGAACATGATTTCCCGCAGCAATCGATTGATAAAAAAGCTTTTACCCTGGCCTGGTGGGGCCGCGAGCGATTGAACATTGATCCCGTAGTGAGAGGACAGGGAAGAAAGAACACGATCAATCGGAGAGCCTTCCTGAGTGCCGCTGGTGAAATACACCCCGCGCAGGGCTGGTGGTTTCTGGTAGCGGTTTTCCGCAAAGATCTCCTGTACAAATGCGTCCAGAACATCTTTCAGTTGCTCGAACTGAACCGGAAAATTTTCAATTTTAGCGAGTCTTTTGGTATCTCGTTCGTGATGCATGCGCCAAATCAGGCGATCATTCAAGCGTTTTGCCAGCGCCAGAAATTCACTGGAGAAGTAATCGGCGTAGTTGCGGTTGGCGGCTTGTTCTTCATACGGGAAGGTGATGCCCCAAACCTGTTCCCGGTCCGATTGGCCGAGGTCTTCGAAGTATTCCGTGAAGCCGGCGATCAAGTCACATTTGGTGATCATGAAATAAACCGGAAACTCAATTTCAAAATAGGATACCAGTTCCTGAATCCGGCTTCTGATCGTGTCTGCGTGCTGCGTTCGCTCGGTTCGGCTCAGCATCAGCAATTCGCTGATACTAATGGCAACAACAACGCCGTTTATGGCTCTTCGGGGGCGGTGCTTTTTCAGCAGTTTAAGAAAGTTCTGCCAGGCGCTGCGGTCTACCTCTGCGTCACTGTCCTGTGTGGTATAGCGACCGGCGGTATCGATCATCACCGCTTCATTGGTAAACCACCAGTCACAGTTTCGGGTTCCTCCCACACCGCCAATCCCTTTCAGTCCGAATTTTTCCTTGAGTGGGAATTGCAGGCCGGAATTGGCAAGCAGTGTTGTTTTTCCGGCTCCCGGAGGACCAATCACCAGATACCAGGGTAATTCGTAGACTGTACGTTTTTTACCTTTTTCCCCGAAACGTAATGTCTTTATGGTACTCAAGGCTTCGTTAAAGCGAGCCTGAAGTGCAGCCGACTCTTCCGCAGAAGCCGAGTTATCCGGTGCAACCTGTGCACTTTCTTTGTTGATGTCTTCAATCAGGTTGTCGCTTTGGTTCTTTTGCTTCATCTGAATCCGCAGATTATTCAAGCCCCAGAGAACCAAGAGGACCATGATGATGACCAAACGGGCCATGGCGGAGAGCGGCGTTGGCGGATTGCCGAACGCGATGTAAGCACCGCCAAACCAAACCGCAAGACACAATGCGGTGATTCCGAGAATACTTAAGAAAAGCGGGTTTTTGAAAAACGCTAAAAAGCGCATTTGCTGCACTCCCTATTAATTGGATTCTGTTCCATCTAATTGGATTATGTTCCGGCTAACTGGATCGAGTTTCGTCTAGTTGGATCGTGTTTCGTCGATTGCACTGTTTACTATCGATCCGTTTTCTTCCGGTGTCTGGGCTATTTGTAGCAGCTGTTGCGCCACGGGCGTGGTTGTTTGCGCCTGCCAATAGCGAAAGCCTGCGTAAACGCCGACAAGTATGAAAAGAAAGACACTGGCATAAACCCATAACGGAATAAACTCGGTAACCCGTTTGCTTTTGAATTCAATTCCGTGCCAACGGGGAGAGAGGTCCCGCTCGAATTCGCCACGATGTCGGGCGATGGTCTGATAAAGGTTATCCTTGATCTGCTCCAGCTGTGCGTGTCCTCTTGGGTCGAGGCGGTATTTTCCGACGAAGCCCTGAGCCAGCAGAAGGTATAGCAACTCCAATGCATCGATGTACCGGGCAGGTGCCTCCAGTAATCGATTCAATATCAGGAAGAACTTTTCACCACCAAAGGTTTCATTGTGGAAGGTGCTGAGCAAAGAGTGTTGCGCCCAACCACATTGTGCTCCCCAAGGCGTATTCAGAATGGCCTCATCGAGTGCTGAGCACAATACATACCGTGCGGAAACAACGACTTCGTTCGCGGTTTCCGCTTCTTTAAGCTCTCGTTCAAATGATTTGACACCGGTAATCAGTTCGTTACGCAACCCGGTAATGTCATCATGGCGATTCAAGCCTCGGAGTTGGCCATGCAGTGCCAGCAGTTCACTCGCCGCTGCCGCAATTTTATTCAACCCCTGTACGCTACTCGTCAGGCCCATATCCCCTGAGGGTGAAATGGGGGATGATGTTTGTTGTGCCATCCCCTGGGAGGCATATTGGCGAGGCCCGGAGCGCTGATCGCCGCCAGGTGTTGGGCGTTTGGGGGCCTGTCGCTGATTGCGCCCGGGAGTGGGTACAACCAAGGTCCGATCTCCGCGACCTGATTGGCCCAATCCCGGGCCAATGATCGTTTTGTCATTGTCGCGCATCTGCTAACTCCTCTAATCGAATTTTGCTATTTGCCCACATATTGCTATTTGCACACGATTTATTTATGAAAGTGTAGTCGTTTTCGCGCATTGTCTCTGCCTCACGTATCCTTTCCGATCGTGGCTGGACGTAATAGCCGTCCCTGTCTGCCGTTTCCGCTTGAATAGCGTTGAGAATTAATCCCGAATTGCCCAAAACTCCATCTCTAACCCCGGGAAATCCCCGGCGATGTGTAATGCAAAACCACCCGATTTGTGCATGGAGCGCCAGTATTCACTGTTTCTGTCCAACTGGAAGTAGGTAAAGCCGGTATGGAATGGAATCTGACGCGGTGCAACCGGCAGGGCCTGAAGTCCAATGCCGGGTAATTGTGCATTGATGAGTTCGCGAATCTGCTCCACTGGGCCAATCTTGACTTGTGTCGGGAAGATTGCACGTACCTGATCGCTTTTGATATTGCTCTTGATCGCCAGAATAAATGTGGCTTTCTCCAGAAGTCTGCGATCCGCGATAGGCGAAACGTGGATCCCGTATTTGCGTTCTGCCAGTTCCAGAGCAATCGCGGACTGCTCCAATACGGTGCTCAAACTGCGGCGTAATTCGGTGATCAACGGACTATAGGTTTCGGTCAGCTCTTCATGGCGATATTCTGCGAAGTTGGGGGCCCGGCGTTCGGGATTGGTGAACGTGGCCATTTCGCCGCCGACCTGAATGAGCTGCAAGTAAAGATCTTGTGGATGAATCAGTGGTGTGTAATTCAAAAAGTCTGCCATCGGCTGGAGGCGGTTCAGCATTTGCAGGAGCATGTAGTCCGATGCCTCTGCAGAGCCAGCCCGACCGCTATCTTTCATTCGTGCCGCCAGTGTTTCTGCCCGGTGGTTGATCAAACCCGAAAACTCTTTCAGAAAGCCGCCAATTACGGAGTTGATTTTGCAGTTGAGAAGAGGGGGGATGTACGTATCATCCAGTGTAATGGTTTTGTCTTCCAGGCACTCCTTGATACGCAGCAGCCCCATCGTGATGTAGCCACTGCGGTCTTCATTTTCCAGTAGCAGTTTCAGCTGCAGCTGGCCAACCTGAATGGCGCCTTCGTCCCCTTCGCCGGTTACGTTGTCAACAAAGTGGCGCTCTGTGGCTTTGTAACGGGTGATGCTGCCGGAATTGTCCTCTCCGATTTGAACTTCAACCGCGCCGGGGCGTTTAACCGGAAGTGCCAGAAATACAATTTGCTCCCGGGTGCCGGGGGCGATATCCCGGGCCTGGATACCATCATCAATCTCGGGGGCTTGAATGGGGGTGCCATCAGGTAATACGGCTTTGCAGCGGTTGACGGCTACTTTGCCTAATTTCAAGAGCTGGTTATCAACTTCAAGTTCTTCAAAACCGAAGTGAAAGGGGCGAGTCGCCCTTACCCGACCCTCGACGTAACCGGAAATAAAACGATCCTGTTGTTGAAAATGCTGAGGCCGGAGGAACATACCTTCGGACCAGACGACTTTGCTGCTCGTTGTCATTAGGCAAACCTTGTTGAAATTCCCAGCCTGTTAGTGTTTCTCAGACATGGAGAGCTTATTAATGTTGACGAAATACTTATTAGTGGTGTGTGCTTCAATCGGCAGAATCAATTTGGCCTCTGCATCCTGGTACTGCACGTATTCCGCGAGAATTCCGATATAGGCCGTGTCATTGGACAGTTTGAACGTTTCAATGCGTTCTTCTCCGGGTATAAACTCTTTCAATCGAACGGTATCGATTACGTCTTTACCCAGTCGTTCTGATGCATTACTCAACAGTGAAATCAGATCTTCCTGCTCAAATTGTCGGTTATCCTTAAGAAACAGCAGGTTGATAACAATTGGAGAGGGTCTGCCGTTGGTGTCCGGGTTGACGGCACTGGAAATATTGAATTTTAATTGGGCTTCTGTATCGAAACCCATGAATTCCCGGAATGAAGCACAGGATGACAGCAGCATCGCTGCCAGTACAATCGTAAAAATGGCTCGAATATTTTGACTAAACATGTGACGCATATTTCCCTCTGTCTAACAACAAATTAGTGTGAACTCCATTGTACTGATGCAGGTGCTAAAGTCACCCTCGCAGGCCTTATTCGACCAAGGTATCCTTTGATTATGGTTTATCTTCCAGGTGTTTTCCCCTTTCGTGCAGCCTTGAGTTCATGCATTCGTCGTTCATAGGCCTCGGCAAATATCTCACCGAAGAATCGCTTGAATGTGTCTTCCTTGTCTTGTGCCAGATCCTGGTAGAAGTCCTGGTATGATTCCCAGTTCTTACCTTTGCGCATGCCCATAAAATTTTTACCCTTACGGCTATTGAAGCGTTCTTCCAGTTTTTCCGGATTGAACATTTCGAGCATGCTGTCGTAAGCCGATCGCATTCCGTCAAACAGGGCAATTTGATGATCTGCAATGTCGGCAAAACCATCGACAATGGATTCCACTGGTGGCAAGTAAGCCTTCCCTGTTTTGGTAAACATGTTTTCAAGCGCATCGTCTGGCGTGACCGAGAATTTAAGCGGGTTGTTTTCTGCCGCCTGAATCATCGTCATATTCATGCGAAACGCGCTTTTTATTTCATTTCTGGCTCGCAGAGATTGCATCATGCCTTTTACGGTTTCTTTTACAACTTTGGAAACAACCGTCGGGAGCACTTCCTGCTGTTTTTCCGATAGCGCTTCCAGCCCCAGTTTGTCCGCCAGTATCTGGCCGGTATTACTGTTCTCCGGGCTACTGGCATGTACTGGGGGTTCCGGCATGGAAACCCCGGGTGGAATGGTGGGGGTGCCGGATGACTTTGTGAGTTCGGAAGGTTTCGATGCTGACGGGCCGACTGGTTTTATTTCACTCAGGATCGCGTCTTTTTCTGCGTCGCTTAAAGATGTGAATGCATCTGCCGGTTTCGCTTTGAGCAATTCGTCCAGTTCTGCTGCGGGATCAATGATTTGCTCATCTGTATCATGTTTGGCAACACTGACCGCAGGTGGCGCTTCAGTTTGATCGAGGCCGAGATCATTCAGGAAAGAGTCGGGGATGTCCTGTTTTGCATCGGAGATCGACGCTTCCCTTTTAGGTTCAACAGATTCAACAGGTGCAACAGGTTCATCAGGTGCAACACTGTTTGTAGGCTTCGAAGGTGATGTCTCAACAGCGGGTTGCAATTTTGTTACGGCATCTTCGGTTGTGGATGAGGTTTCAGACGCGCGGTATTGGGGCTGTAGAACGCCGTCCGGGCCTGCCTTTAATGCCATCGGGTTCAGCTGGGTCCGGTTCGGGTCTTGTTCATCCGCCATGTCTTCTCGGGACGTGAGCGGTGATGATTCGGTGGAGACTTGTGGTGATTGACCGGTTAACTGCCCTACTGATTTTTCAACTGACCGTTCAACGCCACCCAGAAAGTCGTCCAGCTCACTTGCCATTGCATCACCCTTGGTTTCCGGTTGCTCCAGGGGCGGCGGTGTGAATGATGCCGGGGCTGGAACTGGCGACTTTTGCATTGGTGGCTCATTCGTACCGATTGCAGCAAGTGGGTCATCCACAGGGGCATTCGACTGTATGCTTGGCAACTGGATCACGTCCCGATTCATGTCGGGCATGCCTCCGTCGAATGAATCAGGAATACCTTGCGATTCAAACGGAAACCCCTGGCTGGCTAAATCATCGCCGGAGTTTGAGGCTCCATCAAAGGCAGCGAGCGGGTCTTCGGATGTCGGCTTGTGATTCAGGTTACCGAATAGGCTGTCGTCCAGGCCGCTATTGGAGCTGGAACTGGAGCCGGAAAAGGGTTGCAGTGATGGCCCCGGAGGCGGCTCCTGAGGTTGCATGGGCTCCAGCCATTTGTCCAGGTCATCAAACGATTTACCCTCTTGGCCGGCAAAGGTTGCTTCGGGAGTGGCAACAAATCCCAGAGTTTCATCTGATGCAATAGCGGATTGTTCGGCATTGATAATACTGATTTGTAACGTGTAGTCCCCGAAAAGAAGTTGGTCACCATCAGTCAGGACTTGTTTGTTGTCTGGCCCCAGTGGGTATTCGTCGTCGTTAAAATAAATGCCATTGGTGCTGGAGTCGACAATATAGAACGTCCCGGCTTCAAAACAGATGCGTCCATGGGTTGATGAAACATGGCGGTTGGGGTCCGGCAATATCCATTGGTTGGCCGGCCCGCGACCAAAACTGCCCCCGGATTCTCCAAATTCCTCGGTTTGGCCTTCCAGGCCGCAACCTTCAGGACAGGTAATGACTGATAAAACCAGCTTCATACAAATATCCTTGCAAAACGGTCTTCGATTGAAAATTTGCTCGTTTAATCCTGAATTCATACCTGTTAACGCTTGATCCGCCAATGAGTGTTGCTATTTCTAAGCGTTATTCGTGGACGATTCCACTCATTTAAATGAGTAAATAAATGAGTAAATTGGATGTGTCGGGTGTGCTGCGCCACCAGAGGCCGCTCATTTGGCCTTGTCCGACAGGGTAAATTCAGGTGTCAGAATCATTAAAATACCATAACTATAGGTCAAAATGCTTATAGTTGCTTGTGATTTATCGCGCAGAAGTGATTGGATATTAAGGAAGATTGGCCGAGAAAAAAAGGGGGCAAGGCTGCCCCTGCAAAGGTTGCTCATGGGAAAGACAGAATCACAAAACAAACAATTGTCTTCGTGATATTTCTAGTAGCGTTAGTCAGCTCGCCTTTCCCTCAAAAAAATTTCATTTTTCCCTTTTTTTTCTCAGACTCTACTGTTGCCTTGGTGCAGGTTTTGGCTGGAACAGCCTTTCGTTCACACCATTCTAATTCAGATGATCGGCGGCTTTACTGTTTGCAAAGGCTGCGTAGTCCGTAGTTTCAATCGAGTCACCATTCAGGAAGGCCATCGCATCTTTAACGGTTATTTCCGGTATTTCTTCCATGGGCATATGACCCGCAGTGGGGTAAACCTTTAACAGTGCATGGGCGATATCTTCCTGCCAGCGTTGCGAGAGTTCAACCGGTACCCAAGCATCCCGTCCGCCCCACATTAACAGGGTCGGGGCTGTAATGCTGTGAAAAGGCATGGGTACCTCCTGAGTACTTCGCGCTTTGAGCATTTCAAATGTTTTGATATAGGCTGTTTTCGCCCCGGGTCGTTGCGACATGTGAACATAACGGGCCATGTGTTGCTCTTGGATGCGATCGGGATCTCCGTAGGTATCTTCCACATTGGCGGTAACTAACAGTGGTGGCGCGACCAGTTTTCCCATTTGCTTTATGCCCGGTAATGTTGCGAAGTCCATTACCCAGGGCGTTTTTTGGGGGTAAGCGACTGGGTCAAGAAGAATCAGCTTTTTTACGCGATTGGGGTACTGGGAAGCATATTGGGCACTAATGTATCCGCCCAGTGAGTTGCCCGCCAGATTGATACGATCAAGTTCCAGTACATCGATAAACTTTGCGAAGGTATTGATCAGAAACTCCTCATTGAAGTCATCTTCATTTTCAGGACCGCCGGTTAAGCCATATCCCGGAACATCCAGTGAAATCACTTTGTAGGATTTACGCAGTTCAGTGGCCCAGTCATCCCAGGTTTGAAGTGATGATACAATACCGTGCACCAAAACCACCGGTTCGCCGTCGCCTTCCACACGGTAGTGAATGTTCAGGCCATTGATTTCGATAAACTGTGATCGTTCGTCGGTATATTTTTTCTTGAGTTCATCCAGAGGAATTGAAGCGATGCCCATTGCGTTGGTGAGCGAGGGACTGGCTTTCATCGCGGCAGTCATGCTTGAGCATCCTGAGTTCAGCAGCATGGCTGAAAGGATCAGAATAAGCAGCGGTATAGTGTTTCTGATTGGTCTCACGTGTCTCTCTCCCGGTGTAGTCCGTGGCTTGTTGATTGTTATGGGTGGCATATTAGAATTTATGTGCAAAATACAGGGAATTACAAATTGTTACAGTGAACGGGTCCTGCTATTTTGTGGTGAATCGTCAAGTGTTGTGAAAATGTGCGGTCTATCAGGCGATGTCTTCAAGCCCGGATGTCTTCAAGCCCGGATGTCTTTAAGCCTAAATGCCCTTAAGCCTGAATACCGGGAGCCGTGCTATGCTTAAGCGCGCTATCCTGTACCGAACGGTATTTCAATTCAGACCCCAGAATGATCAGTAAAAATGAATGAAAATTTAACGACTAAACTGCCCAGGCACAAAGCAAAATCAAGTCCGGAATTGGACGATACACCACCAGGCCGGTTTTCTGATGGTGATCGTGCCGGGCTTTATAAAGCGATTTATGAACGACGCGATGTGCGCTCGGAATTTCTGGCCAAGACCGTCCCTGAAGATGTGTTGGCCAGAGTACTGCTGGCGGCCCATCATGCGCCGTCAGTTGGGTTTATGCAGCCCTGGGATTTCCTGGTGATTCGCTCTTCACCGGTGCGGGAACAGATTTATGATGCATTTGTCTCAGCCAATGAAGCATCGGCTGAACAATTTGAAGGGGAACGACAGTCTCTCTACCGCTCGCTGAAGTTGGAAGGCATTCTTGATGCACCGCTTAATATCTGTGTGACCTGTGATCGAAACCGCGCCGGGCCAGTTGTTCTTGGACGCACGGTCGCCCCGGAAATGGATCTTTACAGCACCGTTTGTGCGGTGCAAAACCTGTGGTTGGCGGCTCGCACTGAAGGTTTGGGGGTGGGCTGGGTCAGTATTATCCAGCGGCAGGCGCTTCATGATATTTTGGGAATCCCTCAGAATATCGTGCCCGTTGCCTATCTTTGCCTTGGTTACACGTCCAGGTTCTACCGATCTCCGGAATTGGCGGAAAAAGGCTGGCGACAACGTTTACCGCTCGATTCGCTGGTGCGTTTTGATGGTTGGGATTCTACGCAGGAATCAACCCATTTGTCTGACTCAGAGGAAACGCTTCTAGAACGTATCCGGCAGCGACAGAAACATTTTGATTTTTTCTAGACTACTGTACACGTTCTGTAGAGGCCGGTTTCTCCTAGAAACAAAATACTCCTGAAAATTAGCTCAGGCTTGAGAATATTCAACTATGATATCAGGTGAGAGTTCTTGCTCCTGATACTACGGAGCGAGCCGCTTGTTTTCATGGAGTGTCCTTATGGGATTTGAACCGGTCGCCGTTGAGGAGTTATTACGTCAATTCAAGGTTGACGAAGACGATCTTGCCCGTATCCGGGCATTTGGTGTACTTCAGGAGGTCAGTGTTGAGGCATTGATCCACGATTTCTATGACTGGCTCGAACATGAGCCCTGGTTTTCCAGCTTTTTCTCCGGTGGTGTCCCGCCCCGGGTAAAATCCCTTCAATCAGGCTACTGGGTAGATTTCCTCAAAGGCATTGTGGACAGTGACTACGTAGAACGTCGTATCGTAGTGGGCAAGGTTCATGCGGTGATTAATTTGCCTGTTTCCGCCTATCTTGCCGGCATGAATTTTTGTCAGGATTGGCTCGCAAATCGTGCCAGGGAGGTGGTGTCGGATGCCGACCAATGTTTTCAGTTATTGCAGTCTCTCTCCCGCTTGGCGCAGCTGGATACCAATATCGTCATGCATGTTTATGCCTCCCAAAGTATGGAGACGATTCGAGCGCAAGGCGAGCTAACCCGGAAGATTGTTGCTGAGGTATCCAGAGTGGTGAGCGCCGCTGCGAATGGCGATTTTACGCTGGCTTACAATCGGCAATCGGGAGACGACACACTGGAAGAACCCCTTAACCTCATGGTGTCGAATCTAAAGCGTTTTAACCAGCAGAGTGAGCAGGAAAAATGGATTAAAACCGGAATTGCAGATCTTGCCGGGGTTATTCGGGGGGGCCTGACCCTCAGCGAAGTGGCTACCAATTCACTCACTTTTCTCGCGCGCTACTTACGCGCGCTCGTTGGTGTCATCTATGTTGCCCAAGACCCCAAAGTCGTCGTGCGCGCTAGCAGTTATGCCTGTGTTTTCGATGCCGATGACAATCCCGATATCAATGCCGGAGATGGGCTCGTGGGTCAGGTTTTGATTGATCACGAGCGCAAACACATCTCTGATCTACCGGGTGACTATCTTCAGGTCTCGACCGGGCTCGGAAGCCGGAGCCCCCGTCATATTTATTTGCAGCCACTTATATATGAACGGCAAGTGAAAGGCATTATGGAGCTCGGTTTTTTTGATGCGCTTGATTCAACGCAATTGGCTTTGCTTGAACAGATCAGTGAGCCTGTTGCAGTGAGCATTAATTCCGCTCTGGATCGGGACAAGATGGAGCACTTGCTCAAAGTTTCGCAACAAACCTCCCTTGAGCTGGAAGCTCAGCAGGATGAGTTAAAAGGGGCGAATGAGGCTCTGGAGGCCCAGGCTCAGGCGCTGAAGCAGTCCGAAGAGGCCTTGACTGCACAGAAAGATCTGCTCGAGCACTCCAATCTGGAGTTGCAGCAAAAAACCCAGGATTTAGAAACACAAAAAATGGAGATTGAAGCTGCTCGCGAAGAGTTGCAGTTAAAGGCTGAGCAACTTTACCTGACCAGTCAGTATAAGTCCGAATTTCTGGCCAACATGTCCCACGAGTTGCGCACCCCGTTGAACAGCCTATTGCTACTGTCTCAATCCCTGGCTTCCAACAAGCTGAAAAATCTGAACGATGAGCAGGTAGAAGATTTAAACGTTATTCATAATAGTGGCCAGTCCCTGTTGTCCTTGATTAACGACATTCTGGACTTATCCAAAGTTGAAGCGGGTAAACTGACGATCGTGGTGGAAGATACCCCACTTTCAGAATTAACAGAACGTTTACGTAAACAATTCAAGGCCGAGGCCGAAAAACGTGATCTGGCCTTTCAGGTGCATTTGCACGATGACGTTGTGGGCTTGTCGATACAAACCGATAAACATCGTCTGGAGCAGATTTTACGTAACCTGCTGTCTAATGCATTTAAATTCACTCGCGCCGGTGAGGTGTCTTTAGCGGTCAGTCGCACCGCGGATGGTGTGGTTTTCCATGTAACCGATACGGGTATCGGCGTGTCTGCAGAGCAGCAGAAAGTCATCTTCGATGCGTTTCAACAAGCGGATGGGTCTACCAGTCGAGCCTATGGTGGAACGGGCTTGGGGCTGACGATTTCCCGCGAACTGGCGTCCAGGTTGGGGGGGGAGATCGCACTAGACAGTGAACTTTGTCGCGGGAGTACTTTTTCGTTGAGTATTCCGCTTCGAGCGCCTGCATCAGCACCGGAAATCCCTTTGCTCAGGGATTCCAAGGGGGCGTGTCGTTCGCAAACCGTGGACGCATCGGCTGATACGCCCCTGACTGAGCGAACCGCAGGGGCCATGCCGGCGGAGAAGCCACTATTGATCGTCGAAGATGATGCCGACTTTGCCCAGACGTTATCGCGCCTGGCCATTCAGGGTGGATTTACACCACATGTTGCTGCGAGCGGTATGGATGCGTTGATGAAAGTCATGGTGCTATCACCCGTCGGCATTGTACTGGATGTGGGATTGCCGGATACCGATGGCCTGCAGGTTCTTGAAGCATTGAAATCATCACCGGTAACCCGTCAGATACCGGTGCATATTGTTTCGGGGCGGGAAGATGTTGATATTGAAACGCTACGCCGTGGTGCAATCGGTTTTTTGCGAAAACCCGCTGCGCTGGATGAACTCAAAGTGTTATTTGCCCGATTTGAGACGTTGTTGCAGCGTGGCATCAAGCATGTGCTTGTCATTGATGATGGCACCTCGTTCCGGGAGATTAATCAAAGCCTAAACTTGAGTGATTTACAGATTCATGTTGCCACGACCCCGGAGGCTGCGTTTGATCTTTTACAAGCCGAGGCCATGGACTGCTGCATTCTGGACCTGGACCTGGATCTGGGAAATTTTGATGGCCTTGGTTTTTTGAAAACAGTTGATGCAGATACGGATTTGAATCTACCGCCGGTAATCGTCTATACAGAGGACACACTCAGTGAGGTGCAGTTTAATGAGCTAAAACGATACTCCGATAGAGTCGTACTCAAAGGCAGACACTCACCAGCGCAATTGAGTCAGGAAGTTACGCTGTTTCTTCGCAGCATTGATGACCGTTTACCCCCCAGCATTCAATCTGACGTTGCCAATGACCCACTTCCCCCCGGAAATCTTGAAGGGCGTAAGGTTATGGTCGTGGATGATGACTTGAGAAACTCTTATGCACTTTCAAAGATGCTTCGGGAGCATGGTGTGCGCATTGTCATGGCGGACAATGGTCAGTTAGCGCTGGAGAAACTTCTGGCCGAAAGTGATGTCGATTTGATATTGATGGATATTATGATGCCAGTGATGGATGGGTACGAGGCTATGCAACGGATCAGGGCCGATATCTCCGACAGTATCCCGATTATTGCGCTTACGGCAAAAGCAATGGCGGATGACCGACGCAAGTGCATTGAAGCCGGGGCAAACGATTACATGGCGAAGCCCGTGAATATGAACAGTCTTATGTCGATGATGAAAGTATGGCTATACCACTAGGGTCGGTTTGAAATTGACCGTGCAGAATGCAAATTGGCAGTTGTTATTCTCGAATCTTTAATCTACATTTTGTATAAACATTGTCCAATTTTGCAATGTGTCGGTTGGCCGAATTTATAACCGTATGGTCAATCGTAGTTCTGAGTCCCATGGCAGCGGTGCGTAAGATTAGCCAGCGTTTGCTTCGGCCTCAGGTTGTGTTGTGGCTCGGGATGGATGCTGATGTCTGAACTGGAAGATATTGAGCTTGATGCATTGATGATGGTGATTCATCGTCGCTATGGTTACGATTTTAGTGGTTATACCCGATCCTGTCTTTTGCGCGCACTGTCCAAGCAACTTGCCGTCTGGAAGTTGCAAAACATTTCTGAACTCATACCTTTAATTATTCGCAGCAGCTTGCATTTCAATTGTCTTATGGCGGATTTATCCATGTCTGTTACGGGCATGTTTCGTAATCCCGAGTTTTATCGAGCGCTGTGTGATGAGGTTTTTCCGGTTTTGAAATCATTTCCGTTTTTCAAAATCTGGCACGCAGGGTGTTCAAGTGGTGAGGAAGTTTATTCCCTGGCCATACTGTTGCAGGAAGCAGGGCTGTACGAGCGTGCGATCATTTACGCTACGGATTTCAATCACCGTAACTTGAAAGTGGCAAAGGAAGGAATATACAGCAGGGACTCATTGTCGAATTATCGTGAGGCTTACAGTGCATCCGGCGGTAATCGAGAGCTGGATGACTATTTTCATTTTGCTTATGGTCGGGGTGTGGTTAAAGATGAGTTGAAAAGCCGGATTACGTTTGCTCACCATAACTTAACCTGTGATGGTATTTTTGGTGAGATGGAAGTCATTTTGTGTCGCAATGTACTTATTTATTTTGCGGATACGTTGAAGAGCCGTGTTCTGACTTTGTTTGGTGACAGTTTGTATCCCGGAGGCTTTTTATGCCTGGGGGACAAAGAATCCTTACAAAAGGCTAATACAAGTCAATTGTTTAAAGCGGTAAACTCGAATGTGAAAATATTCCGCAAAAACTGGGATGAAGTTCACAGTTTGGTTGATGTCCCATACCACTAAAAGGTACGAGTCACTCTAGGCCGAAAGCCAGCTGAGTTTTCGTAGTTTCGGACGGTGTGAAAAGGAATGAGCTGATGCTGGAAACGCAATACACAAAGAGCCCGACATCAAATTCCGGAGAGAGGTCCGCCCCTCGACCGAAGATTTTGATTGTGGATGATCGCCCGGAAAACCATCGGTCAATCGAACGGGTGTTAGCACAAGCAGGCGCACAGATATACAATGCGTTGGATGGCAATGAGGCGCTTTCACTTACCCTCAGACATCATTTTGCGGTGGTGTTGCTGGATGTCATGATGCCGGTCATGGATGGGTTTGAAACGGCGGCATTGATGCGGATCAATGATGACTCCAAGACAACCCCGATCATTTTCATTACCGCTGCGGACTACAGCGTCGATTTTGAGTTCAAAGGGTACGAACTTGGTGCTGTTGATTACCTGTTCAAGCCGATTCAGCCCCATTCACTTGCCAGCAAAGTCAAAGTTTTTATTGAGCTTGAGCGGCAACGCTACCAACTCAAGCAATCCCTTGAAGATATCCAGCGTCTGGAAAACCGTAACAAGCTGCTCCTGAATTCCATCGGGGAAGGTATTATCGGTCTGAATGATCAAGGTGAAATCACCTTCATCAACCCGGCAACAGAAAAACTCCTGGATCAGAGTGAAAGGGGGTTGCTGGGCAACAGTATACTGTCAGTAATGTATGCCGGTGACTCGGATGCCAATGAGGTGTCCTGGACTGATACCGAGATATTCCGTGCCTGTTCCCGTGGGGAACCACACCATGAAGAAATCGGCGTGTTTTGGCACCGTGCCGAGCGTTTGTTTCCTGTGGAGTTTACGGCCACGCCACTTGAAGATGATGGAAAATTTATTGGCGTTGTTATTGCGTTTCAGGATATTACACAACGCCGTAAAACAGAGGAACAGCTCGCTCATCTGGCGCAATATGATAGCTTGACCGGGTTATACAACCGTTATGCATTTACCAGCATGCTGCAGCAGGGCATTGCCCGGGCATCTCGCAGTGGCCAACCCTTGGCTTTATTGTTTCTTGACCTGGACCAGTTCAAGCAGGTGAATGACAATCTGGGGCACGAAATTGGTGATTGTCTGCTGCAGGAAGTCGCACAGAGGCTGAGTTCTTGTGTGCGTGATGGTGATGTCATTAGCCGTTTTGGAGGCGATGAATTTACCATCATTCTGGAAAGTTTTAATTGTCGTTCGGCCCATAACGCTGCGATCGTGTGCGACAAATTGCTCTCGATATTGAGTGACCCGTTCCGTATTCGGGGCAACTCCATTCGCATTGCGGCCAGTATCGGGATCGGAATTTTTCCGCAATCCGCAGACTCCGCTGAAGCCTTGATGCGATGTGCAGATTTGGCGATGTATCGGGCGAAGAAACTGGGTCGAAATACTTATCAGTTTTTTACTGATGAGATGCAACAGGAAGCGCAAGAAACGCTCGAAATGGAGTCCCGAATCCGGAACGCGATCGAACATTACGAGTTCGAGCTTTTTTACCAGCCCAAAATCGACATTGAGACGGAAACGGTGGTTGGGGCGGAAGCGCTGCTCCGCTGGCGAGATGAAAAGGGTCATTTTATTTCGCCTGAACTGTTTGTACCCAAACTTGAAGAAATGGGATTGATTGAAAAAGTCGGAGCGTGGGTTCTCGAAGCCGCTTGTCAGCAAATTCGGGATTGGCAAGGTGGGGGGCTTCCCGCAGACTTCAAGCTGGCGGTCAATCTCAGTGTCAGGCAGCTCACCGAAAGCGGTGTGGCGGGTACGCTGAAAGGGTTACTGGATCGATTTGGGTTAGCTGGCACACGATTGGAACTGGAAATCACGGAGAGCATCATGCTGATGGACTCCGCCGCGATGATTGATGAGCTCAGAGCAATTCATGATCTGGGTGTAGATCTCTCAGTTGATGATTTTGGTACCGGTTATTCCTCCCTGGGGTATTTACACGCGCTCCCGCTTAACGCGTTGAAAATTGATAAATCATTTACTTTGAAGGTGAATCAGGACGAAGACACCCAGAAAATTGTGCATGCCATTGTTTCTCTGGCGCGAAGCCTGAATTTACATGTCACCGCTGAGGGGGTGGAAACCCGTCCGCAATTGGAGTTTATGAAGAAGATTGGTTGTCATACCGTTCAGGGCTTCCTGTTCAGTCCGGCAATCCCTGCATCAGACTTTACTCAATTGATTCAGCAGGGCTCAAGGTCTGCAAATCACTAGTGCCCGATCCGAACTTGCTGGAGGTCGCGCGATACTATCTTAGTGGCGATCATTCCCAGTGTTTTTGATTCCGCTTCAATCAATCCAGGCTCGATGTTGATTACCATGTGGTACATGATCGGTTACCGGTATCGGTGCTGCTGGAAAGTTAGCTTTAAAAGGCGGAATTGATCTAGAGGCTTTTGGGAGATCGGGCTAGACTTTAACGAATAGTTTAAAAATTAATGAGCGTGCCACCAAGGGGCCTGAAGCAGTGAGCGTCAATACGTTTTTCAACGTTTTAACTCAATATTGGCCGTGGGTGATGAGCTACTTTTTAGTTCTGCCAAGTCTGGCTGCTGTGATCGGTGCTTTTTATACTCCTGCATTGCGGCGTCAATGGCTCGATTATGCCTATTCCATGGTGATCTACGGGGCTGCGGTCCCGGGAATATTTTCTGCGATTCTGGTGTTTTACACCCTGTTCTTTTTGCGGGGAAATCTGTTGAGCGTGAATGCTCTAATCTATTTTTTGCCGTTGCTATCTATGGGCGGTGTCTTCTATCTGGTACGCCGTAAGGTCGATTTTGAACGGCTGCCCGGATTTGGAAAATTATCGGGTTTGATGACCTTAATTGCGCTTGTCTGTCTCGCGACGTTAATGATTTATAAAATGGTGATCTTCGTCGGTTTCGTGGCTCCGATTGAAATGCTCCTGATCATTGGTGTTGTGCTGTTTATTGTGTTGAAAAAGGCGGTTAACAAAATATCTTCATGATTTGAGCCGTATACGCGATACCCTCTCCGTGTTTACAAACCACTGTATATGAAATCCACGCGGTGACTGCGACTACGACCATAGAGGTTCCTGGTCATCGAATAAGGAATAAGATATCGGGAGACTGTGCACGTTTTTCAGTAAAACCGTCTACGCTTGTATGATACTTATGCAATTAGAGGCCAGATCATGCCAGTAACATTTTCGTTGTTAGATGTTTTTGCGGACGTGCCGTTTCAGGGCACGCAAATTCCGGTTGTAGAGACCGATGATGCGTTGTCGGAAGACATGCGAACCGCCATTGCCGGAGAATTCAGGCAAACGGAGACGGTTTTTGTGAACCGCAAGGATATTGAACATCCCTTCAGTGTTTACAATCATCGTGGGCCTGTGGCATTCGGTGCGCATACCATTTTGGCCGCTTCGTTTGTGGCAGAGAAAACGGGATTGACCCATGATGAAGGCTCGTTTTCAGTGCTGCGGTTACAAGATGAGATGCAACAGATTGAAAGTTTTATTGATAAAACGGTTCAGGGAGCGGACAGTATTCAGTATAAATGCTTGTTAAGGCCGACTCTGGATGCCTATACCCCGGAGTTGTCCCGTATTGCTCAAGCGCTGCAGGTGGAAGAAAAACACTTTACCTACAGTCGCTATAAACCGTTGCTGGTCTCGGTTGATCATCCGATCCTGATTGTGCCTCTGACCAAACCTGAACATATTCTTGCTGCAAATCTGGTGAAGGCTCAATGGGCCAGCCTGTTGTCCGATATCTATGCCTCCGAGATACTTTTATTCTCTCCCGGCTCGATATCCGGTATGACTGATTTTCATGGTCGCTTGATCAATCCCTATCTTGCTCAGGATGATTATCCACCCATAGGGAGCGCGGTTCCCGAGTTTATCGCCTATCTCGCGCAATTGCCTGAAACTGCGGAAGGTACGCATACGTTTTCGATTGATCGGGGGAGTTTGAATACGCGTAAAAGTGTTATTCATGCAGAGTTCGACAAGCGCAAAGGTAAGGAGACCCAGTGTCGCATTGGCGGTCGGGTGATTAAAGTCGGTGAGGGCCGGTTGCTGGTTCCCTTGACTTGAGTTCGCTATTCGACCAAAGGCGACTTGACCATCACTTTTGTAATAAAGCCCTTTTTTTATGCATCAAATCTGACTACCATAACAGCCGCTTGGTAATCGTATTGTTTTTCCACAGTCCATCTGTTTGTACGCAGTCTCTGATTTTGGATGGCTGCGTTCGCAGTAAAACAGCTTCCGGTTAGCAACGCTTCAATCTCGCATACTGGATTTCGTGCGCTCAGAGACGGATTACTCTGTGCCGCGATAGGAACACGCATCGACATTATATCGAGGTAAAAGGACATGCCCTTAGCTCAAGATAACCAGTTTTTAAAAATGGAAACCCCTTTGGGTCCGGATGTACTTGTCATTCAGGAATTTAAAGGCACCGAATCTGTTTCCAGACCTTTTATGTTCGAGGTGCGGGCCCTGTCTGAACAGGACGGCATTGACGCGACGACCTTGATTGGCAAGCCAGTAGGTGTCTCGGTTGAGACCAAAAAGACGGATCCGCGTTATTACCATGGTATTGTGGTCGGCTTTTCGGTAGGCGCATTGATTGAGAATCGCTATCGGGAGTATTCGCTGAGGATTCAGCCCTGGTTTTCTCTCTTGGAATATCGCTATGATTGCCGAATCTTCCAGAACCAAAACGCCAAAGACATCATTACATCCGTTTTTTCCGAGTTGGGGTTTTCCGATTTTCAATGGAAACTGCAGAATACGCCTGCGGTACGTGAATACTGCGTACAATATCGGGAATCTGATTTCAATTTTGTACACCGGCTTTTGGAAGAAGAGGGGATTTTTTACTTTTTCAAACATGAAGCCGGAAAGCATACACTGGTACTGTGTGATTACTTGAAGGGCTATGAAGCGGTACCAATTGATGCCTTGGATGTGACTGATGGCAGCCATGCGGATTTCAGTATCAAGAACTGGATTCATGATTACCAGTTTCGAAGTGGTGTTGTCAGTCATTCCGACTACAACTTTACAACACCAGCAACATCTTTGTTAACCGATCAGAAAACCTTGTTAAAGCTGGCTAATACTGCCCAGTATGATGTCTACGATTATCCTGGAGAATATGAAGACAAATCGATTGGGGGCTTTTTCGCCCGTAATCGCATGGAAGCCATTGAAGCGGATTACACCTCAATTTCTGCCAGCAGTGACTACATGCACATGACTGCCGGTTATATCTTTAACGTAAATCGTCACCATGCCGAGCAGGATGCTAAAAAAGGCTATGTCTTGACCAAGGTTGTACACCACATCCGCGAAGGCAGTTACCGTTCCAATGGTGAATCATTCGATTATCACAATACCTTCGTCTGTGTACCTGAAGAGGTTATTCTTCGCCCCGCGCGTACCACGCCGAAACCGTATATTCGTGGGAATCAAAGTGCGATTGTGGTTGGTCCGTCCGGCGAAGAAATTTACACCGATGAGTTTGGTCGTGTAAAAGTCCAGTTTTATTGGGATCGATTGGGTAAGCATGATGAGAACAGCTCCTGCTGGATTCGGGTTGCCCAGTTTTGGGCGGGTAAAAACTGGGGGGCGCAGTTTATTCCCCGAATTGGCCATGAGGTTTTGGTCAATTTTACCGAAGGTGACCCGGATCGTCCTTTGATCGTGGGGAGTGTTTACAATGCCGAGAACATGCCGCCCTACGGTTTACCCACTAACAAGGATCATAGTGGCATCAAGAGCCGCTCTACCAAAGGTGGCGGAACGGCTAATTTCAATGAACTGCGATTTGAAGACGAGAAAGGACAAGAGCTGTTTTATCTGCATGCAGAGAAAGATGAAGAAGAAATTGTGGAAAATGACCAGACCGTTGACATTGGCAATGATCAAACCATCACGGTAGGGAACGATTCCACTGAATCAATTGGCAATGACCTCACCCAATCCGTGGGTAATAACAAGTCTCTGGATACCGGCAATAATCATACAGAAAGTGTGGGTAATAATATGGATATCACCGTATCCAATAACCGGTCCCTCAATGTGTCCGCTAATCATGATATTTCGGTGGGGGCGAATCAGTCCACCAGCGTGTCCGGTAATGACAATCTGAGTGTCAGCGGCAATTTGTCCGAGAATGTTTCTGGAAACTTCACCCATGATGCTAACAATATTACGATCACGGGAAAATCCAAAATCACCTTGAAAGTTGGCTCATCCTCAGTGGTCATTGATGGCAGTGGCGTTACGATAAAAGGCGGTGGTGCCACAGGTGTATTCAAGGGCAGCAAGGCAAAAATTAACTAGAGTGACGGATTAACTTAGGCAGGGTGGATTCATGGAGCGCCAAACTTTTCAGCAGACAAATTTTCAGCACACCGATTCGGATGCCGATCCGCATCATTCCACACACCATCAATCGGGGGTTGTGGTTGGAAAAATTGTGGGCTTTCGCGACGGGCTCGCCCTGGTCAGTTATGATCGGCGCACCTTGTCTACTCCCCAGGCAGCCATCAGTACCGTCGAATTACACCCTGATTTGGAAGGCCGGGAAGTGGCGATTTCCTTTGCCAGTAATCGCGGGAAACAACCGATCATTATCGGGGTTATCTCGTCTCGCCTGGATCAAGTGCTGGAAAATACGACCTCTGTCGGTTTGTTGTCTGATCATCCCGGTTCCGTTTTGGGCCGCAACGAAAATACCGCGCCAGAGGTACGCGTGAACGGGGATAAACTCGAGTTGTCCGCAGCGAGTGAGATCACCATCACCTGTGGCAAGTCCAGTATCTCCATGAATAAGGAGGGTAAAATTTTGATTCGTGGCGAGCATATTCTGAGTCGAGCAGCAGGCGCTCACCGTATCAAGGGTGGGGCGATTCAATTGAATTAAGGTGTAGGCCATGTTGCAATTGGAGAATGAAACGCCTTTCTCTGTCGATATGATGGTGACCCAATCCAAGGATGGAAGAGATACGCTAGTTGTGGCGATCAAAGCGACGTTTGACATTCTACCTGAAGTCAGGATTTCGGAAAATCAGCGACCCGTGCAAATGGGTGATGAGTATTTTGCTGACCCTGAGGCCAGTAGCTTGAAATACCCTTCAGACATCCTTCTGCCAAAGCCCGGTGTAGATATCGTCTATATCGGAAATGCACTCGCGCCAAATGAGCAGCCGGTTCGCAGTTTAATGGCAGGGATAACGGTGGGTGGCATCGAGAAACGGTTGCAGATATTTGGTGATCGTACCTGGAATGATGGAACAATCTCGAAACCCCAGCCTTTTCTATCCATGCCCATCATTTATGAGCATGCCTTCGGTGGTGTGCACCACTTTCGCGAGGATTTGGCGTTGGGGCCGGATTCAGCAGTTTATGAAGCGAAGAACCCTATCGGCAAAGGCTTTGCGGGCCAACGTAAAAAAAAATCAGAATTCAACGGTCTAACCCTGCCGAATATCGAGCAGCCGGATGCATTGATCCAGCATGTAACCGATCAACCGGAGCCATGCTGCCTGGCGGCAGTACCGCCCATGTGGTCACCCAGAAAAGGCTTTGCTGGAACCTACGATGAACTATGGCAGAAGAAGCGAGCGCCTTTGTTACCGGATGACTTTGATCAACGTTTTTTTCAAGTGGGTGCAGCTGGATTATCACATCCTCAGGCAACCATCGAAGGGGGGGAATTAGTTGGCTTGCACAACCTCGCTCCCGAGCCTGAAATGGAGTTTTGCTTACCCATTTGTCGTCCACGGATTCAGGTGAAACTTGATGGCACCTATCGAGAGGTTGATCCGGTCATTGAAACGGTCTTAATCGAACCTTTTGAGAATGCGCTCTGTCTGGTCTGGAAAGGCGTTTTTGATTGTGAACGTCAGGTTTCCAGGGTGGAGAGAATCCAGGTGGCTTTACAGTCGCTTTAACCATAAATATCGCCATATGGATCACTTGAGTTATGTCGAATAAACAAGTGCGCTCCAATGGATGGATTACAACACTAACGGATTAAAATTATGGCCGAACTCGGTGAACCAATCACCACCCCGGACAAGCATTCTGAGCCGGAAGAAAAGTGTCCGTTTTGTCCGCCCGAGGAACCAGAGGAATACAAGACGTATCCGGGGGCGGAAAACAATTCAAAAAAGCTTGCCGAGATCATGGAAGACCCCGCTTCATTGCCTTCCAAGCAAAGCGGTGCGCGGCCTCAAACTGCGAAAGTCGGCCGCGATGGTTATCAGCAGGAGCAGGCTGCACTAAAACCTCGAAAAGAAGACAAAACCAAGTGGTATACCCACCAGGCGCATCACCTGATCAGTGGTAATCAGGCGCTCAAAGGCAGTGCCATGGAAGACTGGATTCTGGCCAGTGCAAAAAATGAGAAAGATACCGGTTATTCCGTGAATTCCACTGGAAATGGCTTCTGGGCCCCTTCAGTACCCAAAGATCATGTGGGCTCATGGGGGCCCAGGAAAAATGTGCTTTCGGATGACGAGCGTCAGGAATTGGCGGAAAAAGTAATGGATGATGCGAATGCGCAAATTCATATTGGTCCTCACAATATCAAGGATTCTGATGACCCTGAAGGGAGCTTACATTTTAGTTACGACCAATACATCATCGAAAAACTTGAGGCAATGAGTAACCGTATGCATGCCTGGAGTCAGCATTGCTTTCTTTGTGAGCCGGAGAAAAAGACGCCGCAGGCGACCTACAAAGTTCATGATGCACTGGATCGCCTGTCCAGTCACTTACAGCGGGAAATTACCGGCTCGCGTCAGTCGTGGCGTATTTTTATTTCAAAATATGCATTGAATTATCACAAACCTGTCTGCACGCATGCTAGACGAAGGGTGTTATGATGAATTACTACCAGTTGAGTCGCAATCACTTCGAAGATTACGGCGTAACCCAAAATCCGGTATTGCCCGGACATACCTCATTTTTGACCGGACATGTAATTCACGACACGTTGCCCGTTCTTGAGTTTGAAGTGAATTATCCCGACGATGTTCCGCTGCCTCATCTATTTGGCAATCGTGTTCCTTTGATTAGCCCCGAAATGGCCGGGGTGATGTCCTCCGTCGGCATTGATAATTTTGAACTCTTCCCGGCATTGATCACGAATCCGATATCAGGCAAAAAGTGGGATAACTATCTCGCGTTTAATGTGGTTGGTTTGGTTAAAGCCGCTGATATGCAGCGTTCCTCGTTTGATGAGCTGATGTCCGCAGGAATTGATAACATGGAGACGCCATTGGTCGCTTTTCGAGAGGTGGTTTTGATCGGGGAAAAACTCGCTGGCTTGAAAATGTTCCGCATGTTGGAGAGCCCCGATACGCTGATCGTGAATGAAACACTGGTCGATGCACTGAGTGAAAATCGACCGGAAGATGGCTGGCGGGTTATGGTCACCGATGTGGACGTGAGTTAATTGTGGTGTGGCATTATCAAATTACTGGTATCGGGATTGCGAATTCCCTTGGACTTGGCAGTAAACCGGTCTTGTGCGCAGTGGCTGCCGGCTTGAGTTCATTTTCTGACAGCCAGTTTCATGATCTTCGACAGAATCCGGTACGGTTCGCTCAAATACCGGATGCGGTTCTTCCTGTACTCAATGGTGTAGATCTTTCCTGTCGCTCATCCCGTTACCAGCGTATGCTCAAGTTGGCCGTGTTAGCCTATCAGGATGTACTGAAGAGCCGCGCGTATACCGCGCAGTTACCGTTGTTTCTGGGAGCCCCAGAGCGCCGTGATGCCCGTAGCTTTCCTCTGCTGGAGCCCTTTATCCGAGACCTGCACTTGGTACTCGGGAGTCAAGGCGCCGAGGCGATAGAACTCGATAACAGTGAAGTTTTCCCAGAGGGAAAAGCCTCGGGTTACCTGGCTTTAAAGGCAGCATTCGAATATTTGGACGCGGGCAGGGGAACGGCAGTCGTTGTTGGTGGTGTCGATACATTTTTTGATGGCTTCTTATTGTCAATGCTACTTCGGGAGCAACGGCTGCTGACACTGAACTCGCTCGAAGGATTTATTCCCGGGGAAGGTGCCGCTTTTTTAATTATCGAAAAAGTCAGTGCCGAGCCTGAAACCAGTCATATTCTCCTGGGACCAGTAGGGATTGGTCAGGAGCCGGGACATCATTACAGTGCAGAGTCCTGCTTGGCTGGTGGACTCACACAAGCTTTCGATGGGGCGATATCATCTCTAGCGGAACCCATAGCTACCGTTTGTTGCGGCAACAATGGTGAAAGCAAGCAAATCAAAGAATGGGGTATGAGCTCGATTCGGTTTAATGAAAAGTTTTTGGAGCATAGCCAAATGCTACATCCAGCAGATGGATACGGTGAACTGGGCGCTGCGACAGCACCCACTCTTATTGGCTTATCGGCTATGGGATTGTTGAACCAGTATTATTCCGGGCCAATCTTGACCTGGGCCGCATCCGACTTCGGGTTACGTGGCGCGGTGGCTGTGTCATTGAGAACGTAGCAGTTCAATGTGAGCCAGGCATTTAAGCATTTGCTAGAGCCGGTTCGCGATAAAATATCTGCTTTATTTTTGTTACGTCTGGCCAGTCAAGCTCTTCATCCCCTTCAATTTCAAACCAGCTGTTGTCGAAGTCATTGCTGGAGAGTGCGAGGCCTTCTGCTGCTAAATCCAGATCCAGTATCAAGCTGAATGCTTGTCCCGCGATCCTGGCATATTCCGGTTCCTCCATTTTACGAATCACCCACGGCAACAATGCCTGTTCCCGCAATGCTCCAATTGCGATGAGTGTGACTCGATCACATTGATTTTGCCGTCGGAGTTCATCTATCCATTGCTTGGCCGTCGCGTGTTCCAGGTGGGGAAAAATAAATCGTATCGCCCGTTCCCGCCATGGGTTGGCCGTTACAATGAAGGGATGAAAGGCTGCACAAGCAGTGGTATCACCCAATGTGATCCGGGTTTCCAGAAGAAGAATATTATAGAATGAAACATCCGTGGTGTGTCGCTGTCGCAGTATGGTAACTGCCGCTACACTGGGAGCCCGGAGTAATCCAGCCAGTAATAATGAAGTAACGGGTAGTGGCAGTGTTGACTGTATCAGGCTGAGTTTCTGGAGTATTGCCGACTCTGCCCTGGCGTAGGGCTGGTGACTCGTTTTACTGTAAGTGCCGAGCGCACAGAGCTCTGGTTTCTGGGATGTGGCCAGTTTTTCCATCCAGGTTTCGCTGACCGGGGTCCGATCCCAACTCAGCCCGTCTGCAACGGCCCGGTAATTCTGAATATCGGAGTTTCCCGCCGCAATAATTGCTTTTACCTGATCGATATTGCCGCACCGAAAGGCAAGATATGCCGCAACAAAGCACTCTCCGGGGTCGGCAGTTTCTATCTGCCCGAAAGCCCGGTCAAGACTGAAGTCTGGTTGTAGCATGAGGCCACTCAGATTGGCCTTGAGCCTGAACGCGAGACGGTTGGCAAATTCAGAGTTCGGCGCGTCTCCGTCAGTTGCATGCCACCACTGTAGATACAAAAAACAGGCATCTTCGTAGTGGGCTTCCAGAATGTGCGGAAGGTAGTCAGTTGCATCCTGCATGTAACATCCTCAACCCATAATATTTTTCTTGTTCTGTAATAGCATATCGCCCATGCGAACCGAATTATTTCCTTCCATTTTAATATCGAAAGAATACAACATAAATTCTGCAGTACTCTTGTTAACTCCACTGACTACACCACCAACTGTGCCAGGCTCATCCAGAGAGGTCGTACTGTATTGTGCTGTTTTGAACATCGCCATTTGGCCATCAACTTTGACCGAGGTGGTGCCTTTTGATGTGTTGGAGGATTGCCCGAGATTAGGATAAGGGATTGGGATGGGGCCACCCGGGCTCGGGGTCTTGCAAACATCAGGAAATACCGTGCTCATGCCACCACTGCCTTTGTGCACTGATCCCCGCATATTAATATAAACTGATACTGGCATTTCGATCTCCTTTCGAAAAATACTTTTGTCCCATGGCCAGAGTGGTAAGGCCGTTTTCAGTGTGCTCAATGATAACGATTTGTAGGACATTTTGCAGCTAAGAATCTACCTTAATCTCCTACACCTTTTTTTCTGCGCAGTAACAGCTACCATTAACCCTGTACGTGCAACGAATTATAATCAGCTTTTGTGTCGCACTGTTGTGAAGCGGATCAAGTTAATTTGACATCGTTGAGGGATTCTCAAGTTCATCGGCGCTATTGGTAAGCATAGACATCGTATTGGGCAGCCCGGATAGCGAAAGTAAACACCTTTTGCGGGCAGGCCCAACCACATTAGCGAATCACCGAAGCCGTGCGCAAACAACCCGATTTACCAGAGGTGAATGGAAATGGCCTTAAAGCAAGACAGTCAGTTTATTAAACTTGGAACGCCCCTGGGGGATGATGTGCTCGTCATCCAGCGGTTTGCCGGCGTTGAGGCTGTATCCAGAACATTCAAGTTTGAAATTATCGCCCTGTCCGAACAGGATGGTATTGACGAAACCAAACTCATCGGCAAGGCCGTTACAGTCAGTATCAACACCTCCGATGGTGAAATACGCTATTTCAATGGCATCGTTACCCGGTTTGGTACCGGGCCGATGCTGGATGGGCGATACCGCGAATACAAAATGGTGATTGAGCCTTGGTTCCAGCTCCTGAATTACCGCAGTGATTGCCGTATTTTCCAAGAGAAAACGGCAAAGGATATCATTGAGTCGATTTTTTCAGACCTGGGTTTTACCGACTACCAATGGAAACTTCAAGGCTCGCCAGCTTCCCGTACTTATTGTGTTCAATACCGTGAATCTGATTTCAATTTTGTGTGCAGGCTATTGGAAGAAGAAGGTATTTTCTATTATTTCAAGCATGAAAATGGTACCCACACACTGGTGTTGTGTGATTATGTTAAAGGTTACGACTCTGTTCCGGCCGATGCGATTGATGTGACAGATGGAACCCACGGGGACTTTAGTATCAATAGTTGGCAGCGTGAATATAATTTCCGCAGCGGTAAAGTCAGCCACACGGACTATAACTTCCTGACCCCGTCAACGTCTTTGCTTTCAGATCAAAAAACAGTACTGAAATTATCGAACTCTGCACCGTTCGAGGTTTATGACTTTCCCGGCGAGTATGAAGAAAAAAGCATTGGTGACTTTTATGCCTTGAACCGTATGGAGGCAATCGAGGCGGCTTACACGGAAGTGGTGGCAGGAAGTGATTACTCTCAAATGTGTGCCGGTTTTACCTTTACGGTGGGGCGTCATCATCTCGAGAAAGATGCGAAAAAGAATTTTGTGCTCAAAGAGGTGTACCATGAAGCCAGTGAAGGCAGTTATCGTTCTAACGGTGCCTCGTTCAGTTACAACAACCGTTTTCTGTGTGTACCCGCAGAAACGGTACTGAGATCGGAGCATCGAACGCCCAAGCCGTATATTCGTGGTACCCAGAGTGCTATTGTGGTGGGGCCCAGTGGGGAAGAAATCTACACCGATGAATATGGCCGGGTGAAAGTTCAGTTCTACTGGGATCGTCTGGGCGGTGGCAATGAGAGCAGTTCCTGCTGGATTCGCGTAGCTCAGTTCTGGGCCGGAAAGAAATGGGGGGCTCAGTTTTTGCCGCGTATCGGCCATGAAGTGTTGGTATCATTCCATGAAGGTGATCCGGATCGGCCACTGATCATCGGTAGTGTCTACAACGCAGAGAATATGCCGACCTATGACCTGCCGGCCAACAAAGCTCATAGCGGTATCAAGAGCCGGTCCACCAAAAGCGGTACCACAGAGAATTTCAACGAAATTCGCTTCGAGGATGAAAAAGGCAATGAGCTGTTTTACTTGCATGCTGAAAAAGACGAGACAGAAATAGTTGAGAATGACCAGACTGTTGAAATTGGTAATGATCAAAAAATTACCGTAGGCCACGACTCAACAGAAAGTATTGGTAATGACTTAAATCAGACTGTTGGCAATAATACGACGCTTTCTACCGCTAAAGACCATGAGGAAAGTATTGGTGAAAACATGACCCTGGATGTGGGATCAGACCGATCTATTAATGTTGAGGGAGATCACACGGAAACCATTGGCAAGGGCATGAGTCTGGAGGTGGGTAAGGATCTAAAAGAAACGGTAAAAGGATCGCATTCTGAAAGTGTCACCAAGGATTATGATGTTACCGCGAAAACGATACAGCTGACGGCAAAAAGTTCGATCACGATAAAGTGCGGGAGTGCCAAAATTACCATGAAAAGCAGTGGTGAGATCAGCGTTTCAGGTAGCAAGATCAATTTGAAAGCATCGGGCAATGTCACAATGAAAGGCAGCCAGATTCTGCAGAACTAAGGACAGCGCCATGAAAGCCGAAACGTTGAATACCGTGACCAAAGTGAAGCAATCAACCTCATCCAGGCATGTCAACTCGTCACCGGTCGGGCAACAGGGGATGCTGATTATCGGTAAAGTTGTTGCGATCAGTGATGCCGGGAATCCTGTCGTATCCTATAATGCCCCTACTGAGCATCACCCGGTTGAAGCGCTCTCTACCGTCATGCTCGATACTGCTGATATCGGTAAGGATATCGCGTTATCTTTCGCGCAAAACCGACAGAATATGCCGATTGTGATGGGCGTTATTCGCTCATTGCTGGATGATGTTCTTTCCGCAGATGCTCCAGTGGACGCTAAAGATGAACCAGAGTCTGTAGATTCGTTTCCGGACCCGGTTTCGCCCGAGGTTCTGGTAAATGGCCAGAAACTTGAACTCTCCGCGGCAGAAGAAGTGACCTTACGTTGTGGCAAATCGAGTATTACGTTGAAGAAAAATGGCAAAATTGTGATTCGAGGTGAACACATATTGAGCCGGGCCGCAGGTGCAAACCGAATCAAAGGTGGTTCGATAGAGCTGAACTAGGCCTTCGAGCCCTGCTGATATCGGTAGGCTGAATATCCACGTCAGGAAGCAAGCACGTGTTTGAATTTAATAACAATACCCCGTTCGTATCAGAAATGACGTTCATGCAGGACAAGTCAGGGCGGGATATTTTGCTGGTTATGGTCAAAGCCACGTTCTCAATCGCGCCGAAAGTCACCGTCTGTCGTGAGCAGCAACCATTGGTAATGGTGGATGAATATGAAGGGGAGCCCGGCTTTTCAACTTTGTTAAAGTCGACGGATTTGTACCCTCCCAGGCCCGGGGTTGATGTGACAGTGCTTGGCCACGTTCACGCTCCAGCTGGCAAGCAAGCGACCCAGCTTGATGCAGGCATTGCGATTGCGAACCATGTACAACGGCTTCGAGTATTTGGTGATCGCGTGTGGCAAGGGGGAATACCGAGCCGTGCAGAACCGTTTACCCAGATGCCGCTTACTTATGGCAATAGTTTTGGTGGCATTCACCATTTTGATCCCGACCAGCCGATCGGTCCGGAGTCGGCAGTTTTTCTGGCAGAAAATCCCGCCGGGAAAGGGTTTGCAGGGCGTCGCGGGGTGCGGGAAATGGAGGGCATGCCACTGCCAAACATAGAAGACCCCGGTGCGTTGATTCGTACGATTAAAGATTGTCCCAGGCCGGTAGGGCTGGGGGCGATCGCGCCAACCTGGGCGCCACGGGTCAACTATGCGGGAACCTATGATGATGACTGGAAAACCAATCGAGCCCCGTTTTTACCACTGGATTTTGATGAGCGTTTCTTTTCCGTGGCCCCCGAAGGCTTGATGCTTCCTCCGGGCTGCATCCAAGGCGGGGAACTGGTGCAGTTGTTTCACCTGACTCCGGAGGCCGAAGTACGATTTGATATTCCCATTTGTCCGTTGGCGGTCAATGTACAGTTTGATTTCAAGACGCAAAGTCTTCCGGTACTGATCGAGGCAATCACAATTGAGCCTGATGAAAACCGGTTTCAACTTTTGTGGAAAGCGCAGTTTCCCTGTGAACGTAACAGCTTGCGGGTGCCGCAGGTCTCAGTGGATTTTAATCGGTCATGACAAGTCACGATAGCACGAGTTTCAGTATCAAAGGTGTAGGCATGTTGAATCCCGCTGGATTGGGGGCAATGGCCAGCTCTTCCGCAATTCGAGCGGGCATTAGTCAGTACGCGGAAACGGATTATGTTAATCCCCAGAATGTTGCTATCAAAATGGCATTGGTGCCGGATGATGGATTACCCACCTGGACGGGGCTTTCTCTGAGTAAACCGGATGCCCGCTACCAGCGAATGATGCAACTGGCCGTCGGAGCGCTTTCAGAGTGTTTAAGTGCCGGTAACCTCAATGCCCCGGTTCCGTTATTTTTGGCCTTGCCTGAGAAACGCCCTGGCCGGGATTATCCTGCACTTGAGCCTTTCTTGAAGGAGTTGTCGCTGATAAGCGGCGACACGCTTGATCTGGTGCAGAGTCGCATCTTCAGCTTGGGGCGCGCCGGTGGAATGTTCGCTCTGGCCTCAGCTTGTGAGTGTTTGCAGCAAGGCCAAGCTCAAAGCGTGATTGTGGGTGGCGTTGATTCTTATCTGGACCCAACACTGCTTGGTATTCTGGATCACCAGAAGCGTTTGATGCTGGCGAATTCCGCTGACGGCTTTATTCCCGGAGAGGGGGCTGCATTTGTGATTCTTGAAGCGGATGAAAATGGCAAGGTTCAAGTTGCTGCTCCAGGCGTTGGTAGTGAACCCGGACATTACTATTCCGATGCCACCTGTGAAGGGCAAGGCTTAACCGAGGCAATCACTCAGGCCCTCGATAATGCTGCGCTAAAACAGCGAATTCAGACCGTGGTGTGTAGTCTCAATGGTGAAGGGGCGCACAGTAAGGAGTGGGGTGCGAGCTGTATTCGGGTTGTGCCCCAACTGGCGGAGGATCTCGTTGTTGAGCATCCCGCAGAGTGTTGTGGAGATCTCGGGGCGGCGACCGTTCCGACGTTGTTAGCGCATACCTCGATCGGAATGGCCAAAGGGTTTATCCAGGGGCCGGCACTGTTATGGGCTTCGTCCGATTTCGAGCCCCGTGGTGCTGCTGTGATGACCTTCGCAACAAAGCACACCGGCCTGGAAGGCGATATGAGCGCCGGAACGAATTGAAGATTAGTGCACGAAAAATTAATGCATGAAAAATTAATGCACGACTAGATGTGCAAGGAACAACGAGGGTAGCACTATGCCAGCAACCGTAACCGCAAATTTTCGGGGAATTGTACACAAGGGCAGTATGGGCATCAGTATTGTCTTTCCGGATGTTTGTAAAACCCCGTCTCCGGGTGGGCCGATACCGATACCTTACCCTAACATCGGGATGTCATCCAACACGGTTCAGGGCACCACCAAAGTAAAGGTGGATGGTCAGATGGCAATGTTTAAAGGTTCGAAATATGCCATGACAACAGGTGATGAACCCGGCACTGCAGGTGGTGTGGTGAGCAGCACGTTCAAAAGTGAGGCCGAGTTTATGATGTATTCTTTTGATGTGAAAATGGAGGGTAAAAATGCGTGCCGCATGTTGGACCCGCTATTTCAAAACAAAAAAAATATTATGGGGTAACCCCGGTGTAGGGTTATCGATTTCATAGTTCAGATATTCGTTTCCCCGGTCCAGGGGGAGCGAATGCAGATAGACGAGGTGCTGTCGTGGCAGTGCAGCTGATTCCCCCGCAACAGAAAGTAATTCCCCTTGTATTGGAGACCCATGCTGAAGAAGCCGCCATGTTGTATCTGCAGTGGCATGAGCAACGCGCAGCGATCGAGCCGGACGTTCGGTTTATGGGGCGCCTCAAGGCTCGCATTGACGCTCATCTGGATGGTCTCCTGGGGGCCCGGAGCAAGGGCTGGGAGGTTGCCCAGGCTTTGTTGGAAAACCATGAGCCGGGGGAGGTGTTTGTTGTTGCGTTGTTGGCGTTAATGCAAAACCGTGAATTGCTTCGAGATTTAATTGAGGGGGCATTACAGGATTCGGCGCTGTTTACAGCAATAGTCGATGCTTTTTGCTGGATTCCCGAACGCGAAGCGGGGGCTTGGTTCCAACGCTTTTGTCAGTCTTCCCGGCCGGAGTTAGTGACCTTTGCGGTCTGTCGCTTGATTAGCTTGCGAGAGGTTCAAGTACCACTGGATCCGGTAACTGTTACGCAGTTGAAACAACGGGGGCTGCAAGGGTGCTACGAGGCGCATGTCGAAGCCTTGAAGACGCTTCTGGAATATGTGGTGGCTTATCGGGATCTGTCGTTAGTGCCGGAGTTGCGTAAGCTGGCACTTGAAACCCGGGAGGAGCCTGACTACGTGGTTCACCGCGCACGTTTGTTGATCGGGGATACAACGGTATTGCCACTTTTCAAGCACTGGGTTATGACCTCGGGAGCCGTCCGGGAAGAAGCGGTACTGCTCAGCTTTCAGGGGTTGGAAAGTCAAGAGGCAAAAAGCTGGATTGCAGAGTTACAGCAGACTGAAAGTCATGAACGATATACGCTGATAGCAATTGGGGCGATGCGGGAACGGTCATTGTTGCCTTGGGTGTTAAAGAAAATGCAAGAACCCGCGCTTGCGCGAATTGCCGGGCAAAGCGTTGCCCGGATTGCCGGAATCGATCTCACGGAATATGGCCTGACCCTCGATGACGAATCGATAGATGAAAAGTGGCTGGAACTGGAAGGTGATGAGCTCTTGCCCTGGCCAAATCAACAAAAAATTGAACAACGTCTTGCGGTCAAAGCTGCTTCATGATTTGCCGCGAAACATGGCACTGAACACAATGCTTTGACTGTCGGATTACACCGGTAGCATCAAAGGTGATTCCGGTAAATCAATGCCGGTATGTAAATGTAAATACGGGTATGGATTAAGTACCGCTGGATTCACGACTGAGGAGTTAGACGAATGACGAGTTTAGGGGATGGCGCAGGTTTTGGGTTACCGCTGATCGGGCCACGTGAAACCCAGAAAAAAGATACCGAAGAAGCGTCTGCCCTGACGGTTAAAGAGCCTGAGGAGATCGAAGAGGCCAGTGGTAGCACAGACAAGGCTGGCGGTATTTCGGCTAAAGCTCCCGATAAAGCCAAAGTTGATATTAATGACGCCAAGGTAGACCCCAATGCCGAGAAAAAAGGCGGCAGTGGTGGCAGTGATTCCGGAACGGATGAGAAAGACGACAAGGATGACAAGAAGCCGCAGAAGGAACCTGAAGTCGAGTACGAGTTGATTGAATTAGTAGAAGGCGTTAAACAGAGTCAGGACAAGTTTGTTAAAGGTCCGGGCATGGATACCAGCGAAACGTCAATTTTCAAAGCCAATGTCAGCCGCACGGATAAAGACGCCAGCAACTACAAGCAGTACATCAATCTGAGTCAGGATCTGGAAGGGCAAGACAAAAGACACCCTGAGTATGGCCGGATTATTCGTTTCAGAGCAAGAGTGAAACAGAAGGATGGCAAAACAGACAAGTTGTCCGGTGTTTCAGTGGTGTTTTCCTTCGCCCGCACCGATGGTGTCAATCGAAAAGATGCTGGCGGTTCCGAGCCTGCCTGCTGGGATGGTGCCGATTTGAGTGGCAGTCAAAAAGAGGGATTTGGCAGTGCCGGAGGGGCAACAACCAAAACAGTTACGACTGATGCTAAAGGCTGGACATCAGAAGTGAGTTTTTATGTTTCGGAGTTCGCCGGGGACCAGTTCGAAATCAGTTGCAAGCTGAAGGATGGCACAGCGGGAGCGGATGGGGCTCAACCGCTCAAAACATCGGCCAAATATGTCGTGTGGAGAAAATTCTGGTACCAGCTAACCCATGCCGACGGCTACAATGCACCTCAACCAACTAAAGCGGAAAGCGCATTTGCTGAAGTTTTTGCCGAGATGGTGAAAGTAAATACTAAAAAATTTACGCGAGATGATTTTCCCGCCGACCTGAAAGATCGAACCTTTTACAAAGAGTATATGTTATCTTCCGGTGGCGCGGACAAAACGGTCGCCAACGTCGGCGACAGCAGCAACATCGCTGAATTCAGAACGAACGCAAAACTGAAGATGACCACCGAGGCAGATCATCCGGTCAAGGAGAACCTGATTGCCTGCGAGTATCAATGTGATCCCCAGGGGCGTTCCCAGTTAAAGGTTTACAAACTGACTTCTGCGAATCAGACAATCACCATAGCCAAAGGAAATGGCGGTTCGATCGTATGTAAACCCCCAATCAAGGCCGGGGCCAAGCTGGTGAGTGCCGGAGAGTGGTCCAAAGCAGAAACCCCATGGAGTAAAGAAGGGAATATCACGGATGATCATATCGAGATCGATTCATCCCGAACCAGCACGCTGCAAGTCAAAATCAAGTTACCCGCGGACGCCCCCACACCCACGGTGGCAGATCCCGTGTATGTTCGTTTGCAGGTTGAAACCGCAGCGTCATTTCTGGGTTGGGCAACAAGTTCCGGTATCGTGGCGGTATATCGTCCAGCAGCAGCTGCGGGCGCTCAAGGCAGTGAGGCAGATTTCAATGATACTGCGGCCCATGAATTTGGACACAAGTTCAATCAGACCCCCAAACCCAGCAAGGAGCCGTCTTCATTAAAAGCGCACCCCTTGCAATACGTTGGTCATGGTGGTTCTGGCTCCCATTGCCGACATGGCGCAACTGTCGCTCCCGGGGCAGTTAATTGGCAGGATGCAAGCGAGAAAACGCCCAGCCCCTCTGATGGTGATTGCATCATGTACCATCGATACTCATCAGCTTGTAGTCATTCGTTCTGTGTCGTGTGTAAATCGTATTTGCAACTGCAAAAAATGGACTCTTTCTAACGCAATGGGTCTTATTTTTCTATGTATCAGGCGCAACTAACCCGATATTGGCGTCGCACTGTGAATCAGTGCGACACCCTCTGAATTCAGTAAATTAGGACAGTATTATGGCAACCGTCAACGATGTACTCACACAGGTACTTGATTTGAGTGATCGGGAATTTTTTAATCTGACCGACGATGTTCTGACGGCACGGGAACTCTCACTGTTGGATTTGGATTTTATTGGTATCGCGGTGAATGCCCCTGCAGTGGTTGATATTCTGGCTCAGGAAAAGGCGCCATTGGTGCTTGCTACACGGTTTGATGGTGAGCGGGATTGGCGCTATCCGTTGCGTGATAACTGTATCCTGGCCGCTACAGATTTAAGCACTGGCGAGGTGTATTTCGTCAGCGCCCTCAAGTCGGAAAAAGAACTGGAGAGCCGGGGTGGCCGTTACCCTGAAAGCCCTGAGCCCAGACCTGACCCGGATTCGTTAGCGGGCATAGGGGTGCAACTTGCTGAAATAGATATGAATGCCAGGCTACCGTTTTCGGACAACCGTGCCTGGGCTGTCAATATTCTATATTTCGACTGGCCATCAAATACGGTTAATCTGTCGGTTTCCGCCCCTCCCGTTGAAACTGAGACTGACACAGCCCGGCAGGCCGGAGCCCATCCGCTCCCCGCAGATGCACCCGGGCTACCATCTTATCTGGACCAGAGTCAAACTCCGAATTTGGGGCCGCAGGATCGATTGGTATTCTCGATGGATAATCCGTCAAACAACCCGGGCTTGCTTGTTTTTCGTGGTGCTTTCCGGGTAAAAATGAAAGCATTCTACCGACCTGATAGCCCGGTTAAACTGCGGGATCAAGGCGCAGAGCATCAACAAGTCGCAGGGGTTCCGTTGACATTGGTCATTTTGAAACAAGGGGAGATCACGCCTTTGCAGCTGGATATGCAGATTCCCATATATCAATCAAACAATCCAAGTGGTGCAGTTGATGGCCAAGCCATTACCGGGTTTTTTGCGATTGATGCCCGGCAACAGGCTACGTTCGCTCTGGGTTCAGGTCACTATGCGGCGTATTTTTATCTGGATGGTCGTGCTTTCGGACCAGTGGTCTTTTCGGTGTGAACCGGGGTTTTCCTACAGAAAGAGAGAGAATGGCGTACAGCTTGTAAGCCATATCGCACAAAACAAGGGGTAAAAGTCCTATATTTTTCTCATCGGATACGAACTATCATGGTTTCATCTGCTGGAGAGATGGACTTTTCGCAGAGCCAACGGACGGTCAAATACCCACATGAGTCAGGATGACAGACGTTGACAGGGACTTCAACGGATTGGCAATGGAATGTTCGTGCAGCTGAATGGCCAAATGGAATGAATGGCACATACCAGGGATGAAAACCAGGATGGTTTATCAGGGGGTATGTTGGTCAAGGAAGAGACCTGGCTGCCAAACTGCCACCGGATGGAATCCCGTCCCCCTCGGGATTGATGATCGACCCGGGACAGGTCGAATGTGCTGTAAAGGATGCAATATAAAGGATACGCGGCGAGGGATGTGCTGGATAAGACGGATCTTGTAAGCCGACAGGGATAGTTCAATTGAAATGGACTTACGAATCAAACAGGATGCTTGATTTGGTATAGGGATATATTCAATCACAATGGACGTGTCTGCGATGGATGGCTCGACATGGCGCTGTATAAAACAGTCGTATTGCAAAGGGATTCGTATTTCAAGGGATGAAAGCAGTTTCAAGGAGCCGCACATCGGGAGATGTACGACAGAATAGTTAAGGGAATTGCAGGAAGCAGCAATGATCAATCCGTATTCAAGGATGAATGTGCAAGGACAGGCATATTTTATCGATGAATGCTACACGGACAGTAGCATTCCCTCTCTTTGCGTATTCACCTTCTCTTGATTCAGCTTGTGCTCTTTATTGAGCATTAATTTCCGCTCGACAGACCTCCACTTTAATTTAATCTGCATTTAATCTTACCCGCGCTTTATTAATACGAAATATTCTCTAACCCTAAGCTAAACTTGAATTTTCAATTGGTTAGCGGCACTATTCCGTTTGATGCAGTTTCTGCCCTTCTCATAGAGCATCAGCCACCGTGTTCTTGCTCGTTATCAGATAAAACCTTTCCCCTGATGATCGTTTTAGGGAGGGCGGCTTTTGGTCCAAAAAGGGGTGGGGCAGCGCACTGAACTCTGCTTCCCCTTTAAGTGCACAGTCCAGTAGCACCAATTCCGGCCTTGGTTTTGCTTGAAAGATGCTGAATTGAGACGCAGCTTCACTTTTCGGTTCTATACTAAAGGGAATTGGAAGCCTTTAACGCAATGGAATAATGATGTGTGAGTATGTTTCCCTTCCGGATCTCCCTTACACGTCGGATTTCACACCGATAGCTTTACCTTGTACAACGACTGGCTTGGCGGCGTAGTTATGATGCCTAAGTATGATGTCTAAGTTGGGGCGCTTTAATTATGGCGCTGTAGTTTTGTTGCTGTAGTTTTGGTTTCATCGTTGCGAAATTCGAATCAAAAACGAACTTCAGGGTATGATAATGGACATTCACAATGCTTCTTCCCGGCAAGGAGAGAGCAAATGCGCCGCAATAGTGGGCGAATCGCGAGCGGTCATCGTAAGCCGTAGTGCTGTTTGTGCGTTGGTACTGGCGCTGGCAGCCTGCTCCAGTAACCAAACCAAACCGCCCAGATATGATACAAATACCGCGCAGAGTCACTCGGAGTCATCGATTTCACAAGTTCCGGCAACTCAATCCGAGCTGTCTTCTGCAGCATCACAGGCCCAGGAGAATGGCAATCGCGCTCGGCCTGAAGCTGCGAATGAATCTGGGGTTCAACTCAATTCGGATGCTCAAACCGAAAAATCGACAAAAGTGCAGGCCGTAAATAGCGGATCTGAAAAAACTGGACCTGAAAAAACAGGGCCTGAAAAAACAAGAGTGAAGCCTGAGCCGGTTCGTAAAGCGCCGTCGACCCCGGAAAAAACTGCAGCCAACAGGGAGGCAAAGCCAACCGCGCCAACCCGAGCAGTGAAGGAAACTGAAAAACCGATTAAGGGTGTGTCAGACAAGGGCTCCAATTTGAGCGCTACCAATTCGGCTGACACGACTCGTAATAATGTGAGCTCCACGCAACTAAACAGCTCAAAATCCGTATCTGTTACAGGAACGCTCGATTCTAAAACCACAAAATCGGCGTCTCAAAGTAGTGACCCAGGTGCTGCGCAAGAGACTACCCCTGTATCGCAAATTGCGCTGCTGGACGATTCGCTTCAGTCCGGGCAGCAACCAGGCGGGGTGTCCGGAAAAGACGTTGATGTTTCAGGCGTTGAAGGTCTAAAACGCCAGTTCAGCCTGAGAGACTTGCCTGTGCAGCTGTCACAGGGGTGGTCGCTGGATCGGGTCAAGACACCATTCGCAGAACCTGATTCAGCCTGTGTTGTGATGAAAAAAGTAGCTGACATATATGATGGCTATGATAACACGGAGGTGTTGCTTGCTTTGGCGCAGGACAAATTGTGGGTGAAGACACAATCAAATCTGGATCTAACTTACCCAAATACCGGTATCGCTGTCGTTGGATCTGACGGCATTGAACTAGACAATACTGGATTCGAAGGCCTTGTCGGGGAGAATATCGCGGTCTTGGGTCGAGGAATACTACGCTCGACTTCAGCTGCCAGCAGTATAAAAGTCCGCCTGGGCTTTTGGCCAACCTGGCCGGTAACAGAGACCCGGGAAGTTGTCTTTGGACTGGAAAGTATTGATAACCTTAAAAAAGCATTATCAGACTGTGCTAAGCTTTAGTAAATCGCTCGCACCAAGATTAATCTCTGAGGAATAAAAAAGGTTCAAATTTATGAGCTTAAGACTTAAATTCAACCTGGTACTTTTGGCTGCAATGGTATTAGGCGTCTCTATAGCGGGCTTCTTTGCCCATCAATTGCTGCAATCCAATGCTCGGGAAGAGGTTGAGGATAGTGCTCGTCTGATGATGCAAAGTGCGGTAGCTGTGCGGTCGTATACCGTTGATGAAATAAAGCCGCTTTTGGCTTTACAGCAAAAGCGGCAATTTATTCGTCAGACCGTACCGGCTTATGCCGCGAGACAGTACATCACTAAAGTACAGTCCGCCCATCCGGAATACAGTTATAAAGAAGCAACACTAAACCCTACAAACCCGGTTGATCGGGCAACGGATTGGGAAACCGATATCATCAATGATTTTCGCAGCAATGATGACAAGAAAGAGATTGTAGGTGAACGTTTTACGGCAACCGGGCCGATGCTTTATCTTGGTCGGCCTATCAAGATTACAAATCAAGCCTGTCTTGCTTGTCACAGCACGCCTTCTGCAGCGCCTGCAACGATGATCGAAGCATACGGACCCGCAAACGGTTTTGGGTGGCAGCACAATGAGGTTGTCGGTGCGCAGATTGTCACCGTGCCCATGTCACTGCCTCTTGAGCGGGCGAACAAGGCATTCATCGCATTTATGGCGTCGTTGGTTGGCGTTTTTGTGCTGGTTGGCGTCTTTATCAACATCCTGCTGCACATAGTGGTGGTGCGCCCTGTAAAAGTCATGGCGGATAAAGCGAATGAAGTGAGCCTGGGCGCTTTAGGGGCGTCGGAGCTGGTAATTAAAGGCAGTGATGAAATCTCTTCTTTGGGGCAGTCATTCAATCGCATGCACCGAAGTCTGGCAAATGCGGTATCGCTCCTTGATGAAGATGATGATGATTAAAGACAGGTTCGCCGGGAATTAATGTGTAGTTAATGTATGGATAAGATTGGTAAATACCAGATTATCGAAACCATTGGTAAGGGTGCAATGGGAGCGGTATACAAGGGTAAAGATTCGATCATAGATCGTATTGTTGCGATCAAGGTGATCCATCCTCATTTGATTGAGGATGGCTCTGGAGGCGATCTGCTTGCCCGGTTCAAACACGAAGCCAAAGCCGCAGCCCGCTGTTCGCACCAGAATATCGTGACGTTGTTTGATTTCGGGATAAACGAGCACGATATTCCCTATATGGTCATGGAGTTTATTGAAGGAGTGGATCTTCGTACGCTCCTGCGCATGGGGGGAGCTGTCTCTGCACAGCAGGCAATTGAAATTATCACCCAGGTACTGTCAGCGTTGGCTTTTGCCCATGACTCTGGAGTTGTACACCGGGATATCAAGCCTGCCAATATCATGGTTCTGGATAATGGCTCGGTGAAAGTCGCCGATTTTGGTGTTGCCCGATTGGAGACTTCGGAATTGACCAACGCCGGGGATATGGTCGGAACACCCAGTTACATGTCCCCGGAAGCGCTCCGGGGAGCTATTGTCGATAATCGGGCTGACTTGTACTCCGTTGCGATTGTATTGCTGGAACTTCTGTGCGGTGAGCGTCCCGCTGCTGGTTTGGTTGATAAAGAAACGATTATGGCGTTGCTGGATAAGGCTGCCTTGGGTGCGAATCGAACACTTGCCTTTTTCAATGTTCTTGAGTCTGCATTGCAAGCCAAGCCCGAGCGACGCTATCAATCTGCCAAGGCGTTCTCGGATGCGCTCTGCGAACTTGCAAAACAGTTAGGAATAAGTGAGGTTCAACGAGATGACTTGGCGGCGACGGTCATTTCAACCCGTCGAATCATGGCCGATCAGACCCAAATGGGGGGGAAATCCACTCGTGGTGGTCGAACCCAACCAACAGGGCTGACGCTGGAACCCAATTTGCTAGATGTGGTTGAGAAGTCGCTTGCGACTTATATTGGGCCGGTTTCCTCCATTCTGGTCAAGAAACGGTCGTCAAAAAGCACATCATTGGATCAGCTTGTTCAGGATTTGGCATCGCATATCCCTGATGAAACCGAGCGTAACCAGTTTATTGCATCGTTAAAAGCCCGTTATACCCGATCCGGTTCCGGCACCGGTGGCCCTGCTTCAGGTGCCAGTGACCTAAGTCGCGTGGGGGATGTCAGCAGTATGTCGACCTCGGTTCGAGGTTCTTCCCAAACCGGGCAGATCACGCTTGCAGACAGCAGAATGAATGAGATCTCCGAAGAATTGGCTTTTTATCTTGGGCCGCTTGCGACTCGTGTTGTAAAGAAAGTGGCGAAGAAAGCGAGGTCGGAAAAGGAGTTTATTGTTCAATTGGCAGATAAAATACCTGACCCGAACCAGCGCAAGTTATTTCTCGACAAAATGTCCAGAGGCATAAAATTCTAATTTTCCCAATAGTTGACCGATCTATTCACGAGAGAATCCGAAATGACAACACCGGAAGTGATTAACATAGAAAGCCTGCTGAAACCCATTACGGAAGATCAACCCTGTGGTCCCGATTTACGGGAAAATGGTTCTCTGGAATACCAGAAACTCAAAGATGCCAGACGTACCATTGCCAGCCTGACCCGTGCCCGAAAATTTGATTCCCAAGCCGACCCGGAAATCGATGATTTATGGCGGGAAATTTATAAAGTTGCACCCCAGGTATTGGAAGAACAGGCGAAAGATTTGGAAGTTGCGGCCTGGTACGCTGAAGCCGCATTGAAACTTTATGGCTTTCAGGGGTTGCGCGATGCTTTCAAGTTGATTCAGCAACTGGTTGAGGCATTTTGGGATGACTTGTATCCCTTGCCTGATGAAGATGGGCTGGAAACGAAAGTGTTTCCAATTACCGGATTAAACGGCGAAGATGGCCGGGGTACCTTGATACTCCCGATCAAGAATATACCACTAAGTGAAAATTATGCAGATGCATTCACTTATAATCTGTATGACCGCTGTGTCGAAGCAGCAAAAATGACAGATGATGATGCCCAGCGGCAGCGCTTTGAAGATATTGGCTTGACCATGCCGGATATTCAGGCACAAGTAGATGCATCATCCGTAGACTTTTGCCGGAATCTATTGTCCGATCTGGAGGAGTGTCTCCAGAACTTCAATGACATGAGCACTCTGCTCGATGAAAAATGCGGTTATCAATATGCCCCTCCCAGTTCAGCGATCAAGCAAAGTCTGAGCGATGTGCTGGAAGCGGTCAGGTTGTTGACCAAGGGAAAAATTCCGGACGAATCTGAAGCCGGTGGCGAAGCAGGAGAGGAAGGTGTCGTAATGGATAGCGACAATGTCGGGACAGCGCCAGCGGGCATTGTGCAGCAAGGAGTCGGAATTCAAGGGCCGATTGCCAGCCGTGATGATGCGATCAATCATTTGTTGAAGGTGGCTGAATTTTTCCGACGTTATGAACCCCATTCTCCCCTGTGCGGTGTTCTGGAGCGAGCCGTAAGATGGGGTCGCTTGCCCATACAGGAGCTGATGCTGGAGTTGATCCCCGATGCCACTTCGCGTGCAGTGTATGCCCAATTGACCGGTGTCCCGCTTGGTGAGGACGCGGTGCCGATTGGGGAGCTTGCTAGTCTCGGGCAGCCGAAAGTGGAGCCTAGACCTCAGCCGACACCGTCTCCAGCTCCGGAACCGGCTGCAGAGCCTGCAAAAGAGGAACAACCAATGTTTGGGCAGGAAGATAATTACAGCGGTTGGTAATCTTTCAGCTTTCCGGCAGGTTGGGGGGCATATCTAACAATATTGATTAACTTTTGAGCGCTATAGGAAGGCCAAACCAAAAAGGTTTTTAACAAACGGATTAAAATGAGGGAGATAGCCAGGGAATATCGTACTACTATAGATATATAACAGTGTGTATCACACAGCTTATACCGCAGGCGTCCATGCTTGATCTCAATGCTTCATTCTTGAAGCTGGAAAATGGATGGCAGGGATGACGAAAACCAAGTTATAAAAAGGACAGGCGGTGCCGCGCCGGTTACCGCGGTGACACTGGGCGCGCCTGTAGAACAGTTAATCGAGTAAACAAAGAGCGAGGAACACCTCATGTCAGACAGTCTCCAGGATAAACTATCACGCGTACGCAAACCACGCGTTCAAATCACTTATGATGTGGAAACCAACGGTGCGGAAGTTAAAAAAGAACTGCCCTTCGTTGTCGGTGTCATGGGGGATTACTCAGGCGACAATACGGCAAACAAAAAAGCGTTGAAAGAGCGTAAGTTTGTCCAGATTGATCGTGACAACTTCAATGAAATCCTGGATAAGATTGAGCCAACTGCAGAGATGAAGGTTGCGGATAAGCTTTCCGGCGAAGACGGGAAGGAAATGTCTGTTAATCTGCAGTTCAACTCCATGGAAGACTTCGAGCCTCAAAACGTTGTGAAGCAGGTCGAGCCGCTGCGCCAGCTGTTGGAAGCACGCAATAAATTGCGTGATCTTATGAGTAAAGCGGATCGCTCTGAAGAGTTGGAGAGTTTGTTGGAACAAGTACTGCAAAATACAGAATCGGTAGCTGAGTTATCGAAAGAGTTAGGCTTGGGCGCTGAGAAACCAGAAGGAGAATAATCAATGAGCGAACAAGAGTTACAGGGCCAAGAAGCCGGCCAGGAAACCGAATCACTCAGTTTGTTGGACCAGGCGATTGGCGCCACTCGACAAACTGAACCTGATGCAGCTAAGGATCTAATTTCAAACTTGGCCCAGCAGGTCATGTCGGGAACCGTGACCTGGGATCGTAACCTGACCCAAACGGTGAATAAAGCCGTTGCTAAAATTGACGAAATGATTTCTTCTCAGCTTGCAGAAATCATGCATTCGGAGAAATTTCAGAAGCTGGAAGGCTCCTGGCGTGGATTGAATCACCTGGTGATGAACTCCGAGACCAGCACCACGTTGAAAATACGTATGCTGAATATCGGCAAACGTGAGCTGTTCAAGGATCTGGATAAGGCCGTTGAGTTTGACCAAAGCCAGATCTTCAAGAAAATCTATGAAGCAGAATACGGTACAGCCGGTGGTGAGCCTTATGGTTGCCTGATCGGTGACTATGAGTTTACCAACCATCCGGAAGATATTGATCTGCTCAATAATATGTCGGGTGTTGCGGCATCCGGTTTCTGTCCATTCATTTCGGCAGCCGGTGCCCAGATGTTTGGCTTTGATGATTTTACCGAGTTATCAAACCCCCGGGATCTGGAAAAAATCTTTGATTCGGCGGAGTACATCAAGTGGCGTAGTTTCCGGGATTCTGAAGATTCGCGCTTCACAACCCTGGTGATGCCACGAGTATTGTCCCGTCTGCCATACGGTGATAATTCCAAGCCGGTGGAAGAATTCCGTTATGAGGAGTTTCCTCTGGATGAGACGGGCAAAGCCGTCACTGTTGACCACACTCAATACGCATGGATGAATGCCGCGTATGTAATGGGGACGACATTGACCAAGGCCTTCGCTGAAAACGGCTGGTGTACGGCCATTCGCGGTGCAGAAGGTGGTGGTAAAGTTGAAGGCTTGCCCACGCACTTGTTCCGTAGTGATGATGGTGATCTGGATCAGAAATGCCCAGCGGAGATCGGTATTACCGAACGACGTGAAGCAGAGCTATCCAAACTGGGCTTCCTGCCATTATGTCACTACAAGAATACAGATTATGCGGTATTCTTTGGTGCCCAAACGGCTCAAAAAGCGAAGAAATACGACGAACCCAGTGCCACTGCTAACGCTGCCATTTCTGCGCGTCTGCCATACATCATGGCAACTTCTCGCATTGCTCACTATCTCAAGGTTATGGCCCGTGACAAAATCGGCTCGTTCATGGAAGCGCAGGATGCAGAACGCTGGTTGAACCGTTGGATCAATGGTTATACCAATAGTAATCCTGATGCAAGTCCTGAAATGAAAGCAAAATTCCCGCTTGCTGAAGCACGGATTCAGGTGAAAGAAAATCCTGAAGCGCCAGGGTCGTACAGCGCAATTGCACATTTGCGTCCATGGTTGCAAATGGAAGAATTAACAGCATCGCTCCGTATGGTTGCTGAAATTCCGAAATCTTCCTGATCCTTTTCCCGAATACTTTGCTCTACCCGATTCCGGGTGGAGCAAGTATTTGTGCTGATGTGTACCATTCTTATCGCAACAAAACTAGATTGCCATAATACTAAATTGCCACAATACTAGATTGCAACGATTCATAGGCTGCAAAACATGACGTCCGAATCAGGAGTGAAGTCGGGAGATATTGCCCCGGACGAATCCCGCTCTGGAAATGGCCGGGAAGGAAGTTTGTCTACGGCCCAACTTATCGAAAAATTACTTGCTCAAGACAGTGAGTCGACGCTGGCTGACCGGGATATTCATGCCCAGGTACTCGCTTTTTTCGGGCGCTCGGATGTGCCGGGGTCAACAGCTTATCCTTTTCACGAATTCAGCCGGGATCTTGGCTTATGGCTGGATCGTTCGCTGGCCTTGATTGACAGCCTGATAACCGAACAGGTCAATGAGATCATCCACAATAGTGTGTTCCAGCGCCTGGAGGCGAGTTGGCGTAGTCTGCAAACGCTGGTGTATACGTCATATGGTCGCAAAGGCGTCAAAGTCAGGTTTCTCGATATATCCTGGTCGGAGATCACCAAGGACGTAAATCGTGCAGTCGAATTTGACCAGAGTCAGCTGTTTCAGAAAGTCTACAGCGAGGAATTTGATACGCCCGGTGGTGAGCCTTATGGCGTGATTGTGGCCGACTACGATGTTGCCCACAAACCTTTTCCGGGACACCGTTTTGACGACATCCCCACGTTGGAGCGCTTGGCCGAAATTGCGTCGGCGTCATTCTCGCCGATTTTGTTAAACGCCGCTCCCGAGTTATTTGGCCTTGAGCGTGACTTCGATTACATCGTTCAACCCTTTACGTTGCACTCCGTATTCAAAGAGAGCGAATATATTCGCTGGAATCGATTGCGAGATCATCCTGATGCCCGTTTTATGGGGATTACGTTGCCCAGAGTACTCTTGCGGGCACCGTACACTGTCAGGTTTTCGGGCAGGGATGGTTTTATCTATGAAGAACGTTCATCCTTAAGTTCGCGAAAACAATATCTATGGGGTGGGGCAAATTTTGCCTTGGCTCGGATTCTGGTCCGGGAGTTCAGTGAGGCGGGTTGGTTTGCACACATCCGGGGGGTTCCTCGAGATCAATTAACCGGAGGTCTGGTAAATGATCCTCTGGTGGATTATTTCCAGGTGGGTCCCACGAAGGATGATCATAAACCCTCAGTTGATGTCATTTTGACCGATGAACGTGAGCGGGAATTGAGTGATCTCGGGTTTATTCCTATCTGCCAGTGTTATGACTTGCCATTGCTAGCGTTTCATAGCACGCCATCCATTTTTCGAAACCGGGACTTTGCCGATGCCAGTGCCAGAGCCAATGAGCGGGTTGCCTCGTCATTGCAGCATGTGTTGTGCGGATCCCGGTTTGCCCACTACATCAAAGTGATGATTCGAGACAAAATTGGTAGTTATACCCGTGCGGTTGATTGTGGCAAGATGATTCAACGCTGGTTGAATACCTACACGGTAACCCAGGAGGATTCGGACTGGACCATTCAGGCCCGCTATCCACTGCGAAAAGCCGTGGTTGAGGTCAAAGACAATGAGGAGAAGCCCGGTTCCTATTGGGCAAGTATTCAGCTGCAGCCGCACTATCAGGCAGACAGCCTGGTGTCAGAATTGCACTTGACCACAGAATTAACATCTGGAGGTCGGGCAACATAGGATTGATTGTTTGCCCGACGCAGGAGAACTCATTATGGCTGCCAAAAAGAAAAAGCCCGTTTTGATCCGAGCTTCTGTTTTGGATCGTTTGATCGATAACGAGCCGGAAAAAAAGGCAGAGCTTGAAACAACTAAACATCAATTGATGAATCAGATCCGGGAAAATGTGCGTCGTGACCTGGAGAACCTCCTGAACACCCGCTTTCGCAGCGTTTCTCCGCCTGATGAATGTCGAGAGCTGGATAAATCATTGGTGAATTATGGCTTACCGGATCTGAATGTTATCAACTTCTTGAATAATGCGGGAGCTGACCAGTTCTGTCAGTTAGTGGAAGAAAATATAAAGCGTTTCGAGCCGCGCTTCAAAACGGTTCGGGTGGTATTGCATGATGACGAGCGCCGCATGGATCGAACGCTACGATTCCGAATCGAGGCGGTCATGTACGCCGATCCGGCTCCAGAGGAAATTGTTTTTGACTCATCTCTGGAGCCTGTTACAAACAATGTTCATGTAGAGAGTGCGCTCTGATATGTCGGACGAATTGCTGTATTTTTACGAAAAGGAATTAACCTTCCTGCGCCAGTCCGGTGCGGAGTTTGCGCGGGCGTACCCTAAAATTGCCAGCCGTCTTCGTATGAGTGAGGATGTGGTGGAGGATCCTCATGTTTCCCGCCTGCTGGAAGGTGTGGCATATTTGAATGCCAGGGTACAGAAAAAAATCGCGGATGACTTCCCCGAAATTTCCGATGCCTTGTTGGATAATCTCTATCCCCATTATTTACGACCTTTACCATCGATGGCAGTGGTTGAGTTCAAGCCCGCAGATGACCTTGATATCGTCATGCCACTGCAAAAAGGCGCGAGTCTGGAAACGGATTCGATTCAGGGGCGGCCTTGTACTTTCCAGTCAACCTATGATCTTGAAGTATTGCCATTGCGAGTGGCTCAAGCCAGCTTTAAAGGCAAACCCTTCGCGACCCCTGGTGCCAACGAAATGAAAGCCGCCGAAAGTGTGGTTCATATTCGTTTAAAAGGCGTTGCTGAAGAGTTGGATATCAGCGCGTTAGGGTTAAAGAAGTTGAGATTCTATGTCCGTGGGCAATCTCAGCAGGCTTATCCGTTATATGAAGCGTTGGCGCATCACTGTGTGGGGGTTGTGATCGACAAAGGCGAAGGTGAGTTTGCAGTTCGCCCGCCTCACACGCTGCGAGATATTGGCTTTGAAGAAGAGCATGGCATGATTCCGTATCCCGAAGACTCTTTTCCCGGGTACCGGTTACTGACGGAATACATGGCATTTCCTGAGAAGTTTTTGTTCGTTGAACTTTCAGGACTCGAGCAAACACTGCAACAAATTTCCGGGAATGAACTGAATATCTATATTTATGTGAAGCGAGCAGATACCGAGCTTGAGCGCCATATCAGTACGGATAATGTTGCGATTAATTGTGTACCCATTGTTAATCTGTTTCCTCACCGGGCAGAGCCTATCGCGTACGAACATACGCAAGATACCTACACCGTCATTCCTGATGCCCGTTATCCTCACCATTACGAAGTTTATTCAGTGGAAACCGTTACCGGAATCCGGGGTGACGGAAATCGGGTTCAATATAAACCCTTCTATGGTCTGAATCATGCTGAAATGCATACCGACAAGGCGGTTTACTGGCATGGCCAGCGCCAGGAAACACTGGGCGGCGAGCATGGAAATGAGCCAAGCTCCTGTATCCAGCTTTCTTTGGTTGACTTGAACTTTGACATCACTGATGCTCAGGATGAAACTCTTTCCATTGAAACAACCTGCTTTAACGGTAACCTTCCGGAAAAGCTTCCTTTCGGGGGGGGGCAACCCCATTTGCGTTGTGGCTCAATGGGAGTGGGGTTGAAGTCGATTGATACGCTAACACGAATCACGCCAAATTATCGTCCGCCCCAGGGCAATGGTGCTCGCTGGCGGTTGATTTCTCAACTTAGTCTGAACCATTTATCGTTAAATGGTGCTGAAGGCACCCAGTACCTGCGTGAAATTCTGGCTTTGTATGATGTTGTGGAAAGCTCCGCATCCAAGGCGCTGATCAACGCCATCATCAGTATCAAAATGAGCACGATGACGGCACCTGTTACCTATCAGGGCAAAACAACATTGTGTCGCGGCAATGAAATTGAAGTGACGTTCGATGAGGCGCTGCTTTCAGGTAACAGTGTACTGTTGTTTGCATCTGTGCTTGAACGATTCTTTGCCATGTACTGTTCGATAAATTCCTTTACCCGAATGGTCGCCCGCTTGAAAGGAAAACCTGAAGTGCTTAAAAAATGGCCACCTCGGGCTGGAGACAGGCAGTTGATATGAAGGCGCAGCGTGTTGATTTAAAACGACGTATTGAAAAGGAGCCCTGGCGTTTCGATTTTTTCCAGCTGGTACAGCTGATCGAAACGGATGCCCTGCAGGATCCGGAGGTCGAGATGGAGCCGATCGGCGAGAGTGCGTGGCCTCGGCTTGATGCGCTGAAATTCAAGGCCAATCCGGGAATGGTGTTTGAGCCGGCAACGGTCCGGAAAGCACAGCGCACCAAGTTTGATGAGGTCAAGAATCCGGTTTCCCGCACTGGCGCGAAAATCGAGGATACCGGGATCATGTCTGCTTCGGACCTGAAAAAGCGTCTGGAGGCAGAGCAGTCGGGCAGCCGGCAGTGGGAGGTATTTGTCAATATTATGTTATTGACCGGCGCTTCCGGTATTTTGCCGTATCGCTATTCTGAACTCATACTGCAGCGTCTGAAAGCGAAAGACCATACCCTAAAAGACTTTCTGGATATATTTAATCACCGCACGCTTTCATTGTTTTATCGCGCCTGGAAAAAATATCGCCCGATTAAAATGTTTGAGACCCGCAGTGTAAACCCTTCACGGTATTTACCGGATTGGTATCTGGAATTAAACAAAAGCCTGACCGGGACGGCCGGAATGCCGGGTTCCTTCGAGAATCCCAACAATGTCTGGCTAAATTATGCCGGTGCGGCGGCGCATCAGCGGTGTAATGAATATACCTTGAAGAATGTGATCAGTCATCATTTTGGCTTGAAAGTGAATATTCACCAGTTCAAGGGTAAATGGAGTCGTCTGGACCCCGACGTGTTAACCCAACTTGCTGGGGGCATGTCCCTTGGTATGAATAACATGCTGGGGCAGACAGCCATTCTGGGTAGTCGCTGCTGGGTCATGCAAAATCTGTTTGAAATCGAAATTGTCGATTTTGATGAAGATGTGTTTACGACTCTGGCGCCCGGGTCGAAAAAGCTGACTGCGCTCTATAACCTGGTAAAGCAGCGAGCAGGCGTAGAGATGGATTTTGATCTATCGTTGAAAGTGAGGGAGGATCAATTGCCTGCTGTCAAACTGGGCGTAAAGGATCCGCTGGCTTTGGTGGGTTGGAGTACACGCCTCTACAAGAAAAACCCTACTGATAAACTTATAAAAATCAGTCTCTCAAAACATGGTATGCAAACATCGAGTAACGGAACAGTCTCATAAGGCGGATTGAATATGTTTAATGTTAATTTGAAAGCGCTGGTCGAGCGCATGAACCCCAACCTCAAACTAGCTCTGGATAATGCGGCCGGCTTATGTTTATCCAAATCCCATTACAGTATTGAAGTGGAGCACTGGCTGCAGAAAATTCTGGAGCAGGCAGACACAGATCTGGGCAAAATGCTCGAGGAATTCGGACTGAATCATGCGAAGGTGTTGCGTGAACTGACGGCGTCACTGGATAAGTTTAAAAGTGGAAATACCCGCACACCAGGACTGTCTCAAACAGTACAGGATGCGCTGAAGTATGCCTGGATGGTTGCTTCGATTGATATGTCCCACAACGCCATCAGTTCGGGACATATTTTTTGCGCCATGATGTCAGATGACACGTTGCGTAGACAAATGCTGGAATCAATTCCCAGCTTGCGTGACGTCAATAATGATCGTGCCCGAGTGGCATTGCGTTCTGTTTTTGGTAAAACCGCAGAGTCACAAAGTATCTCGCGGTCTGCACCTTCAGAGGGCGGCGCGGAAGTCTCCGGTGATGCCCCGGCAGGTGGGTCATCGCTGGCGAAGTTTTGTATCAATCTGACCGAACGCGCCAAGAAAAATGAAATTGATCCGGTGCTGGGGCGAGATACAGAAATTCGTCAGTGTATTGACATTTTAACCCGGCGACGTCAAAACAACCCGATTCTTACGGGTGAGGCGGGTGTTGGGAAAACCGCAGTGGTCGAAGGATTAGCGCTGCGCGTAGCAAATGATGATGTACCCGATCCGCTAAAAGGCGTGGCCATCATGTCTCTGGATTTGGGCCTGTTGCAAGCCGGTGCCAGTATGAAAGGCGAGTTTGAGAATCGTCTGAAAAGTGTTATTGAAGAGGTTAAGGCTTCACCGTCCCCTATTATTATGTTCATCGATGAAGCACATACATTGATCGGTGCGGGTGGCAAAGAGGGGCAAGGTGATGCGGCCAACTTGCTCAAACCTGCTTTGGCACGGGGTGAATTACGAACGATCGCCGCCACGACCTGGGCAGAATATAAAAAGTATTTCGAGCGGGATCCGGCATTGACCCGACGTTTCCAGGTGGTAAAAGTAGAAGAGCCATCTGAATCGGTTGCCATTGATATGATGCGTGGCGTTTCAAAAACCTTGCAACAACACCATAAAGTACGAATTTCCGATGATGCTATCATTCAAGCTGTAAAGCTTTCTGCCCGTTATATTCCAGGTCGCCAACTGCCGGATAAGTCGGTGAGCCTGCTGGATACCGCTTGTGCCAGAGTGGCATTGAGCCAAAGTGCTACGCCTGCGTTGATTGAAGATACCCGCCGTCGCATTGATCAATTGAAAACGAACATTGAGATGCTGGAGCGTGAGAATGCCTCCACAGGTGATTGCGACGATATGATCGCCGAACTACAGGCGGAAAAAGCTGAGGCTGAAACCCAACGGGAGAACCAGGAAGCTCAGTGGGAAAAAGAGAAAGAAATTATCGTTGAAATCAAATCAATCAGGGATAAAATCGAGACCGATTTCTTCAGCCGAAATCTAGCGCCCACAGAGACCGATGCAACCGAAGGTGAAGCACAGCCTGAGGCGGATGAGGCATTAACAGCAGAACAATTGACACCAGAACAAAGTGAAGAGCTGAAAGCCCGGTTAAAAGCCCTCACTACAGAGCTCGGTGGTATTCAGGGACAGAATCCGTTAATGCAACCACACGTTGATGGCCAGGCCGTCGCTGAAGTGGTCGCAAATTGGACCGGCATACCGGTAGGCAAAATGGTGGGGGATGAAATCAATGCCATTTTGAAACTTCGGGACAAGCTCGAAGAGCGGGTGATTGGTCAATCCCATGCACTGGATGCCATCGCTCAGGCGATTCGCACCTCTCGGGCAGGACTCACGGATCCCCGTAAACCGATCGGGGTTTTCATGATGGTTGGTTCCAGTGGTGTCGGTAAAACCGAGACGGCATTGGCACTGGCAGATATCCTGTTTGGTGGTGAGCAGAATATTACGGTCATCAATATGTCGGAGTTTAAGGAGGAGCATAAAGTTTCAATGCTTTTGGGTTCACCCCCTGGCTATGTCGGCTATGGTGAAGGCGGTGTTTTGACGGAAGCTGCGCGGCGTAAGCCTTATTCCGTGATTTTGCTTGATGAAATGGAAAAGGCCCATCCTGGTGTGCAGGATGTGTTCTACAACCTTTTTGATAAGGGCACGATCAAGGATGGAGAAGGTCGGGATATCGACTTCAAGAATACCGTTATTATCATGACATCCAACGCCGGTGAAGCTGCGATCCGGGCAATCTGTGCGCAAAGTGAAGAAAAGCCCGAGCCTGAAGTGCTGTTGGATAGCATGCGTCCGGAATTACTGAAGCACTTCAAACCGGCCTTCCTGGGACGTGCGAATGTCATCACGTATTATCCGTTAGATGACGAAAATCTGATGAAAATCTGTCAAATCAACATGCGTCGTATTGAAAAACGTGTTATTGAGCATTATGGTGCGGAGTTCAGTTATGACGATGAGGTCGTGCTGCACATTGTGGCACGAAGTCAGGAAGTGGATACGGGTGCACGTAATATCGAAACCATTTTGAATCGCACGCTGTTGCCGGAATTAGCCTCAGAGTGTTTGAACAAAATGGCGACGGGTGAAACGATTAATCGCATTCATATCGGTGCAGATGAAGAAGGTCACTTTACCTATGACGTCAGCTGAATAACCGGCGAAGTCACACAGAAGGCTATTCTGCAACATGATCAGGGATGTGTTGCAGATTAAGCCAGAATGAATGAAAGGGAGCAGGTCTGCTCCCTGTTTAGTTTGAGTACGCGTAAATGGCAAGGAAACCACGATTTAATTTAACGGACTATCCTCAATACATCATGCAACGCGGGCATAATCGTTTGCCCTGTTTTTTCGATCAGCAGGACTATGAAATGTTCCTGGAAAGCCTCGAAAAAGCCGCCACACAATATCAGTGTGAAATTCATGCGTATGCGTTGTTAAAAACTGAAGCTCATATTATTGTTACACCGCGGGTGCAAGGGGGGGTCTCTCAGATGATGCAATCCCTCGGACGACGTTATGTGCAGTATATGAACCATCGGTACCATCGCAGCGGAACTTTGTGGGAAGGTCGGTATAAATCCAGCCTGATTGATTCTTCAGCCTATATGATCACCTGTACCCGTTATATCGAAAGTTTACCTGTAGATATGGGGCTGTCCGATTCCGAGGCGACCTACCCCTGGTCCAGTTATCAGACCCATGCCGGGGGCCAGTCCAATCCGGTTCTTAAACCCCATGAAATGTATAATGAATTAGGGGAGGATGAGGGACAGCGGTGCGAGGTTTACCGGGAGCTGTTTGGTTTTGAACTCGATCCTGGCATTAAAAAGCATATCGTTGAAACACTCAACCTCGAGATGGTCCTGGGGGGAGACCGGTTCAAACACCAGATTCAACTTATGGTAGATCGCCCTGTTCGGCCCAAAAAGCGGGGCCGCCCCCCTAAGGAAGCAAAACGTTAGGTTTGCATTCAGCATTGCACGGTGAAGATAGAGTCCCCGGCACCGGGATTTCGCTTGGTTTTTGGCAATCGAAAAGGCAAGGTTCTGATCCACTTCGACGGTTCCGAATACTGCTATCGCAGTCTCTTTTGCACATCAAGATGAGCACTCTTTACTGGCATGTCGAGACTGCTCTGAATCCTTGTGCAGATTGCGGATAGTGCTCTACAGGTCACACGCTTTTTTGATACAGTTGGAATACTCAACATGCAATCAGGATGCCCTATGAAACCTCCCCGGTTTTTTCCATTTCTTGCTGTTCCCGTGTTTTTATTGTTACTGGCCTGTCAGGACAAGCCAGCCGAACCTGGCGCTTTATCCCTCTCCGGGCAATCACCCAAAAAATCGCCAGCACAGCATCTGGTCGAAACCTCTCCAGTGTTAGTCACCAGCATGGGCCTTTCACGACAGCGGCCCGGCTCTCTCAGGGCCTTACGTACCGTAGAGATATTCAGTCAGGAAGAAGGGCAAGTTACTGCGCTGCCGTTTTATGAAGGGGATTTGGTTGAAAAAGGCGAGGTTGTTGCGTTGCTGGATGACAGCTTGTTGCAGGCTCAATTACAGCGGGCAAAAGCTTTAAGGTCTCAATTGGAACAGGATCTAAAGCGCTTGCGCGCACTGTTCAAAAAACAGCTTACCTCCGCAGATGAATTGGGTAGCAAGGAGACGGAGCTCGAGGTTGCCCGTTCGGATGAAAACGTTTTGCGCACCCGTTTGGGATATACCGAAATTCAGGCTCCGATTACCGGTGTTATTGTGCGGCGCTTGACGGAGCCGGGGAATGTGGCTGAGAAGCATGAGCACTTGCTGACCATCTCGGATCCATCTTCCTTAATTACGGATGTTTCTGTCTCGGAGTTGTTGATAACAAGTCTGAGCCTGGGAGATGAAGTCTCCGTTGCGATCGATGCCTTGGGGAGCGGAACCTATCCAGGCCTGATCAGTCGAATTTATCCGGATATTGACCCCATTTCCCGTCGCGGGAAAGTTGAAGTGAGCGTTGCTCCGGTGCCAAGAGGCGCTCGTCCCGGGCAGTTTTGTCGTGTTACGTTCAATGCCCGGCTTTCTGCGCGAATGACGATACCGTTCCGTGCATTACAGCATGATGAGGGGGTGGCGATTGTGTATCGTGTTACCGAAGACGGTGTAGCCCAGCGTCAAAAAGTTATAACTGGAGGACGATTTGATGATCGTATCGAAATTCTGGACGGGCTCAGTGAGGGCGATTTAGTCGTAACGCGAGGATTTCTCGATTTGAGTGATGGTAAATCTGTCAAAATCGTGCAATTGAGAGGGGGGAGCGAAAATGGTTGAGTCCACAGATCCTTCGCTAGCACCAGATACACGTTCTCCTTCCTCTGCAAACCCCAAAGGTGGTGGTATTGCCGCCTGGTCTATTCGGCACCCGGTAGGCGTAGTGATGATTGCGTTGGCGGCTATTGTTCTGGGGACATTTTCATTGGGGCGTCTCTCTATTGATCTTTTGCCGCATCTGATTTATCCCGAGATACGGGTCAGAATTATTGATCCCGGTGTGCCTGCATCGGTGATGGAAGATAACGTAACCCGGCAGTTGGAAGAACAACTGGCGATTACTGAAGATGCGACCCGGGTGCAATCTGAAACCAGCCTCGGGGCAACCCGGGTGGATCTGACCTTTGGTTACAACACCGATATTGACCAAGCGCTTCAGGATGCCAGTACCCGCCTCGACCGTGCCAAACGTTTTCTTCCGGATACCATCAATCCGCCGGTAATTTACAAACTGGATCCCTCCCAGATCCCGGTTGCAGAGTATGTGATTACCTCCCGGCTTCGGGATGCCCGTGAATTGCGAACCTGGGCAGATGATACTTTCAGGAAGTGGTTTATTAACTTACCGGGCGTTGCCGCAGCCGAGGTGGGTGGAGGACTGGTTCGGGAAGTGCAGATCCTGCCGGATCAACAGCGGCTGGCCGGTGTTGGATTGACTCTGAATGATCTTGTTAGCGTTTTGCAGAACGAAAATCGTGATGAACCCGCGGGCCGTTTTCAGAGTGAAGGGCGGGAAATTTCGGGTCGTATCACCAGTCGGTTCTCAAGTTTGGAGGATCTTTCCCGTGTTCCGCTGATGCTGACGGATGGTGGCACCGTTTATATGTCGGAGGTTGCGACCATTATCGACACCCATCAAGACGAACGGATCAAGATCCGGGCGAATGGCATACCGGGGGTCAAAGTCTCCATCCAGAAGCAGCCTACCGCCAATACCGTAGATGTTGTGGAGAAGGTGCAACAGCGGGTGCTCTGGCTTAAAGAGCAGGGAGTCATGCCAGACGATATTGAGGTGATCAATGTTGCCGATCAGTCCGTCTATGTCCGGCAAGCGTTACGTAACTCCACCACTGCTGCGCTTTCCGGTGCATTCTTGGCGATGGCGGTTGTTTATCTCTTCCTGGGCAATTTGAGACGTACTTTGATCATTGGCAGTGCCATACCGATTGCGATCATGGTGACATTTGCCTTGATGGGCGTTGGGGGGCTGACGCTCAATATCATGACGCTGGGTGGCTTGGCACTGGGGGTTGGCATGCTGGTGGACAATACGATTGTGATGCTGGAAAACATCTACCGACATCAGTTGCAGGGGGAGTCCAGTGCAAGTGCAGCGAGTGATGCTGCAGCAGAGGTCAACAGTGCCATTGTGGCCGCGACATCCACCAATCTGGCGGCTGTCTTGCCTTTCATTTTTGTCAGTGGGTTAACCGGTTTGCTGTTTCGGGAACTGATTATCACGATATCCGCTGCAATCGTCGCGTCACTGATTATTGCTGTGACGCTGGTTCCGGCGCTTGCGGCAAGGGTTCGTACCCGCAAAACAAGCGCCTTTCGCAATGGTGTGGATGCGGTGCTTGGCCATTTCCAGCATGGCTATCAGGTTTCCCTGCGTTGGGTATTGCGGGGACGTTGGCTGGTGCTGTTTATTTTTATTGCCGGTCTCGTTTGGGCGGTGGGCTTACTGATGGAAACCCGGCAAATTTTCTTGCCCAAACTGGATGATGGCAGTATCAATGTGCGTATTTCCAGTGATCCGGGTACACCAATCCAGGAAATGGATGATCGGGTTCGGCAGATTGAAGCATTGTTCCAGAGCCAGGGTGATGTCGAAATGGTGTTCAGTCTGGTAGGCGGATCTATTTTCGGTCGCTCGCAACGGGAGTCAGCCAACAGTGCGAGGCTGGCTGTGCAATTGAAAACGTTGGCGGGGCGACAGCGCAGCAGTCAGCAATGGATTGATGATATGAAACGTGAAATTGGTCAGCTTGAAATGGCGGGGATCAAAGTTCGCTTGTATCAGCAGGGGATTCGCGGGGTGCGCACCAGTGCCGGTGATGATGACATCAGCTTGCGTATTCAAGGCAGTGATCTTGCTGTTCTGGATAAATTGGCCCGGGCGTTGGTGTTGCAAGTCAAAACCGTTCCAGGGTTGACCAATATTTCATTTTCCTCGGAAGAAGAAAACAGCGAGATGGCGATTGTCATCGATCGGGACCGGGCTACAGCATTGGGCCTGAGCACTGAGGAGTTGGCAGAAGCGATGCAAATTGCCCTGGAGGGGCGTATCGTGTCCGGCTTTCTGGATGGGGATCGTGAGCACGACATTCGTATCAGGCTTCCCCGTGATGAGGTCAGGGGATTAGCTCACCTTGAGTCGATATTGCTTTACCCTCAGCAAAATAATCGGCCTCCCGTATACCTGGGAACGGTTGCGAAAATCGAGTTTGTGCGGTCTCCTTCAACCATCAAGCGCGATAATCAAATGCGTATCGTGGAGGTTTCGGCAACGCTGGATGAAAATGCGGCATTAAATGAAGTGCTCACGGACTTAGCCGAACTGAGTGATCAGTTTGAATTGCCGAAAGGCTATGTGCTATACGATGGTGGTGCTCGTGAAGCGCTTCAGGAAGCAAATCAACTGACTCAGGTTTTACTGTTGCTTGCCTTGTTTCTTGTCTTTGTGGTGATGGCCATTCAATATGAGGCATTGCTCAATCCCGTCGTTATTCTGTTGAGTGTCCCTTTTGCCCTGAGTGGTGTTGCCCTGGGTTGTTATGTGGCGGATTTGCCAATATCCATGCCCGTGTGGCTCGGCGTGATTATGTTGGCAGGTATCGTTGTAAACAATGCGATTGTTCTGGTTGAGTACATCGAACTGTTGCGTTTTCGTGGCTACGCAAAAATTGAGGCAATACTGGAGGCAGGACGATTACGGCTCAGGCCAATATTGATGACGACCTTGACAACCAGTATGGGGATGTTGCCACTCGCACTGGGTTGGGGGGAGGGCGCAGAAATGCTGCAGCCTTTGGCGATCACGATTGTGGCCGGGTTAACATTCTCCATGTTGGTGAGTTTGTTGTTGGTGCCCATAATTTATGACTTTTTGCATAAGCGAGATGTGCCGAATGCTGGCGAGTCGTCATCCTGTTAGTGGCGGCACAAAGCGGCTGGTTTATGGCTGAAGTGGTCATTAATTACCAATTTGTTCAGCACTGGCTGGCGTGCCAAAATAAGCGCCCTGAAGATAGTCGCAGCCGAGCTCACTGAGTGCTGCGGCCAGGGCTTCACTATCAATGCCTTCAGCGACAATCGATTTTCCCAGTGTTTGCCCGAACCTCACCATGGCCCGCGTACTGGATTGGGACTCCCGGTTGTGTAAATAGTTTTGCACATAGGAGCGGTCGATAATGAGCGAATCAACTGCATTCGTTTTCAAATAGCGCATGGATGAATACCCTGTACCGAAATGGTCGATAGCGATACTGATACCAACTTCTTTCAGCTGCCTGAGTTGTTTTATGGCGGCCTCTTTCATGAGTATGCTCTCTGCCAGCTCCAGGCGGAGATGGTGAGTCGGGAGCTGATGTTCATGCAGGACTTTATAAATTTGATCTGCCAGGGCAGGGTTCAGAAAATGTGCGGGGGATATATCGAGGCTGACCCAGCTTTCCGGTTCCATCAGGCCGTCATCCAGCCACCTGCGGAACTGCCCACAACTCTCGTAGATGATCCAGTTGCCGAGACTGATAATCAGCTCGTGATCACCTAATTGATTAAGTGCCGAGCCAGGATCCAGCGTACCACGCTCCTGTGAAAGCCAGCGCATCATTACTTCTGTGGCGATCAGTTTTGACTTTCGGGAGCAGTAAATAGGCTGGTAAAACAGCTGAAACTCTCCCTGTTGTTGGGCATTGCGCAGCCCACGTAGAAAGGCCTGTTTCTCGGTAGCTTTATGCGCCAGGGCTTCGTCATAAAATTGATAGCTGGAGCCGTTGACCTGTTTGGCTTGGTACATGGCCGTGTCAGCCCGATTGATCAATTCCAGGCTGTGGTTTTGCCAGTCTGCTGCCGTGCCGGAACCAACTGAATGATCCCAGAGAGCAATGCCGATACTGCATGCACCCCTGATGCTTTGCCCATCCCCGATTTTGATGGGATGTTCGAGTGCTTTGATCACATTTTGGGCCACCGTGAGCGGCTCTTCTGAATTGTGCTCATCAAACTGAATAATGAATGTAAATTCATCGCCACCCAGACGGGCCAGAAAATCCGATGCTCGAGTTGATGCTTTGAATATCTTTGAAATACTTCTCAGATAGTGGTCTCCCACTTCATGGCCAAGTGTGTCATTGATGATTTTGAAATTGTCGAGGTCGATGTACAGTAGTGCAATGTTGTAGTTGCGGCGCTGTGATTGAGGCAGAATGGTTTTTAAATGGTTCATGAACCCCGAGCGGTTGTGTAATCCGGTTAATGGGTCTTGATGGGCCATTTTCATTAATTGAGTTGCTATACGGTTGCGCTCAACCGCATAGCGAATGACCCTGAGCACGGTGTCGCTGGTGTAGTGTCCTTTAGTCAAATAGTCTTGAGCACCCAGTTTTACCGCCTGCAAACCCAAGCGTACATCATCCATCCCTGTAATCACCACAATGGCCTGATAGGGAAAGCTCACCAACAGGCTTTGTAGGCCCATTAACCCTCCGGCATCGGGGAGGCTCAAATCGAGAAGAACCAGATCAAAACACTTTTGATAGAGGACTCGTTTGGCTTCGCCTACAGAGTGAACCGCAACAAGTGTGAACTGGGCGCCGAATACTTTCTTGAGGTAGATTTCGATAAACAAAATATCATCGGTGGAATCTTCGACATAAAGAATGCTGATGGGGTTGTCCAATTCGTCAAGTTCGCAAAGCTGGTCCATCCGAATCATGCCTACTCGATTTGTTCAAATAACACTCAAAAAGAGTAGCAGAATTTTGCTTGTTTAGCATGGAAAGTCGGCGAAATGCTGAACCGTAACGATGATTGATCATCGGGAAGGGGCGTAAAAACATGATCATCAAGGATTAATTCGGGTTTGGTATTCGCAAAGCACCTCAGAGCAGGGAATAAGACTAAAATTTATATTTCATTTTTGTGACTGTCTCGCTATAGTTTGGCCCAAATTATTGCGGTCAACCAAGATTTGAACCAATTTGGTGCAAACTTCATCAGTTATGACATTATTTAATCGAACTGCTGTATTGATTATCGCTGAAGCCCCTCTGAAACGATAAAGGTATTCATTTATGGAATTCTCCAATATCAAACAACTGGAATCGGCTACCAATAGCTCCCAACAGGAAATGATGCGCCTTGGCTTTGCGTTGCTGTTTGTGGTTGGTGTCATGCTTTATGCAGCAGTGACGGCCAAAGGGCTGGAGGACAGTTATTTATTGGTGATTGCGGCCATGATTGGTGGCTATATGGCCATGAACATCGGCGCGAATGATGTTGCGAACAATGTCGGACCTGCGGTTGGTTCCAAGGCGCTCACATTGGGGGGCGCTATCGTTATCGCAGCGATATTTGAAGCATCCGGGGCTTTGATTGCCGGGGGGGATGTCGTCAGCACCATAAAAAAAGGCATCATCGATCCATCGATAATCACCAGTACCGATGAATTTGTCTGGCTCATGATGGCGGCGCTTTTGGCTGGTGCGCTCTGGTTGAATATTGCAACCTGGGTGGGGGCTCCGGTATCCACAACCCACAGTATTGTTGGCGGAGTGCTCGGGGCGGGTATTGCTGCCGGGGGTGTTGAAGTTGCCAATTGGGGCAAAATGGGCGCAATTGCAGCCAGTTGGGTGATTTCTCCGGTAATGGGCGGGGTTATCGCGGCAGGATTTTTATACCTGATCAAACGAAAAGTGATGTATACCGAAGACTTGGTCGGTTCTGCCAAGCGGGTTGTGCCTTGGTTGCTGGCCATCATGGCCTGGGCATTTTCATCCTATCTGGTATTGAAAGGACTGAAGAAAATATGGAAATTTGATTTTGTGACGGCTTGCTTGATTGGGCTTGGTGTCGCGGCGCTGGTTTTCGTCGCGGTGAGACCGCTTATTGCAAAGGCGGCTCAATCCATGGAAAACTCGGTCTAAGGCGTTAATAGTCTATTCACGGTTCCACTTATCTTTGCTGCGGCCCTGTTGAGCTTTGCCCATGGCGCCAATGATGTGGCAAATGCAGTCGGGCCGCTGGCGGCCATCAATGATGCATTAGTGAATGCCAGCTTCCATGCTAAAGCATCGATTCCATTCTGGGTGATGATGGTTGGTGCAATCGGTATTTCAATCGGCTTGACGCTTTATGGACCCAAGTTGATTCGCACCGTGGGGACTGAAATTACCGAGTTGAACAAAATGCGTGCCTTTTGTGTTGCGCTTGCAGCGGCGATTACTGTAATCATCGCCTCGCAACTTGGATTGCCGGTAAGCTCTACCCATATTGCGGTGGGGGGGATATTTGGTGTTGGCTTCCTTCGCGAATACCTGAAAACGTCCTATGCCAGTGAACTGCACTCGATATTAAAGCATCACCAAGGCGCTGACCGGGAGCGGATTCAGCGCTTCCTGAATGAATTTCAGCATGCTTCGATTGAAGGTATGGGGGCGTTACTGAAGCAGTTGAAGTCAAAAACAGCTGAAGTCGAACTATCCAAGGCGGAGCGCAAAGAACTGAAATCGATTTACCGGGAAGAGATGGTTAAACGTTCCGCGTTATTCAAAATTGCTGCTGCCTGGATTATCACTGTACCGGCATCGGCTTTGTTGGCAGCGCTGCTGTTCTTCACCATCAGAGGTATGTTGTTGCCTTAAACCGGGACTACAGGCCATCAAAACATGCCTTACGCGGGCTGGATATTTGGATGGCCTGTCTCTGAGCTACGGACTACTCGCCGGAAAACAGTTTCTGGATGCTGGAAAAGTCAAGTTGGCCATGGCCATGCTGGCTGTGCATTGCATACAGGCTGCGTGCCAGAGTGCCCATCGGCGTGGATGCTTTGACCGATTGAGCTGCCTCCATGGCCAGCCCCAGATCTTTGTGCATCAGGTCAACCAGAAACCCGCCATCGTAACTTTTTGAAGCCGGCACATTTTCCATAACACCGGGATAAGGGTTGTAGACTTCCAGTGACCAGTTTCGGCCGGAGCTGCTGACCATGATGTCCGAGAGTACTTTTGGATCGAGGCCGTTCTCCACCCCCAGATTCAATGCTTCCGCTGTCCCAATCATGTGCACCGCGAGCAGCATGTTATTGCAGATTTTCGCAACCTGTCCGGCGCCATGATCACCGGCATGGAAAATTTTGCTGCCCATTGCTTCCAATATCGGTTTTGCACTGTTAAATTCATCACTGTTGCCGCCAACAATGAAGGTGAGTGTACCGGCTTCGGCACCGGCCACACCGCCGGATACCGGTGCATCCAGCATGTGCAGGCCTTTGTCCGCAGCGGCTTTACTCACCCGGCGGGCGCAGTCCGGCGCAATGGTGCTGCAATCGATAATCAACGGTTTGCCAGTGATTGATGCCAGTAGGCCATCCGGCCCTGAATAGAGGCTTTCGACGTGGGGGCTTGAGGGTAACATGCTGATAATAACATCAACATTTTGAATGGCATCTGTTGCGGAAATGGCCACATGCGCCCCTAGCGCTTTAAGCTCCTGCAGTGGTTCAGGGTTAAGATCAAAGACGTTAAGTTGATATTGATTTTTCACCAGGTTTTTGGCCATTGGCAGTCCCATGTGGCCTAAACCGATAAACCCGATTTTTTTCATGATCCTCTTCCTCTGCCCGGTCATTCCCAGGCATATCATCGTTGTTTTTATTCCGCGCAGTCGTATTAATGCTGTATTTGAGTCGAGTTTTTGTCGAGCTAACCGAGACCCAGTTGTGCTAATGGATGTTCGCTTTCCGGCCAGAGGCTTTGAAAGTGGCTGTTGATGTAGGCTTCGGGTATCGCATCCAGTGTGTTGTACTTCCACTTGGGATTACGGTCTTTATCAATCAATAAGGCCCGAACGCCTTCCTGAAATTCACCATTGACAATACAGTGCATAGCCATATTCAATTCAGTTTTGAATACGGCATCTAGGGCCAGGTCGGCACCTCTGTGCAGCTGTGCATAAACTAAATGCGCCGTTGTTGGGCAACCCCGTTGGAGCGTTTTCGCGCCCCGAGCCAGCCAGTCATCACGTTCACCGAGTTTGATGATGGCCGCAACAATTTGCTCCAGGTCACCGAGCGCGGTTGCTTCCGTGATCGCACCCAGGTGATCTTTGACCTGACTGGGGGGCATATGCCCGGTCTTCGAGTAACCTTGAAGAAAGTCTTCCAGGACTTGATGTCGCTCATCATCAACTGAGGGCCAGGTCAGGTTGCCTAACTTTTCGATGAGTTCCCCATAGCCATCAGCCTGACAAGCGAATCGGGCAAGCCCGGTGAACAGTGCATCAGAACCGTTCAGACTGTTTCCGGTCAGACCTAGGTAGAGACCGCAACCTTCCGGCATGCGATTCAAAAACCAGGTACCGCCAACATCCGGGAATAAGCCTATCGTGATTTCTGGCATGGCCAGGCGCGTGGTTTCCGTTGCGATGCTATAGCGGCATGCGGCTTGCAGTCCGAGTCCTCCGCCCATGACAATTCCACTGCCCCAGCAGATAATGGGTTTCGAGTAGCGGTGAATTCGGTAGTCCAGTTGATATTCTTCGCTAAAGAAGGCTTGCGCTTCGGCCACGGGCTGGCCTGGATTGGCAACCATGGCGTGATATAAGCTGACAACATCCCCGCCCGCGCAGAATGCTTTTTCTCCCGCGCCGCGCAAAATAACACAGCAAACCTCGGATTGTTTCTCCCACGTCATCAGCTGGGTGTCCAATAGGCGAATCATGTCGAGATTCAGCGCATTTAATGCGCCCGGAGCATTGAGCGTCAGCTCGCCAATCGTTTGATTGTTACCCGTTTTGATCTCGCGAATGATTACCGGGCTATCTGCTTTTGTCGTCATATAAATTCCGAATATTTCCGTGTTCAGTTGAAGGCTGTAGGTATACACGTTCGCAGTTTATTGAGGCCGCCATCAGTACGACGGCGATCTGCAACACGAATCGGGATCAGGCGTTTTTCCACTCGGCTTTCCGTTTTTCCAGGAACGCGTTTACACCTTCTTTTTGGTCTTCAGTGTCAAATAAGTCGACGAAGTATTCCCGTTCAACCGGTAATGCCTGTTGCATTGGATTTGTCCGAGCCGACATGATCAGCTTTTTACAGGCACTGACACTCGATGGACTTTGTTTGGCTACTTTCTCGGCCAGTGCCAATGCGCTGGGTAAGGCTTCACCCGTGGCCACGCATTCTTCAACCAGACCAATTTTTTCGGCTTTTTCAGCACTGATACGTTCACCACACAGGATCATTCGTTTCGCCCAGCCTTCACCCACCAGCCAGGGTAGATTCTGAGTACCACCGGCGCAGGGCAAGAGGCCTACAGTGGCTTCAGGCAACGCGAGTTGGGCCTGGGTCTCGGCGATCCGGATATCGCACGCCAAGGCACATTCCAAACCCCCGCCCATGGCATAACCATTGATTGCGGCAATGGATACGCCCCGAAATTGGGAAAGCGTTTCAAACGCCCGGCCAAATACGCGAGCCATTTTTCGAGCCCGGGCTTTGTCACCGTCCGCAAACAGATTCAAGTCTGCTCCGGCCGAGAAAAACCTGTCACCGGAACCGGTGATAACCAGAGCATAAATCTCCCGGTTTTCGTTGAGGGATTGCACCGTTTTTTCAAGCAGGGTCAAGCTTTCTTCATCCCAGGTATTTGCCGGGGGATTCTGAATACGCAGCAGGGCGGTGTGGCCCAAAATCTCCAAGCCCAGTTTTGCGTTGTCTGTCATATCAAGTCCTCTATACGGGCCAGCCCCAAGGGGGCTGTATTGGTTCAGTTCAGGGGGTCTGCAACAAGTTTCTGGCGATAATGACTCGCATGATCTCATTCGTTCCTTCCAGAATCTGGTGTACGCGAGTATCCCGGACATACCGCTCCAGCGGGAAATCATTCAAGTAGCCATAGCCGCCATGGATTTGCAGTGCTTCGTTGCAAATTTCGAATCCGGCATCGGTTGCAAACCGCTTTGCCATTGCACAATGAAGGGTAGCATCCGGGCGCTTGGCATCCAGTTTTGTGGCGGCCAGGTGCACCATCTGGCGGGCAGCCGTCAGTTGGGTTGCCATGTCCGCGAGTTTGAATTGCAATGCTTGAAACGCACTGAGGGGTTTCCCAAACTGGTTGCGTTGTTGCAGATAGGTAGTGGCATGCTCCAGCGCTGCTCGAGCCGTGCCCAAGGAGCAGGTGGCAATGTTAATTCTACCGCCGTCCAGGCCCTGCATTGCAATTTTGAATCCGGCGCCTTCTGAGCCGATCATATACCTGGCAGGAATGCGTACGTCTTCAAAATTAATGGCACGGGTGGGCTGACAATTCCAGCCCATCTTTAACTCTTTTTTCCCGTAGCTGATGCCTTTACTGTCAGCGGGCACCAAAAAGCTGGAAATCCCCTTGGCACCCGGCGCACCGGTTCTGGCCATGACCACCAGAACCTGGGTAGATCCGGCTCCGGAGATAAACATTTTACTGCCGTTGAGCACAAAATCATCACCGGAGCGTTGTGCGCTTGTTGTCAGGGAAGCCGCGTCGGAGCCGGCTCCGGGTTCAGTCAGACAATACGATGCCAGCAGTTCTCCACGGGTCAAACCCGGACACCATTGCTGGCTCAATTCATCGGAACCGAACTGGGCGATCATCCAGGTCGCCATGTTGTGAATGGTCATGAATGCCGTGGTCGATGTACAGCCGCGAGCGAGTTCTTCAAAGATCAGACTGCTATCGAGCCGGCTAAGGCCGAGACCATTTTTTTCCTCCGGGATATACAAACCCAGAAATCCAAGCGCCGCTGCTTGTTTGAGTGTAGCGAGCGGAAATTCATCCTGACGATCCCAATAGGCTGCGTTAGGCATCAGTTCTTTCTCGGCAAAGGCTCTGGCAGATGCCCGATAAGCCTGCTGATCTTCGTTTAGCTCAAAATCCATACAATACCTGTGAGTGCTAGTGCCGTTGATCTGTGCTTATTTCAACTGGATTGTCATGTTCGGGCCGCTGACCGCATCGTTATCAAACCAGCGCGCAGTAATGGTTTTGGTCTCAGTGTAGAAGCGTACAGCCTGTTTACCATAGGCATGCTGGTCGCCATAAAATGAGTTCTTCCAACCCGTGAATGAGAAAAACGGGAGCGGCACTGGAATGGGCACGTTAATACCAACCTGACCCACCTCAATATGGTGCTGGAAGTAGCGGGCGGCACCACCGGATGCAGTAAAGATGGACGTTCCATTGCCGAATGGGTTGTTATTAATCAGTTCGATTGCTGCTTCCAGAGTATCGACCTGAACCAGAAGCAGTACTGGGCCAAAGATTTCTTCCTGGTACACACGCATGTCCGGCGTGACATTGCCGAACAATGTTGGCCCGACCCAGTTGCCTTCAGGATAGTCCGTGTGAGTGTAACTGGAACCATCCAGTAAACACTGAGCGCCCTGATCTTTGCCCGATTGAATGAGCTCCAGCACCCGCTCTTTTGCTGCTGGACTGATCAACGGACCAAATCCGGCCGCTTCATCGTTCCAGAGTCCAGGTTTAACCTGTTCAAGGTTGGCTTTAATATCATCAATCCATTCACCGGCTTCACCTACCAGTACGCCCACACTGATTGCCATACAGCGTTGGCCGGCGGCACCCACGGAGGCCCCCGTCAGGTGGCTGATGACTTGTTGTTTATTGGCATCCGGCATCACGACCATGTGATTTTTTGCACCGGTCATGCATTGTACCCGTTTCAAATGATCGGTGCCGGTACGATAGATATGTTGTCCCACATGGGCTGAGCCAACAAATGAAATCGCGCGCACGTCAGGATGAGTCAGTAGCTGGTCAACCTGTTCCTTGCCACCGTGTACCACTTGTAAGACATCTTTTGGAAATCCGGCTTCCAGAAAGAGTTCTGCCAAACGGGTGGGGGTCATGGGGTCTTGCTCGGAGGGTTTCAGCACAAAGGTATTGCCGCAAGCAATGGCCAGTGGGAACATCCAGAGCGGGATCATTGCCGGGAAATTGAACGGGGTAATACCGACACAGACGCCTAGAGGCTGGGTCAGGCTGTAGGTGTCGATATCCCGGGCGACGTTCTCTACAGTCTCGCCCATCATGAGTGTCGCGATGCCACAGGCATGTTCTGCGACTTCGATACCGCGCCAGACGTCACCTTTGGCATCAGCAAAAGTCTTTCCGGTCTCCTGACTCAATATTTCCGCCAGTTCATCATGATGTTCCTTGAGCAAGTGTTGGTAGCGCAGCATCAGCCGTGCCCGCTCCGGGGCTGGCACTTCTTTCCAGGTTGCAAATCTGGCCTTGGCGCTCTGGACTGCAGCCTGTACTTCGTCTGTAGTGCTCATCGGCACGCGCGCAAGTATGCCTTGTGTGGCCGGATTGGTGACATCCAGATAGTTCTCGGTGCGGCTCTCACAGAACTCGCCATTGATCAAATTCGGGACTTTGGTGTGCATAGGGTGACCTCATCTGAGTATCGGAATCTGCGAGGGCTTAGGCCCTGGTGTTCGCAGGTTTTTGTCATTATGGCTTTATTAAAGCATATACTATTCCCGGACTGGATTGACTAAATTGGTGAAAGGATGGACTATCTTGTTATTGTGCCGGTCCGAGAGAAACCTGAGAAATAATGTCTTCCCCATCCAATTGGCCCCTGTCGAATGATGCGATCCGCTTTGTTGTTCCAGACGTGGTTTTGAATCATTTATCACAAAACCCGCTAAGCCAGGGTGTTTATCCTTTGGCACTTGGCTATTACCCCGTGGCGAAAGGTCATGCCATGGAGCGGGTTCAACATGATGATAACCTGCTGATTTATTGTGTTGATGGCTCAGGGCAGGTGGTGACCGCCGATAAATCATGTGCAATAGACAAGGGCGACGTAACCTTGCTTTCGAAAGGTATGACCCATGCCTATCGCGCGGATCTGGACAAACCCTGGTCCATTTTTTGGGTTCACTTTACCGGGCAAGATGCTGATGCATTTGTCTCCAGTATTCTGCGGAGCCCGGAGCAGCCGGTGGTTGCCACTGGCGTCCAGTCGGGTCTGATCAATGACCTTGAGCGGCTTTTACTGGTGCGGCAAACCGGATATAACCTGAAAGTGTTTGTGCATGCGGCGAATTTGTTGCGGCAAATTCTCAGTTTTATCGCGCTTCAGTCTTCGAAAACATCTCAAGGAGATGAAAGTCCGCTGGATCTCGATGCAATTCATAGCTACATGTTACGCCATATCCACGGTCGTATTGAATTGGCCCAGCTTGCCCGGGAGTGCCATCTTTCAAAATACTATTTTGCAAAACGCTACAAAGCAATGACGGGCCATGCTCCCATTCAGCAGTTTATACATTACAAAATGGAGTATGCCTGTAATCTGTTGGACGTAACATCACGGGAAATTAATCAAATAGCGGCAGATTTGGGCTACGAAGATGCTTACTACTTTTCCCGCCTGTTCAAGAAAGTAGTGGGCATGTCCCCTCTGGATTATCGTCGGCTTAAATACCGGTAAAGCGGTTCTGTTTACTCATAAAGGTAGTTCCATGGAATTGGTTTTTCTGTTTAAAAAGGTGGTTGGTTCGGCGCTTATGCCCATGCCGGCGGCGCTGATTTTACTGTTGCTGGCGGGGTTGATGCGTCGGTTCTCTTTTCGACGATGTTCACTCGGCCTGACGGTTCTGGCGGGCGTGCAATTGTTTCTGTTCTCCTGGCCTCCCGTGTCGGGTTTTTTGATGATGCCCCTGGAAAACAGCTATCCAGCCTATCGGGAACAACCCGTGGACTATGTCGTGGTCCTGGGCGGTGGTCATCGAGAGGATGAACGGATACCGGTTACGAGTCTGCTCTCCAGTTACTCGACATCTCGTTTACTGGAAGGTATTCGTATTTATCGGCAGAACCCCGGCAGTACCCTGTACCTGTCCGGGTACCAAGGTATGACGGGGCGGATTTCCAATGCCGAAGCCATGCGCAGGCTGGCATTGGCATTAGGTGTGCCGGAGGGTGACATGATTCTGGAATCGCGCCCCAAGGATACGGCCACTGAAGCCGTCTGGGTGAAGGCGCATTTGGGCGCGAACCGCTTCGCCCTGGTTACCTCTGCATCGCATATGCAGCGGGCAGTTGCGCTGTTTCAGGGACAGGGACTGGATCCTGTTCCTGCTCCGACGGATTATCTGGTCAAACGCAATGGCAAAAGTAATCTGTTTGCATTGGTGCCATCCTCGGGGGCGCTTGCGACCTCAGAGCGAGCGCTGCACGAGTATCTCGGCTACGCCTGGGCTTTGATGCGCGGACAGTTGCAACCCTGATTGAGGTTGAAGGATTCTAATCGAGGTTGCTGCGTATAGAAATTGGCCGTTTTTTATTCTGGTCAGCGTGATGGGTCTTGACTAAGCTTAGCGATATTCGCGACTGTTCAGGTTTAGACCATGGAAAAGCTCGAGTTCCCGTTGAGTCAATTGCTCGGTGTTCTGGCTGGCGTTCTGGCTGCCACACTGGGGGGCTTGGTTGTGGTTGGCTTTTTTGGCTTGTCCCTTGGCGTTCTGCCGCTTAATCCAGGTAACTTCCCGTTGAGTTTCAATACCGCGTTACTCCTCCTGTGCTGCGGCTTAGGGGTTGTCGGACAGGCTTTCCGGGCGCAGCAAATCAGTTTGATCACCGGTTCCATCGCACTTGTACTGTCTTCTCTCACACTCTTGGAGCATCTGCCCTGGATCGATCTGGGTATCGATTCAATACTTTTTGAGCTCGCTCCCCAGGAAACGAATCCGGTTACAGCGCAAATGGCGCTGCCGAGCATCCTTTGTTTTCTGTTTACCGGGATAGTGCTGCTTTCCCGTGAATCCTGGATCAGGGGCTGGGTTGCAGTACCCTATCGTGACATCATGATCAAATCCATTGGTGGTGTGGTAATCGCCGGTGCGTTCGTGTCCTTTGTTTTTGCGTTGGGCAAAGGCGCCCTGGGCTCCGGAGATGCGAGCCTGGTTCCCATGACCATGTATAACGCGCTCGGACAGCTGCTATTGGGCATTGGGATTCTTACGCTCAACCGGTTTGATAATTCCGAGATGTCCCGTTTCCCGAAAGTCACTGTTTTTACCGCCATTATCAGTGCTAGCCTGGTGGTTGTGTTTTGGTATGGGCTTAAAGAGCAGGAGAGCCAGCAAATCAAGCGCGAACTGGCTCTGAACCTTGATCATGTGAAACATGAGTTTGAGCGCCAGATCGCGGCCCAGCTACGGGCATTGCGGAGAATGGCCGATCGCTGGGATACCAGAGGTGGAACGCCGTTTCTGGAATGGCAGAGGGATGCCCAAGCTTATGTTGAGGACATACCCGGGATCATTGCGGTAGAGTGGGTGGATGCGGGTTACTTCGTTCGGTGGGTAACCCCGTACACTGGAAATGAGAATGTGCAGGGGATGTATCTCGGCTTTGAGCCCCGGCGAAGAGAGGCCTTGCTAAAGGCTCAGTCCAATAATGAACTGACCATTTCTCATACTATCGAGTTGGCTCAGGGGGGAACCGGATTTCTCGTTTACTTACCGCTTTTCAGCACATCCGTCGGTCAATCGCCGGATCGGTTTGATGGCTTTATGTTGGCGGTCTATGGAATAGCGGGCTTGTTGGATCCCATAACACGGGACGTTTTGGACGACGGTTACATTATCGAAGTTTCGGATCGTGATGAGGTTGTTTTTGGCGGAGGGCAAGGGTTGGCGGAGTATTGGTCTGCGCCTGTGGAGTTGGCACTCAACAATCTGGTTTGGAACGCCAGGGTTACGTTGACTGAACGGAAGCTGGAGGCGACCTGGTCTCACCTGTCCAGTATTGTGCTTGTGATTGGATTTTTTATCAGTGCATTACTTTCAATTTCATACCACTATTTCTCGGTTTCCAGGCGGCAGTCCCAGCATTTGGTGCAGGAGATATCGAGCCGGGAAGCATTTGAAGAGAGCTTATTGCTCACCAAAGAGCGTCTGGAATTGGCGGCAGAGGTTTCCAATCTGGGGATTTGGGAATGGGATTTGAACTCGGGGGAGTTGCAATGGAATGACAATATGTACGCGATTTATGAGCCACCACCCGAGTTAATTGAAAAAAAGCTGCTTTACTCGTTTTGGCGTTCCAGGCTGCACCCTGCGGATTCAGCACGGGCTGAGCGAGAATTGGCTCTGTCGATACAACGACACGAAAGTTGGTCGAGTGAGTTTCGTTTACTAATGGATGACCGGCGGGTCAAATTTGTCCGGGCGACAGGGGCGTTGAAATACGACAATGAGGGTAATATCGTCAAATTGGTCGGCGGAAATCTTGATATTACCGCACAACGAATGCTGGAAAATCGCTTACGGGAATTAAAGGACGAAGCGGATGCCGCAAATCAGTCAAAAAGCGAATTCCTGGCGAATATGAGCCATGAAATTCGAACCCCGATGAATGGCATTCTTGGTGTTGCCGAGCTACTGGGGCGGTCTTCGCTTTCCAGCCAGCAGCAGGATTATCTGGCGATGATTCAAAGTTCTGCCAAGTCGTTACTCAGTATACTCAACGATATTCTGGATTTGTCGAAAATTGAAGCCGGTAAGCTGGAACTGGAGGTTCAAGAGTTCGATATTGCGGAAGTCGTGGGGAATTCCGTAAAAAGTTTTGCCATGATTGCCCATAAAAAGAATATCCACTTGGCGATATTCGTGAGTGATACTGTGCCGCCCAACTTGATGGGGGATGTTGTTCGTCTCAATCAGATTTTGTTAAATCTTGTTGGTAATGCCATCAAATTTACCGAGCGTGGGGAGGTGGCGGTTTCCGTTGAGCGCACGGGGCATGAGCAGTATGCCATCACCGTTTCAGATACCGGGATCGGGATCGCGCCAGACAAACAGGCGTTGATCTTTAGTGCATTTTCGCAGGCAGATAACAGTACCACGCGGAAATACGGTGGAACCGGGCTCGGTCTGACGATTGTAGCGCAACTGGTGAAGCTCATGGGGGGAGATGTAACCGTGGTAAGCGACCTTGGTGAGGGGGCAACGTTCCGGTTAAGTTTACCGTTTGAGGCCGCTCATCATGATTGGGTCAGGGCGCCTTCCGCATTGACTGGTTTGCGCGTGCTGTTGTTGAGTCGATACGAGCTGGATTGTCGCTGGCTGAAAACGTTGGCTGAAACCTGGGGCTGTCTGGTGACGTTGAGCCAGACGAATACGGTTGTCGGGTTGGAGAATGAATACTTGCTTTCTGAACTGGATAGCTCTGACGTATTTGTCCTGGATATGGATACCATCGAAACCGATGTTATCTCTTTTTTACAGACACTCGCGACACGCTGTTCGGTGATTGTAATGGCATCCTCCAATTTGCGTTTACCGAATGAAAATGAGTTGACTCAGTTCGGTGTACAGCGTTCGATTATTAAACCGGTAAAAGCCTCAGAGTTCCAAAGTGCTCTTGTAGAGAGTGTGAAGGCAGAGACTGTGAAGACTTATCAGGTCGCGGGAGAATCTGGAGCGGGAAGCACTGTTGTTGGCACTGATACTTCTGATCTTGTCGCTCCCATGCGGATTCTGGTTGTAGAAGATAACTTTGTAAATCAATGTCTTGTGGAAGATCTTCTAGAGGCAGAAGGACACTCCGTGGTATTGGCAAGCAATGGTGAAGATGCCGTACAAAGTTTTCAGAGTGCGGAATTTGATCTGATTTTAATGGACATGCAAATGCCGGTAATGGATGGTGTGGAAGCGACCCGAACGATTCGGGCTTTGGGTACACCTTTGGCGAGCAGCATTCCTATTGTGGCGTTAACGGCAAATGCGTTTGTGAGTGACCGGGAACGCTGTCTGGACGCTGGAATGAATGATTTCCTCACCAAACCGATAGAAGCCGATAATCTCATTGAGACCATCAACCGATTTGCGCCGGTGGAGCAGAGTGCGAAGCGGCACCCAATGTGAATGTCTGGTTACTTTCATTTGTCCAGCCAGTCAAAGGTCTAGCTCATATTTCTTGCGCAGATCTGCCACCCACTGAGCTTCAGCCTTCAGAAAGGCATTAAACTCCAAAATCACATCTTGATGTTTCAATGTAGCTACAGAGTAGTGATCCTGTGAATAGGGGAGGGCGGGATCAAAAACAACGGTATTCTCTTTGAATCCGGGAGTGTGTCTGAGAAAATAGCGGGCGACCAGAATATTGAAAAAGACGCCATCGACACGGCCGGTATCAGCCAACTGCATGACCTGGGAGAGCTTGGTGGTTTCCTGCAATTTGATGACGTTGTTTTTAAAGTCATCAGCATAAGCCCAGGGAGTAAAACCTCGAATGACCCCCAGGCGTTTCAGATTTTCTTTGCCTTTACCGATATGATCCGGTTTAACCAGAGTGCCGTCGATGTACTCAAGTGCGGAGTCACTGTAATGAACGGTGATGCCCTTTCTCAAGTCCTTAGACCAATATGGGTTGTCCGGGAATTTCAAATCCAGAGAGCCTCCCAGAAAGTCACTATACAGGCGTTTTAACGGGAGAGGGACATAGTTCAATTTGTGACCGGATTTAGCAGAAAATTGATCCAGTAGTTCCCGTCCGTAGCCCTGATAGGAACCGGATTCCATTGAGTAGATGGGCTTGTAGTCGATGTTTTCGACACCCACCGTTAATTCTTTCGCACCCAAAGAATGACAGATTATCAACGGCAGTAGCATTAACCATCGTGACATGTGGCCTCTCCTATTTGAGCAAAAATTGTTTTAACTAAAGTTGGTTACTCAGTTTGGGAGAGGAATGACGTATTGTCCAGATTTTGAGCTGAAAGAACAATTTCCAGCCCGCTAGCCCAAGTAATCCTGAACAAGCTGCTCCATCATATCAATGTGTTTTGCGTTCGCGTTCAGGGCCGGGATGTAGTGGAAATTCTGACCCCCGGCTTCAGTGAAGTACTCCCGGTTTTCTTCATCGATTTCTTCCAGTGTTTCGAGACAGTCTGCTGAAAAACCGGGACAGATTACATCCAGCCCGCTCAAGTTTTCTTTACCCAGCTTCTTCATGGTTTCATCGGTGTAAGGCTGTAACCACTCGGCACGACCAACACGGGACTGAAAACTCATGGACCACTGTGTGTCGCTCAGATTCAATGCCTCAGCAAGTAGTCGGGATGTGGTCTGGCAATGCTCCAGGTAAGGATCCCCTTTTTCTACGTAGGCTTTTGGAATGCCGTGATAGGACATCAGTAGATGGTTCTGCTGCCCCTGTGTTTGCCAATGGTTGCGGACACTGTCTGCCAGTGCTTCAATATAAGCGGGGTGGTCGTGATAATCCTTGATGAACGTGATACCCGGAAGGTGTCGAGTTTTCATCAGCTTTTTGGCGACGACATCGAAGGCGGCACCGGAGGTTGATCCTGAATATTGTGGATAAAGCGGTAATATCAGCACATGTTCGGTTCCATTCTCCATGAGTCTGGATAGAACGGTTTCGACTCCGGGGTGGCCGTAAGTCATGGCATAGCATACTTCAGGATATTCACTCGAATAACCTTGCAGGCGGGCTTTGAGGGCTTCCGTTTGTTGAATGGTCAATGCTCGAAGGGGGGAATCGCCATCCTTCCAGAGCTTGCTATAAGGTTCGACAAGTTTTCGTGGCCGAAAGACCAGAATGACCAGATTTAAAACCAACCACCAGACAATACGGGGCGCTTCAACCACCCGAGGATCTCCCAGAAACGCTTTTAAATAGCGGCGAATGGCTCCAGATTCGGGGGCATCTGGGGTGCCGAGGTTTAACAGTACAACAGCTGATTTACGGTTTTTCAAAGGCATAGTCGAGTAGTGGAAAAAGTAAATTGGGAGCGTGGTTTTCAAGGTATTCAGGCAAATCAAAATACGCTGTTTGCCGGGTTTGGTAATATTTTAATTTATCTGGATCAAACTTCAGATGTCGCAGTCATGATAGTATTGCCTACACTGATAGGCAAACGTTTTTGGATTCCGGAAACTTGTTACCCGTTGACGCTTATAACTGGTAGCCGGTATCGGGAACCCTTGTAAACCTGTGATACAAAATGAGGAAATTTGAATGAAAGGTATGCAGAAACTAGTTGTGGCAATGGCGGGAGCGTTGGCACTTTCAGCGCCGATGATGTCTGTTGCAGGAGATGCAGCGGCAGGCAAGGCCAAAGCTGCGGTCTGTGCCGCTTGTCATGGCTCTAACGGGAAAGCCCAGATTCCGACTTACCCGAACCTGGCAGGCCAAAACGAACAATATCTGGTTGTGGCGTTGAAAGCCTATCGTGCTAAAGAGCGTTCAGGTGGCCAGGCTGCGATCATGCAAGGTCAGGCAGCTGCACTGAGTGATACCGATATTGCTAATCTGGCGGCCTATTATTCAGGTATGAAATGAATAAGCCATTCCGGGGTCATTCTCGGGGTGTACTCACAGGTGTTTTATCGCGAACAATGTTGCGCCGCTTTGGTGCGGCGTGCACTGTTGGGTGAAAATATCTGAGCCGGAGAAATCCTTCCGATGGCGCAGTTGCGCCATCGAGACTCCGTTGCGATTTTCGAGATTCCGTCGTGTTATTGAGGTTCAATCAAGCGTTCAGTCAACAATCCGGTAACTGGGGACATACTTTTCCCCCGGGAGCTTCATGCGGTTTTCCCGTACGAAAGCATTTAAAAGTTCTTCCAACGGGGCAATAATTTCCTGCTCTCCCCGAATCTCAAATGGTCCATTTTGTTCCACGGCCAATATGCCTTCGGCTTTTACATTACCGGCTACGATCCCTGAGAAGGCACAGCGTAAATTAGATGCTAATAAATAATCCTCCTGATTTCGATGCAGTTGCAGGTTTCGCATATTGTTGTGAGTGGGTTTGAAAGGCTTTTGAAAGATTGGGTCGATATGCAAGAGCCAGTTAAAATAATAGGCATCACTGTGATAACGGCGATATTTTCTAACCTCTTCTATCCCGGCCTTGATTTCTTCCGCGACCCGCCTTGGTTCATCAATGATAATTTTGTAGCGCTGACGCGCAGCATCCCCCAGTGTTTTTGCGATAAATTCGTCAATCATTTGAAAGTACGATTCGTTGCGTTTGGAGCCGGTGAAGATCAGGGGGAAAGGCATATCCTTGTTTGCCGGGTGGAGTAACACCCCCAGGATATACAATATTTCTTCTGCTGTGCCGGCGCCGCCGGGAAAGACAATTATGCCATGCCCCACGCGCACAAAGGCTTCGAGGCGTTTCTCGATATCTGGCATGATAGTCAGTTCATTGACGATAGGATTGGGGCTTTCTGCTGCAATTATCCCGGGTTCGGTAATGCCAATGTACCGACCGCTTATTATGCGCTGTTTGGCGTGGGCGATCGCCGCGCCCTTCATGGGGCCCTTCATCGCGCCAGGACCACAACCGGTGCAGACGTTAAGATCCCTCAAACCCAGTTGGTGGCCCACTTCTTTGGTGTAGTCATATTCAAAACGGCTAATCGAATGGCCTCCCCAGCACACCACAATATCCGGAGTGCGACCGGGTATTAGTATTTCTGCATTGCGCAGAATATGAAAAATAAAGTCAGTAATATCCTCGGAACGTTCGAGATTGAAGTTAGTGCTTTTTTTCAGCACTGTATTGGCATAGACAATGTCGCGCAGTACGGCGAATAAGTGCTCTTTGATGCCCTTGATCATGACATCGTCGACAAAGGCGGATACCGGGGCATTCGAGACTTCCAGCTTGATACCGCGGGGTTGCTGAACCACTTTGATATCAAATTGTGCATGGGCTGCCAGAATTGCTTTGCTATCGTCAGATTCGTTTCCGCAGTTCAAAACAGCAAGTGAACAACGCCGGAACAAACCATACAATCCTCCTTCGCTTTTATCCTTTAAACGATTGACTTCCTTACTCGAGAGGAGAGTAAGACTTCTTTCGGGAGTGATTTTTGCGTTTACACCTGATTCCATAGGCTCTACTTCTTCTGCTTTTTGTTATTCCGGTTCGCGCAATAGGCGCGTACCGCTCAGTGTTAGATGATGCGTTGCCAGTTTATCCTTGTCGATTTGGCGAGGGTGGAAAGGTCTGTGACTGTTTATTAAGCAATGCCCGCGCCATATTTCTGTAACATCATTCCAGCCGGGTACTGTAAACAGGCACTTAGAATTAGCTTTACTCAAGTGTATGTTGGCGTCAAGCATGAGTCCTGCTTTTCCCGACGCCTTGTTATATAATAGCGGGTTAAATTTCTTCCGTATTACAGCAGCTTTAGACAATAGGTCAGGTCTTTTTCATGAAATTCATCATTAAACTGTTCCCCGAAATTACGATTAAAAGCAAACCCGTTAGAAAGCAACTGGTTAACCAGCTCCGGGATAATATGCGTCGGGTTTTAAAACAGGTTAATGAGCATGTCAAAGTCACCGGGCAATGGGATCGAATTGATGTCGACATTGATGCTCCAGGCAGTGCAGATGATCAGGGTACGGCGGCCCGAATAGCTCAAGCATTGCAGTGCATTCCCGGTATTGCCAATTTTATCGAAGTAACTGAACATTCATTCAGCAGTTTTGATGATATTTTCCAATTGACTAAAAACGTTTATGCCGAGACGTTAGCAGGTAAAAGCTTTGTAGTCAGAGTCAAGCGTGCAGGCAAGCATGATTTTAAATCCGGTGATGTGGAGCGCTATGTGGGAGGTGGTCTGTTGCAGCATACTGGCGCCCGGGCGGTCGATCTTCATAATCCCGATTTGACGGTTAATCTGGAAATCCGGGACGACAAGCTTTATATCATTACCCGTCGTTATGAGGGATTAGGTGGTTTTCCACTTGGCAGTCAGGATGCAGTACTATCCCTTATTTCAGGGGGCTTTGATTCCACTGTTTCCAGTTACCTGACCATGCGCAGAGGGCTGAAGACGCATTTTTGTTTCTTCAATCTGGGCGGTTCTGCCCACGAGGTGGGGGTTAAGCAAGTTGCATTGTATTTGTGGGAAAAATATAGCCAGTCCCATCGGGTCAAATTTGTAACGGTGCCGTTCGAGGCTGTGGTCGCTGAAATTCTCCGGTCCGTGCATCACTCTCAAATGGGGGTTGTACTGAAGCGAATGATGATGCGGGCAGCCGCGACGGTTGCCGATGAGATGAAGTTGGTAAGCCTGGTAACCGGTGAAAGTGTTGCCCAGGTATCGAGCCAGACACTGATGAATCTGTCTGTGATTGACTGTGTGACGGACAAGCTGATTCTGCGTCCTCTGGTGACCATGGATAAGCTGGATATTATTCGCTTGTCTGCACAGATCGGTACGGAGGATTTCGCCAAGAATATGCCGGAATATTGTGGTGTGATATCGGATCGTCCCACGACCCGTGCGAAAATGGAACGAATTGTCGAGGAGGAAGGTAACTTCAATTTCGATGTACTGGAACAGGCGATTGCTGAAAAGGCCACGATTAATATCGATGAGGTCATGGACTCCATTGTGATTGCCGGGGATGTCGAGGTGGTATCCACGCCAGCGGTGAATGATGTGATAGTAGATATCCGTCACCCGAACGAAGAAGAAAAATCGCCTTTGGAGCTGACGAACAACGAGATTCTGAAAATCCCGTTTTATGAGCTGGCATCCGGCTCACTTCCATTCGATGCTGACAAACGCTACCTGCTGTTCTGTGAGAAGGGCACAATGAGTCAGCTGCACGCCAGTCATATGAAGCAGGAAGGAAAAGCAAACGTCCTGGTCTACAAGCCATAAAACGATAGAATCCTCAGGGCTGAATACTTGGCCCTGAGGTCTGGACTATTTAAATCGTATGCTTCAGGTCTTCTAGAATACGGATGACCCGATTACTGGCATCTTCCATTTCAGATAGCGCCCGCAGAGCGCCGGCCTGATCTCCGTTTTGGGCTTTTTCCATCGCCAGGTTACCGCACTCGTGTACCTTGCGGTGGGGCTCTTCGAGTTGTTTATATGCACTGCTCTGGGCGTATCTCGCGTGTCCTTCTCCATGGTAGTACCATTGTCCCAGATTACACTCTTTGTGTGAGGTTGCGATCTCCATCGCGGATCCTCCGACTCCCATACAGCACTGATAAACATCATTTTTCCACACAACATGGTCGAGTTTTGTGGCATCCAGAAATGTGTGATTGGCTGAGTTTTCTACAACTTTGCGCATATCTCTGGAAATGTTCACGACTTTATCCATCAAGCTCTCTATTTCTGAGACCGCGGCGCGCTCATCCTCGCTTTGAGCGGCAACCTTTTCCACATTTCGCTCCAGTATATTGCTGCTGGAGACAATTTTATCGACCAGGTTTTCGATTTCACTACTGGCATCTGCCGCTTTTTGAGCGAGAGACCTGACTTCGTCGGCAACGACTGCAAAGCCTCGACCTGCTTCACCAGCCCGCGCTGCTTCGATTGCGGCATTCAGAGCGAGCAGGTTGGTTTGTTCGGAGATACTGTTAATCACATTGACAAAGTTTTTGATTTCCGAACTATGGCTGTTGAGTTCATTGGACACCGTCACACTATCATGTGCATGGGTGGCTATTTCATTTAATTTGGAAACAATTTCATCTGTAATTTCATGGGTCCGGCTGAATAATGTTTCGGTATCGGTTAATTTGTTCTTTTCAGTTAACAACATGTCTGCAGATGTGGCAATTGAGCCTCTGATTTCAGACAGGGCGTTCTGCGACCGCAACCACACGGCCTCGGTGGTATTTTTAGTGTCTTTTTCGGCTTCCAGGGAATCCAGTTCTTTTTGCTTGAGAGCCAGTTCTGCTTCTAAATCCGTGATGCGTGAGCCGAGCGTATTACGCTCCGTTTCCAGTGCTTGAATTTCACTTTTCAGTGCATCATTTTGTTTATTGAAAAACATAGGGGAGACCTTGTTCACTCGTTATCAAGTACTAACAGCATAGACTCTATTTATTAAACTGGTGCGATTCCTGATCGTTTGATATTCGTCAATTCAATCAGGTTGCGCTGGTTTAAAATGAAGCTTCATTGGATAAAGGCAGGGAGAACAAAATAATGATAAGTGTTGATGAAATCATGTCGTCTACAGTCTATACCTTGACCCCGGGAAATTGCGTGCTTGAGGCAAGGTTGTTGATGAATGAAAAACGAATTCGTCATATTCCGATTATAGAAGATGCCCGATTGGTCGGCCTGGTCAGCCAGCGAGATGTATTGGCCGCGTCTGACTCCAGTCTTCATGAGCTTTCCGAACGTTCCCGCTTGCAGCTGGAGCAAGAGCATAAATTGCGCGAAATTATGAGTACAGAGGTTGCGACGATCGATTATCGAGACAGTTTAAAGTCTGCTGCACTGCGCATGCGGAAATATCGATATGGTTGTTTACCTGTCTTGCAGTCTGGTAAATTGGTTGGTATCGTCACAGACACTGACTTTGTAGGCATCGCGGTACACTTGATTGAACAGCTGGAAGAGGCGGACAGTGAAACCTGGGGAGATGATTTTGAATCGGATAATAATTCCCTGCCAGGTACAGAAGCGAATATTGATTCTGTAGTTTGAATTCCAGGTAATAGTTTGAATTCCGGGTGAGAGGTTGAATTCCGGGTAATAGCTTGAATTCCCGGTAAGACGTATCGTGATAAATAACGCCACAAATTTTGGATAGTTTGAACCTGGAAAATTTCTTATCAAAAAATTGGCAGAAGCGTGAAAAAAATCAAAGAGCTTAAGATCTTGCTCTTGCAAATACGAGATCAGGAAAGCGTTCGACGTGAGGAACATGAAAGCTTCTGTCGTTACTCCGGGCTAGAGCCGGAACAGGTGGATGTGCTCAACGTTTTCGAGGAGCCTCATTTTTCCCCCGAACGGGCAGGATCCTATGATGCCGTATTCGTCGGGGGGGCCAGTGAAGCCAATGTCATGCAGCCAGAGCGTTATCCTTTTGTTATGGATTGCCAGCGCTTGCTGGTATTTTCTCTGGAGCGTGATATTCCAGTATTCGCGTCCTGCTTTGGATTCCAGCTTGCAGTATTGGCGCTGGGAGGGGAAATCGTCCACCAGGAGACGGATTTCGAAATGGGTACAATCCCCATTGAAGTCTCGGAAGGTGCGGTGGAAGACCCACTCTTTCGTGATACACCCCAAAACTTCATGGCGGTATCGGTACATCAGCAAAAAGCGACCACGATTCCGGTGTCCTGTGAAATACTGGCCTTTACGTCGGAATGCGTTCATGCATTTCGGGTCAAAGGCAAGCCTTTCTGGGCTTTCCAGTTTCACCCCGAAGTCGATAAACGTGTATTGGTTGAACGATTGACGTTCTATCGGGATAAATACACTGCCAATCGGGATCACTTGAATCAAGTTCTGGCGAAGGCCGTAGAGACGCCGGAATCGAATCGTCTCCTGCACAAGTTTATTCGACGGGTATTGTTAAATGCGACTAATGAAGTCCGTTAGATTGCGCACCGGCATCAGTCAATTCAAGGGAACTTTTTTTTCAAAGCAAACTCAATCACTTCAGTTCTGAAATCGGGCCGTAATGGTTTAACCGGCCAATCTGTTTCAATATTGGAGGTATTTGTGACAATTACGTCGATTGACGAAGGGGATTGGACGGCAATTCTTAAGCTGGAGGCGGATGCCTACAGTGAAATTGAACCCGAGTCTCTTGAGACGCTCCGCAGCCGGTGGCTGGTTTCGCCTGAGTATTGTTTTGTCTATCGTACCGGTGGGGACGTCGCGGCCTACCTTCTGGCCCATCCCTGGCATTCCCTTCACCCTCCGACACTTTTTAAGCCCCTCGCGTTAGACACTCACGGTGATATGCTGTTCATACATGATCTCGTTGTAGCCCGGGAACATGCCGGGAATGGGATTGGTCGATTGATGATAAGGCATCTATTGTGCGAAACGTGCCTTGAGGATTTCAGTAAAATAACACTGGTTGCAGTACAGAGCTCTGCTGCTTTCTGGGCTAAATTTGAATTTGAAACGCTGGAAAATATGCCCTTAAGCGACACCTACGGTGAGAGACCAAAGTTCATGCAAAGATTTATCCGATAGGGCTCTGCTTTTTGCTGCATCGCCTCAAGCGCGTTAACCAACAATCTGGAAACCGTTTAGACTGAATGTGATTACTTTGTATTCTCCATCCCGATGAACACAGATCTGGTCTTCTATCTGTAACACTATTTGTGTCGAAGATGTGGCACAATAGGCAGGCGAGTTGTCGAAAGTGCACGAGGAGTGTTCACATGAACAGCGTCCATATGAACAACAGGAAGGCAGAGATGCCCTTACTGCCTGATATTCGAAATACTGTTCGTGCAGTTATCCTTCAGGGCGACCATATTCTGTTGTTGAAAAAAGTTTACGAGGATGGCTCAACGTGTTTTGCCTTGCCCGGTGGTGGCCAGATAGTCGGTGAAACGCTGGATGCAGCCTTGCTGCGAGAGTGCTTGGAGGAGCTTGGCGCTCAGGTTCAAATAGGCGAATTATTGAAAGTAGTGGACTTTTTTAAGGTAAAGTCACAGGAGCCACCGATCCAGAGACATCTGGTCGATTTCCTGTTTCTCTGCCAGATTGATAAATCCTATGAACCCCAAAACGGGCCCGCCCCGGACAAACATCAGGTCGCCGTTCAGTGGGTCGCATTGGACGCCATTCGCGAATTGACCTTCACCCCAGGTTATTTATCGGATTACCTGGGTAATTTCAAACTCAAAACAAACGGAGCCCGTCTGGGAGCATGCTATGACGTTTCGCCTGCCAAGAATTATTCAGGATAATTTACGTTTCTTGTGTGTGGAGGTGGACTCTCAGATAACCAACCTGGAATCCTATTTTGCTTCACCGACCATGTCGATGGCCCGGAGAATCCTTGATCGCAGCGGTTATGCGTACAATCTGAAATCCCGGATTCACGCAGCCTGTGTGAATCAGCTTTCGGTAAAAAAGAAAGTTGGAGCAGAGCGTCTGGCATTGCGCAGTACTGAATTTATTGCGACAGACTTGGAGCGTATCGCCGAATTTTGTCGGGATTGTATTTCCCAGTTGGAATATGTTGACCAGAATGAAGTGCTTCAACTTCATGTTCATAAAACAACTCTTCAGGCCCTGCGGGAAGGTATTGAGCTGATTGTTCCCGCAATTTCGGAAAATGATACCCAAATGGCGTTGAAAATCGGTCAATTTGAAGAACAGATCGAGGCCAGCTATCAACAAGTGTTGAGTTACTATATTGATGCGTTGAAAAAAAAATCCTGCACGGAAGATTTGACCCGGGGCCTTTTTGTGGCGCAAACCGTTCGCCAGATGGGGGCTGCGTTGCGACACATCAGTGAGGCCATGATTTCGGCGAGCCTGGGGCAGCCGGTAAACTTTGAACGCTACTTCTCATTGCAATCTCTGGTGGACGGCTTGGACTCCGGCGAGAAATCATTGCAAATTGAGCCGATTGCAGAAACTCGATCCGGTAGTGCGATCTCCGGAATAACCTCGGCCAAAAATGGTTCGGCAGATGATTATCTGGCAATCTTCAAGGACGGCGTGAAAAGCAAAGTCAAGGAAGAGCGGGAAGGGGTAAACAGCTGGCACGAAATCTATCCGGGCCTCGCCCCGAAAATCCTGTCTTATGAAAAGCGTGGTCAATCTGCTGCGTTGTTAATCGAGCATCTACCCGGATTTACCTTTGAACAAATTGTTCTCGATGAAAATTCAGAGCTGTTGCAGGAGTCATTACAGCAACTCGGTAATACGCTTAAATCTGTTTGGCGGGAAACCCACACCCCAAAGCCTGTATCCGCGCAATTTATGGCGCAACTGCAAAAACGGCTGGATGAGGTATACAAAATTCATCCAGAGTTTCGCCGGGGTGAAAGTGCCATTTGTGGCTGCAAAATCCCTTCTTTTGATGAACTGGTCAAAAATGCCAGTGAGATTGAGCGGAACTTTAAAGCGCCGTTTTCAGTCTACATTCACGGTGATTTCAATGTTGATAACATTATTTATGATCCGGTTGAAAAACGGATCAACTTTATTGATCTACACCGCTCCCGATACATGGATTATGTGCAGGATGTTTCTGTTTTCATGGTCTCAAATTACCGTTTGCAGGTGGTCGACAAGCCGACTCGTACACGGATTATGTTGCTGGCTCAGGATGTCTACCGGATCGCAAAACGCTACGCGAACAAGATGGGGGACACATCCTTTGAAATACGCCTGGCGCTTGGTCTGGCCAGGTCATTTATGACTTCAACCCGATTTATTCTGGATCGCTCCCTTGCCCGGAGTATGTACTACCGTGCCCGTTATCTTATCGAACGGGTGCTGGCAGTCAATCCGGATAAGGCGGACCGATTCAGAATTCCACTCAAGGAGATTTTCGTTGACTAGTGTCAAAATTGGCGTCATTGGTATTCCTGGCAAGTGGTCCACCGAGGTGTTGGCCGATGCTCTGGAAGCACGTACCGGATTTCGTCTGGTGATCGATATGGCCGAGGTTCAGTTGGACCTGGCTGAGAAACGGATCATCTATCGAGGTCAGGATTTGTGTGAGCTTGATGGTTTGGTCGTGAAGAAAATTAGTGCGGAGTACAATCCTGGAACGCTGGATCGCCTTGAGTTGTTGCGTTTGGCGGAATTGCGTGGAGTGCGTGTTTTCAGCCGGGTTGAAAGTATGGGGCGTTTAATTAACCGGCTTTCCTGTACTGTGACCCTGCGGGGCGCAGGTATACCCATGCCGGAGACCGTGGTGACTGAGGATGTCGAGGCTGCCTTGGCTGCGGTATTGCGCTTTCAATCTGCGGTGTTCAAGCCCTTGTTTTCGACCAAGGCACGCGGGATGTGTGTGATCGATGCCCAAGCCCCGGAAGCCGAGATCAGAAAGCAGATTGAACAATTTGCAACGGAAAACCCAATGATGTATCTCCAGAAAAAAATTGCCTTGCCCGGCAGGGATCTGGGAATGGTGTTTTTAGGTGGGGAGTACCTGGGTACCTATGCGCGTGTTGCGCAAGGGGATGCCTGGAATACCACAATCAACAGTGGGGGCCGCTATGAAGAATACACGCCCTCGGATGACCTGATTGCACTGGCGCGGCGAGCCCAATCACCGTTCAATATGGATTTTACCACGGTTGATGTTGCGGAAACGGAGAAGGGCCCGATTGTATTTGAAGTGTCTGCGTTTGGCGGTTTCCGGGGCGCGTTGGAAGGTGCAGGAATTGATGCTGCCGGAGCGTATTCCGATTATATTTTGAGCAAAGTTTGTGGATAATGTACTCTAGATTGGTGAAGTACATATCCCGAAGTAGTACATATCCAGAACGAGTACATATCTCGATGTAACACACAGTCAATCCAGAGACAGGAAAAAAGTAGTATGTCTGAATTAACGGCTTCTCTTGAGCAATTATCATCCGCGTTGATTGCCGATGCCACATTGTGCGAATCCGCGCTGAATTTGCATATTGGAGAAACCCGAATTGTCATCCGATCAAACTCCGCAACCTTGCTGGAGCAACTAAAGCGATACTTTCACCATGTCGTGAGCGACCATGGACCGGTTGATATTGAAATCCTGGCCATTGAGCGGCCCTCGCCCGAATTGCCGGTGGACTTTATCGACTGGCAAAGAGAGCGTGGAAAAACGGGTCGAAAAGATAGCTTTTTTGATTTTCCCAAGGGACGATTGGTTCGTAAAGTCCGCACTGGAATGGTATTCCTGCAAAGCGGTTGTATGGGGATTGCCGCGGGACCTTGTCTGGCGAATGACAATCAGGTCGTAAATTTTATAAATGCGCAGTACATGAATGCTTTACAACAGCAAGGGTGGCAGACTTGTCATGCTGCGGGCCTGGTTTATCAGAACCGGGCTATGGCCATTGCCGGATTCTCTGGCGGGGGCAAATCAACACTGATGTTGCACACGATGGAAAATCCGGAGGTTCAGTTTATGACCAATGACCGGTTGTTTGTACGCAATGTAGGTGGTGTTGCGCAGGCCGTGGGTATTCCAAAAATGCCGAGAGTGAACCCGGGGACATTACTGCACAATGAGCGTTTGCTTTCCATATTGGAACCTCAGCGGATCACTGAGCTGAGAGCGTTGCCTCGTGAAGAGCTGTGGGATCTGGAAGAAAAGTATGATGTGCACATTGATGCATGTTATGGTGCCGAGCGAATCTGTCATGCCGCGCCATTGGCGGCCTTTCTGGTGCTGAATTGGGACCGGCAAAGTGACGAACCCTTGCAATTCAACGAAGTGGATTTAAGCCAGAGACGGGATCTACTTGCCGCGATCATGAAGTCTCCTGGGCCTTTTTTTCAACACGCACAGGGCCCGTTTCATCAAGCCCAAACTCCGTTTGATGAGGCTGCTTATTTGCAAGCACTGCAGGGCGTTACAATTTATGAGGCCTGTGGTCAAGTTGACTTTGAGGCGTTGTCAGACTTATACATCGATTCCCTTTCAGTTGAGCAGTGCGCTCAGGCTTGTTGAGTGAAACGCTTATGACCCGTGGCACAGAAGAAAGGCCAAGTGAAAACAATGGAATTCGCAGGCTGTTTTTACTGCGCCATGGGAAGGCGGAGAAACTGTTTGAAGGTGATGACCGACAAAGGCCCATTAAAACCCGTGGTAAACGTGATGCTCAGCGGGTTGGTGCCTGGATGCAACGAACCGGGTTGCACCTGGATCAGGTGATATCATCGCCAGCACTCCGAACGCGCACGGCCGCAGAGAAAAGTGTAAAAGCGATGGGACAGTCTGTGCAGTGTATCCACGATGATCCGTGTTTGTATGACGGGCAGCTTGTGGATTTACTCAACATGATTGAAGGGGTTCAGCCGAAATGCCGGCATCTGATGTTGGTGGGTCATAAATCTGGATTGGAGGCATTACTCCACTATCTTTTCCCGGTGCAGGAGAGCTCAATTCGAATGCGCAAGGGCGCGTTGGTCTGTATTGATGTGATGTCGGATTGGTCCGGTTTTGCCCCTGAAACCGTGCGCTGGGTAGAGCAGATTACACCGGATCAGCTACCTGAAAAATTTCAGTATCCCGCACCCAATGGCGATTTTTGGCGAGATCGCCCCGCTTATTACTACACCCAGTCTGCCGTTATACCTTACCGTATGGAAAACGGGCTATTGGAAATATTGGTAATGGGGTCAAGTTCCGGACGCCATTGGGGAGTGCCAAAGGGCATCGCTGAACCGGGCCTCAGTTTGCAGGATTCCGCTGCCAAGGAAGCATTCGAGGAGGCCGGGGTTCTGGGCGCAATTGATGGTGTTGTTGGTGACTATGATTATCCGAAATGGGGAGGCCGCTGTTCTGTGGCAGTCTACTCGCTTCGTGTCACAGAGGTGCTGGCGGAAGCCGATTGGCCTGAATTCCACCGAGGCCGGCGCTGGCTCAGTCCTGATGCGGCTGTGGCCTGTGTAGAGCAACCTGAGCTGAGGCGGTTACTCTCCAGGTGGCTGCAAACAGTAAAAGCTTGAGTGTCGATGCTGAATTCAGCGCGTCACGGAACAGGTCATGACGTATCCGAAGCATTCATTAGTACCAAATCTGTAAGTAATTCGCAGTTTCATGGTAAAACGATTTCATGGTTAAACTACAGCACGATCGACCACGGCTTTTTGCTGCATTTATCCGGCATGGTGATTATGAGCAACTTGAACATACACCCAGTGCGCATCAGCCCTTTCCATTGACCGCCAGAGGACATCAGCAGGCGATTATAGCAGCCCACGAACTTTATGTATTTCTGACGGAATGGAAGTGTGCGCTTGCGCCCGTGATCGATGCGTCTCAATTATTGCGTGCCTGGCAAACGGCTATGGGAATTAACTCGGAGTTGAAATCTCTTTTTGCTGCACACCCGGAAGCAGGAATCGATCAGGCTAATTACGATGTTCAGGTCGAAAGTTTTGATGCGCTTGCTGAACGAAGCGTTGGTTCATTGGCCAATTTGACCATTCCACAGATTGAAGCGATTATCGAGGCTGATCCCCGATATCCGGCGTTACCGCAAGACTGGAAATCCAATAGTCACTTTCGCTTACCGTTGCAAGGTGCGGAATCTTTGATGGAGGCGGGATTTCGTGTGGCGACTCATATCCAATCAGGAATGGAGGCCCTCATGGAATCGGCAGTTAAAGATACGCTGAAAGTTTTTGTGGGGCATGGTGCGTCAATTCGTCACGCTGCGCACCATCTGGGAATATTGGCATTTGATGAAATTGCGCGATTGAGTATGTTTCATGGTAAACCGGTAATCGTAGAATTTGGCCCTGATACCGCGCAGTGGCAACAGGTGGCGGGAAACTGGAAAGTTCGGGGCCAGAAAACCGTCTATACCGATTAAGTGCCTGCTGAATCCATGCTTCATTCAGGGTGGGGTGGTTAGTCATCATTTTGCAATAAAACTCACATAGGGTTGCAATGTTTCATAATGGAGTTGCAAAGACAACATGAAAGACGCCAAAACCCTCGCCAATAAAAAGAATAGCCAAGCGCTCGTGAATGTTTCACATTTGCCGAAGTATCATGGTAGTAAATGGATTCGCAGAGGTTTGCCTACTGCAGCAGAATGCTGGTCGTTGTCTGAGCAGCACAGTGCCGGAAAAGACGGCACTGATACCAAACACCTGAAAAACAGTTTGCACCGGGCGGTTTCCCTGCACCCCTGGAAATGGCCAAAACGACAAGTGTTTTTTATTGCCGATGCTCACGCGGATGCCGAGGCGTTTGTTGCGTCACTGGTTGCATCAGGCGGCGTGCGTAAAACAGGGCCTAATGATTGTGATTTCAAGTTGACCAAAGAAGGTCGAAAAGGGCTGTTTGTGATTGGTGGTGATTGCCTGGATAAAGGGCCCAGTAACTTGAAACTGCTCGACGCGATACGGCACTTAATGGTGTCTGAGGCGGAGGTTAAGTTACTGGCGGGCAATCATGATATGCGTTTACTGATGGGCTTACGCGCTTTAAGCTTGAAGCGGGATCCACGAACGGAGCACTTATTTGTGCGGATGGGGCCCAAAGTTCTACCGCTATTGCGTGAGATAAAGCAGCGTTATTTGAGTGACAAACATGCACTCAAGGGGATGCCTGGAGTGAACGAATGCAGGGAAAAAATTTTTCCGTCAGAGAATTGGTTCAACGAGTTTCCCGAAGCCGCCGCTTGGTTGATGCCGGAAAAAAGTATCGAACGCGAGTTGGACCGATTGCGGAAGAAGGTTGATGGATTTGAGCAGGCTTGTTCGGATGCTGGACTCACGCTACAGGAAGTCTATGCTGCGGCGCTAAAAGCTTCAGAACTGTTTCTGGAGAAGAAAGGAGAGTACGCCTGGTTTTTCAAGAAAATGCAGTTGACCCATCAGGAGGGCTCGTTTTTATTTATTCATGCCGGTTTGGATGATCGCATTACCAGTATCATCGAAGAAGAAAGTATTGATTATCTCAACGCGTTGTTTCAGCAGCAGGTTAAGCATGATCTTTTTGAGTTTTACTACGGGCCACTGGCCAATACAATGCGCACTAAATATCGCAAGGTCGATATGCCATTGACTTGCCACGGTGTGGATCGAGCCTATCGTCTTGGTGTTCATGCAATTATTCATGGTCATGTCAATCGCACCGAAGGCCAGCGAATTATGATGCGGGAGGGCATGATCCATATCGAAGGCGATGTGACCATGGATCGCAATTCGCGCAAAAAAGAAGGCTTAAAAGGTTACGGCATGGGTGTTACTATAATTCATCCCAAGGGGCAGGTAATCGGTATCAGTAATGACTACCCCTACGCTAAAATATTTGAGCCGGGACACTATTTAAATTAAGCGTGACTTATCGGATCAAAGATTCGGGACGAGAGCGCCATGAGTCGGGAAAACATGAGCCAGAATAAAGACAGTTTCAGACACGAGTCCTTGCAAGATGCCAAGAGTATCCAGGAAATTCTCAAATCAATTACAAAAGGGCTTGCAAAAGGGAGCCTGACGTTCAGTGATGACCATGGTGAGATTGTGCTTGAGCCAAAAGGCTTGATGAATGTCAAGGTGACTGCGCGTTGTGATGACAACCGGAATCGCTTTGATCTCAGGGTCTCCTGGCAACCAGAAGACAAGAAACCGGAAAAGAAGACGCTTAATGTCCGGGGTGGGTAAATTTTCAGGAAACAGCACCCCTGATGCCTAAACGCACCGACTTCGGATCGCTGCCTACCGGTGTCGAAGCGGGCTTGTTAAAGACCCGAATCGACCAATTCGGGATTAGTCCCAAAATTCATTGATATCACTTTCCAGCTTTTTACGTTCAAAATGTTGTTCGATAGCCCGGCGTGCAGCAAGTTTCCGCTGTGCTGAAGCTTTATCTTTGACGTTTTCTTCGTAAGTATGCAGGTCGTTAAAAATTTCAAGCAACTCGGACTGCACCGCTTCTACTGTTGTTGTGTTATTGTACATCCGCGTATCTCCTTCGAAGTCATCTTGATCTGGATCGATTTACTACTAGGAACTGGATGCTCTGTGGACTAACAAAAACTCAATCAGAGCAAATTGTATACACAAATCTAAAGATCGGATTGAGCAAAATTGCTCAATCGATGTTCAGACTTAAGTAAAAATTACCGCTTGATTGTTAAAAATATGTGAATAAAGGGTCACAATCTGTTAATCAGTTCAAAAATTAATGGCGATCTCGCTGTTTTAAATTGAGGACTGATCTGCAAACTTTCGCTGTTGCTGGCACAATAGTTTGGTCATCGCTTCGGCATCCATCGGGCGTGAAACATAAAAGCCCTGTACCAGGTCGCAGCCAAGATCCTGTAGATACCGGTATTGCTCCTCGTTTTCGACTCCTTCTGCCACCACTTGCAGATTGAGGTTTTGTCCGAGCACGATAATTGCCTTACATATCGCTGTGTCCTGGGGGTTGTCAGGAACTTCCCGAACAAGAGCGCGATCGATTTTTAGGGTATCTACAGGAAGTTTCTTGAGATAGCTGAAAGATGAATAGCCGGTTCCAAAATCATCAATTGACAGGCTGATACCCTGCTCCCGGAACTTCTGCAACAGTTTTCGGGTGGAGTGAATGTTTTCAACTACGGCATTTTCGGTTAGTTCAAGCTCGAGCAAATCGGGTGGAAGCTGAGTTTGTTCCAAGGCATCCGCAATGGAACTGAAAATCTGGGGTTGACGCAGCTGGTGAGCGGATAAGTTAACTGAAATTTTGATTTTACCCAGTGCCATATCCAGCCACTCTTTGGCTTGTTCGCAGGCAATGGTGAGCACTTTACCGCCAATATCGGTTATTAATCCGGTTTCCTCCGCAATATTGACGAAGTCTGCGGGGGTGATAAGCCCCTTATCCGGGTGTTTCCAGCGCACCAGTGCTTCGACTGATGTAATTGTCTCGGTTCTTAAATCAATTTTTGGTTGATAAAAAACTTCAAGCTCATTTTTCAAAAGTGCCCGGCGTAAATCACTTTCAACATTAATCTGGAACTTAAACAGGTTTTGCATGCTGCTGGAGAATACCTGAAAATTGTTGCCGCCCAGGTATTTCGCCTGTCGAGTTGCCGATGCCGCATTTTGCATCAGTACGGAAAGTTCCCGGCCTTGAGAGGGGAACATCGTGATGCCAATACTTGATGAAATGAATAGCTCCTCTTCACCAGCGTTAAACGGTTTTGAAAGTGCCGACAAGATGTCCTGTGCGGCTAGAGACGCTTGTGACAGATCTTTGGCACTGACGATCACGGCAAATTCATCATCACCCAGACGGGCAACGCTGTCTGCGCGATTCATCGTTCCCGCGAGGCGTGTTGAATACTCTTTGAGGATGTGATCCGCTTTTTCATGACCGAGGCTGTCGTTGATGTGTTTGAAACGGTCAATATCGATATACAGTAAGGCAAATTGAGAAAGGCTGCTTCGGGCCCGAGTCAGGGCACTGTGCATCCGGTCTTTAAATAATGAACGGTTGGCCAGGCCTGTGAGCTCATCATAATTCAGAAGGTATTTCAGCTTTTCGTCTGCTTCTTTATGCACTTTCAAATCAGATACCAACCCGGCGTAGTGGGCAACGGCACCATGGGCCTCTCTGATCGTGTTAAGCTGGATACGAATGGGAAAATATTCGCCGTTCGCACGTTTCTCGAAAATTTCCACTTCCCAATTTCCGGTTTCAGCAAGGCTGATCTGGGCCTGTTTGAATACCTTACGTTTTTGCGGGGTTTGGCTCACATGCATCCAGTGCTTGCCTAGCAAGTCATCTTCCGTGTAGCCCAGCATCGTTTTAAATGCCTGGTTTACGGTAACGAAACGAAAACGGTGATCCAGGACAAAGAGGCCTTCACTGGTTTGGTCAAATACCGTTTTTGTTAACCGCAGTTGTTCTTCTTTTTGATAGTCTTCATGAATATTGCAGCGAGTGCCGATTATGCGTTGTGCTTTGCCCTCATCATTACGCAGTACGGCATTGCCCCGATCTTCAATCCAGATCCAGGTATCCAGTTGCTTGTCAAAAATTCGATACCGGACGGAATAATTTTCCTGATGGCCGTTGATGTAACTGAGCAAGGTATCGCGTACATGGGGGAAGTCATCCGGGTGGGTAACCTGTTTGAGTTGTGACAGGAAGTCCCTTGATGACCACTCTTTTTTATCAAAACTGGCATGAAACGGAGATTGATAGAGATGATCCGTAGCCAGATCCCAATCCCACAAGCCTAATTTGGATGCTTCGACCGCTTGAGACAGGCGCGCCTGACTTCGTGCCAGTGCATTACTAATGTTCTGGCGGAGCTTGATTTGCTGGTTTAGCAGCTCATTGGTCTCTGACAGTTCCCGCGTGCGTTCCGCAACATTTTGTTCCATTTGTACCCGGTTGGCGGACATTTGCTGTTCAAGCTGCTTTCGAAGCCTGGACTCTTCCTGAAGCTGACCGGCGAGGTATCGTGACTTCTGGCGTTGTCGTTGCAGATAACTGTTGATGCGAGTCTGCTGCTCTGGAGAAATCTGGGTTCGCTGATTTATCTTTGATGTGTAGCGGTGGTGAATAATCAGACTGACCGGCAGTGATACAAAGCCAAAATAAAGCATAAGCCATTGGCTGTTATTCATGTCCTGATTGTTCAGTAAAGGCAAATCAAAGGTCGCGGCAACATACCAAATTACCAGCAGGCCCAGGCATAGGGGGGCCACATAAAGCGTGAGACGGAGTTGATTTGCCCTTTCGTTACAGGAGCGCAAGCCCCAAAGTGAGGTGATACTCAAGGCAAAAAACAGTGCGGTCGAGGTGAGTGTGAACTCTATCGAGGGGGCTGCAAGATAGGTTATCACAGCCCAAACTGTCAAACTAAAGCTGGCCACAGCAGAGATGGCAATGGAAACTTGCTCCAGGGTCGAAAAAGCGACTGGGTTTCGGGCGCTTGAATGTGATTGTCGATTGGCGCTATGTGGGCGGAATAGTTGAGCGCCGATCGAGTTTTCTTGAGTCAGGGTGGTGTTGTTACGTGCTGAGCGAGCTGCGCTTTGGGATTCTTGGTCGTTTTTTATGCTTCGCTGCAAAGATGCCACAAAAGGGGTTGATATCAAAAGCTGTATGAATAACCATAAGCTCAGGTTAAACAGCGACAATTGCGGCGAGAAACTGAGGAAAAGCAATGTGGAACCAATGATGTGTGCCATGAAAAAGCACAGGAATTGGCTGACTCCTGAACGATTGCTCAAGTCTGGCTGGAAATCGAGAGTGATCCAGTTTTCCGTTGGCGTCTCACTCAAGTCGGGGGTATTGTTCCGATTAAAATGTGAGTCATCAACGTTAGCATCCTGATGTTTGTAATCACCCCGGCTATACTGTGACCCGTTTGCGTCAGGCCTTTGAATGGATCGTAGCGGTGCACCAGGATCGATTTGTATGTCCATGTTGTTATAATCCCCGGAATCATTCGAGGGGGGTGTTGGCGATAAAAGCACTCTTTTTGTGGTTGGTTATCCTGAACAGGTTCGGCAATTGTTCGGAGCAAAATAGACGCTAGTATTGCAATAACAGCATACAGCTGTAGCAGTGTGTGCTGCCAACCTCCCTCTGCGAGATAGTTGATCCTGTTGCGCCAGGCGCTGGCGTCATACGTGGGGGGTGTGGATTTGCCCGAGGTATGTGAACAATACATGGCATGCATTGCCCATCAACTATCGCCGCTTATTATTTATTATGTTTAACGCTATTAAATAGCAAAGGGTCGCTGCTTACAAGCACTTACAGTGACTCAATTTATGAATATCAATAACAGGCCTCGTTTTGGGGCAGGATTTTAAGATGGATGTATCTCATATACTCGATAACCTCAATTCGGCCCAAAGAGAAGCGGTCACTGCACCCCTTAGCCCTATGCTGGTGCTTGCGGGGGCAGGGAGTGGCAAGACTCGAGTGCTGGTCCATCGAATTGCCTGGTTGATGACCATGGAGTCGATGTCGCCCCACAGTGTTCTCGCGGTAACGTTTACCAACAAGGCTGCCAGGGAAATGCGTGGGCGAATCGAAGCGTTACTGGGTAGCGCTTCCCGGGGAATGTGGTTTGGTACATTTCACAGTTTGGCCCACAGGTTGTTGAGAGCACACTGGCGTGATGCGGATTTACCTGAAAATTTCCAGATTATCGACTCTGACGATCAACTTCGCCTCATCAAGCGAATCATGAAAGAGTTACAGATCGATGAATCAAAATGGCCTCCGCGCCAAGCCCAGGGGTTTATCAATAGCGCAAAAGATGATGGTCGAAGAGCAGGACAGGTCCATGACGCGAAAGGGGGGAAGGGTGGCCATGATCTGTATTTGAAAGCCATGACCGCGATTTATCAGGCGTATGAGGCGTATTGTAACCGGTCCGGCTTGCTGGATTTTGGCGAGTTGCTGTTGCGAAGTCATGAGTTATGGTTACGCAATCCTGAACTGTTACGGCATTACCAGTCACGTTTCAAGGTCATACTGGTCGATGAGTTCCAGGATACGAACACGATCCAGTATGCCTGGTTGAGAGTGCTTGCGGGGCAAGAGGTTCCCTTGACTGTCGTGGGTGATGATGATCAGTCGATATATGGATGGCGGGGCGCCAGGATTGAAAATATTCAGCAATTTCAGCAGGACTTTGCGAATTCAAGACTCGTCCGTCTGGAGCAGAATTACCGGTCAACCCGAACGATTCTGGACGCTTCCAACGCATTGATTGCCGGAAATTCTGGCCGGTTGGGAAAACAATTATGGACGGAAGGCGAAGATGGCGAGCCGATTGATGTATACGCCGCGTTTAATGAGCAGGATGAAGCGAATTATCTGGCGGAGCGGATGCAAGGTTGGGTTGAGTCCGGAGGACTTCGGCAAGATATCGCGGTGTTGTACCGCAGCAATGCCCAGTCCCGGGTCATTGAAGAGTCTCTTCTGAGGCATAACGTACCGTACCGTATTTATGGTGGGCTGCGCTTTTATGATCGGGCTGAAATCAAAAATGCACTGGCGTACCTCAGACTGGTGCATTTTGCCCATGATGACGCGGCATTGGAGCGGGTGGTGAATGTACCCGCCAGAGGTGTCGGCGCGAAAACCCTGGAAAATATTCGCGAGCATGCACGGCAGAATGCAATTTCGCTGTGGCAGGCGATTGAGCAATTGGTTGAGAGCAAAGGGGTGAGTGCCCGAGCCCGTAAATCGCTGGCAGAATTTATGGGGATTATTTATCGCCTGACTGAGCTCAAATCGGAGATTTCTCTGAGTGAACTCGTAAAACAGATGCTGGATGAGAGTGGTCTGCTGGATTTTCATGGCGCTGAAAAAAATGATAAGGCACAGGCGCGGGTCGAAAACCTGGAAGAATTGATCAATGCGACCAAAGACTATGAGCCGGAAGAAAACCTCACACCGCTGGCCGCTTTTATTGCTCAGGCTGCACTGGATGCCGGAGAGAATCAGGCCGGGGAGCACGAAGATTGTGTGCAGTTGATGACGCTGCACTCAGCCAAAGGCCTGGAGTTTCCTCTGGTCTTCCTGGTTGGTTTGGAAGAAGGACTATTTCCTCACAGTTTATCTGTTGAAGAGCCGGGACGCATGGAGGAAGAGCGCAGGCTCTGCTATGTTGGTATGACCCGGGCGATGAAAAAACTGGTATTAACCTATGCTGAGTCCCGGCGCCTTTACGGGCAAGATCAATTTAATAGTGTGTCACGCTTTATTCGCGAAGTTCCCGTAGCATTTCTTCAGGAGGTTCGCATTGGCAGCTGTCTCTCATCAGCGTCTGATTTTCAGCAATCTTCGCCGTTGGCTCAAAATGATACTGGCGGTTTTTCCCTTGGCCAACGGGTCCGGCATCAGAAGTTCGGGGAAGGTGTTGTGATTAGCTGCGAGGGGCAGGGGCCACATTCGCGTATTCAGGTGAATTTCAGCGAAGGCAGTAAGTGGTTGGTGTTGTCCTATGCCAAGCTGGAAGTCATTTAACCCATTTTGGTAAACCACCTCAACAACAATACAAAAAACAGATCAGGAGTGATTATGAAACGTAGGAGTGTTTTTTCCTTGCTCGGAATTGGTGTGACGGCGCTGGTGCTGAACGCCTGTAGTCAGAAGGATTGTGAGCCCACCGCAGCAGCGGCACCAATGGCAACAAAAGAAAACGTTAAACCAATACAGTGGAAACTCGTCACCACGTGGCCGAAAAATTTTCCTGGCTTGGGCACCGCACCGGAACGCTTTGCCAAGGATGTTGAGCGGATGAGTAATGGTCGTTTGAAGATCAAAGTATTTGGTGGTGGTGAGCTGGTTCCCCCACTTGAGGTGTTTGATGCCGTCTCGCAGGGAACAGCACAAGCCGGCCATGGCGCAGCCTATTATTGGAAAGGAAAAGTGCCGGCAGCACAGTTTTTTGCGACCGTGCCGTTTGGTTTGACTGCTCAGGAATACAATGGCTGGATGCACTATGGTGGTGGATTGGCTCTCTGGCGTGAAACCTACAAACCGTTTGGTCTGGTGCCCTATGCTGCGGGCAATACCGGGGTGCAAATGGGGGGATGGTTTAACAAGGAGATCAATTCATTATCAGATCTTGAAGGTCTGAAAATGCGAATCCCCGGTTTAGGTGGAGAAGTACTGCAGCGCGCGGGTGGTACACCGGTTAACCTGCCGGGCGGTGAGATTTTCACCGCGTTGCAAACCGGAACCATCGATGCGACTGAGTGGGTGGGGCCTTATAATGACCTGGCAACCGGTCTGCATAAAGTTGCCAAGTTTTACTACTATCCGGGCTGGCATGAACCCGGCACAGCATTGGAATTGATTGTCAATGAAAAGGCACTGAAGGCTCTGCCCGAGGATTTACAGGCTATTGTCGAAGTCGCGGCGCGCGCAGCGAATCAGGATATGCTGGATGAGTATACCGCGCGCAACAACGTGGCATTAACCGAATTAGTGGATCAGCACGGCGTTCAGGTCAAGCGTTTCCCGGACGATGTTATCAAGGCATTGCATAAGATTTCCGATGAAGTTGTTGCGGAAATTGCAGGGCAGGATGAAATGGCGAAAAAAGTGTATGACTCGTTTGTAGAATTTCGGGATCGAGTTGTGCCTTACCATGAGCTGTCTGAAAAAGCCTACATTGATGCGCGTGCCCAATAGCCGAGAGTAGATCGAGTTCGGAATCAGACCGGACAAGTCAGGCGTGTCGCAATGCTCCCCGCCACCCTGTGGCGGGGCATTTCACCAATTGTAGTGTCCTAGTCTTGGGAAGGCACTTCCCGAATCCTGCCATTTTTATCAATCGCAACATACACAAACAGTGTCTCGGTGACTTTCCGCTGAGTGCCTTTATCCCGATCTTTGGTCCAGACTTCAACGTAAATTTTCATTGAGCTGGTGCCAATGTCAACCAGGCGGGCATAAAAGGCAACCTGAGAGCCGGTTCGAATGGGCGAAATAAACTCCATGCTCTCAACCGCAACCGTGGCCGCACGGCCCTGGGAAATCGCCTGTGCTTTGTAAGCTGCAGCCTGGTCCATATAATTGAACAGCCAACCGGCGTAGACATCACCGTTGGAGTTCGTATCCTTGGGTTCGGGTACAACCTGCAGAATCAATTCACCCGAAGGTCCAGGTTTATCGTCGTTCATCGTCATTTTATTCTACTTCAATACTTTATTTTAGTTATCGGAGACCCGGATCAGCCTGGATCAGGGTCATTGCGCTCTGAGTAGGGTTGCTTAAACCCTGCTGTTTGATCGTTATTATGGAGTATTAATCTAGATCATAATAACTAATACACGATATCTGGCAACCAGGTCGCTAAACCCGGCCACAGGGACAATATGATTAACATCAGTAATTGTATCCCGATAAACGGTGCTACGCCCTTGTAAATTTGTGTGGTTTTGATGTGATCCGGGGCCACACCTCTCAGGTAAAAAAGGGAGAAGCCAAACGGGGGGGTCAAGAACGAGGTTTGCAGATTCAGTGCGATCATGATGCCCAACCAGACCGGGTTTATATCCATCATCAGTAATACCGGTGCGACAATCGGCACGACAACGAACGTGATTTCGATAAAATCGAGAATGAAGCCCAATAAAAAAATAACCAACATCACCACAATAATCGCCGTAATTTCGCCGCCGGGCATTTGTGAGAAAATATGCTGGATTAATTCGTCACCATTATAAGCACGGAAGACCAGTGAAAAGAGCGTGGCTCCGATCAGGATCATAAATACCATGCAGGTCACTTTTGTTGTGCTCTGGCAAACATCGCGCAAAACTGTTCCGGTTAACTGTCTTCTGGCTCCTGCGAGTAGCAGTGCGCCCAATGCGCCGACTCCGGCAGCTTCGGTTGGTGTGGCGATGCCGGATAAAATCGAACCGAGAACCGTGACAATCAACAGCAGTGCAGGTGTCAGATCTCGTAATATGCTTTTGGGCGCTTGCGGTTCGCTGCTGGTTTCTGTTGAACCGTGGGGGATGAGGTCGGGGCGGAACCAGGCAACCGAAAGTAGATAGAGCATATACAAAATAACCAGTATCAGGCCCGGTATCATTGCGCCAACAAACAGGTCACCGACCGAGACCGTGTCGGGGCTGAAAATACCCTGATTTTGCTGTGCCTGTTGATAGGCGCTGGAAAGCACGTCACCGAGCAAAACGAGCGCAATAGAAGGCGGAATAATTTGCCCCAGGGTTCCGGTTGCACAAATGGTTCCGGTGGCGATAGCCGGAGAGTAGCCTTTTTTTAACATGGTCGGGAGAGAGATCAGGCCCATGGTGACCACTGTTGCCCCGACGATTCCGGTCGAGGCGGCAAGCAAGGCACCGACAATCGCGACGGAAATGCCAAGCCCGCCCCGGACGCGACCAAAGACCTGCGCCATGCTTTCCAGCAGATTCTCTGCAATTTTTGATTGCTGCAGCATGCATCCCATAAACACAAAAAGGGGCACAGCAATCAGCGTTTGATTGGTTATCAAGCCATACAAACGGCTCGGGGTTGCATTGAGATAGGACGGGTCAAAGATTCCGGCGAGTATGCCACCGAAGGCAAAAAAGAGTGCAGTTCCGGCCAGTGAGAATGCCACTGGGTACCCCATTAGCAATACCACACATACTGCGGCAAACATAAACAGGGGAATGTATTCGATCATGAGTGTCAGGCCTTAATCTTTAAAGGTGGACGCTGTTGTTTTGGATGCTGTATTTGTAGGCGTCGTGGTCGTCGTTGTAGAGGTCGCCGCAAAAATTGTGGATAAGTTACGGATGATTTCAGCAATGGCCTGGATTAACAATAGTACGACCATTGCCGGAATCAGGGACTTGAGCACAAAAACCAAGGGCAGTCCATTGGCCTCTTGAGAGGTTTCCAGTATATCCCAGGAGGCAGTGACATAGGGCCAGCTGTAAATCAGGATAAAAAGGAGCATGGGCAGCAATAGAATGACTGTACCGAGGCAGTTGACGATCGCTTTACCTTTGGCTGAAAAGCGTTGATAGAGAATATCAACCCTTACATGTTCGTTGTGTTTGAGGGTGTATGCCGCTCCCAGCATAAATAATGTACCGTGTAAGTACATCGTTGCTTCCTGCAACGGGATGGATGAATGGTTGAACACATAGCGTAGCATTACGACCAGGCACATGCTTATAACCAATAGTACGTTCAGCCAGACCAAAGTCGTACCAGTAGCCTCGGTAAACCGGTCTAAATAATGAAGGACACGTTGGCCAATCATGGTGGGAAAATTCCTGTTATTTTGGGTGTCTTAATTTTGTAAACGAAATGACAATATTCAGAGTATATCATCCTGAGCCTACATTAGTGATTTGCACTTAAATAGGGCGTACTCGACTGTATTTATGGGCATAGGTGTGTCTTAGTGATGCACATAGCAAAAATGAAAATTTAGTCATTTGTCACATAAATGTAATAAAACTGTTTTAAAGTCCGCTCAGTGGCTTGGCGTTTGACCGCGTTTCACTCCTGCAAAATTATTGTTCAAAGTGCTCTGTTGGTTCGGTATCGTCCCTGCAGAACCGCTTAGTGGGTAGGCGTTACTTTGATCGTGTTTGTGTGAGTGACCACTCGTGAGGTTGTTTGCTTATTAACTGACACCTTGAGTGGATCTAATTCTGCTAAACCCGATATCTAGTCCATCATGGGAGATTCAAATGAAATTCAGAAAACTTTGTGCGGCGTTGACTGTTGTAGCAGCTACCGCTGGTGCTGGCACTGCAATGGCTGCAGCAAAAGTAGATCCTGCTCTGAACACCTATTCAAAAGCATCTGGTGTTTCTGGCAACATTTCGTCTGTTGGTTCAGATACTTTGGCCAACCTCATGACGTTGTGGGCAGAAGATTTTAAGCGTAACTATCCAAACGTCAACATCCAGATTCAGGCGGCGGGTTCTTCTACTGCGCCTCCGGCTTTGACTGAAGGAACTTCAAACCTGGGGCCAATGAGCCGTCAGATGAAAGACAAAGAAGTTGAAGCTTTCGAGAAAAAATTTGGCTACAAGCCAACCGCAATTCCAGTTGCGATCGATGCCCTGGCGGTATTCGTAAACAAAGATAACCCTGTTAAAGGTCTGACTATTGCTCAGGTTGACGCAATCTTCTCCTCTACCCGTAAGTGTGGATACGAGAAAGATGCAGTTAAATGGAGCGACGTAGGCGTTGGTGGTGATCTGGCTAACCAATCTGTTCAATTGTTCGGTCGTAATTCCGTATCGGGTACTTACGGATATTTCAAGAAGAAGGCCTTGTGTAAAGGTGACTTCAAAAACAACGTGAACGAGCAGCCGGGTTCAGCGTCTGTTGTTCAGGGGGTTTCTGAGTCTGTAAACGGTATTGGTTACTCTGGCATTGGTTACAAAACTGCATCCGTACGTGCCGTTGCTTTGGCGAAAAAGCCTGGTGATGATTTCGTTGATGCCACTCCAGACAATGCAGTAGCGGGTAAATACCCACTGTCCCGATTCTTGTACGTTTACGTAAACAAAGCGCCAAACAAAAACCTGGATCCAATCGTAGGTGAGTTTGTGAAGCTGGTACTTTCCAAACAAGGACAAGAAGTCGTTGTTAAAGATGGTTACGTTCCACTGCCTTCTTCTGTTGCAACGAAAAGTCTTCAAAACCTGAGTCTGAACTAAGCTTTCTTAGCGCTCGCCAGGTTAAAACAAAGAAGGGGCTTATGCCTCTTCTTTGCGTTTCGAGACAATTTGCGCCCCAAGAAAATTTTTCTATTTAAATCAAAAAGCTCTGTATAGCATTGTCATTATTTTTTAATGCATGCAGTGTTGAATATTTTATGCTCCCAATTTTTACATCCTGCTAGAAAGCATAATATGACAATTCTGTAACAAATTTGTCATATTTCGCGATTATTGTGGCTCTAATCGATTAATCAGGTGCGATTTACATGACACAAAATAACTCTGCAACAATGCCAGAACTGGATTTGGAGTCGCCGCAAATTCTGCGCTACAGAAAGCGGCGAGCGTTCAAAGACAAGCTGGCACAGGCTTCAATCGGTTTAGGTGGTGTGAGTGTTATCGTCGCCATTACACTGATTTTCTTTTACTTGCTGTATGAAGTATTGCCTCTGTTTGGTGGTGCTGAGATTCATGAAGTATCCACCTATGATGTCGCACAGGTTGAGTCAGGTGAGACACTGTATTTGGCTATGGAAGAGCAGGCTGAAATTGCTACCCGAGTGACAGATCAAGGCAAAATTGTCTTTTTCAATACGGAAAATGGCGACGTTATTACGACTGAAACCTTGCCTGCGGCGCCGGGGGCTACAGTAACATCCCTGGGTAATGCTTCTTCTGCAAGTCGTGTATTGGCCGCCGGACTCAGTGATGGGACTGCTATTGTATTCAAGCACAGTTATAAAGTGACCTATCCAAACGATGAGCGCTTGATCACCCCTTTCATTGAATACCCCGTAGGTCAGGAGCCGCTCCGATTGGCACCTGGAATACCACTTAAATCAATTTCTGTACGCAATACCGAGAGTGCGCTGTTTCTGGCGGGTGTAAGTCAACAGGATCAGATTTACGGTGCCTACTACCAGAAAGATGAAAACTTCATGACCGGTGAGATTTCATTGGAAGAAGCCGATCTGGAGATGCCGAATGTCAGTGGTCATATCGAGAATGTTCTGGTGGATCCAACATTAAGCTGGATGTTTGTTCTGAGCGATCAGCGAAAGCTTTCTGTATACGATATCCGGGATAAGGACGCGCCTCAATTGAATGGCTCAGTTAACCTGACCTCGGATAAAAACAGTGTAACTGACATCCAGTTCCTGTTAGGTGGGGCTTCCCTTCTGGTGGGTGATTCCGCGGGCCAGGTCAGCCAGTGGTTTATGGTGCGAGACAACGAAAACAAATATCGGGTTGAAAAAGTACGTGATTTCCAGCCAGTGTCTGCGGCAACCCTGGTAATCGAACCAGAAGAGCGTCGCAAAGGTTTTATGGTTGTTGATGCCGCCGGAAAACTGTCCATCTACTACTCCACAGCCAATCGTATGGTGCTGAGCGAATCCATGGCATCGACCCCGGTGAGCATGATGGCCATTGCCCCAAGAGCCAATCGTATCCTGTTCGAGATGGAGAATGGCAAGGTCAGTTTCTGGAACGTGGATAATGAGCACCCGGAAATTTCCTGGTCTGCATTGTGGCAGGAAATTTGGTACGAAGGCTACGAAGAGCCTGATTATGTATGGCAATCTTCCGCTGCGACCAATGATTTTGAACCGAAATACAGCCTCTCGCCTCTGGCATTTGGAACGTTGAAAGCGGCGTTTTATGCCATGTTGATTGCAACACCTCTCGCCATTTGTGGTGCCTTGTACACCGCTTACTTCATGGCACCGTCACTCCGTCGTAAAGTTAAACCGGCAATCGAGCTGATGGAGGCTTTGCCTACGGTTATTTTGGGCTTTTTGGCCGGGTTGTTCTTTGCGCCATTCATGGAGTCGAATTTGCCCGGTGTTTTTGTGGTTCTTATGTTGATGCCGATAGCGATCCTTATATTTGGCTTTGTCTGGGTCAATCTGCCACAGAAAATTCGACACATGATACCGGAAGGCTGGGACCCGTTATTGCTCATCCCGCTTGTGTTGTTTATAGGCTGGTTTAGCTTTGAAATTAGCCCATTTGTTGAGCAATTGTTGTTTGCCGGCGATATGCGTAACTGGTTGACCAATGAAGTAGGAATTGACTTTGACCAGCGTAATGCGTTGGTGGTCGGCGCTGCAATGGGCTTTGCCGTTATCCCGACCATTTTCTCGATCACTGAAGATGCAATCTTCAGTGTGCCGAAACATTTGAGCTATGGTTCGCTCGCTTTAGGCGCTACTCAGTGGCAAACCATGGTCAGAGTTATTCTACCAACCGCCAGCCCCGGAATATTTTCCGCCCTGATGATCGGTATGGGCCGCGCAGTTGGTGAAACGATGATCGTATTAATGGCGACTGGTAACACGCCGATAATGGATATCAACATATTTGAGGGAATGCGGACGTTATCTGCAAATATCGCAGTCGAAATGCCGGAATCTGAAGTGGGGAGCTCTCATTTCAGAATCTTGTTCCTGGCAGCATTCGTGCTGTTTATCTTCACATTTTTTGTGAACACCGCAGCTGAGTTTGTCAGACAGCGGCTCCGTTCCAAATACAGTGTGATTTAAAGATCATTGCAAAGCACAGGTGGCAATGGTGCCACCTGATGAGACAACGTTTAAATGGTTTTGAGGTAACAGATTATGCGAATGCCCCTTAAAAAGTGGACATCGTCAGGTGAACCCTGGGTCTGGTTGAATGCGGGTGCCGTAACAATCAGTCTGGTGATGGTGTTTGGACTCTTGGCGTTCATCGCCAGCAAAGGTTTGGCTCATTTCTGGCCACACGATATTCTTGAGGCAGAATATGTAGGTAGAGATGGCAGTCGTGCCATGATTATGGGTGAGTTGGTGGAGCGCGAGGATGTTTCCGCGAGCCAGCTTCGAACGGCGGGACTCGATATACCGGAAGATGTCGAATTTAAAGAGCGGGTTCTGCTTAAAATTGGTAACCGGGATGTTTCCGGCTTTGATTTTCGCTGGGTTTTACGGGATCAACTTGTTGATCTTCATCAACCAGAAGATGCGATTGCGATTGAGCGTCGTGAATGGGGTAACTTTTACGGTTATCTGGTCAGCGTGAAAGAAAGCGGGCGGGTTGTTTCCAATGGTGATTCTGCACATGAGGAACTGGAAACCCGGTTGGAGCGTGCACTGACAATCTTTGCTGATATTCACGATATCGAAAAAGGTGATATCGGCGCGATCAATTACGAGCTGGAGCGTTTACGTCTTAAACAGCGTAGTTTGGAACTGAACGGTAAGAACACACCGGAACGGCTTGCCGACCTGGATGCCCAGCGGGCGGAATTGAACCTCCGTTATGAAGGGCTGCAAGCGAATCTGATTGATTTGTATGAGCAGATCAATCGCGACAGTATTGTCGCACGCACGGCTGACGGCCATGAAGTAGAGATTGATCTCGCGAAAATCGTTCGTGTTTTCCAGCCTAATGCAATGGGACTGGGGCAGAAAGTGGCGCATTACGGCTCCAAACTCTGGGAGTTCGTGGCCGACGACCCACGTGAGGCCAATACCGAGGGTGGGATTTTCCCTGCAATCTACGGTACCGTATTGATGGTTATCATCATGTCGATTATGGTTACACCAATGGGGGTTATCGCTGCGATCTATTTGCGCGAGTATGCACATCAGGGCGGGATCACCCGGATTATCCGCATTGCCGTAAATAACCTGGCGGGTGTACCTTCAATCGTTTATGGTGTATTTGGTCTGGGCTTCTTTATTTACTTTTTGGGATCCGGTATTGATCAGGCCATGTTTCCTGAGGCGTTACCCTCACCAACTTTCGGTACGCCGGGACTCATGTGGGCGTCTATTACGTTGGCATTGTTGACACTGCCTGTGGTTATTGTTGCCACGGAAGAAGGACTGTCACGGATTCCCCGTTCAATGCGGGAAGGCAGTCTGGCACTCGGTGCAACCAAAGCAGAAACCCTGTGGCGGGTGGTTTTGCCGATGGCAAGTCCGGCAATGATGACTGGAATGATTCTCGCGATAGCGCGGGCTGCGGGGGAAGTTGCTCCGTTAATGCTGGTTGGGGTAGTCAAGTTAGCGCCTTCGCTGCCGTTGGATGGTAACTATCCGTACCTCCACCTGGATCAAAAATTTATGCACCTTGGTTTCCATATCTATGATGTTGGTTTCCAAAGTCCAAATGTTGAAGCTGCAAGACCATTGGTCTACGCCACATCATTGCTGTTGGTGCTGGTAATCGCAGTGTTGAACTTAAGTGCAGTAGGAATACGAAACCATTTGCGTGAAAAATATAAAGCGCTGGAAATGTAAACCGAATTAAAATTAAACACTGTGTCCGAGCAGTCGGGAGAGCAATAATGAGTAATATATTGAAACCCAATGACAGCACTAAAACCATGCAGGAAACGAACGTGACAGAAAACGCGATTGATACCCCTACAAGTGCTCAGAATGAAGAGCAGGCGACCCGCACTCACGCCATCGATATTAGTGCAATTAACTCATCCACTGAACAGTTGAAGCTCGAGAACGAGAAGATTGCTCTGGAAGTGAAGAACCTGGAGTTGTACTACGGGGAGAAGCGGGCACTGCATGGTATTAATATGCAGATCCCCGAAAAGCGCGTTACCGCCTTTATCGGGCCGTCTGGTTGTGGTAAATCGACCCTGTTGCGCTGCTTCAACCGCATGAATGATCTGGTGGACGGCTGTCGCATCGAAGGCGAGGTGCTTATCGGTCAGAACAATATCTATCAACGTTCTGTCGATGTTGCAGATCTTCGTCGTCGAGTCGGCATGGTATTCCAGAAGCCTAACCCGTTCCCGAAAAGTATCTATGAAAACGTAGCCTATGGCCTGCGTATTCAGGGCATCAATAAAAAGCGTCTCATTGATGAAACTGTTGAATGGGCATTGAAGTCTGCAGCCTTGTGGGATGAAGTAAAAGATCGTCTGGATGATAGTGCACTGGGGCTGTCCGGTGGTCAGCAGCAGCGACTGGTTATCGCACGTACGGTTGCGGTTAAGCCGGAAGTCTTGCTGCTGGATGAACCTGCATCTGCATTGGATCCACTGTCAACGTTGAAAGTTGAAGAACTGATTCATGAATTGAAAGACGATTACACCATCGTAATCGTAACTCACAACATGCAACAGGCAGCTCGTGTTTCAGACTATACTGCTTTCATGTATATGGGGGATCTGGTGGAGTTCGGCTCTACAAATGAGTTGTTCACCAATCCTGGTAAAAAGCAGACTGAAGACTACATCACCGGTCGATACGGCTAGGGATTTTCCGAGTTGGAATGTACATTTAATAAAAAATATTGTCCTTTTCGGAGCGTGATATGGATTTGAAAAACGAGGATTTCACACAGCATAAGCATATATCCCAGCAATTCAATACCGAATTGCTGGAGTTGAAAAATCACTTTTTGGTAATGGGTGGCCTGGTCGAGCAGCAGGTTAGTGATGCTGTTCGTGCGTTAATGAACGGTGACAGTGGTGTGGCAGAAGAAGTACGCCTCCGTGATCGTGAAGTTGACAAGCTTGAAATGACCATCGATGAGGAGTGCGTTCAGGTTATTGCTCGACGTCAACCGGCGGCGCGAGACCTGCGTCTGGTCGTTTCTGTTGCGAAAATGGTAAATGACCTTGAGCGTATTGGCGATGAAGCGAAAAAGATTGCGAAAATCGCCATCAACCTCGCTGAGGAAGGCCAACCACCCCGTGGTTACGTTGAAGTGCGTCATATTGCCAATCATGTCGCTCAGATGGTGCATCAGGCTCTCAACTGTTTTGCCCGTCTGGATGCAGAAATGGCAGTCGAAATTATGCGTGAAGACTATTCCGTGGACAGCGAATATAAATCCGCAATGCGTTCACTGGTTACATTTATGATGGAAGATCCGCGCAGTATCTCCCGAATTCTGAGTGTCATGTGGGTATTGCGTGCGCTTGAGCGAATTGGGGACCATGCTCGTAATCTGGCCGAACACGTTATTTACATGGTTAAAGGTAAAGACGTGCGTCATACGCCCATGGAGAAAGTGGAAGCAACTGTTGCGGGTGATTAATCTGCAACAACATTCTACTGCAAGTTTACGCGCTGAATAATAAAAAAACCCTGTTTGTCAGGGTTTTTTTATGACAGGAAGAACGGCTTTTTGACCGCACTAGTCCCGTTGTAAAGCCATGCTCTTTGCGCGTTTAGCGCGCTTCTCGTCAAGGGATTGTACGGCTTGCCTGAACGCTTCGTAACCGAATCGTAGTAGACGAGCTTTTTCCAGTGCGCCAAGTCCTTCCGGCCAATTTCTGGGGGAACCATTGAAATTGCGACCTGGCTTGCCTTCGAACTGAATTGAAAAGCCAGATTCATGGGTAACGGTGGAGGCCTGAAGATTGACTTTCCAGGCACTGAAATCAAACTCTTCCATTCCATTTACCTATATTTTTTGATTGTTAGATTATTTTGTGGATTTATGCTCTTGCAGACAAAAGCTTGAGTAGTGGTTTCTCGGCATTACAGGTCACGTGCGATGGGCTATAGGCGCGAGTCAGAGATCTCTAAGGAAGGACATAGCGGGAACTGCCAAACTTCGGAGTAACCTGTGCTGCTCGCTTTGAGGCGATTAGATCGGTTACTGGAAGCGCCTGCTGATACTTAGGGTGGGTATTGACCCGTCGTAGCCATCGCCAAGACAGAGATTAAATGAAAAAAAATTTAAAATCAATGCGGCGAAACTTGCAATTAGGCAAAATTCGATCTACTCGGCATATCGTCTGCATAATCCGGAAACAGGTCTTGTTGCCGGAGAGCTTGAATTAAGCGCTTTGCTGATTAACACTAAGTACTGTCGTTGTGCGCTATATTTGGTTATCGTTGTGCGCTATATTTGGTTATCGTTGTGCGCTTTATCTGGCGACAGATGATAGATGAAGGTGCTCCGATGATGAATAAAGACGGATGGAGATACTGATGGTGAACACACTGAGGAACCAGGTATTGGCGTTACCGATAAAAGGCACAGCTAGCTGGCTGGCATTTTTATTATTACTACTTAATGCACCCCTTGCAGTATATGCCGCAAATATTGATCGAGCTGCGCAAATTGAGCAATTGTATCTACAATCAGGGATTCAAGATGCCATTGCACAGTTTCCAAGCATTCTAAAGGAGGGCGTAGCAAGCAGTGCAGCGGAGAGTGAACACAGCACCCGTTATACTCAGCAGGTAACGGAGATTATTGAGCGCACTATTGATGTCGATGATCTGGGCAGTCAGGTGAAGCAACACCTTAATAGCAAGCTCAGTAGTGAGCATGTGGATTCGATATTGGCGTGGTTAATGTCACCTTTGGGCCAAAAAGTGGTGAAACTCGAAACCACTGCGGCGACGATGGCGGGATTTGAAGAAATGAGCGCTCAAACCGTTACCTTGCAGAAACAATACAAAGGCACGCCCAGAGAGAAACTCTTCGAAAACTTCGACCGGGCGACCCGTACCACCGAGGCCGCATTGGAAACAGCCATGGCAGTTCAATTGGCTTTGGTTGGGGCTTTTGCTGATGCCGGGCAGGGAGCGGGAATGCCCGACTACGCGATGTTGACTGAAATGGTCGAAGCGAACCGGTTCATGACACGGGGGTTAATCGGTCAGCAAGTGTTTACCAATTACCTTTATACTTACAGAACACTGAATGATGATGAATTGAAACGCTATATACGATTTGCTGAATCTCCCGCTGGATTACGCTACTTTTCTGCACTGAATGAAGCGTTGCGTAGCGCGCTTATTGCGCCTTCGAAAGAAATTGGCCGAAGTATTCTGCAGGAAGCCCTGGGCGATATCAGTGTTCCGCCGGCTGAGTGAGGTTTTCACTGCGACTCACGATTCTTGCTTTCATCAGGCTCGTTTCACGCACTGAAATTGTTCACGAAATTGGAACCGTCATAGTTTTAGGAGTTACACATACCTTATGTCTTTTTCCTCATTAACGCTCTTTTCCCGAGATGCCCGAATTATCGAGCCCAAAGATGAGCTCTCTTCCGGGCTTGAGAACACGGAAGCATTAACTGAAACGTTACGCAATGCCCTGGGGCATACCGTAAGGTGTGATGAAGAAGGTGTGTGTCGCTATGATCTAGCCGTTTTAGACAGTTTTGCGCTGCCATTTTTTTCCAGTTCTCAGTATTGTCTGGGGCTTCAGCAGCAGAAAAGTCAGCAAGCGCTTTTTGTTGTTGAGCGGGGGAAAGCGAACGCGTTTCATCAGATTGCATGTGTCCCCTGGTATCCTGTACCAAAGCGTCGACAAGTGCATTGGCCACGGTTCTCTTGGGATATTCCTGAGGGGGAACTGAGCACAGGGGTCGCTAAGCAGTGCGGTTACTGGGCTCTGCAGGAGCGCATAAAATTTCAGGTCGTCGCTCGTCGATATCGATTGCTCGACGATCAGGATCAGGTGTTTGCCTTCCTCGATTTGGATCAGGTGCAGACTGAGCAGCTATCGGACAAATTGGAAACTTATAATCTGATTAGAATACAAACAATCAAAGGGCGAGAAAAAGCCGCAAAGGGGCTGTGCAAGTGGAATCAATCTGTAGCATTACCGAACCCTTTCCCGGCAAAAATCTCGAAACACTTGTGTTCGTTACAAGAAATGGAAAAAGTCCCTTCCGTTAGTGTGAAGGGAAAAACGCCAGCTCCACAGGGAATCAAGTTGATGCTGGCCGAAGCCTTTGCCGGTATGGTCTTGCATTATGACGGTGTTCTTGAAGATATTGATACCGAGTTTTTGCATCAGTATCGCGTGAATCTGCGCAAGGCTCGCGCATTGTTGAAAGAAGCCTCCAGCTTGTATGATCGGCAAACTGTTGCGGAGTTCAAGCCCGTGTTGAAACAGTTGGGTGACTTGAGCGCGGATGTTCGTGATCTCGATGTTTTCCTATTGAAAATCCGCAGCTGGCGTGAGCAATACGCGGAGGAAGAGGCGTTGTTAACACCTTTGGCAGAAAAACTGACAGAGAAGCGTATCGGTGCCCAAAAGAAGCTGTTTGCATTTCTCAAATCTCAGGCGCTTCGGGATTGGGCGACAGGCTGGATGGCATTTTTACAGGCTCATGTGAACCGCGATGGCGATCCAACGCTGCAACAATTTGCCGAGAAGAAAATCCGGAAATGTTACACAACGCTGATCGCAGATGGCCGGAAACTGGATGCTGATGCCCCTGATGAAGCATTCCACGAGCTGCGGCTCGACTTCAAGCGTATGCGATATTTACTTGAGTTTTTTGCGCCGTTGTTTACCGACCGTCGGTACACGAGATTGGTTAAAAATGTAAAACGCCTGCAAACAGTATTGGGGGATTTTCAGGATATTACCGTGCAAACCGGTAAATTAGCATTTTTGCGCGATGAGCTGGACGAAACGGCAGGCCAGGGCACATTGGATTTACTGAACCGAATCGAGGCGGATATGTGCGGCTCACATGATGAGCTCAAAGCCGCATTCTATACGTTGTTTCAGGAGTTTGATGGTAAGGCTTCGCGTCGTGTTGTGGCTGCATTGACGCGCTGATCCCCAGTCAGTTTATTATTTCAGTATGGTGTAAGCGCTGGAGCGTTTTTGGATAGTGTTCCCTTGGGCAGGTCGACCTCGATAGGTCTCGGTCTGCTCGTTTGATGTTGTGAGGAGATGATTTTGGCCAAACTGATTGCGGTATTTAATATCAAAGGTGGCGTGGGCAAGACGACAACCACGGTAAACCTGGCCTATTTAGCAGCAAGTTACGGCTACAAGACCCTGATTTGGGATATGGACCCTCAGGGGGCTGCATCGTTTTATTTTCGGGTGAAAGATAAAGTAAAGGGTGGGTTGAATGGATTGTTAAAATCCAAAAAAGAAGTGTACCAGCGCATTAAAGGTACGGATTATCGGAATTTGGAGATTTTACCCGCAGATCAGAGCTACCGCCTTATGGATCAGGAGCTTCGCAATGCACGTCGTAAGTCTGCCCGGGATGTTCGAAATATACTCAAACCCCTGAAGGATGAATACGATGTGATTTTGGTGGATTGCCCACCCAATCTAAGTGAATCTGTTGCTGGGCTTATCAGTGGTGCTGATTTTTTACTGGTACCGGCTATTCCGACAATTCTTTCACTTCGAACGGTCGAGCAGTTGTTCAAATTTATGAACACCTCACTGAAAACGCGCCCGGAAACCCGAATATTTTTCAGTCAGGTGGAAAAGCGCAGAGCAATGCATCAGGAAATTATCGAAAAATTTATTCTCAAAAACAGTGATTTTGCGTTTCACACCCTGATTCCGATTTCCAGTGAACTGGAAAAAATGGGCGTTTCGTTGGAGCCATTTCCGAAAACCTCGCCCTCTCACCACATTACCCAGCTGTATCAAATGCTCTGGGAGGAAATCGAATCGGAACTGGCGTTGACTCGACCCTCCATTCTGGGCTTTAGTTCCTGATATCGCCAGTTCCCGGGTTGTTCCTTAGGGGGCGTAAGGTGGCCACCCCAGTGGCTTGCCTGCTAGTAAGTGTACGTGAAGGTGGTACACCTCCTGGCCACCGTGTTTGTTGCAATTAATAACCGTGCGGTAGCCATCATCGGCAACACCCAGCTCCTTTGCCAGCTTGGCCGCGACGTAAAACAGGTGGCCGACCACAGCGGCGTCTGCGGCTTCTATATCGTTTACTGTGGCAATTTCTTTTTTAGGGATAATCAACAGGTGAATCGGGGCCTGGGGGTTGATATCCTTGAATGCAAGGCATTGTTGATCTTCGTAAACGATGTCTGCAGGTATCTCCCGATCAATTATTTTCTTGAAGATGGTATCGGCCATTGTGTGAGCTCCATAGTGATTGATAATACTTATTTTTTTCGTTGCAAAAACGGTGGCAACGGCAAGCGGGGCAATGATTTGGGTAACGGTGGGGCGGGCAGTTTAAGGTCACGCCAGTTAAAGTCGGCACCCGGTATTTTTTGCTGGGTCTGAAGCCCCATGGCAAACTTGAGTACTTCCTTTTTTGCAAATGGAGCCCGGTCGGCAAGATGTAACCCCAGGTTTCTGAGCAGTTTAAGTGGCGGGATCTGGTTGCTGAAACTGTGGTAAAAAACATCCATTGCGGTCATCATCAGGGCATTGTGGTTCCGGCGTAGGTCTTCATAATTCTTGAGTATATTGATCAGTCCGGGGTCTTGTCCCTGGGCATGCGTCTGAGACAGTACGCCAATCAAAGCTTCCGCATCCTGAAACCCGAGATTGACCCCCTGGCCGGCCAGTGGATTGATCGTGTGGGCTGAATCCCCCGCCAGCGCAACCCTCGGTGCGACGTAGCGCTTTGCATGTTGCCGAGTCAGGGGGAAGCGGCCTCGTTCGACAATGTCCAGGATTTCCGGAAGTTCTTCAGGATACTTGGCATTAATCTGCTGTACCAACTCATCGCTGGACAGCTTCATCAATTGAGAAATCGTTTCTGGACTGTCATACCAGACCAATGAGGCGAAGTGACTGCCATCGATATCCGGTAACGGCAAAAAAGCCACTGGACCTGTCGGCGTAAAAGCTTGCCAGGTAATGTCTTGCTGTTTGCCCTCATAGCGAATTGTGATCACCATGGCATGCTGATCATATTGGCTGGCACTGAGCGGGATGTGACTACTCTGGCGTACGAGTGACTGGGCTCCATCTGCGCCGATAATGAGCTTGGCCTGAAGTACCTCATCTTCGCTTTCGGCACGCACAAAATCTTCTGCGAGGGTAATGCTGCGGATTTTAAACGGGCAAATGAATTGTACCCCGGGTCGTTGTGCGAACGCTCTGTGCAGGGCTAATTGAGTGATGTCATTTTCCACAATAAAGCCCAGGTGGCTCTTGTTGACCTCGCTGGCATTGAATTCGGTTTTATTAAGCCTTTTCTGGCCAAATTTCAGCTCCAGGTTATCGAGCTTTTCCCATACCGCGAGGCGCTTGTATTCCGCTGCCCGCATTTTTTCAATTTCGTCCCATGCTCCCAATGTTCTTAAAAATAATTCGCTGGCGTAACTGAGTGCAGAAACGCGGATATGGGGAGGGGCATCGGGTTCATAATCCGGGGCCGGACGTTGGTCGACCAAGGCAACTTGATAACCTGCGTCTGCAAGTCCGCAAGCCAGTGCTGAACCAACCATCCCGGCGCCAACAATGATAATATCGAAATTGTTTACCGAAGGTGCAGGAGAAGGATTATTCATAGTGGGTTTGAAAATCTCGTTTTAAGCTTTGTGAAATGGGCATGCCTTCGCGCATTATAGACGTTTAGTATTCGCTAAAACACCTGACTGTTGCCGAAGCGATCACGAATGACGTCAGTATCAAGCGAATCAAGATTAAATTGCTGTAAGTTGTTTAAATTTGCAATGTCCTTATAACTCTTCTTAAGCATTCGTAGCGGGATATTGAGCCTGATCACCGGCTTTAATTGGATGCGGAAACAGACAAATAACTTTGACGAGGCCTATGTTGTGAAATGTTACGCCGGAAACCTGAATCGGGAAAGTCGTGTCACCGTAATGGTGGTGTTACTTGGTCTGACAGTATTGATATTTGGGTTAATAATGCCTTCACGAAGCTGGGCGGCGATACCGGATCAAGTCGCAGGTAAGCCGGTGCCCTCACTGGCACCTATATTAAAACAGGCTACGCCTGCGGTGGTGAATATTGCGACCTTTACCCAGGTCCGGCGGATTAACCCTTTGTTGGACGACCCATTCTTTCGACGCTTTTTTAATGTTCCCGACCGGTTATTCAAGCAACGAAATCAAACTCCGGAGCGACGACCGCAGAGTGCGGGCTCAGGGGTAATCGTTCGCACAGAGTCGCAAAACGGTGGTGTTGTAGGTTATGTGTTAACGAATCATCATGTGATTGATCAAGCGGACGACATCACGGTGACTTTGCAGGACGGCCAGGAATTGAGCGCAACCCTGTTGGGGTCAGATGAATCGGTTGATATTGCAGTTTTGCGAATTCAGGCGCAACATCTCGCGCTGCTACCGACGACAACCTCTTCGAGTCTGGAGGTGGGGGATTTTGTGGTCGCCATTGGCAACCCGTTTGGTCTTGGCCAGACTGTAACCTCAGGTATTGTCAGCGCATTAGGTCGAAGCGGGCTGGGCATCTACGGTTATGAGGATTTTATACAAACCGATGCTTCAATAAATCCGGGGAATTCAGGGGGGGCGCTGATTAATTTGAGAGGAGAACTTGTTGGCATAAATTCTGCGATTATTGCGCCTGCAGGGGGGAATGTGGGCATTGGCTTTGCGATACCTACAGAAATCGCATTGAATGTGCTCGACCAGCTTATTGCCTATGGTGAGGTGCGCAGAGGACAGTTAGGTCTGTTGTTCCAGGATGTGACACCAAAGCTCGCAGAAGCGTTCCAGCTGACGAGTGTGCGTGGTGTTTTGGTGACGCGTGTGCTTGCCGATATGCCTGCTGCGGAAGCTGGTTTTCAGGCGGGTGATGTTGTGTTGGCAATGAATGGTCGTAGCGTGTCATCTGCCCAGGATTTGAATAACCGGATTGGCCTCGCGGCTGTAGGCAGGCCGGTTAATTTTCGAGTTGTCCGTAATGGCGTTGAAATGACGATTGTGGCTGAGCTGAAGTCTGCGCAGGCCAACGTGATGAACGGTGCAGAAGTACATGCTATGCTGACCGGTTTGGCGTTGCGGGACTACCACCTGAAAAATGGGCCGGAATCTGTTGCTGTTGAAATTTCGAGTTCGGACACTGGGCCCGCTCGGGAGCAAGGATTACTACAGGGGGATTTGATTGTGGCAGCAAACCGTGTTCGAGTCCGAAACGTTGAGCAATTAAAGCGTGCGGTGCGGGGGGCTGAGGCGATATTATTGCGAATCGAGCGTGATGGTCGTAGCTACTATCTGACGCTACCATAGGGACAGTTGCCAAGATCTGGCAACTACCCCCAAAACGCGTTTACTGGATTCCGTTTTGGGGGCAAGTCGTTCCTTCCAAATTTCTCGTGTTTATGCGATTTTTGCTGTTCGCTGTGCCATCAGCCAGCTTGGTGTTTTCTTTTTACACTCAGGTTTGGCGAAACCTTCACTTAAAATCACAGGGCAGGCCAGTGATATGTAGTCCTGATAACTCATTTTAATGGTTTCGCTGTGGGTGCCTGCACTGAAGGCAATTTCTTCGTGCTGCGCAAGCGCGTCGCATAGGTATATATTCATGCTATATAGATTACCGAAGGGTGGCATGGCGCCAACTTCGCAGCCCGGGAATGCATCTTTAAACTCATCTTCGTCTGCAAGTTCAATGAAGTCCGTTCCCATGGCATTCATGAATTTGTCCCAACGTATTCTATAAGAGGCTGGCAGTACCACCATTGCCATTTTTCCATCGATATCAATGATAACGGTTTTTGCCAGTCGGTCACCACGAATATGTGCGCTGTGTGCAATCTCCTGTGCCGTGAAAGCTGGAGAATGCTGCACTGATACATAACGAATTTGTTGCTCGTCAAGGTACTCTTTAAGCTGTTGTACGGGCATAGACAACTCCTCAATGTAGACAGTATTTCAGGATGTTCCTTGCGCCGTTTCATTTCAACTTTACTTTGTGATCGGCCCGGTGGGACTTTCCTGAAGTTTCAGTTGCTCTAAAGTTAAGATTAGAACAGCATGCCGAATTAAAGAAGTAGGGATTTGTAACGATAATGTGAATTATGTATGAATTTTAAGGTATTGAGCGATTTATTTGAACTGCCGAGCCCTGTGTGCATCGCCGCATCCAGGCGTTCGATTCTAGTGGCCGGTTCTTAGAATTGTTATGTTAGACTGGAGCTTCTGTTTTCGAAGCTCCAGCTTGGTGGCCGGTTTCAAGCATCGTATTGTACGATTACGACTTTCGATATTGAAATTGGCCTGGCTTATTTTTGTTCATTGTAGACGTGTACATCCCGCTGCGGGTACGGGATGCTAATATCTTCAGCATCGAATGTCAGTTTGACATTTTCATGCATCGCAAAATAAACCGCCCAGTAATCCGGTGTTTTAACCCAAGTGCGAACCGCAAAGTTTACAGAGCTGTCCGCCAGTTCGGAAAGTGCGATGACCGGTGCTGGATCTTTCAGAATTCGCTCATCAGCCTCGACAAGCCGGTTCAAAATTTCTTTGGCTTTTTTGATGTCATCGTCGTAACTGATGCCAAAAACCATATCGACGCGCCGGGTGCTTTCGACATTGACATTGACCAGGCAGCCATTCGACAGCAGCGCATTCGGTATGATGACACGTTGATTGTCGAAAGTGGTGATAATTGTATTGAAAATCTGGATTTCGCGTACTACACCGGCAAAACCTTGAGCCTTGATTGAATCACCTACTTTGAAGGGTTTGAAGAAAAGAATGAGTGCGCCTCCGGCAAAGTTTGCCAGGCTCCCCTGCAACGCCAAGCCCACTGCAAGACCCGCTGCACCGAGTACGGCGATGAATGATGTGGTTTCGATACCGACCATCGCCGCGACAGAGATCAGCAACAGTACTTTCAGGCCAATTGAGCAGAGGCTGTGCAGGAATTTCAACAACGTTGGTTCAACTTTAGCCGTCATTGACTTATCGAGCAGGTTGATGAGGCGATTGATTAGCCAAAGCCCGATAATGAGTGTAATGATCGCAAGTAATAAGCCCGGACCGTAGTCCATAACCATTCCTGTGATCCAGTCACTGAATTCACCAACTTGTTTTTGGCCATCGGAAAGAAGATTATCCATATTGTATCCTTGTCTTTGTGGAGATGATTGTGGTCACGGGAAATTATCCCGCCAGAATTTTGCAAATGCCTTACGGTGTTGCATCATCGGCGCAATTGCAAGGAGGGCTGGGAAATTGGCAGTTATTTTCCGTGACTCGGGCTTTTTTGTCCGCCTTTTTTCTGGCGAGTAATTTTTAATGCGTTTCGTTAGAGCGTTTGTTAATGCATTTGTAGTGACGTTTCGTTGTGCTGATTTTTTTTTAAGTAGCTGATTTATGCGAGTACTGTGTTTTTAGCACGGTTTTTCCTGATTGCCAAGCGAAGCCCTCGAATGATGTAAGGTGCTCGGTGGTGTTGAGCTCCCACCGTGAATACGTTAAGGTGCCGGGCTTGTGTTGCGCAATATTAATTCTTAGGGGTAGTCACGGCGTGGTTGGGGAATTCAGACAAACTGAAGCAAAAACAGATCTGTCGCTTTTGTTGGATGCGATTCGCGTTACACTGCCGAGAGCGGATTTGAAACCGTATTCCCTGCCAGGGTGTCCTCAATTGAGTCTCTATTTGTTTGATCCGGATGTCATGCATGGCCCGCTCACTCATGATGAGGCTCAGGCCGTTGTTGCCGAGCCCGCCTATTGGTCGTTCTGTTGGGCCAGTGGACAAGCTTTGGCATCCTACATAATGGATCATCCAGAGTGGGTGAGGGGGCGCCGTTGTCTTGATTTTGGTGCAGGATCCGGAGTTGCGGGTATCGCTGCTGCACTGGCAGGGGCCGCTGAAGTCATTGCATGTGATTTGGATCAGGATGCATTATTGGCCGCGAAAGTGAATGCGGCATTAAATGGCGTATCACTGAAAACCGAATGTGATTTTTTCAAAGTGCAGGGGGAAATTGATGTTATTTTGGCAGCAGATGTGTTGTATGACCGGGAAAATCTGACATTTCTGGATGCATTTTGTTCCCGTGCGCAACAGGTTGTATTAGCTGACTCCCGAATCAAAAATTTAAGTGCGCCGGGCTATGAATTGCAAGAGGTATATACCTGCCGAACCTGGCCAGACTTGAATGAGTTTGAGGAGTTTAACCGGGTCAGGATTTATTGTGCTGGAGAGAAAAAATAAGAGGGTAACCCGATAGTAGGCCACCCTTATTTGGAATAGGTCTTTATCATCCTTGAGCGGGTATCCGTCCCGTGTCCGGTTTTCTTTGTTCGCTTCCTGGCATCGAGGCTTTCCGCAACCCCGATATAATCCATGGTCGACGTTGAAATTAACTCAATCGTGGGGGGAGAGTTAGTTACCTGGACCGTTCCGTAGCCCGTATAGTTCCTTTTACCCTGTCATGTCGAGCAATCCAGTGCTCGAGTCCTTTTCCGAATCCTTTCAGGGGAGGTTCCGTATCCCGATGCTCACTATCCCTGAGCAGTCTTCCTTGTGTTGTCATCCCTGTGCGCCGTTCGTCCTTGTGCGCAAATTCCCTGCTGGTCTTCCTGACCCTGTAGTCTTCCCGACCTTGTAGTCGTCCTGACTTGGCAGCCTTCCTGACCGCGATCATCCTGAAGTTTCTGATCCCTGAAATTCCTAATCCATTTCCTTTTCGCTCATCTTGAGCGGTGCCTTAACGGGGTGTTAAGGGTTCCCTTAAGCTAAAAATCCATTTTTTCCATGCTTCCCCTCTAATCCGTGTGAGGATACAGTCCTAGTGCCGCTTCCTTTTCCCTGTCATCCTTGACGAAGTTAAATATAGCAGTTCATACATGTCGAAATTGTGACAGGATTCATCATCTATCGTGGGATATTTCGCACATTTGCTTTTTAGGCAGTTATGTCTAATAAAAAACTATAAATATCAATTAGGTAGTGGGTGCTTGGTTTTCGTGTGAGATATTTATGCATAGCACGTGGCGGTAATGTCTTACGCAAATGTAGGAAATATCTCACAAGAAAAAAGGCGAATGTCTTACATTGTCCTGTCTTCGCCATGAATGGCGCTGGGTATTAAAACGGTGCTGCGCACTCAAAGCGCTGCAATGTGCCATTTGTTGGGTGCTTGAATTCCAATTGGCTGGCATGTAAATACAAACGAGGTGCCTGCACCTTTGCTGCTGGATGAGCATAGAGCGCATCACCCAGAATGGGGTGCCCCAGCATTCGCATGTGTACTCTTAGTTGATGGGAGCGGCCTGTTACAGGGGTGAGTTCCAGTCGTGCACCTGCGTACCCCGGTTTGATTTTGCGGTACAGAGTACAGGCATATTTACCATAAACATAGTCGACTTTTTGCCGAGGGCGAAATGGCCAGTCACAAATCAAAGGGATTTCGATGGTACCCGCCGCTTTTAGTGGGTCTCCATACACTTCGGCGATATAGCGCTTTCGGGTTACCCGGTCATGAAACTGTTTGCTCAGATTTCGTAGCGCTTCTTTGTTGCGGGCAAACACCATAATACCTGAGGTTTCGCAATCCAGACGATGGACAACATGTAGCTCACCGAAACTATCGGACGTCAGCGTATACATACTGGACGGTAGTGTCGGGTCTCGGCCCGGTACAGATAAACGATTGGCGGGTTTATTGGTGACGACGATATCTTCATCAAAATACAGAATATCAGGTTTTATTTGGCTTTGAATGTTCATTTTCTGGTGGCTCAGTATCGTTCTTTTGTGTTGTCGCTGCCCGTTGCTTTGCGAGAGTTACGTTGCAGGTAAAGTTAAGTTATTATCGTGGATAAATCACAGATTTGTGAACTGCTCTGTCAGCAGTAATCGTGTATTTCGTACTTCCCGGTTACGGGTAAGGAGAGTTGGTGTTTTTGTATTTAAATTCGGATTTCCTGACGCTGTTTCGTGATGCCAGATTACCCTTCATTCGCTTGAAGGATCTGAATGACCCTTTCCTCGAGAATCTAAACGTACGTCAAGCGCAGTCCAGAAAGGTTACAGAAGAGGAAATCAAAGCGGAAATATGGAAACAATACCAGTCTCTACCTGCTCATCTCGCCGAGTTGGCTTCATTCGATTATTTTCTTGAGCAGGCGATGCAACAACGGGAGCAGGTGGTTGCCAAACTGGCTGCAAAAGAGAGCAAGCCGACGGCAGTCTTGAGTCGTGCGCAATTGTCCACGATCAGCGTTTGCCAGTTTTTTCAGGATGTGACTAATCTCCAGATTTGGCAACATTATGGTAATCGGGGGTGCGGTATTGTGATCGAGCTCAATGGAAAGGATGACTATTTTCAAAATGCTTCATTCCAAGGGGTGCCTCAAAAGTTTACCGAGGTGAGTTACCGAGCAGATCGCCCTGTTGCTCTGGATAGTGCTAATTTTCTGATTCCGGCCCTCTGTCGTCCCGAAAGTTTCGCCTACGAACGCGAGTTGCGTTTGTTCAGGCCAGTGAATGATAAAATGCAAGCTCGGCAAAAACGCGGCAAAGATAACATTGAGCGTTTTTATCATAAGTTTCCGGTCAATTTGATTGTCCGTGTTATTTTAGGGCCGGCAACATCTGCAAACGACGTTCGGGAGTTAGGGGTGTTTCTGAAAAATGATATGCGTTATAAACATTTGCTGATTCAGCAATGTTTGCTGGATGAAAGTCGGTACGAGTACTGTATCAGCGACATTTCACCTTCATTATTCCAAGGAGATTAATACGTGTCTGGAAATGTTTTTAAGGGATTGGGTTATCTTTCCGAAGGGTTTTCTCTTATCAGTCAACCCGGTTTGCGATTGTTTGTTGTTATTCCGCTTGTCTTAAACGTTTTCTTATTTTTTGCCTTTTCCGCCTTAATGGCTAGTTTTTTTTCTGACTTGTTAGCCTGGGTCATGTCAGGTTTACCAGAATGGCTGGCCTTTATAGAGTGGTTACTTTGGGCTGTTTATGGCCTGGTTATCATCTTGTTGTTTGCCTATGGTTTTGTGGCCTTGGCGAATTTTGTCGGGGCACCATTTTATGGTTACTTGTCTGAGTTAACGCAGAAGAAACTGACCGGAAAGCCGGTTGAGGTTGAAGGTGGCTGGATAGCCTTTCTGAAGTCTATTCCCAGATCCTTGCTCAGGGAGGTTCATAAAATTCTGTATTATCTTCCCCGGGCGATTTTATTGCTCATTCTGGGGTTTGTTCCGGTGATCAACTTGCTGGCGGCACTGCTTTGGTTATTATTTTCGGGATGGATGATGGCGGTTCAGTATGTTGATTACCCCTCTGATAATAACGCGGAAACATTTGCGCAAATGAAGCAAAAACTGGCCCGTAAGCGTTTGACTGCGCTTGGCTTCGGGTTGCCTGTTTTTTTTGCAGCGATGGTACCGGTGTTGAATTTGATTGTGGTTCCTGCCGCGGTGTGCGGGGCGACAGCCTATTGGGTTCGTGAAGAGCAAGAATTGACGGCACAAGCACAATCGCTTTAAAGCTTGGTGGCGGTTACTAAAAGCAGCGAATTTCTCATTGCTGTTCAGGTGTTTGCTGATCTATGCTTAGGGAGTATCGAATCAACAGAAGACAAGAATAAAGTGAGCCTCTATGGCAAATATAAAAGCATTGGTGGTGGATGACGCCAGCTTTGTTCGCGATCTGGTAAAAAGAACAGTGCGTAATGGTTTTCCCACAATTGCACTGGATGAAGCAATTAACGGTAAGAAAGCGCAGGCGATGTTGAGTAGAACATCGTACGAGTTGATCTTGTGTGACTGGGAAATGCCGGAAATGTCTGGTATCGAGTTGCTGCGCTGGGTTCGCCAGCAAGATAATTACAAAGATGTACCTTTTGTAATGGTCACGAGCCGTGGTGACAAGTCTCACGTTGTGGAAGCCATTCAGGAAGGCGTAACCGATTATTTGGGAAAGCCGTTCAGTGCTGAACAATTGTCCAATAAAATTATCAAAGCATTGGGCAAGAAGTTGAAAGGGGTATCACCGCCGACATCAACACCCTTACAGGATGCATTCAAGCAATCGGCCTCTATTTTGACGCAAGCGGGTAAAAAGTCGGTAGCACCAGGGCTCGGGCCGGAAGAGGTTTCTGGCGGGCAAACTGCAAACAGTGGTGCTGCGTCTGCTAAAAGTGTTGAACTCAAAGGTCAAAATTTTGCCGAGGTGCGCTTTGCTAATGTGACATTAAAATGTGTTGTGAAGAGCGTTTCTTTAACTGAAGTGAAGGTGATCTCTAAACGGGAAACCGAGTTTCCCGGTATTTTGGACGCCGCCGTTGTCGATATGGAATTCGAGCCGGGTAATGTCGCGCGCTTGAACGGTTATGTGCACCAGCTGCAGGCCGTAGAGAAGCGTCAGGATACAGATTTCGTCAGCATCATTATCCGATTTGTGGATGAGGATCCGGAAAAAATTGAACACCTCTCGAAATTTATGGCCCGCTTCTCTTGAGGGAGTGCATGACTCAGGCTGATTAGGCCGATTGACGTTTACTGCCGAGGCTCAAATCGTTGATTTTACGAAAGAGCGGGAAGTGACACGTAAATTCACAACCCTGGCCAGGGGCGGTATGAATTTCCAGCTCCCCATCATGGTTAATCACCACATGTTTAACGATGGCGAGACCTAACCCGGTGCCACCAACACTGCTTTGGCGGCCAGCATCGACTCGGTAAAAACGTTCCGTTAAACGGGGAATGTGAATCGGGTCAAATCCCGGGCCGTTGTCACTTACTCTGAAGTGTACGCCCTTGGCATCGCTCCACCAACGTAACCCGATTCGACCGGATGCCTGCGTGTATTTAACCGCATTGAACACCAGGTTGGAGAAGGCACTGCGCAATTGGTTTTCATCACCCAGGAATGCGGATTGGCATTCGATATTCAAGGTAATGTCGTGACCTTTATCCGCGCTCAGAGCAATTGCATCTTGTTGAATGCTCTCGAGTAGTGGTTTGATCTGTGCAATTCGGTTGGTTTGTGCTTTTTCGCTGGTTTCAACTTTCGCCAGGAGCAGCAAATCTGTGATCAGTGATTCCATCCGTTGCGATTGGGCAGTCATGGTGCGAACACTTCGGTGCCACTTCTTCGGAAAGGTATCAAGGTTATCCTCGATGGTTTCCAGATAGCCCGTAATAACGGTGAGCGGTGTGCGCATTTCGTGAGACACATTGCTCACAAAATCTTTTCGCATTTGTTCCAGTTGATAGAGGCGTGTTACATCGTGAACCTGTATGATCCGCTCATTTTCACCGAACAGGGTAATATGGAACTGAATGCGCAAATTAGGGTGTTCGGGGGAGAATACCTCAATCGGGTCTTCATAAACTTTGTTATCGAAGTAGCGTTTGAATTCGGGTTGCCGAACCAGATTGTAGATGATTTGTCCGCGATCCCGGTTTTCATGAAATCCCAGTAAGCGACTGGCCGCTTTATTCCACCATTCCATCTCGCCTCGGGCATTGACCAGTATTACGCCGTCATGAAGCGCGTTGCTGGATTGCTGGATGCGATTCACCAAATCCTGAAGTCGCTTTTGTGCTTTGGCGTGGTGTTGTTGGGTTTCGTAAATGCCGTCAAACAGATCTCCCCAGAGGCCTTTACTTTCAGGTGGGGGGGTGCCTGCTTCAGGAGACTTGTAAAGCCATCGGTGCAGGCGGTAGGTCTGTCGTAATGTCCAGCCGACATAGGCGGAGAGTCCTGCAGTTATCACCCAGGCCGGTTCGTCAATTGCAATGCCCAGAGAGAGGCATAGTAGCAGGCCCCACAACAACAACCGGACATAGTGGGACCACTCGCGTCTCATTATTGCCATGGGTTCAATCAGGCCGCCTTAGTAGAGAATCGATAGCCAGCACCCCGGACGGTTTGTATCAGTTGTTCGTAATCAGAGCCCAGCGCTTTTCTCAAGCGACGAATGTGAACATCAACGGTGCGCTCTTCAACATAAACGTTTCCGCCCCAGACCTGGTCCAGTAGTTGACTACGAGTATAGACCCGATCCTGGTGTGTCATGAAAAATTGCAATAAGCGATACTCTGTTGGGCCCATGTTCAACGACTCGCCATCGGCCGTAACACGGTGACAAACCGGGTCCAGTTTCAAACCGTCGATTTCTATCGCGCTTTCCACGCCTTGCGGTGTGGTGCGTCGAAGTACTGCTTTGAGGCGAGCAACCAGTTCCCGTGGTGAAAAAGGTTTGGTGATGTAGTCATCTGCACCAACTTCCAGGCCTTGGACTTTATTATCTTCTTCAGCCTTGGCCGTCAGCATGATGACCGGAATTTCAGAGGTACTTTCTTCTCTTTTCAAGCGTCGCGCCAGTTCGATGCCACTGGAGCCGGGCAGCATCCAATCCAGAAGGATCAGGTCTGGCTTCTTATCCACAATCATGGAATGCGCTTCCAGAGCATCTCCTGCTTCCAGGCAATTATAATCGGCCATTTCCAAAGCAACGGCAATCATTTCACGAATTGAAGCTTCATCATCAACAATCAGCACAGTTTTATCAGACATGGTCCGGAATTCCTCAACACTATAGTCATTGCTGACATATTACAACTGTATAATATGACAAATATATGACAGGTTGGAGGTTTGATGATGATTTAATATCAATTACTTGTCTAGATAATTAGTCGAAGACAGCCCTGTTCAGGTTATAGTCCCTGGCGGCCATATTCCAATACCATACCAAAAAACAGAACCATGCCTGCCCAGTGGTTGTTCAGGAAGGCTTTGAAACAACCATCCCGTTCCCGGTCTTTTATTAGATGCTGCTGGTAAACGAATAAACCAAAGGTCAATATCAGGGCTATGTCAAAGTATCCCCCCAAGCCTGCTTGATCACCTGCCAATTTCAGCAAAAACAGTGTTGCAAGCTGGAGTAGACCGATGACCAGACGGTCTGCACTGCCAAACAAAATTGCTGTTGAGCGAACACCGATTTTAAGATCGTCATCCCGGTCGACCATTGCGTACTGAGTATCATAGGCGACGGTCCAGAGTACCGTGGCAAGGTAGAGAATCCAGGTGATCGAGCTCACAGTTTCTGTTTGGGCGGTAAAAGCCATCGGTATGGCCCAGGCAAATGCAGCACCCAGTACGACCTGAGGTAGATGGGTATACCGTTTCATGAAGGGGTAGGTTGAGGCCAGAGCCAATGCCGCAATTGACATCAGTATCGTGAGGCCATTGGTAAATAGCACGAGCACGAAGGCGCAACTGCACAGCAGTGCGAACAGGGACAAAGCTTCTTTTTCGTGCACTTTGCCACTGGTGAGTGGGCGGAACTGGGTGCGCGCTACGCTGTGATCGATATGTCGGTCGGCATAATCGTTAATGACGCATCCAGCCGAGCGCATAATGACCACGCCGAGAATGAAGATCAGAACGAGATACTCATCCGGGTTGCCGTTCCCTGCAACCCACAGCCCCATCAGGGTTGGCCACATCAGGAGTGCGACGCCGATGGGTTTGTCGAGTCGGGTGAGCTGAATATAATAAGGGAGTTTGATTTTCAGGTCGCTTTGAGTCATGGGCAATCTAAAGTTGTGGTTCGGTTTCTGGTTTTGATTCAGTGCTTTTCCGTATTACCGGTTTGAGCTGTCCGTATTAGCGGATTAAGCTTAGCAGCTCAGGTAAAAAGTATTCTGCGACCAGTATGGGTTTTTCGTGTAAAAAAAACAGGGAACTTCTCCCCCAAATTTTGAATTCTGCATCGATGTGCCGGTTTTGTCTTGCACGTAACCCAGGAATGTCTTTTACTCGTTCGTGACACAGGGTAATAGGACCGCGGTGCATCGCCTTGCTTCTGAACAAAACCGCCCCCAATGGTGTCTTGCCCAGTTTTCGAAGCTGTTTTTCTTTCCCTGTTAACGTATTCAGTGGAATGATGCTTCGGGCATAAACCGCCGGGATATTCCTGCACAGCAACTCGACTTCGCGGATCAACGTCACGCGCCGTTCCGGGAGTTTCAACTGTTTGCGTTCATTGAGGCTGGGGTAATCGAATTGGAAATTCAATACGCGCACGGAAAAGTGTCCTTGGCTCAATTCGATCAAACGTTGCGTGAGTGATCCTCTGTCCAACAACCAAGGCCGCCATTGTGGCGGTAACTGAATCTGGCCTTGTGCAGGGTGGACTTCCGTACGCTGCATTACAAGCCCTTTACTGCATAGATTCCTGCTGCATTTCGCCAATACCCCTTGTAGTCCATACCGTAGCCGAAAATAAACCGGTCTTCCACAGTGAGTGCGCAGTAATCTGCATGCATGTCTGGCCTTGCTTTTCGGTCATGTAATTTCTCGACCAGCACCGCAGTGTAGACCGCCTTGGCACCGGCGTTATTGCAATCTTCCATAATGGCGGCAAGGGTTTCACCTTGATCCAGAATGTCGTCGATGATCAAAACGGTTCTGTCGGTGAGCATCGACTCCGGTCGAACCCGCCAATCTAAAGTTCCTCCTTGAACGGCCTCCCCATAGCGTGACGCGTGCATATAGTCTTGCTGCAGCGGGAACTGCAATAAAGGAAGTAGCTGGCCGGCAAATACCAAGCCGCCATTCATGACACTGATCACCAGTGGGTTGGACTCGGCAAGGGTTTCCGTAATGTTCCCAGCCAGTTGTGCAATGGCTCGCTCGACCTGAGATTTGGTGTACAGGCAATCAGCTTCGTCAAAAACCTGTTGCATTGATTGAACAATTGAATCCATTAGTTGGAACCCTTAACGTATTGTGAGACTTTGAGCTTTGGTGGAGCTCCAAGCGACTGCTAAAGTTGCTCAGGGAGGCATAGTAAGGAGTTTTAGGGCAAAAAGGTAGTCTTGGAATTGATGAATTATAATACATCATTTGATGTAACATTATTAAGTGTACTATAATTCTGCGCCTTCGGGAGTCCCAGTCAGTTCAAGAAGCCTTGTTGATTGTAAGGTCGGTGTTCAAGCTGCACCCTTGATCTTGCATAATCCATGGTAACCCCGTATAACACCAGGTTCGATGATCGGGCTGTGTCTGGGTGTTGATAAGAAAAAATGAGGTGTAGACGGGCAAATCCGGTACGGGAAACGGGTCATTGCTTGCCTGGAGTCCTGTTTTTCGTAATCGAACACCTTTGTGAATTCTCATGGACTATCCAATTGGTTTATGATTTGTGCCCGCCATTCTTATGGGGCGGTGTTAGCGGGCAAAGGCTTGACAGCCGATGTGACCGATGACACTGAAAGCAAATAGCAAGAAAAGTCAGGAATGAGTTATGAAAAAGTGGCAGTGTGTGGTTTGTGGTTTGATTTATGATGAAGAAAAGGGTTGGCCAGATGATGGTATCGAGCCCGGAACCGCTTGGGATGATGTTCCCGAAGACTGGTTGTGCCCGGATTGCGGGGTCGGAAAAGAAGATTTTGAAATGGTTGAGATTGGCTGAGATTGATCTCCCATCAGGACTTGAACGAGTCGTAACTGAAGTTTGACAGGCATTTGTGCCTGTCCCAGCTCCATTGGTAATGTACTTATGAATGCAGATAATACTGACATCACTTCAAACAGCGAAAGCCAGACGTCCGGTAATGATCCGATTGTGATCATCGGTACTGGCCTGGCAGGCTATACACTCGCAAAAGAATTGCGTAAAACGGATAAAGATGTACCCATTCTGATGTTGACTGCGGACGATGGACACTCTTACTCCAAGCCAATGTTGTCCACTGGTTTCACCAAGAATAAAACTGCTGAGCAGTTGTCCATGGCAGATCCTGGACGAATGGTAGAGCAGTTGGCTGTCGATGTCAGAACCTTTACCACTGTTACCGGTATCGATGCAGAAAAACAGTGTGTACTGGTTGGTGATGAAGCGATCACCTACAGTAAATTGGTACTGGCCTGGGGGGCTGATGTCATCCAGCTGAATATCGCGGGAACCGCTCAGGAGTCCGTTTATGCTGTGAATGATCTACTGGACTACCGCCGGTTCCGGGAAGCCGTAGAAGGTAAACAGCGGATACTGATCATGGGCGCGGGCTTGATTGGGTGTGAGTTCGCCAATGACCTGATCAACGGTGGTTTCAAGGTTGATATTGTCGCTCCTTGCGATGGCGTATTACCCGGGTTGGTTCCGGATCAGGCCGCAGCTGCTGTGCAAGATGGTCTTACCGAAGCGGGTACGACGTTCCATCTTGGTCAAGTGGTCGAGAGCATTGATAAAGTAGAAGATGGTGTGTGTTGTACATTAGACAACGGCACTCAGGTGGTCGTTGATGCCGTTTTGTCTGCGGTCGGCTTGCGTCCTCGTGTGCAATTGGCCAAGGATGCGGGATTAACGGTTGCCAAGGGCATTGTGGTAAACCGTCTGCTGGAAACCAGCGCGCCTAATGTTTATGCCATGGGGGATTGTGCAGAGGTTGATGGTCACGTGATGCTTTACGTGCTGCCATTGATGGAATGTGCCCGTTCCCTGGCGAAAACCCTGACGGGAACCCCTAAAGAAGTAACCTACGGTGTAATGCCTGTTGTAATCAAGACACCTTGCTGCCCTGTTGCGGTACTGCCGCCTCCCGTTGGTGCTGAAGGCGAGTGGTCTGTCAGTGGTGAAGGTCGTGATTTGAAAGCGCTGTTTACAGACGAGAGCGGGCTGGTTAAAGGGTTTGCTTTGACGGGCGCACTGGTTTCCGAGCGTCAGGCACTGGCCAAAGCCGTTCCGCCTATTCACCGTTAAACCGTGCAATGCCAAAACATGGCTTATCGGTTATTCAGTTTAACTGTTGCTGCTGATCTGTAGCTGCTGGGCTTTATTGAACTGGGCTGACCAACGTTGGTTCAGGTTCAGGTCTTTCGCCGCTTTTGGTTTGGCAAAGTAATACCCTTGCAGATAATCACATTCACAGGTTCGAATAAGTTGAATGTGATTGTCGGTTTCGATGCCTTCAATGACGACTGACAGGGAGATATCTCTGGCTAGTCGAGTGGTTGCTTGCAGTATGAGCGCGTTGCGTTCATCCTGTTCCAGGTCCCGAATAAAGCTTCTGTCGATTTTAATGGTATCAATCGGGAATTTTTTCAAAAACGACAAAGAAGCAAAACCGCTCCCAAAATCATCCAGGGCAATGCCAACGCCGATTGCCTTTAGTGAATTCAGGACTTCAATGCTCGCTGCTTGATCCTGTGTCAGCAAATTCTCTTTGACTTCAATTTGCAGGCTATTGGCTCTGATCTGATATTTCTCCAGCATTGATTTTATGGTTTCCACCGGAGCCCCCCGCAGCAATTGTTTAGGGGATAAATTTATCGAGACAACTATTTCCGAGAAGCCGGCATTGTGCCAAATTGCCAATTGTTCGCAGGCTTTAGCAATGGCTAAATCTCCAATCGGCACGATTTGACCGGATTCTTCAGCGACGGACATAAACTGTACGGGGGTTTGAATGCCTTTTACCGGGTGCTGCCAGCGCAACAATGCTTCCAGAACTTTGATTCGCCCTGTCGGCATGTAAATAATGGGTTGATAGTGGAGTACAAACTCATCAAGCTCGATGGCCTGATTCAGCTCTTCTTCGGTATTCAGGCGTTTGGCTGCGGAGGAGTTGAGCGCCTGGGTGAAGAATTGGAAGTTATTTTTACCATTCTTCTTCGCTTCAAACATGGCCAGGTCAGCATTCTTGATTAATTGTTCCGAAGATACGCCGTCCACAGGGTAAATGGAAATCCCGATGCTCGCGCCCAATTTAACGTTACTGTCGCCGGCTTTAAAGGGTAAAGAGAGCTCGTCAATAATGCGTTGGGCAATTAGCGAAGCTTGATACGCCTGAAAAAGATCGGTCAACAGTATGGAGAATTCGTCCCCCCCGTTGCGGATGATCATATCCTCCGCGTAATAGCCCTGTGAGGAGCGGGTTACCTCCGAAGTGTTGACATGACCCAGGCAGGTTTTCAGGCGATGAGCGACTTGGCGCAGTATATCGTCTCCCGCGCTATGTCCGTAAACATCATTCGCCAGTTTGAAGTTATCCAGGTCAACCACAAGAATGGCCAATGCCCGGCCACTGCGCTCGCTGTATTCGATGGCTTTGTTTAGCGCTGCATCAAACGTTAGTTTGTTCGGAAGTTCCGTCAAATGGTCATAGTAAGCCAATTTATTAATTTCTTGTTGGCTTTTCTTGAGGCTTTCCGCCATCTCCTGAAATGCTTTGGATAAGTCACTGAGCTCATCCTTGCCGCTGATATCAATGTCTTGTATCGGTTTGCCATCGCGGATCCGTCGGGTCAGTTCGGCCAGCGAGATAATCCGGTCAATGAACATCATTCGTGATTGGAAGTGCACTACACCAATACTGATCAGAATAATGACCAGTAATAGCCAAAAGGAGTACGTTGCCAGTGTTTGGGCTTGCTGGCTCGCAGCTGCTTCCGATGTGAAGCCGATCAAGTACAGCCCCTGATGTAAACGATTAAAGCCGGCGAAGTAGCCCTGGCCATTCATTTGGTAGGTTTTAATGGTGCGGTGTCGGCCTTGTACTGCTTTTGTGGCAAGTTCTGACGCTAATTCACCGTCAGGAGCCGTATGAAAGAAAACGTTACCATTGCTATCTGTCAGCGCCAAATAACCGGTATCGGTGGTATTGGCTGCATCAGCAAGAATTTCCTCTCCGTTGATTTGGTATATCAGCTGTAAATAGCCTTCGCTACTGTCAAAAGGCTGACCGGCTGGATAGTGTTTGAGCTTGCGAGTTTGCATGTAGAGTAAACCGCCTTCCTGCCTTTGTTTCTGAAAATCTGATAGCGTCAACGAATCTTCAAAAGAACGATCATCGATATTCATCAGGTACATTTCGGGCGGTACTGAAGTGGTTGTAGACTGTAAAATTATGCCGTTATCGGAAAGTAGCGATATACTGATAAACGCCGGGTTATTCCGTTGAAAATTATCCAAAGCACGTTTTATTGTGCTGAGTTGTTGATTATCCGGGCGTGGATCATCTCGCAGGAGAGAGGTCAGAGATTGTTCATTTGCCAATAACTCTAATGAAGTGTTGGCTATAGACATATGTTTTTCGATACGGGCTGAGACATCTTCAATGGATGCCTGAAGCGTATTGATTGTGTAGCGCTGAGTGTTGCCTTGAATATAAAAAAAAGCAAACAGCGCAAAGACTATCAGTGGAATGATACCGGCTGGTAGCAGAAGTGTCATGATTTGAAACTTTAAGCGCACTGCAATTCCCGTTTATTGTAATGAGTATACTTTGACTTATCAGGGTCTGTTGACGCTTGGTGCCGAGCGAGCTCCGCATTTATTTCTATTTATAGGTTTGGGGCTCTTACAAGTCCAGTTTTTTATTCAGGAGTTGGTATTGATGAATTCTCAGAAAGAGCTTCGAACGCAGCTTATCGAGCGTCGTACAGAACTGGAAAAACGGTTGGAAGCAATCAAAGTGGATTTGGGTAAACCCCTGGATCATGATTTTGCGGAGCAGGCCGTAGAGCTCGAGAATGGGGAGGTGCTTGATGTGCTGGGGGCTGAGGCAGAGTCGGAGATACAGCAGATTAATCATGCGCTGATCCGTATGGATGAGGGGCTTTTTGGTGAATGTCAGGCCTGTGGTGAGCCTATTGCCGAAGCGAGACTGAAGGTCAGACCATTTACTTCATTTTGTGTAAAGTGTGCGGAAACTCAGGAGTAGCAGGGTATGAGCGAATGGATTATAACGGAGGTTGTGGAGAGTGCAGGTTATGCATTGATTTATTTGAACCACCCACAAACTCGAAATGCAATTACCGACAGGGAGATGCTTGCGGGATTTCTCACCGCAGTGACAGCACTGGACAAGGACCCTCGAGTCAAGGTTGCAATTGTTACCGGAAAGGGGTCCGCATTCTGCTCTGGTGGTAATGTTAAGCATATGCTCAATCGAAGTGATATGTTTTCAGGTGATGCACTGCAGCTGTATCAAAATTATCACGATGGTATTCAGCAAATACCGCGTTTGCTGATGTCGCTGGATTTGCCATTAATCGCTGCAGTTAATGGCCCTGCTTATGGCGCCGGTCTGGATTTGGCGTTGATGTGCGATATTCGGATCAGCGCGGAGGCCGGGGAATTTGCGGAAAATTTTGTAAAGGTGGGTATTATTCCGGGTGATGGTGGTGCGTGGTTGTTACCTAAAGCGATTGGTATGCAAAGAGCCATGCAGATGACGCTGACCGGGGATGCGATTGATTCCAGTACAGCGCTGGATTGGGGGCTGGTTATGGAAGTTGTTCCGAATGATCAGTTACTACAGCATGCATCGGCGCTTGCTCAGCGTATCGCCGTAAATGGCCGACAGCCGCTGCGGTGGGCGAAAAGATTGTTGCGGGAAGGTCAGCACAGCGATTTCCCCGCATTTCTGGACAAGTGTGCTTTGATGCAGGCGATCGCCCACCATGAAGAGGATCACGAGCAGGCGTTGCAGCGAATGCGAGGAAAATCGGCTCAGAAATGACGAGCATTTTACGTCTTGTTTAATTCAGATCGTTGGTTTGGCGCGTTGTATGCGTTTTTCCAGGCATGGCTTACATAAGCAAGCTGCTTTCTGGTCGGAGGGAAGTGCTATGCTTGGCAACTCAAAGCACCAGCACTGACTTTTTCCTGCTGCGATGTCGCACTTAACAGCAGTACCGCATTCAGGGCAACGGCTAGACTTATCGTGAAGGGGCGCGGGCATGGTTTTGCTGAAGATATTTTCCGTAATCCTGGAATTTAAAACAGGAACTCGGCTTCGAGCGTAATTTGATAGTCACTGATGCCGAATGCGTTCAAGGTTTCGTTCAGTGGCGTGTCGGAAGTCATGTTAGTTTGATTCCGTCTGTCCGCTTCCTGTACTGCCATGCGGGAATCACTGAAACGATAATCCTCTGAAATCAAGAGCCCTGACCGGAAACACCAGCCTCTGCCATCTGCTTTGGTATTGTCCGAGATCATTGCGGTGATATCGTGCAATTTGGTTTCTTTGTAAACGTCCTGGCTGGATTCAGATGATCCAAAAAGGAAATTGGTCGGGTAACTCTGCGTGACATTGAAAAACAGATTCTGACTGCCTTTAACCAGTGTTTCGCCCGCATGAACGAGTGTGTGTCCGGTTTTCTGTATCTGCTGGCTGAAGTCAATGTCTGGATCAAACGAGAAATCAATGGCGATAGCTGGCTGGCTTAACATAAAGCTGCTTAGTATTGTTCCTGCCAGAATTGTCAAATATCGTCTTGGTGTGTGGCATTGTTCAGAGCCACGGAGACTGAATAAGGGGGAGGGGGAATCGCTAACCGTTCCAGACGCTGGCCGTTGTTTGTGATGCATGCTGCAGTCTTGACGATTTGTACTGTCTTGATGAATCATGTTCTTTTCCCGAATCACCGTGTCTTACCATTTTGCTGAGCCACGTTAACTGGATTGTGCAAAAAACCGGTGCCAAACTGATTGCAGTACATCGAGTTTTTTGTAACTTTCAAGCAACGCGTTAATTATTGTTTTAGCTTTATTGCCAATGAGTATAGCCCTTTTGGCAATTGTTAAATATGCAAAAAGCTGTAAATTGAGAAATCGATAAAAATTTATTGTCACAAATTGTGATTGCAGCCTGATGACTGTTACAGGCTGTAAAGTTGTGTGAAAGGGGTGTAACCAATGACAGAAGTTCTCCAGAAACTGATACAGCTTTTAGATCTCGAAGAGACTCGGCCAGACCGATTCCAGGGGCAGAGTGAAGATTTGGGATTCAAGAATGTATTTGGTGGTCAAGTCCTTGGACAGGCCCTGATGTCGGCATGCAAAACGGTTGAAGCGCGTTCCGTGCATTCATTACATGGGTATTTTCTTCGGCCCGGAAATCCGAATGAGCCGATTGAATACCAGGTTGATCGAATCCGTGATGGTGGCAGTTTTACCACTCGTCGTGTGTTGGCGTTGCAGGCGGGTAAAGAAATATTCACATTAAATGCCTCATTTCAGGTTGATGAAGAGGGTTATAGCCATCAGTTTGAAATGCCCCAGACCTCTGAGCCTGATAGTTTGCTTTCCGAGCTTGAAATGCGTCGGAAAGTGGTGGACTTTATTCCGGAAAAACTGCGTGAGCAGGCGACCCGTGATCGACCTATTGAAATTCGGCCGGTTGCACCGCTCAATTACTTCAAACCCGAGCGACGAGAGCCGTTCAAACAAGCCTGGTTCAGAGCCGTTGCTGATTTGCCTGATGATGATGTTTTGCATCGCGTATTGCTTGCTTACGCCTCCGATTTTGGTCTTCTAGGCACAAGCATGTTGCCTCACCAGGTCACCTACTATACGCGAAGCATGCAAGTGGCCTCTCTGGATCATGCGATTTGGTTCCATCGTCCATTTCGCATTGATGATTGGTTGCTCTATGATATGGATAGCCCTAGTGCTTCCCAAGGTCGGGGCTTTAACCGCGGTAACATTTACAATGTAAAAGGGGAGCTCGTCGCTTCTGTTTGTCAAGAGGCGTTGATCCGTAAAAAAACGTAGTTTAAGCAGAGTGCAATCATGTCAATTGGTCTGCCCGTAGATATCGTAAACAGTCCTTGCTTGAAGCGTGAGCATCATCAGAGGGATGGATTCCGTAATCCCCCTGGCAGTGCCCACCCAAGGGATGGACGCTATTCGGTGGAAATGTTGTCACTGTTAGCGGAATTGGCTATCGGTGGTAACAGGCCATTTGATTACCCTGAAACCCATGTCTTGGCGCGTAATTCAGCTGTTCCGGGACTGCAATCGACAACGCCTGCAATTACCTGGCTGGGGCAGGCCGCTTTTTATTTGCAACTCGGTTCGCTAAACGTTGTCACCGATCCCTTCTTGTCCCACCGGGCTTCACCGTTCTCATTCAGTGGGCCAAAAAGGCTGGTTCCAGCACCGTTAAGACTGAATGATCTTCCTCGCCTGGATGTTATTGTACTGTCCCATAATCACTATGATCATTTGGATCTTCAGGCACTAAAACGCTGGCCTGATAAAGCTGTTACTGTGGTGGTGCCTTTGGGTGTTGGGTCATTATTGCGAAAAATTGGTTACAGTCAGGTTATCGAGATGGATTGGTATCAGGAGGTCGCGCTCGATGGTGGCGTGTTGACCTGTTTACCAGCCTACCATTTTTCCGGGCGGTCGATTGGGGACAGCAATAAAACCTTGTGGTCGAGTTTTGCAATCAAGACATCTCAGGCGTCGGTGTATTTCACCGGGGATAGTGGTTATGGTTCCGAGTTCAAGCGTATCGGTGAGTTGCTGGGACCTTTTGATGTTGGTTTGATGCCTATTGGTGCTTATGCTCCGCGTCATGTGATGGCCCGTGTGCATATGAATCCGGAAGAAGCGGTACTCGCAGGTCAGGATATCGGGGCCAAGGTCATCGTGCCGATGCATTGGGGCACGATTCGCTTGACCAATGAGCCAATGTGGGAACCGTCGTATCGCTTTCATCGTGCCTTGCAGGATTTGGGTGCAGCAGGACAACAGTTTGCTGTAGGAGAAACGCGAACGATTGAGGTATTGCACTCAGTGATCTGAGTCGGTTGAAGGCTGCTGAGTCGTGGAATCGAACACAAACGAATGCTGTGTCGCGCTGTAATTCTCCAGCCACTGAATCAGAGCCTCCAGTGGTAATGGTTGAGTAAAATGAAAACCTTGTACTTGATCACAGCCCATCTGTTTCAGGGTGGCCTCAACCGCAAGACATTCTACTCCTTCTGCTACAACACTGAATCCCAGGCTGTGACACATGTTGACGGTTGTTCTTACGATCACTTCATCATCGGAGATCCGGTCAAGATCCAAAATCAGGGATTTGTCGATTTTGATTTCCTGAGCCGGTACTCGCTTGATGTAGGATAAAGAGGAGTAGCCTGTACCAAAATCATCTATGGAAACTCTCACCCCGATTTGATGCAGCTTTTCCAAGGCATTCAAGGCCTTGACCGGGTCATGCATCATCGATGTTTCGGTGAGCTCCAGTGTGACCTTTTCCGGTGGCGTATTGGTTCGTTCTAAGGTTTTGTAGATCTCTTCTGTGAAATCTGACTCACGCAGGTTGTTGGTTGAAATATTTATGGATACAGAAAGATCAAAGCCTCGGGTCGCCAGATGATGCCGAGCCTCCAGCGAGCGGTTGAGCACCCACTGCGTCAGAGGTTTGATGATGCCGGTTTGTTCCGCCACCGCGATAAATTCGTCGGGAGGCACTTGACCAAATCGGGGGTGGTGCCAGCGCAGCAGGGCTTCAACCCCTGTCACACGACCTTGTTTCAAGTCGATTTTAGGGTGGAATACCAGCGTTAACAGATTGTCTTGAAGTGCTCGGCTAAGTTCCGCAATCAAGGTTAATCGTTTGGTATTGTATGGGTCTTTATTCGCGGTGTAGTGTGCTAGCTGATCATCGTATTGATAGGCATATTCCAGTGCGACAAAACCGTGACGGATAAGGGTGTCTGCATCGTTGCCATCCTTTGGAAAACCGGCTGTACCAATATGTGGTCGAAAATCGAGGAGCATGCCCCGAAATTCCACCGGGGTGGATATGTACTGGATAAAGTCCTGGGTTGCGCGATTGTCCTTTGGGATCTCCTGCAGGTTGACAACCATGCCAAACGTAGCGTTCTCAAAAGTACAGACGCGTGGTTGAAAATCTGGTCTGTCCTCCAGTTTGGCGATTTCAGGAACCAGGGCTGCCTGGCTATTTATTTTACGGCCGAGTTGTGCCAGCAGGTTTTCTGATTCTGAGTGGCCAAGGGTTTTTATAATTTCGTGAAAGTTAACAAACTGTATTAATACGACCGCAAAGGAGGTGGGGGATTCGTTCGTCGCCAAATTGTTTATGAACATTTGAAAGTGGGCGGAATTTGGCAGGCCAGTCACTGAATGTGTTAAGGCTTTGTGAATCAGACTCATTTCAGCGTTTCGACGTTCCCGGTGCTCGCGAATGGTGTCTGCCTGGGCGCGTAGTTTTTGCTCACGCTCACGGTATATTCGTTCTGCCAGTGCCATTGAAAGCAGGATGGCTTCCAGTGCAGAACCGATTTGCAAACTGTATTCGGTGATCAGGTTGGTGTTCAACAGCCCCGCTTTGTTCATCGCGGTAATGACACCGCCGAGGGAGAGTAGTGCCCAGGCCATGGAATAAAAGCGGGCCGCTTTGTTGCCCTTAAACCATTGAATCGGGCCTACGATGAGTAAAATAAAGCAACCTGGAATTGCGATGAATACTGAAAGTTGAATGGAGTATTGATACGGTAGCAGGAGTGTGCCGATTAGGCCGAACAATGAAAGTGCAATGACGATAGATGTGAGCGGGTAAAAAACGGATTGAGTCTGTTTTAGGCTCAGAAAGGCGCGAGCAAACAAGGTTGAAAAGAGCATGGTAAACGGCACGGACAGGAGCATGATGTACTCATGCAGGAGAGGGGATTCCGGCCAGAGTACCTGATACATTTTACCTCTCAAGCTGCCCAGTATTGCGAGGTAACCTAATGTTGAGAGTGCATAGTAGATGTATGTGGCTTCCTTTAAGGCCAGAAATACAAAAATGTTAAAGATGATGATGACGATCATGGTGCCATAGTAAAGCGCATGAATTTGTTCTACGCTGTTGTTGGCTTGGTAAAAGCGGTCTTCTTGCCACACCTTGATGGGGACTTGCAGTGTTCCGCTGGTTCGAACCCGAAGCATTACTGTCAGGTTTTCCTGGGGATCCAGTACTTCGGGAATCAGGAAGTGCGGATGGTCAATTGGGCGCTGCTCAAAGGGGCGGGTATCACCCGTCTGATAATGCTGAATGGCGTTTTCACCGGAAATTAAAAAAACATCAATTTCATCCAGCAGTGGATAGGCAATTTCTATGATCAGCCGTTGCTCGCGGGTTTGAAAGTTTTTCAGTGTGAAGCGAAACCAATAGGCATCATGTGTATAGCCGAAGTTGGGTATGCTATTTCCGGAAAACTGCCAGTTTTGTTGTATTGTCTCGTCCAGTAGATTTTTAATGTCTAGCTGATTTGAGGAATCGACAAGCACATCAAGCTGGGGCCGAAAGGGGAGCTCGCCTTCGCCGCTGATCGTATTGGCAGTCAGCGTTCCGGGAAGTACGAGGCACAAAAGAATTAACTGCAGCCCGCGAAGTCGCCACCGCAGATCTGTTCCACCAGAAGGTCTGTGAAACCAGCCCGATAATAGACTAAACACTCTCGGAATCATGCTCTTCCGGCCTGCTTGTCGACTTGACCATGGGGACTATTCGGTTGCGCCCCTTCATTTTAGCTTCGTAAAGATTAATATCGGTTTGGCGCAGCAGTCCTTCGATGCTTTCAAATTGACTGATGCTGCAGACGCCTGCACTCATCGTTACAGGAATGAGCATTGACTGATAACTGAATTCTGCGCTTTCTACAGCAAAACGTAAGCGTTCTGCCAGCGCCAGTGCCTGTACCAGTGATGTTTCAGGCAGCAGAATCAAGAATTCTTCACCACCCCAGCGCGAAATCACGTCGAGGTGGCGGCTATGTTCTTTGAGGAGTTTGGCGAAGTCTTTTAGAACCTCGTCTCCTGCGTCATGACCGTAGCCGTCATTGATGCGCTTGAAGTGATCAATATCCATCAACACCACAGAGAAATGGTGACCGTGTCGTTTAAAACGATAGTACTCGGTATCGAGACGATTACGCATGTCCCTTCGGTTTGATAACCGCGTCAGCTCGTCTGTGCGGGATGCCAGATCGTAACGCTCGGCAAGGTCGATCAGATCATTTCGGGCCCGACGCCTGGAGAAATCCAGAATGTAGGAAAAGACCGTCACAAAGGTCATCGAGGTTAGAAAGCGGAGTTGGAAGTCCGGGTTGTATTCAGTAATAACAAACGGAAGTTCGGGAAACTTGAAGATCACTGCGATCACTAACAGGCAAGACGTCATAACGACTAAACCCTGGCGCAAACCCAGCATATAAAAAATCAGTGGTGGGAAGACATAGAACCAGAGCGGGCCGGTATTGCTTTCTCCTCCAGTGGCAACCAGATAGATAAAAAGTGCGGCTACGATCCCGATAAATATCCGCAAAAAAGTGTTACCTGATCCTGTCCGGTGCAGAATAACCAGGTTTAACATCATGAGTAGGGCAAAAACAAAAAGGATATAACCGTGGCGCAAATGTTCGGAGAGAATGGATTTGATGCCAATGGCAATTAATACAAATACGCCAGCATACGTCAGCCATTGTAGTACCTGCAAAATCCAGTGCTCCTCCTCTTTCTGTGGGTCGAGAGCTTGTAGTGCAGGCTGTTCTGATTTCTCTGATGTTGAGTTCAATCTGTTTGCTCGTCTCTTGGCATCAGCACTTCTTGAATAGCGGCGCTTTACTCAAAAATTATTTTTATAGAATATAAAGTGTAGTTATGAAATGGGAAGCCGTACAAAAATAGCCTTATTGATTGCTGGAAAAGAAAACTTGAAGTCCATGCGCTTGTGCGCAAATCTGAACCATAATGTTGGACTGGGGCTATACTGGAGTTTGACTCAGTCAAATAATGGATCGTTGAGCCATGAAGGTTTTGGTCGTTGAAGACAGTAAATCTGTGAGATCTCTGATTGCTGCTTATGTTGAAGAGGCGGGGCATAAGGCTATTCCGTGTGGGAGTGGCACAGATGCGCTCGCTTTTATTGAATCCGAACCCGTTGATTTAATTCTCATGGATGTCGAGATGCCAGGATTGGATGGTTATGAAACGACCCGTCGTATACGGAGTCGAAATAAAGAGATTTGGTTTCCCATCGTATTCCTCAGCTCCAAATATTCCAGCTCCGATTTTGTTGAAGGTGTGAATGCGGGGGGCGATGCCTATCTGGCGAAGCCGGTAAACGGGCCGGTGTTGCAGGCCATGGTTCGCGCGATGGGGCGAATTGCACAAGCCCAGGAGCAACTGCAGGCAGCAAAGTTGGAACTGGAGCGGGTTGCGACCCATGACACCTTGACGGGGACGATGAATCGTCGAGGCTTTTTGTCTGTGCTGGAGCGAGAGTGGCGTCGTGGCAAGCGCGAAAGTTTTCCGATGTCATTGATCGTATTAGCCGTTGATGCCTTTAAAAGTTATAACGATAACTATGGCTTGGCGAACGGTGATAAGTGTCTCAAGTTTATTACCGATTGTATTCAACGCTCGGTGCTTCGACCGGCGGATCTCGTGGGGCGTATCGGTGATGAAGAGTTCGCTATTATGTTACCGAATACCGAGCTTGCCGGGGCAGTTGATGTAGCTGAAAGAATCCGACAAAATATCCTGAAAGCGGCACGGGAGCATCGTTACTCTCCTGTTGCCGAAGTCGTGACAGCGAGTTTGGGGGTTGCGTCTCAAGTTGAGGGTCTTGCTGACCCTGAGGTGCTTTTTAAAGATGCCAACGGGTGTTTGTCGAAAGCGAAACAGGAAGGCCGGAACCGGGTTGTCGCAAACTTCCAGCATAGCTGATTAATATCAAGGAGTTAACTTATGAGTAGTGTAGAGGAGAGCCGCCAGGGGAAAGTGATTGATGAACTGAAAACATTCATCAAAAAAGTACTTTCAGATCCAGGATTAGCTCAAAAATGTATGGAGATCGCTCGGGAGTTAAAGGATGAGCCTGATGCACAGCGGAAAATTGCGGAAGCGATCAGCTCGCAAACGGTCGTCCGTATACCGGAAGTAATGAGTGAAGCCGATAAAATGTTTATCGAGATCATTCATGATGTTTTAGAGGACGAGTCTGCGCTTTATTAAAGTTCTGAACCTCAACACGAGGCTGCATTCAGATTGTTGATTTGGACGCGGTCATCAACCCGCCTGGAGATTCTCGTCCCCAGGCTGAGTTTGAAGCAAAAGCGTAATCAGTTGATTACCCGAGTTGCTGTAATGCTTCTTCGAGAGCCTTAAGGCATAAAGATACATTCTCGTTTCGTGCGCCGTAGCCGAGCAGCCCGATTCTCCACGCCCGACCGGCGAAGTCACCCAATCCTGCACCGATTTCGAGATTGTACTCGTTCAAGAGGAATGAACGTACAGTCAAGTCATCTACCCCATCCGGGATGTGGATCGTATTCAACTGAGGTAAGCGCTCGGCTTCCGGAACAATAAAATCTAATTCCAGTGCCCTTAGGCCCTGTGCGAGGTGATCATGCTGTTTACGGTGCCGTTGCCACGCATTTTCGAGTCCCTCATCATGGAGTAATACCAATGCTTCATGCAGAGCATAGAGAGAGTTGACCGGAGCGGTATGGTGGTATGCTCGTTTTCCATTTCCAGCCCAGTAACTCATTACCAGGCTCTGATCAAGGAACCAGCTTTGTACCGGGGTGCCCCGTTGTTTTATTTTTTCGATGGCGGCTGCGCTGAAGGTAACTGGCGATAGCCCCGGAACCGAGGCCAGGCATTTTTGGCTACCGGAATAGACCGCGTCCATCTGCCATTCATCCACTTTGACCGGAATCCCGCCGAGGGAAGTTACCGTGTCCACGATTGTCAGACAGCCATATTGTTTGGCAATGCGGCAAAGCGACTCTGCATCGGACATGGCTCCAGTAGATGTTTCAGCATGAACAAAGGCGACAATTTTGGTATCAGGGTGCTCTTTCAGGGCCGCTTCAAGTTTTTCCGGCGTAACGGCTCGCCCCCAGGGGTCATCCACGGTAATTAGCTCGCCGTTACTGCGCAGTACGTTCTCACGCATGCGTTCACCGAAGACACCATTGCGACAAACGATCACTTTGTCGCCCGGCTCGACCAAGTTTACAAAACAAGCTTCCATACCTGCTGAGCCTGGCGCCGAGATTGCCATGGTGTAGTCATTTTCGGTTTGAAATGCATACTTCAGCAATGATTTGAGCTCATCCATCATCTGGATAAACAGCGGATCCAAATGGCCAATGGTTGGGCGTGAGAGGGCTGCCAGGACTCTGGGTGAGATATCCGTTGGACCGGGTCCCATTAAAATACGTCTAGGTGGGGTGAAAGATTGAAACGGCATCCTATTAGATTCTCTTTCTTAATTATTCTAGATGGCACAGGATGGCCAAGTGTAATTCCTGACTATCCTGTGCGTGAAAGAGCTAACATAACACCGATACCGAAAATTACCAACTGCTGGGTTATGCCGTGTGCAAGAATTTGTAGTCTGGTGAACCCTACAACACTAGGTGGTTGCCTGGCGTACTTCAGATACGAGTGTTTGCAGGTGTTGAAGTTCAGTAGCGATGCCCGGTTCTGCGGACAGTTCCCGTTGCTCCTCGAGAATGCTGGTCAGGATGTCAGGCGTGGTTAGCGGGTTGGCCAGTACGACCCTGAAGACAACACAGGGCGATCGTCCATACACTGCCGGATTCAGGCGAGTTCGGGACACAAAAGCCTTACCCCGCTCCCGCTGTGTTTTTTGTATACTTTTGGTCACCCGGCTCAGGATTTGATTGATTTTATTTGTTTGTTCCTGACTGGCGACCTTTAATGCTGCCTGGGCTTCTGCGGGACAATAGCGGTAGGTCAGAATGTTAAGTTCAGGCGGGGTCACTAATTCAAAGTCAGGGTGCTGTTCGATCAAGTTTGCGAACAGATTGGCTTTTTCGATGCCCTGATTGATCAGAAGCTCATAGCCATCTTTACCAATAACCTTTAGGCCGGAATGGATCAAGAGTGCCATTCCGGGTCGAGAGCCTTCCAGTGTTGTGCTGCCCAGATCCCGTGAGCCCTTACGAATAATGTATTGGGCATGATGTTCGATTGCGTTGACACTGGTTGGGTTTTTATAAAGTACCAGACCACTGCCCATGGGCACATATAATTGTTTGTGGGCATCAATGGTGACGGAATCCGCTTTCTCAATGCCTTTTAGTAAATGGGAAAACTTTCGTGAAAAGAGCGTCGGTCCACCCCAAGCGGCATCGACATGGAAGTGGGCATTGAACTCTTTGGCTACGTCGGCAATATCTTCCAGCGGATCGACATTGCCTGTCTCGGTTGTTCCCGCGATTCCAATGATAGAGAGGATTCGGATCGAATCTTTTTTGAGACGGATGCATTCGTTGCGCAGTGCATCAATGTCCATTTTATTTTGGTCATTGGTCGGGATCGGGATGATGTAATCATGTCCAATGCCAAGAATGTCGGCCGCTTTCTTCAGTGAGTAATGCCCCCGTTCTGAAACCAGAACAGCTGCACCGGTATAACCGTAGTATAACAACGCGCGGGTCAATCCTTCCCGGCGAATACCTTTAAAGCCACCTTCTTCGGGAAAGGCCAGATTTCGTGCCACCCAAAGTGCCGTTAAATTTGCAACCGTTCCACCGGAGCACATACTGCCTAGTGCGTGCAGAGGATCGTGCATCCATTGCGCATAATAGGCGTCATCATGTTGATAAATCAGGCGGTGTAACATCCCTAAAACCTGACGCTCCAATGGTGTAAAAGCCTTGGACGTCTCGGTTTTCACCAGGTTCTGATTCAGCGCAATCATGATTTTTGACAGCGGCAGCATGAAATAGGGCAAGGCCGATGTCATGTGGCCAATGAAGCTTGGTGCGGCAGTATGGACTGAGTTGGAGACCAGTTTATCGAGCAGGAACTGAGCCTGTTCAGAAACGAACATGGGTTTATCTGGTATACCGGAATCCGCAAAGTCCTTTTCAACTTCAGAAAGATCCCGCTCAACCGCTACAATGTGCTCTTGTAAGAACCCTGCGAGATTTTTCGAAATATAGTCTTCAATCTGGCTTAAGGTCGATTGCGGGGCCTCGGGTGCGGTAAACACCCTGTACATGCTTTCGAGATTGGCATTTGCCGTTTTTTTTCTGCTGGCCATGGCGAATCGAAAAGGTCATCTGGATTGAATTGCAACTCACCCTTATCTATCGTGGGTGAGCCTGAACAGGCGCGCTAGTATATTACTAGTGCAAACAGAAATAAATAACGATCATTCAATCACCGTTTTTATCTCACTTAAGGTGTAATCCGCCGGTTGTAGAACCAATTAATGATTCGAGTCAGCCGCTTTTCCGGCAATGTATTCTGTTAATTCTGCTTTCAGGTCATGACCATCGAATTTTCGGCCATTGATGAACAGGGTTGGTGTACCCCTGACATTCAGATCCCATCCTGCTTTTTGTCCCCGTTGCACATGTTCTCGTGCGGGAAGCGATGTGAGACAAGATCTGAACTTGTCCAGATTGAGTTTAAGGTTCGTAGCGGTTTCAAGTGGCCAGTCTTTATCCAGATCGGATTGTTGCTGAAATGCGAGCGCATGATAGGGCCAGAATTGCCCCTGCTCACCAGCACAATATGCCGCTTCCGCAACTTTTTTGGATACCCCGGAACTGTTGATGGGAAAGTCGATAAAGGTTAGCTTGATCGCTTCAGGGTATTGCTCGATAAGCTGATTCAGTGTGTTAAAAGCTGTTTTACAATGCGGACATTGATAATCTGCAAATTCGACGATGTGTAGTGGCGCTTTTTCGGGGCCCTTGGTCGGGTAATCTTCTGTATCAATATCAACTTTCTGGCGCACGGGCTTGGGCAGCAATACCGTTAAATCTCCGAATTGTGTCAGCGCCGAATAGATTTGGTTCTTCTTCTCTTGTTCCTGTTTTTGTGTCAGGTATTGCCTTATATTCTCTTTCACAGCAAAAAAAGGCTGACCAATCTGTTCCTGATTGTCTTTCCAGAACTGTTCAATTGCCTGTTCGGTGATGGGTGAAATTGAAAAGAGCTGTTGCCGGGCCTCATCGAAAGAGAGTTGCTTGTCTCGCGCAAACTGGGCGACATGGAGTTGCAGGCCAGCATCAATCAGTAGTAATTGCTTGTTTTCATATGTCTCATGCTCAAGGTCTGAATAGGCCAGCGCAATGGATACAGGCAGTTCATCAAGGCGGTAATCTTTGCCTTTGTAGTTGAGTAGTACCGCTGGTGAATCTGTAGTTCCTGAATTTTCTGATTGTTGGTATGTCAGCGTTGTTGCTACGAGCATGCCTACAGCAAAGGCGCCAAAAGCGATGAGTAATCGCTGTCTTAAAGTATCTGAAGTGTTCTTGGTCATGGGCTAGTAGAAGTCCTGTTCAGAATTGCTCAGCCGGGCATTCATGGAAATAATTTGATTGGCCATTGTCTCGATAAGTTTCAGGCACGTTTCAGGTTGGGCGTGGAGTAGCTCGACAAATTCTTCTTTTGGAACCGCCATCACCGTGCAACTACTGGTTGCCATGACTGTTGCAGAGCGCCTTCCCGCAGTTAAGCATGCAATAGCGCCAAAGATTTCACCCTCATGAATCTCACCGACTTCAGTTTTATTGACCAGTACCTTCGCAGAGCCTTTCAGCATTGTATATACATTGTCCGCGAGATCGCCCTGATGCAGGATAATATCGCCTTCAATATAGCGGGTAAAGCCGGCAGTAGGGCGCAGACCTTTTTTGGTTGCCGCTGCGTAGGCATGGGCGAAAACACTATTTTGTAATAAAATCGCTTTTTGCCAGAGGTTTAGCGCTTCTGGGTGGGTTGCGATATGCTCGTAAAACGCTCTATTTTCCCAAATATGAACGGTTACCGGGTCTTCTGCCAGTAAACAAATACCGGACTGACTTCGGGATTGCAATATTAAATCACCCGGCTGCAGGATAAATACGGTTTTTTCGCCCCAGCAAGCCTGCAAGAAGCCTTTCATAACAACGCCGACTTGGCCGGCCCCCACGATGTTGTGATAGGCCGTGGTGGGCAGCAGATCGACGCTGCTGTGGTTTGGTGGAAGGTGTTTCACCAGCAGCTCTATGGTTGTATTGAACTGTTCGATGAGCAAGTCCACCAGTTCTGGATGTGTACCTGGTAAGTACATCAGTCGTTTACCTGTATTTTAATCGTGTAATCCGAATTTTTTAACCCTTATACCGCATGCGTGTACCATGGTTTAAAGACATCACGATTTCGTCTGCACTCAGTGCTTCAGGGAAGTAGCAGCCTGATATTTTGGTGCCCGCGATACTGGCCCCTTCGAGGGTGCATTGGCGGAAGTCGATACCCCGCAGATCGGCTCCGCGGAAGTAAGCGTTACTGAAATTCAAGCCTTCTGCATGCATGCCTCTGAGATCCAGACCGCGAAAGTCGCAAAAAGATAAGTCCGGTAAGATAGCCGTGTTTTGTTTTTGCGTGTTGAAATCAGCGATTCGTTCCGCTCGGAGTAGTTGGTAAAGGGGGTCATCTATAATTTTTATTTGATCCGGCATAAAACGCTCCCGTAATTAATCCCACGTACAGGTTATTCTTGCATGCTGTTGTTATCAGTATAGATGATCCCGGACTTTCGTCGAAATAAGCGGCTATACTGGAAAAAATACGACTATCAGGAGAAACCCGTGGCGGACAAATCGGAACCTAAAACCATACTTATTGTAGACGACAGCCGAATCTCCAGAATGATGTTACGGGCGATTGTTGAATGTGAATTCAGTCATTGGAATATTCTGGAAGCCGCCAATGGTGAGGAGGCAAAGCGGTTAAGCGAGACAAATCATATTGATTTTATTACGCTGGATATGAATATGCCCGGCCTGGATGGTCTTACCGTTGCGCCGGAGCTGAAATTAAATTCACCGGGTGTAAAAATTGCGCTGATCACTGCGAATTTTCAAGAGCGAGTTCGTGCGAAAGCCGAAACACAGGGGTTGGTATTTATTCCCAAGCCGATCACCGAAGACAAAGTATTGAACTTTCTGGAACGGTGAACGGCTTGATGCCGTTCAGAGCGATAACTTTTTACGTAATGAGTGAATCAATGCCTCGACCTGACCCTCTTCATCCGTTCTGACCCTCAGAGTATGCTCCAGTTCTTCCTCGTCCAGTGGCTCTTGACTTTGCTGTTGTGCTTCCAGCACCTCTAACGTTGCATCGGATGCATCCTGCCCTGTTTCAGCGCGCTGGGTTATCCAGGTCTTGATGGTTTCAGGATCAGCATCGCAGTCAATCAGGATGCAGGCGACGCCTTCTTTTTCCGCAATTTCAGAGCAGAGTGTGCGTTGCCAGCGCTTCAGATTGGTGGCGTCAATTAACACTGCAAAGCCGGAATGTAACGCTAATTCAGATAGCGTTGCTAGGCGCTCATAGGTTTTTTGAGTGATTTCCTGGGTGTAAATTCCTTCTCCAACCGCTGCGGTTGCATCACTGTTGACAGCAAGCGCGCACAATCGTTTCCGCTCTACGTCAGAACGCAGCTGAATCACGCCCAGGTTTTCTACCAGTGCTTTTGCAACCGTCGATTTACCTGACCCCGATAACCCGTGTGTTAGCAGTAGATAGCGGTTCGGGACGAAAGAATAGCGCTCGGCCAGATCGGCGTAACGTTGGTATGTGTCCAATAGCTCTGCTCTGGCTGTGTCATCAAGGGACGGGTTCCCCATCGTAAACAGCGCAATCTTGGCGCGAACCATGGCGCGATAGGCTTTATAAAAATAGACCAATGGTAAGGCCTGATAATCACCGGTCTTTTCCAGGTACCGGTTGAACAAGCGTCTGGAAAAGTGATCCAAGCCTCGGTTTTCGAGATCCATGAGCAGAAATGCGAGGTCAGAGAGGGTATCGATACAACGGAAATCGTCGTTGAATTCAATACAATCGAATAAGATAACCTGATTGTCTTGCAAAGTAACATTGCCCAGGTGAATGTCACCATGACATTCTTTTATATGGCCCTCGTCCTTGCGACGTTGAAACTCGTCTTTCAGGCGTGCATACGCCGAATTGGCCCAGCCTTCCAATTGTTCAAGTTGTTTGAGTTGTTTGTCATCATTCAATAGCGGGCGGATTTGCTCAAAGTTTTGTGCTACCGGAGCGAATATGGCTTCAGGTGTACCGAGTTGAGTGGTGTTTGCAACGGGCTCGATTTTTTGATGAAATTCCGCGATGATGTCGCTCAGCTGATCGATGTGCTCTGCTTTCAGTGCGCTGTTTTCCTGAAGGCGATCAAGTAACCCTTCCTGCGCAAATTGTTCCATCTTTATGGCGTACTCGAATGGTTCACCGCCAGCATTAAACGCCGGGGTATCGGGTGTACCGGTAATCGGAATGACATCCAGATAGAGCGATTCCGCAAGACGCCGATTCAGGCGAAGCTCTTCTTTGCAGAAATGCTCGCGTTGAGCAAGGGTAGAAAAATCTAAAAAGCCGAAATTGACCGGTTTTTTTATTTTATAGGCATAAGGTCCGGTTAAAATAACCCAGGAAATATGGGTTTCCATTACCTTGAATTCTGCAACGGGGTGATCATACAGCTCGGGGTTTTGCAGAGCCTTTATCAGGTCTGTGCTCACAAGAATCTCCTTTTTGTTGTCAATGAGGACATCATAACGGTAAAAAACGGGAATAGCGAAATTAAGCGCGGAAAGTCCGCCCTTGTGTAAAGTAAAGACTCAGGATGAGCTTTCAGAGGTATTATGACAAATAAAGGAAAAGCAGTGACAAGCAAGGCGAAGACTGATCAAACTGGCAACCGTGCCGTGAAGAAACCGGCAGGTGTGTCAACGGACAAAAGTAAAAAGACCCGTGCAAGCGGTAAATCCAGTGCCCGGAAAACGAAGGCGAGCAGTGGCGCACGCACCCAGCCAGTGAAAAGCCAGCCTGCGAAAAACCAGTCTGCGAAAAAAAAGAACAGTGATGGCTCCGGCAAAACAGCCAGATTCCGTTTCCTGCCAATCATGCTCAAACTTTTTGCGGTTTTCTTTTTGGTCGGCAGTGGTTGGGTGATCTATCTGGATGCCACTTTGAGGGACCGCTTTGAAGGAAACAAATGGCAAATTCCTGCCAAAGTGTATGCCCGTCCATTGGAAATATACTCAGGCGTCGCGCTGAATGCAGAACTCCTTGAATGGGAGTTACAGCAACTTGGCTATCGCGAATCATCAGGGCTGAATAAGCCCGGAAGCTATTTCCGACAGGGGCGGATGTTTCGTCTCTATACTCGGGGCTTTGCGTTTCCCGATGGGCAAGAACACGCACAGAAGGCGTCGTTTGAAATCACGCGGGATGTGCTCAGTAATTTGCAGGCGGGGACTGGTGATGACCTGATCCGTCTGGAACCGTTACAAATCGGTGGCATTTATCCGAATCAACAGGAGGAACGCATACTGCTCCAATTGGATGCTGTACCGGATGTTGTGATCAAAACATTGTTGGCGGTTGAGGATAAAAAGTTTTGGTCCCATCACGGAATCGCCCCAACAGCCATATTGCGAGCATTGTGGGTTAATACTCAGTCGGGGCGGGTCGTCCAGGGGGCGAGTACCCTGACCCAACAGTTAGTAAAAAACTTTTTTCTCTCCCATGAGCGAACCCTGACACGCAAGGCCACCGAAGCGGCCATGGCTGTGTTACTCGACTTCCATTACAGCAAAGAAGAAATTCTCGAAGCTTATTTAAATGAAATCTATCTCGGTCAGAGTGGTAATCGTGCAATTCATGGTTTTGGCAGCGCAAGCCAGTTTTATTTTGCCCAGTCTTTAGAGTATTTGGAGTTACATCAAATATCGCTGCTGGTTGCATTAGTGAAAGGTCCATCCTACTACAACCCTCGTAAGCACCCGGAACGTGCGCTCGCCCGGCGTAACCTGGTACTGGATATCATGATGCGAGAACAGATTATTTCAGCAGCACAAGCGGATGCAGCAAAAGCAAAACCTCTGGGTGTGACCAGTAAACCGGTCTATACCGAAAATCGATACCCGGCATTTCTGGATTTGGTTAAGCGGCAATTACAAAAAGAATACCAGCAGGAGGATTTGGAATCTGAAGGACTGAAAATATTTACGACCATGAATCCACAGGTACAGCATCAGAGTGAAACCCGTCTTGCTAGTGTATTGAATCAACTGGAAAAACAAAAACATAACAAGTCGCTCGAAGGTGCCGTGGTCATAACCGGAGCGGAGAGTGGTGAGTTAATCGCACTGGTTGGCGGACGCGATGCTCGCTTTGCGGGCTTTAATCGCGCAATTGATGCAAAGCGACCCATTGGGTCTCTGGCGAAACCTGCGGTCTACCTTGCGGCTCTGGAGCGTTCAGATCAATACACATTGAGTACGCTACTTGAAGACAAACAGATTACTGTGCCGTTACCCAACGGGAACGTCTGGGAGCCGAAGAACTACGACGGCCAGGAGCATGGTATCGTTCCGTTGCATATGGCGATGGCGCACTCGCTCAACCTGTCTACGGTGCACCTGGGAATGTCCCTGGGGGTAAATAATGTGGTTGAAACTTTCGCCAAGCTGGGTGTTAAAGAGGAGATTGATCCGTTTTACTCTCTCTTTCTCGGGGCGCTATCACTCTCGCCTTATCAGGTTGCCACAATGTATCAAACCATTTCGGCATCCGGGTTCAATGTGCCGGTTCGGGCGATTCGCGAAGTCGTTGATGCAGACGGTGGACCGCTTTCCCGGTATGAATATGAGCTGCAGGCTCAGTTCAAGCCTCAGACTGTATATCTGCTGCATCGAATGATGCAGGAAGTGATGCAGGAGGGAACCGGTCGGTCTGCATACCAACGTCTGAGCCCAAAACTTAATCTGGCTGGTAAAACCGGGACGACCAATGATTCAAGGGACAGTTGGTTTGCTGGAATGACGGGGGATTATTTAGGCGTTGTCTGGGTCGGACGAGATGATAATCAACGTACAGCGCTGACCGGAGCAACCGGTGCACTCCGGATTTGGTCCGAAATAATGCGGGGAATGCCACAGCGTTCTTTCAATCCGGTACTGCCTGAAGGCGTTGATCATTACTGGATTATGGAAGAATCTGAAAAGGTAACGGATTCAGGGTGTGAGGGGGCTCGAGAGCTTCCTTTTATTGTGGGAACTCAACCGGTAGAATATCAGAATTGTCAGTCAGGTTTTGGTCAGATTAAAGGCTGGATCAAAAATCTGTTTGATTGACAGGTCTATTTGGGACGCCATTATCGAGTTTGGAAGGAGCAGTGTTATGTTTGCCGCATTGGCAGGGATGCAAGTCAAAAATATTCGTCAACGTCAGCGATTGTCATTAGTACGCAGGGCAGTCTTGTGCAGTGCGGTTGTTTCAGCGGTTTTGCTGGAGGGGTGCGCTCATCAGGCCTATCGTACTGGTCAGCCGGTGGTTGTTGAGTCGAGTCCGGCGGAGCCTGACTCTGTGTCTCAACCCAAGCAAATACCTGAAAAAACACCTGTCCGCAAAGCACCTGAAGTGCGGTATGACTATGTCCAGATGTCAGCACCTGCTCGAAAGCTGGTTGGGGAGGCTTACGCTGCGCTCCAGAAAGGGCGTTGGCAGGCGGCATTATCCAAAGCAGAGCGAGCTCAGCGCTTAAGCTCAAAATCACCAGAACCCTACGAAGCGCTGGCCGCTGTTCGCGCATTCAAACAAAATTATCCCCAAGCTGAACAGCTGTATTTAAAAGCGTTGAGCCTGGCGGGGAAAGATGCCAAAAAACGCGCCTCCATATGGCGTAAAGTCGCTCAGGTTCGTCGGGATAATGGTGACGTCTCCGGGGCAGATCGGGCCCTGGCCAATGCGAGGTGAGATGACGAACTGAAGGAAAAAATGAAGGTGGTTGCTCACCTTCATTTCCTGTTCTGATGCTGAAGCTTACAAGCCTGCTTTTTTCAAACGATTGGCATGTTGCCGGTAGAGTGTAATCGGGTCAGTTGTAAACAAGCCATGCATACCAAAAATGTGGTTCATTGCATCGACATGATTCATGCTGTAGTTGTCGCGAATAACCATACCCAAATGGCTGCTGCAGCGCCCGACAAGTCCATCGCTGGCCCCGTCATAGAATTGATCAGACACCATGAAAAAGTAATCCAGCGGATCTAATGCATTGGTAAATATTGATGTTCCACCCCAGGAGTAGTAGCGGATACCATTAACCTGATAGGCTCCTTCTCCGCAATCGGAGACGGGGACACCGGCAGGAAAATCCTGATTGAATTGCAGTGATTTTTCCGTGGTATAGTCCTCCAGCATGGCCATCGCATCTTGAGGGAAGTCTGAAGTTGAATTGCCGGAGAGAACTTCAACAGCGGCACCAAACAGGTTAAACAATGTGGCCAACGTGTCTTTGGTTGCACTGCCGAGATCGCCAGAATTGTCCAGCTGTTTCGATACATCCCAGACCCAGTCTGCGAAGTCGAGTCCCTTGTGGCCACCATGAACCGATGTGATTGAGGCAATGTGAGTCGGGTCTACCCCGGCTACCCATCGTGCTGTTGTGGCGCCACCGCTGTGTGCGACGATGTTAAACTTCTCGGTTTTATATATTGCGGCAAGACGCTCAAGTTCGAACATCAGTTGTTCTCCGCGACTTTCAGTGCCGTTAAAGGCCGACAAGTTCACGGGGATAACGGTAGCGCCATCTTCTGACAATTCATCGGGGATTCGATAAAAATATTCGATGCCGAGAATGTCATCAAATGCCATAAATCCGCCAATCATCACGATGGGATATTTGGTTTTTGTGTAGTCTGAAGGCGGGAACAACCAGTCGAACCAGCCTGCATGAGCGGGAAGTGTGAAAAGGTTAAGTAGTATTCCGGCAATCAGCGCTTTTCTAAGCTTCATGTTATTTTTTCCTTTCGCAAAATCAATTTATTATGTTTGTCTTTTAGCAAACGAAAGAATGCGATGCTTTTCGTTGTTTTTGATTTGGCATCTTGCCCCGTCAGGCAGGGCACCTTGCTTACTTTTTCCCGTTAGGGTTATTGTTTTCTGTTGTATTAGCGTCTTCTGTCTCTGCAGAGGTTTTGCTGGGAGTCATATCGCAACCAGTGGGCCAATTGCTGCAATGAGAGAGGAACAATCGCCCATAAGAGTGAGTAAGTGGTACGAAAGTGTCAGAAAAGTGTGGGCGTACTCACAGTTCCGAAATGTGGGTTTAATGCAGGAAAGGTCTTCTGAAGCAGTTTTTTTGGTAGTAAGGTAACATGTGTTACCGAGTGTATCGAAAGGTAACACATGTTTTTCGGGCGTTGGCGACTGTAGCGGGATTTAACTCAGGACAGTGTTGCAAATACTTTCTTGGCCGCTTTCAGGGTGGTATCGATGTCGGCTTCAGTGTGTGCTGAAGAAACAAAGCCTGCTTCAAACGCCGAGGGAGCAAGATAGACTCCTTCTTGCAACATGCCATGGTAAAACTGTTTGAAACGTTCCTGATTACAGTCCATGACCTGGGAGAAGTGGCTGATCGATTGTTCTTCCGTAAAAAAGAAACCGAACATGGCGCCGACCTGATTTGTGGTCAGGGAAATATTCGCGGCCTTGGCCGCTTCCCGCAAGCCTTGCACTAATCGTTCGGTGAGTTGTGCCAGGGTGCCGTAGAACCCGGGTTTACTGATTTGCTGCAGCATGGTGAGTCCGGCCTGCATTGCCAGCGGATTGCCGGACAATGTGCCAGCCTGATATACCGGCCCCAGAGGCGCAATGTGTTCCATAATCTCCCGCTTGCCGCCGAATGCACCAACCGGCAGACCGGCGCCAATGATTTTGCCCAGTGTTGTCAGGTCAGGCTTGATATTGTAGAGGCTCTGCACACCGCCTAGTGCGACCCGGAATCCGGTCATCACTTCATCAAAGATCAGAACGGTTCCGTATTTGTCACACTGCTCGCGAAGGGCTTCCAGAAAACCCGGTACTGGGGGAACACAATTCATATTTCCCGCAACGGGTTCCACAATGACGGTTGCCACCTGATCACCGAGTGTAGAAAAAGTTTGTTTCAGGGCGTCAATATCATTAAAGGGGAGTGTGAGTGTATGTTCAGCTAAAGAGGCAGGAACGCCTGGCGAGTTTGGCACGCCCAGGGTCAGAGCGCCTGAACCCGCTTTTACCAGAAGTGAATCTGAATGTCCGTGGTAGCAACCCTCAAACTTGATAATTTTATCCCGTCCCGTATACCCTCGAGCCAGGCGAATTGCACTCATGGTTGCTTCTGTTCCTGAACTTACCATTCTGACCATTTCGATCGATGGCATTATTTCACATACTTTTTCAGCCATCTCGATCTCGATTTCAGTAGGGGCACCAAATCCGAGACCGTGTTCCAATTGTTGTTTAACTGCATGCAATACAGCGGGATGTCCGTGCCCCAAAATCATTGGGCCCCATGAGCCGACATAGTCAATATAACGATTGTCATCCTCGTCAACGAGATAAGCGCCTTCTCCGTGCTTGAAAAATACAGGCGTACCGCCTACACCTTTGAACGCTCTCACGGGGGAGTTTACGCCGCCAGGAATATGTCGTTGTGCGCGTTGAAACAAGTCTTCGGATTTAGTCATGATTAAACCTATGTGTTTTAAAACCTATGCATTTTAAAATCTGTGCGTTTTCGGGTTCTATTCTGGTTAGCGTATTGTGATTGTGGTCCGCTTTAGCATCTAAACTGGTCGGAAAACGCGCTAGCTCGCGCAGTGATGTCTGTTGCAGAAAACAGAGCATGAACCACCGCCAGCATATCCGCGCCCTCTTTCAAGGGCGCTGACGCATTCTCCAGAGTGATGCCGCCAATCGCCACAATTGGAAGCGTGAAGTCGCGTTTGGCCTGGCTGAGAATTGCCATTGATGCAGCGGGCGCTCCAGGCTTTGTTTCTGATGGGAAAAAGCGGCCAAATGCAAGATAGTCTGCACCTTGGGACTGGGCTTGTTCCGCCAGTTGCAGGCTGTCATGGCACGTTGCTCCGATAATTTTATCGGGACCGAGTATGGCTCTGGCATTATTGATCGCCATGTCCTCTTGTCCCAGGTGGACGCCATCTGCATTGCAAAGGTTAGCCAATTCTACATCATCGTTAATTAGAAGTAGGGCTGAAAATGACTCGCAGAGTTGCTTCAAGCTTTTCGCAATCTTTAGTTTTTCTGCTGTTTGGGGGTGCTTATCCCGGTATTGGATAACACGAGCTCCGCCCGCAAGGGCTTGCTGCACCCCGGTGATCATTTTGGCTTCCGTGGGCATCAAGACTGGATCGGTTATGGCGTACAGCCCCTTGAGTTTATGTTCTGTCATGGGTTGTGGCTATCATCTATTGTTCAATCCTCAATTCTACACGGTATCGACTGTCCTTGCCCAATTCGGTAGGCGTTGCGGATTGCCTTATCGGTAAACGTTTGGGCTTCTTTGCAGCTTTTGATCAGGTTATATCCTTTGGCCAGGCCCGCGCTTATTGCGGCTGCCAATGTGCAGCCGGTGCCATGAAATTCGCCTTCTATACGAGTCCATTGCCAGCGTGCAATCAACTTTCCCTGACCGTAGAGCCGGTTTTCCAGTTCTGCACCGGGCTCATGCCCACCTGTGACCAAAATATGCTCGCAACCTGATGCGGTCAGAGAGACGACAGCGTCATTAATTGTGCTGGCGCCAGTCAATTCCAGGAGTTCTTCGCTATTCGGTGTGATAAGGGTGCAAAGTGGATAAAGCTTCTCGTAATCCGCTCGGGCGCGATGACCATTGAAAAGCTTACCACCACCGCCAGCCCGCAGCACCGGATCGATGATGAGCGGCACTGAAAGTTGCGCTGCTGCAGCCCTGACAACTTCAATAATCTGGCTGTCTCCAAGGGCTCCGACTTTGATCGCGTTTATTCTGACATCAGTTTGCAGTGCTTCGATTTGCTGTCGGATAAATTGAGCCGACACTGCTTGGGATTGGAGCACCCGGGCTGTTGTCTGCACCGTATTCAGCGTCACAATGGGTAAAGGGTGACAACCTAACAGGCTGGTGGTTTGGATATCCGCCTGGATTCCCGCTCCACCTGAGGGGTCTAGTCCGGATAAAATAAGTACATTTGGGGGGGAGGTATACCTGGGCATCAGAATGGTTTCACCACAACAAGAATAATTACAATCACGAGAATGAGAACAGGAAACTCATTAAACCAACGGTAGAACACATGGCTCCGGGTATTTTTATTTGCGGCGAATGATTTTACCAGTACGCCGCTGTAGAAATGGTATCCAACCAGTATCGCAACGAGGAAAAGTTTGGCATGCAGCCAGCCTTGGGAAAAGTAACCCGAAGCGTTGTAGCTGAGAAGCCAAAAGCCAAACACCAGGGTCGCAATCATTGCTGGAGTTGTGATCCCCCGATAGAGCTTGCGCTCCATTACTTTGAATCGCTCTTGGCTGATCTGATCTTCACTCATGGCATGGTAGACAAATAATCTCGGCAAATAGAATAACCCGGCAAACCAACAGACCATTGAAATGATGTGTAGCGCTTTTACCCAAAGCAAATTCTTATCTCCTTTTGTACTGGTAGTAGTTTTCGATATCCTGCCGACTCAGAACGCCGAGTATGGTTTTGATCGTTGGTGCGGAAACGCGCTCAACGTAGAGTAATTCTGCGCCTGAATCGTCGAAGCGGTCCAGGGCTTCTTGTAATGTGGCTTGGAAATAGAGTGATTGTAAGTCTTTTCGTTGAGCCGGGATAGCCATCAAATCGATTGATTTGTCAGGTTTTTTATCGATTTCGGTAGTATTATCTGCAGTTTCTGTTTTCGGTTCAGGCTGGTTTTGGGTATCGCCCAAAAATCGGACTAGATCTGCCGCAGGCAGAGCGGATAAGGGGGTTCGATCTGACTCGACGATGATCCAGCGTGGTTCGGATTTGAGTAAATCTTGTGCTTCCGTGTAGGTAATGAGTTTGTTCGCTCGTTTTATACTTCGCTCCATGATGGCCCCAACACTGACTCGTCGCAAAGCCTGTATGACCGGATCTGTCTGGTAGTTCAACCCTTGCTCACGGAGGATCGTAAGGAAGACTGACTTTTGATTCATGATCTCACTGGCTATCAGACTGGATACGACAATGACCAGAATACCCGGTAGAAGAATATGTGGATTCAACGTCAGTTCCAGTAGCGCCAGAAGCGCGGCAAGAGGGGCCTGAAGTGCGCAGCCCATCATTGCGCCCATGCCCAGCATGGCGAAAAAGCCTGGACTTGTTGTTGTATCCGGCCAGAAGTACTGTCCGACGAGACCGAAGGCGCCACCAATTCCTGCACCGATGAATAACAGGGGGCCGATCAATCCACTGGGCATACCCAGTCCCACTGCCATAGAGGTGATCAGCAATTTAACAAAGGCAATAATCAACAAGCTGCCAATGGCAATTTCACCCAATATGGTTTGATTCACAGTGTCGTAGCCAATACCCATGATTTCGGGAAAAATAACGGCTGCCATCCCTGTGAGTAACCCTGCCACACTGACTCTGAGTAGAATGGAATGCTGTTTGAAACGCATGAAAAACTGCAGGGTATTAACGAAGAATGCCGATGCCACGGCAATAACACAGGCTAATAATAGAATTAAAGGAATATCGGACAATGAGTCCAATGAAAGTTGTGGAACCACAAAAGCGGGTGTGTTGCCATACACGGTTTGGGTGATGATCGCAGCCGTAACAGAGGCAATAATTACCGGCGAGAAACTCGCAATGGTGAACTCCATCATCACAACTTCCATCGCAAAAATAACACCGGCGATTGGGGTATTAAAGGATGCTGAAATCGCTGCGGCGGTACCGCATGCTACCAGTGTTCGAATGCTGTTATTGGGTAAGCGCATGAATTGACCCAGCAGGCTGCCGCAAGCGGAACCCAAGTGAACTGCAGGGCCTTCGCGGCCGGCAGACTGTCCACTCACAAGTGACAGGATGCCCGTGACAAATTGCACCGCAGCGCTTTTCAGCGTGATATAGCCCTGATGGTTGGCGAGCCGTTCCATTACATAGGCAACGCCGACTTTTCGGTCGTTTACGCCCATTAAATAAAGCAGTATGGCGGCAACCAGCCCCCCTGACACCGGTAGTATAAAGTGCATTGCAGTACTGAGACTCTCAAAGCCTTCTGGATCACCATCCGGGAGGAGCATCGTTAAAGGTGCTTCGATCATGTAGCGGAAGAGCAGAATAATGCTGGCGGTAATGGCTCCCGAAAACAAACCCAATACGGTAAGTTGTGGTAGCGCATCCATGCTGGCGAGCCGCCGCCTGAACAGCTGGATATATGCTTCGTGGAGTTTTTCCCTAATCATGTCAGCTCCAATCTCACTGCGCTTATGCCGCACCGGAAGTACAACTTTACATGCGCGAGTGTGCTACTGGCGAATATACTCTGTCTAAGATGCAAAAGTACTGTGTTTTAGCCGCAAAAGTATTTGTTGCCCGCAAACGGTGTACTCTCATGCTAACAGGCATTGCCATTAGAATATACGTTGCTTGAGGTTTCCCGCACAATTTTGCAATCGATTGTAGAGCTGTCCTCGCCAAATCTGCGCCAATGATCCATAAATTAATCAATTATATTGGTTTAGAGTTGTGCTGGGAGCCTGTTTTATGGATCATTTGTGCTCTTGAGTAGTTTAATTAATTGAACAAAGTGAGTCGTTTACTATGTCTGATAAGAAAGCAAGTATAGGAGTTGTTGGCGGGACTGGTTACACCGGTGTTGAGCTATTGCGCCTGCTTGCGATTCACCCCAATGCGGAAGTAGTGGCGGTGACGTCCCGGTCGGAGAAAGGCAAAAAAGTATCTGATCTATTCGCCAATCTTCGTGGTCATGTGGATGTGGAGTTTTCCGATCCTGACGATGGCGCACTTAAAAATTGTGACCTTGTATTTTTCGCTACACCGAATGGCGTCGCCATGCAGTCGGTACCCGAGTTGCTGGCGGCCGGGGTGCGCGTGATTGATTTGGCGGCAGATTTTCGAATCAAGGATGAGAAGGTATGGTCAACCTGGTATGGTCAACAGCACGCTTGCCCAGAGTTATTGGATCGTGCCGTGTATGGCTTGCCTGAATTAAACCGGGAATTGATTGCAAGTAGTCCGTTAGTGGCGAACCCGGGATGCTATCCCACTGCGGTACAAATCGGTTTGTTGCCTCTGTTGGAAGCGGGTGTGGTTGATGCTCGACGAATTATCGCCGATGCCAAGTCCGGCGTAAGTGGTGCCGGGCGACAAGCGAAAGTGGATTCATTGTTCGCTGAAGCGGCAGAAAGTTTTAAAGCGTATGGTGCATCCGGGCATCGACATTTGCCGGAAATCAAACAAGGCCTCACTCAGGCTGCAGGTGAGGCGGTGGGTCTGACTTTCGTGCCTCATCTGGTGCCCATGGTTCGAGGTATCGAGGCAACACTGTATGCTGATCTGGTTTCTCATGATCAGGATTTACAGTCTCTTTTCGAAAAACGGTATCAGAATGAGCCTTTTGTTGACGTGTTGCCGGCGGGAGAGCACCCGGCAACTCGCTCAGTCAAAGGGTCTAACATGTGTCGGCTGGCATTGCATCGACAGCCGGATAGTAATGTTGTTATCGTGACGTCCGTAATTGATAATCTGGTGAAAGGTGCTGCAGGTCAAGCGATCCAAAACATGAATATCATGCTAGGCTACGCTGAAACGGCTGGATTGAATTTTCCAGCGGTGTTGCCTTAACGCAATCGGTTACGGATAACTCAATTTTATGTCAGATTTGTCTGATGAGAAGTTAATTCTCGTTCCGTACAAAAAAGGGCGCCGTTTCCGGCGCTTTTCAATACTGCTGGTTTTTTCAGTGATGGCATCCTGCGCGGGCTTTTTTATGGGGCAGTGGCGTGTCGAGCTTGCCTATGCTGAAGCGCTACAGCAACGTGCCCAGTTGCTCAACAGTATCAAGCTTTATCAAAAAACAGATATGGAATTGCGGCAAAAGCTTGCTAATTTTGAGCGGGGCCAAGCCATTGATACAGAAGCCCGGAAAAATGTACTGCAGACCATTCAATCGCTTGAGTCCCAAGTGTCCCAGCTGAAAGGGGATGTGACGTTTTACAAAAATATCATGGCGCCCTCCAGTGGCGACAACTTGCTTCAGATTCGCAAGGTTGAAATATCCCCAAGCAATAACGAACGCCGCTTCGGATATAAATTTGTGCTGGCAAAGGTTTCAAACAATAACACTTATATTTCCGGGGTTGTTGCCGTCAATTTAATCGGAGAAATTCACGGCAAAAAGGAAATTTTTCCACTTCGGGATATCTCTGAGGAAACGGAACTTGGCATAAAATTTAGATTCCGCTATTTTCAAAGTATAGAGGGTGATCTTGTGCTGCCAGATGCTTTTGTGCCTGAAAAGGTTCAGATCGTGGCACAGTCAAAAGGCAAAAAAGCCGTCAGAGTTGAAGATACGTTTGATTGGCGCGTTGGGGAGACCGGTTCGGATGTGGGGAAAAAAAGCGGATAGCAAGAAAACGGATGTAAAGAAAGTTCATACGCACTTTGATACGTTGATTTCGAGTCAAACCAGTATCAAGGGGAATATGAATTTCTCGGGTGGATTACATATTGACGGGAAAGTAAATGGCACGATCAAGGCAGAGAATCTCGAAGATGCTGTGGTTCGAATCAGTGATGTCGGAGAAGTGGATGGTGATGTCATTGCCCCCCATATTATTGTCAATGGTACCGTGCATGGTGATGTCTATGCGGCACGACACATTGAGCTCGCGGCCAAGGCTTCAATCAAAGGCAATGTGTATTACCACTTGATTGAAATGGCCATGGGAGCTGAAGTGAATGGTAATCTGGTCCACTTGAAAGACCCTGAACAGGTCTTGTCCAAGCAGGATACTGCGCAAGTGTTTACAGGTAAGGCTCATTCAGAGAGTTCCAAGAAATTGTCATCAGGCGAAGATGTGAGCAAAAATAATGGTAATGTTCCGGCCAGTGCTGTCCGCGAGAAGGCCATGTCGGGCAAGTTAGCTGGGGGCACCGAGAAATCGGTGTTAGATAAAACGGCTGACAAGGCTGCGTTTGAAAAAGGAAGTGTGGCATCACCAAAAAAGTCTGAATTGGCATCACACTGATACTCATCGGGGTTTCCGATGTCGTGGTCTTGGCATTGTACTCCCCTCTTAATTTGTGTCTGGGGAGCTCAATGCTCGTCGAATAGTTGACTATATTTCTCGGTTAATTAGATAATGGCATCATTATTCACTAATCTGCACAGATCGTCTGTGGCTGAGAGGAGTTCTGCAATTTATGTCTGCTGTTCAATCCCATATACCCGCACCGATGGTTTTGAGCGATAATGCGGTCGCGAAAATCAAAACCTTGATCGAAGAAGAAGGGAATTATGAGCTTGCACTTCGTGTATTTATCACTGGAGGGGGGTGTTCAGGTTTTCAGTATGGCTTTTCATTTGATGAGGAAATCGCTGAAGATGATACCCAAATAGAGAAAGAGGGTGTAAAGTTGGTGGTCGACCCATTGAGCTATCCCTATCTCGTTGGGGCCGAGGTGGACTACAAAGAAGGTTTGGAAGGTTCCCGTTTTGTGGTGACAAACCCAAATGCAACAGCCACTTGTGGTTGTGGATCTTCATTCTCGATTTAAATGAGTGTTATTCCCTTGCCAGTAGTTCCCGCTTTAGGAATCTGTTGTTAGTTTGTGAGTTCTCATGACAAAAGGATTATTGCTTTCCCGTATTGGCCGATGGGGTGTGATAGGTTGCATTCTTCTGGTGGGCGTGTTGCTGGCGCGGTCTGTCAGTGCTGAAACGCCATCCCAGGTTGTGCCATTAATCGACTCAGGATCGGAAGGAAAACGTTACGTTGCAAGAATTGAGCTTCATACACCCGAGGAGATTGAAGCGCTGTTCGGTAAGGCTAGCCAGTTAATTGAAGACGGGGAGCATTATTCCGGCGGTGAGCCCATTGCATTCATATTACATGGTCCGGAGATCGGTATTTTTGCCAAGTCGAACTTCCAAAAATACCGGAGCTTGGTTCGTCAGGCTGCAGAATTGGATGCGTTCAATGTGATTGATTTGAAAGTATGTGAATATTACCTGCAAAAATTGAATATTTCGCCTGCTGATTTACCTCCATTTGTAGAAACGGTTCCTTTTGGTCCGACTGAAAAAAAACGCCTATTGAATCAGGGTTATGTTCACTTCTAGTTAAACGTAGCGCACTTAAGTAGCATTATACTTAAACGTAGTATACGGCTCCGAGAATATTGTCTTTGTGCGCCCCTGTTACCGTTGCGCGACTTCCGGTTCTTTGGTTAAGTGTTCTGTGTGCCAGCCAGGCAAATGCGCAAGCTTCTACCCAGTCCGGATCGATACCTGTTTCAGCAGATGACCTTACCCTTACCCCTTTACTTTGAAGGTGGCTCTGAAGCCGAGCCATGAGTAAGAGGTTATGGGCTCCCCCCCCACACACTATGACATCCCCGCAAACGCTAAGTTCTTTTAGTGCGTTCGATACCGTTCGTGCTGTGAGTTCGAGCAAAGTCCGCTGCACATCTGCTGCCGATCGTTGCTCTGTTCCAAGCATTTTGGCTAGCCAGGATGAGTTAAACACTTCTCTTCCTGTACTTTTTGGGGCCGGCTGTGCGAAATAGGGTTCAGATTGTAACATGTGATCAAGCAATAGCTGATCTGTGGTGCCTTGGCTGGCCCAGTCCCCGTTAAAGTCAAAATGGGCTCCTTTGTGGCAATTGATCCATAAGTCCATCAATACATTGCCTGGTCCTGTGTCAAAACCGATCAGCTGGTTGTTGTGATGCAGTGAAATGTTGGCCATCCCACCAATATTTGCCACTGCCGATATGCGTTCTTGGTTGAGAAATACAGCTTCATGAAAAGGTGGAACGAGTGGTGCACCTTGCCCGCCGTCGGCAACATCCTTCTGGCGAAAATCTGCCACAGTGGTAATGCCGGTTAGATTGCTTATGGTATTTGGGTCGCCAATTTGGAGGGTGTAACCCACTTTTTCGTTGGGGTAGTGTCGAATGGTTTGTCCGTGACTGCCGATAGCTGTGACTTGTTTTGGCCTGATGTTTGCCTTTTGAAGTAGATTCAGTGTCGCTTTTGCGAAAAGTTCTCCCAGCATTCGATCCATCGTTTTCATGCGATGGATTTCGTTGTCTCCTGTGTTACACAGGCTAAGAATTTCAGACTTTATGTCTTCCGGAATGTTGTAACTCAGGGTTTCCTGGAGGTGCAATTTTTCGCCTCTCACGGTAATTAGAGCTGCATCGATACCGTCGATACTGGTGCCGGACATCAGGCCAACATAATAGTTTTCATGTATAGAGTAGTTCTGATGCTCGGTGTGTGGAGATATTGGATGCACAGGGGTCTCGGTAAAGCTTCAAGGGAGGGAAGGCTCGACCGAATCAGTATGGTATTCATACTGATTCGGTCTGTGATATCTGAGGTTGATTTTAGTTCGCGTTGTTGTGCTGCTCCCGGTTGTTCGCAGCTAACTGGTAACTTGCCGAATAGGTTTCCAGTTGCGCGAGATGCGTTGCGGTTTGAGCTTTGAAGCGTTGCATTTCGGACTTGGGAATCGGTTCCGATTTCGGGAATTTAACCGTCAATGGGTTTTTGTGCACACCATTTACCCTGAATTCATAGTGGAGGTGTGGGCCTGATGCGAGGCCTGTACTGCCGACATAGCCAATAATCTGCCCTTGCTTGACGCGAGATCCACCGCGAACGCCTTTGGCGTACCGGTGCATGTGAGCATAAAGCGTTGTAAACTTCTGGCCATGCTGTATTACAACTGTTTTACCATAGCCGCCTTTTCGCCCGGCCAAAAGCACTTTTCCGTCACCGGTGGCACGAATTGGTGTTCCGCGCCCTGCGGCATAGTCAGTGCCCCGGTGTGCTCGAATCTTGTGAAGAATTGGGTGTTTTCGTTTTAAATTGAAGTGTGATGATATGCGGGCGAAATCGACCGGACTTCGAAGGAATGCTTTGCGCATGCTATCTCCGGCTGGCGTGTAGTAGTTGCCATTACCCTTGTCGTCACGGTAAAGAACTGCTTGAAACTGATTTCCCTGATTCATGAATTCTGCAGCGAGAATTTTGCCGTTCCCGATTTTTTTGCCATCCAGAAATAGCTCTTCATACACTACATTAAAGGTGTCGCCTTCTCGAATATCGAGCACGAAATCGATATCCCAGCCAAAAATATTGGCTAACTCCATGGTCAATGACTCATTCATGCCTGCCTTTTTTGCTGCGAGGAAGAGTGACGAGTCAATAGATCCCTGGGCAAATGCTGTGTGAACATCAGGCGTTTTGGTCAGTTTTACTGAGTGAAACTTCTGATCGTCGCCCCGGTAGACCTGGAAAGTGTTGAGTTGAGATTGCACCAGCTCGATTTTCAGTAACTCGCCACTATCGTTTTTCAGAAAACGAAGCGTTTGACCCGGATGGATTTGAGCAAGGTCCTTATTCGACTTATTGTCGGCAAACACGCTATAGATGTGTTTGTCGCTCAAGCCTGCTTTGGCAAATAATCGAGATAGTGTATCTCCAGACTGAACAGTAAAGCTTTCCCATTTTTCCGGCGGAGTCGGGCTGCCCTTGTCCTGTTTAGCGTGCGTCAGCTCATCAGTTTCAGAATGCTGGACTGGATTGGCGACGGAAGAAGCTGTATCTGTGAGGTTTTGAGTGGCTGAATCTACAGCATCACCCAGCTTTGGTAACGAAGGCGGCAGTTTTGTGTTTACAGTGCCTAGATCCTGACCTTCTTTGTCTTGAGTTGTGAGTGGCGTTTCGGATGAGACCGGTAACGTCACGGAGATGCGGTTCGCCTCAGCATCTTTGCCATTGCCCAGCGTCAGGGCTGCGGTTACTGCAACGGCGATGGCGGATACTGCGAACAAGTGAGTTTTTGGAAATTTCTTTAACACAATTAAGCCTATTACTGATCCATCTTGGTAAATTACTTGAAGTATAGGTTATATCTTAGACTTATTTCAAAATCGAAAATCAGAAACAGCATAATTGAATTGAACAAAAGCTGCTATAATGGCGCGCTTCTTTCGATTTAATATTAGTAATTTTTAATGTATTCCGTAAAAGTGGGTGACAATCAGGCCCAAAAACGTAGCGGTTGGTATCAGAGGTTGAATTTATGACGTCAGTGCAAGAGGCGATGTCTATCATCGGTAGAGGGACAGAAGAGATCATCGTAGAAGAGGATCTGGTCAAAAAGCTGGAAACAGGAAGAACACTCAGGATTAAAGCTGGCTTTGATCCCACTGCTCCGGATTTGCATCTGGGTCATACCGTTTTGATCAATAAATTACGTCAGTTTCAGGAATTGGGTCATGAGGTCATTTTTCTGATCGGTGATTTCACTGGCATGATTGGTGATCCTACTGGAAAGAGTGCGACACGGCCGCCCTTAACGGAAGAGCAGGTCCTGAAGAATGCGGAAACTTACAAACAGCAGGTTTTTAAAATACTTGATGCTGAAAAGACAACCGTGCGCTTCAATTCTGAGTGGATGAGTGAGATGGGCGCTGCAGACATGATCCGGCTTGCGGGTCAGTACACGGTGGCGAGGATGCTGGAGCGTGATGATTTCAGTAAACGCTTCAAGTCAGAGCAGTCTATCGCGATCCATGAGTTTTTGTATCCTTTGGTGCAGGGCTATGATTCTGTCGCATTAAAAGCGGATGTTGAGTTAGGTGGTACAGACCAAAAGTTTAATTTGTTGATGGGACGCCTGCTCCAGAAGCATTACGATCTTGAGCCGCAAACTATTATTACGATGCCAATTCTGGAAGGGTTGGATGGTGTGCAAAAGATGTCCAAATCACTCGGCAACTATATTGGTGTCAATGATGCGCCTGGTGAAATGTATACGAAGCTACTCTCAATGCCGGATGAATTAATATGGCGTTATTTTGAGTTGTTAAGTTTCAAATCTTTGGATGAAATTGCTGATCTGAAGCGTTTTGTTGATGAAGGCGGAAACCCGCAAGATGCTAAAAAAGCGTTTGCACATGAAATTATTGAGCGGTTCCATGATGCCGATGCTGCAGCGACTGCCCACAAGCAGGCCGGAAACAAAATCGGATTAGGTGAGATTCCCGAGAATGTGCCAGAGGTTGAGGTCGAATTGGGGGGGGCTGATGAGCTACCAATCGCAACAGTAATGAGAATGGCTGGCTTGGTAAAGAATGCTGCAGCGGCGAAAGATTTATTATCTCGAGGTGCAGTCTATATAGATGGAACCCCGCTCGAAGGGTTTCTGATGTTGAAGCGTGGCGACGTCAAAGTTATTCAGGCGGGCAAGAAGAAAATCGCTAAAGTTAGCGTTTGCTGATTTCGACCGAAGGAGATGTAAATTTATTTTCATCTTTTTTAAAAAAAGGTGTTGACGGGAAGGAGAGGATCCTTATAATGCGCATCTCCTTCAGACGGGACGGCCCAAAACGCGGCACGAAACGAACGAAGTGAAGCCAAGGCAACCTCAGAAATGACAGCGTCTGGCAAGATTTAACCGGTTGATTTTAAGTGCAATTTAACGTGATTTAAATTGCTCCTAAGATCTTTCGGGCCAACACTTTTCTTCAAATCGCTCTTGAGCGAAACGAAAAAAAAGAGTT